>NZ_JALKIL010000033.1 GCF_023051105.1 Anaerobiospirillum sp. NML120449 | reverse complement strand
CTTATTGGTTCTACCAAAACAACAACTGGTCTCACAGTAAAGTGCGTACCAGATTTCAACAGCTATGAAACAGGCATCAAAATCAGTGATGCCCAGATGAAATCGATAGACATGGAACCCATTGGGCCATTTCCTCTCTGGAACTATCGAATCAATGGTTTTAAAAGATCAATTTAATTGCTTACAGTTCCTTAAAGCCAATCATGCCTGACAGATAGTCAGACGGCAGTCTTACAGGATAGCCAAGCTCAATAAGCCTGCGGCAGGCTTTGGCAGTTATCACATACAGGGCAGTGACGGCCACCAGATGACGGGCATTGACGCGGGCATCAAGATAATCATTGCGCATTCCCAGACGGCGGAAATAGAAGCTTTTGTCGTCGCGGAAATAATACCTGCGGGCAAGAGGCAGAGATTTGATACCGTTGTGATCTTCGCTGAAGTTGACTATGTCCCATGGCTCTGTGATGCAGTCAAGATGTTCAATGGCCTCAAAGACATCTGGATGCGGCTGGGCATCGTCCTCCATGACGACAGCATACTCAAGCCCCTGGTCAATAATGTGCTGATACAGTCTCAGATGCGACAGGGCGCAGCCCATTTCAGATGGAGTCAGCTGATCGGCCACCCTGACTGTGGTGCCGTTGATCAGGTGGAGGTCGCAATGATCCTCATTGGAAAACAGAGCCCGCTCCTGGTCTGTAAGCTCAACCCCGTATGAGGCATCAAAGATTTCAAAGTTCACACCATGTGCTCTGAGCACAGACGAGATGTTTTCACGCCTGTCTGCAGACTTCTTAAGACTGATTACAAAGTACCTGGCACTCACCGAAATCTCCTTAAACTGTTAATTGCTCCCTATGACTGGCGTGGCACAGGCTTGATGATTACCGGAGCTGAAGATCTTTTCAGGACTAAAGACGGGTAATTTTATGGTCAGCGCGATCACCAATGGTTGATTCGAAAACCGGCTCAGCATAGAAGTGATTATGCGGAAAAACCGCAAAGGTTTTTAAATTATTCCAGGCAATAATGCCATTAAGATAATCCGCTGGCAAGCGCACAGGATAGCCAATTTCCAGCAGTTTGCGACATGCTGATGCAGTAACTATGTACATCATGTTGAACAGTACAATACGCCTGGTATTGAAGATGGCATCAAGTACATCGTTGCGCATGCCCAGACGCTGGAAGTAGAAGTTCTTATCCTCCCTGAAGAAGTATTTGCGGGCTCCTGGCAGACTGCGAATGCCGTAATCTGAGGAGAAGTTGATGACATCCCATGACTCTTTGATGCAGTCCACTCTGGCTACAGCCTCAAAGGCATCAGGATGAGGCTGGACATCATCTTCCATAATGACGGCATGCTCAAGGCCCTGATCAAGGATGTGCTGATACAGTCTCAGGTGCGACAGAGCGCAGCCCTTTTCAGCTGGCGAAAGAGAGCCGCCAATGGACACACTGCGGCCTGCCTTCATGTTCAGGACAGGATCGGATCCGCTGTGAAACAGAGCCTGCTCCTCAGGAGTCATCTCCTTGCCATAAGTGGCGTCAAAGATTTCAAAATCCACGCCCTGACTGGACAGAATTGAAGAGATGCTTGCTCGTCTTTCAACTGACTTCTTAAGACTGATTACAAAGTACTTGGTGCTCACTGAACATACCTTTTGAAATTAACCCTTGCATTCCCCGAAATCATGCACGCCCAGTAAGGCAAGCCGGCCGGGCGGGCGGCACAGCAGCATGGCCGCATTGTGTCATGCCCGCCTTACCGTGCTGGCTCAGTCATGCCCGCCTTACGGGGCTGGCTCAGGGGCGCTATATGTCCGTCTTTCAGTCATGAATGCGCTTGAGGACGTATTCGGCAAGACTTACAGGAACTTCGCCCACAACAGAATACTCATGCGAGGAGCTGTTCTTTCTGACAATGGTCAGGGTGCCATTGCTTAAGACAGGGTAGAAAATAGAGCTTCGCTTGTTGCGATAAACTCGAAATGAAGTCAGACCATCGGAGAACTCCTGATAAATGCACTCCGGGCCGCCCTCGGGATAGTCACCTGTTGAGGCCAGAGTATAGACATCAGGGATACTAAGCTCTTGCCAGATTTTTTTGCGGTTGTGCGGAATATCAGTCTGCTTCTTGTCAGCTGAGGCAGCAAGACGGCCATCTCTGCCTGAGGCATTAAGTGAGGCGCCGGCCTGACTTGTGGTATCTGTACTCAGAGCGCCACCGGCAAGAGCGCTTTCCGCTCCGGTTGTCTGCTTACACTTGTCATCGCCATCGGCACAGGGCGGGGTGCTGAGCTGGACGCTGTCTGCCAGCATGCTGGCAGTCTGGCCTGACTGCCGGGCTGTTATGGAGCTGTCATTTTCGTCCCTGCTGTCGTTTTTATCATGCCTTACGGATGATCGGCGCGCCTCAAAATCAGCCTCTCCCTTTTCGGCCTTGTCAAAAACGGCATCGGCAATTGGAAAATCAATGCCGCCAATAATGCGGCTGTCCATGGTGGTAAGTCTTCCTGAAACCGTTCCCTTGCTGTCTACAATGGTCAGCTCAATAGGAAAGTCAGATTCATCTTCCTTGGCCAGGATAAATGAATATCTCAGACCCTCCTGAGGAATAAGACGGATAAGACTTACACCTCTGCCCATAACACGGGTACGGCCGGTCAGCACACAGGAATAGTTCTTAAGCTCCTTGCGGCTGCCAAAAAGATTGTCCCAGATCAGGGTAGGATGCCAGGTAAGAGGATGAGAGCTGCCGGCACTGTTGGCATAATCAAAGCCTTTGCCATCACGCAGGGCATAGCCGCGCACTTCACCGTTGAGGCTTTGCCAGAGCACATAGTGCTTGCCGTTGAGGCCATTGCTCTGCAGAGTGATATAAGGCGCAATGACATTGTTGGAGCCTGAAAAAATGATTACTGACTGGGTGGTTGCTGACTGAACCTTGTCTCTGCTCTCATTGAAAGAATCCATACACTGCAAAGTGGCATCGCCACTGTCTTCCAGTGCCCTGACCGGCGCACTGCCCCAGGCAGGCCCCTGCAGCAGATTCAGGCCGGCCGATCTCGTTTCTGCCATGGCAGCTGAGGACATCAGCATGCCTGAGAGCGCAGAAAGTACCAAAACAGATTTGAGCTTCATAAGATCACCATTTTGCGGCTGCTCTGCAGCACTGTTATTACCATTGTGTGGCAGTCCAGCTGCAGGACACAGCTGCACTCCAGTATCCGGATCGCGCAACTGCATGAATGCAGCACCATCTTATTCTATCTTATGAAACAGACATTGTCTGACTGCCTTGTCATGAATGAGCACAGCAGCTGCGCAAAGTCAGCAAGCAGGCCGCCAGGGCATGCCTGGCCGGCATCGGGCTGGCAAGGCCGGCCATGGCGGCCAGGCAGCGCGCTGCGTCCTGGCAGGTTCAGATCGGGGCGCGGGACGCAGCCGGTTTGAAAAGGGCATAAAAAAACCTGCATTCCGTCAGGAAAGCAGGCTTTTTTGTTCAGCAAGTAACTGTTTGAAGCTTACTTGTTGGAGGCTGTGTCCAGAACATAACCTCTTACATAGACATTGATCTTATCAAGCTCTTCTTTCTGCTTCTGCTTGAGATCAGCCTGATAGCCAGGGGCGATCATTTCGCCATTTTCCTGGACAGCGTCGAGATTGATCATCATCTCATTGTCGCTGTTCTGATAGCTGGCAAGGCTCAGACCAACAACAGGACCGACATTGGTGGCGGCAGTAGAGGCAACGCTCTCCATGACAGGGGATGAGGCATTGTAGGTCTGCAGTCCGATGACGGCTACGGAAGCAACGGTTGCAGCAATGGCAATCTGAGAGGCGAAAACACCGGCCTTCTTGAGATTGAGCATGCGCAGTAAAGGACGGGTTGATGCGGCTGCAGCACCCTCAGCACTGTCCTGAGCGCCTGATATGTCAGCAGCGCTGTTAAAGGAAACCCTGAGTGAGGAAGGCAGATCGGCTGTGTCGTCGTATGGAGGAACCCAGGCCTTTTCCATGTCTTCCTTTGCAATGGCGGCCATGACCTTGTCAGAAAAGTTAAGGTCGATCTTTTCAGGCAGCTCATTACGTAAGGAGCTTCTGATTAATGCCCAGTTTTTGAGATGAGACTTGACCTCATCTGAGGAGAGCAGTTCAGTCATCCCGGATGACTGCTGATGGCAACGTCCATCAAAAAGATCCGAGGCGTTCTGAAGATGCTCGTTAGTTTTTGATGAAAGGTTTTGCATAAAATGCTCCAGCTAATTTCCTTGTGAAAACTGAGCCATCTTTTCTTCTATGTACTGACGGGCGCGGAAAATACGCGATCTTACAGTACCTTTTGGAGTGTCCATCAATGAGGCAATTTCCTCATACGACAGCTCCTCTACTTCTCTCAGCAGAATGGCTCGTTTTAATTCCTCAGGCAGTTCGTTCATTGCCTGAATAATCAGATCGTGCAGCTCATCTGATTCAATAAGACTGTCAGGACTCTCTGCATTGGTCAGAAGCCCCCGGGAAACCTGCTGGTTGTCAAAATCAGGATCGTCGACATCAAGTGTCATACGATGCTTCTGATTCTGCTCCAGATAGGACTTGGCCGTATTGCAGACAATACGGTAAAGCCAGGTATAAAAGGAGCTCTCGCCCCTGAAGTTTCCCAGAGCTCTGTAAGCCCTGATAAAAGCTTCCTGTGCCACATCGTTGGCATCAACATGATTGTGCACGTAACGGAAAGCAACTTCGCACACCTTATGCTGATACCTGAGCACAAGTATGTTGTAGGCCTCTTTATTGCCTTGCTGCACCATTTCGACGATAGCATGATCACTGGCGGCTGCAGGATCTTCCAGATCTTTGTTTATCGTCATAATGGCCTTCCAACATTGTGATTCAAGTGTTTAGACATGAGGGTTGCAGTTAAGTTCCCCAAAAGTTCCCAAAATGATTATGCCGTGAACAAAGCCTTACTGGATGGGCCTTTGTCGGCATGCTAGCGTGCCCATGCACGTGCATCAAATCAGGGCAGAGCCGGTCTGGCAAGTGTTAACCAGATGCACCGGGACAGCCATTATAAAACAAATGCATTATCTGTAAGAAATGTACCCCTGCAGCCCCGTAGACTTGCCCTTTTACTGTAAAACAGCAAAAATCACCGCATAAGGCATACAAAACACCTGTCCGGCACTGATGTTTATAAACGGCCGGTTTTATAATCAGGTTCAATCTGGTGCAAATCTGTATTAATTTTGCCCACAGATCCACCAGGGATCTACAATCACATCAGCAGTAATATCGCTGCACAGGCTCAGCCTGAAGACGAAAGTGTCACCTGAGCTGAACAATCTGAAACAATAGGGGGTCGGACCTATGGAATTTTCAACAGACTGCCTCATCATTGGAAGTGGTGCCGCAGGACTTACCCTGGCCTTGGGTATTGCTAAAAAGGCAAAGGTTATCGTTCTTTCAAAAGCAGATGTTTGCGCAGGATCGACCAACTATGCTCAGGGCGGCATTGCCGGAGTCTACAACATCAAGGATGATGAGGACTCGATTGAAAATCATGTCAAGGACACCTGTGTTGCAGGCTCATTCCTCTGTGATGAAAACGTAGTCCGCTACGTTGCCGAACATGCCCACGACTCAATCCAGTGGCTCATTGATGCCGGCGTTCCTTTTGACATGAAGGAAGAACCTGCCGGAGAAGAGCAGTCCCCATATCACCTCCACCGCGAAGGCGGCCATTCAAACAGACGTATCTTCCATGCCGAAGACCACACTGGCCGCTCCATTCAGGAAACCCTCGTAGCCCGCGCCCGCGAAAATCCGAACATAACCATTCTGGAAAACCGCTACGCCATCGATCTCATCACCACCAAGAAACTCAACCTGCCAGGCAACCGTGTCCTCGGTGCTTATGTACTCAATGAAGAGACCGACCATGTCGAGACCATCAAGGCACGCTATGTAGCCCTGTGCAGCGGCGGCGCCTCCAAGGTCTATCAGTACACCTGCAATCCTGAAGTCAGCTCCGGTGACGGTATTGCCATGGCATGGCGTGCCGGCTGCCGTGTAGCCAATATGGAATTCAACCAGTTCCATCCTACCACCCTGTTTAATGCCGATGACCGCAACTTCCTGCTGACCGAAGCTCTGCGCGGCGAAGGTGCCACCCTTGAGCGTGCTGACGGCAGCCGTTTCATGCCTGAGTATGATGAAAGAGGTGAACTGGCTCCACGTGATATTGTGGCCCGAGCCATCGACCACGAGATGAAAAAGACCGGTGCTGACTGCATGTACCTCAATATCAGTCACAAGCCGTCTGAGTTCGTTAAAAAGCACTTTCCTACCATCTATGAGCGCTGCCTCAAGGTAGGTGTGGACATTACAAAGCAGCCTATCCCAATTGTTCCAGCAGCTCACTTCAACTGCGGTGGCGTAATGGTAGACAGCAAGGGCCGAACAGATATTCTCGGACTTTATGCTGTAGGTGAAGTGGCCTATACCGGCCTGCATGGCGCCAACCGTCTGGCCTCCAACTCACTGCTCGAATGTGTGGTCTATGGCCATGCAGCTGCTGCCAACATGCTCAGGCACCTTGACATTGATGACAGCGACTATATCGTCAGTCTCAATATTCCCGACTGGGATGAAAGCCGCGTTACCGACTCTGATGAAGAGGTGGTTATCACCCATAACTGGCATGAGCTGCGCCTTATGATGTGGGACTACGTGGGCATTGTGCGCACCAACAAGCGTCTGCAGCGTGCTCTGCACCGTATCAACCTGCTCAAGCGCGAGGTCAGTGAGTACTACTCAAACTTCAAGGTTTCCAAAAACCTGCTGGAACTGCGCAACCTGCTGCAGGTGGCTGAAATCATAGTGCTCTCCGCCCTGGAGCGAAAGGAGTCACGCGGTCTGCACTACTCCCTTGATTACCCTGATCAGCTCGAGCACAGCGGCCCAACCATTCTGTCTCGCGAGTGCGTCAAAGACTGACCTTGACTGTCTTTAACTGCACATTATTCTGAGCCCGGAGCTCAGGCTTAAAAGGCGTCCTGCGACGCCTTTTTTTGTGCACTTAACCTGCAAATCAGCCTTAAGTGCCAATTTCCTGCCGGTAATGTGATATGGTGTTCCATAATTATGATGTCCTACGAAGGTGCTCACATGCCAAAAGTATCGGTACTTACTCCAGTTTATCGCACTGACGAAGCTCACCTAAGAACAGCCATTGAAAGCATTCTCAGTCAGAGCTTTGAGGATTTCGAATTCATTTTGCTTGACGACTGCCCTGATGACCCGAGACGGGCCATTATCGAGTCCTACAAAGACCCGCGCATTGTCTATGTGGTAAATGAGAAAAACATGGGCATTTCTCCGTCCCGCAACAGGCTTGTCGAGCTGGCAAAAGGAGAGTACCTGGCCATATTCGATCACGACGATATCTCCCAGCCGCAAAGACTGGAGCGTCAGGTTGAGTTCCTTGATGCCCATCCTGACTATGGCGTGGTGGGCTGTCAGGGCCTTGCCATTCCCAGAAATGAGCCCTTGCCATTTCCTGTAGAACACGAGCAGATCAAATACGCTCTGATGGAGATTTGCGCCATTCCTCATACAGCGGCCATGGTAAGAAAAAGCGTACTTGTTGAAAACAGCATCAGGTACGAGGCCGTCTTTTCCCCTGCCGAGGACTACGCCTTATGGTCACGCATGCTGGGCGTTACAAAAATGCATAATCTGCCTGAAACCCTGTACCACTACCGTGAGCATGAAAACTCCACCACCAGCAGACAGATGAACAGGATGATTGCAGCCGACGCCGCTGTAAAAGCTCTTAATCGTCAGCTTTATCCTGTTGAGTTCGCAGTTATATCAGCCAAAATTGATTACTACAGACAGACCCGTGTCAGGACCTACATAAAGCTCTTTAATTTCATACCTTTCCTGTACTTTAAAAGAAAATCAAACTATACCTGGGTCTATCTGTTTTTCGTAATTCCTCTGTGGCGCTACAAGACCTTTTACAACAAACAGTACTGGCAAGACTGGCTGTAAACCATTTGCAGGCCGTATGACAGTAAATCATTTGCAGACCGTATGACTGTAAATCATTTGCAGACCGTCGGGCATCACAACCATTTTCCTGCTCTCAGTACAACAACTTTTAGGTGGCATTGATGAAAGGTATTCTACTTGCCGGAGGCAGCGGTTCACGCCTGTATCCCCTTACCCGGACAACCTCAAAACAGCTGCTGCCTGTTTATGACAAGCCCATGATCTACTATCCCCTGTCAACACTGATGCTCTTTGACATCAGGGATATTCTGATTATCTCGACCCCAAGAGATCTGCCTAATATCAGGCAGCTTTTTGGCGATGGCAGCTCTCTGGGCCTCAATCTGCAATATGCTGTGCAGGAAAAGCCCGAAGGTATTGCCCAGGCATTTTTGATTGGCCGTGACTTTACTGGTGAAGATCCTGTATGCCTGATTCTGGGAGACAATATCTTTTACATCAATGAGCAGCTGGAGAACATTAAGAAGGCCTCCCAAAGCACAGCATCAGGACAGGCAACTATCCTTGCCTACCATGTGACCAACCCGTCACGCTTTGGCGTCATAGAGTTCGACAGCTCATTCAAGGTCAAATCCATTGAAGAAAAGCCGGCTGAGCCCAGGTCAAACTTTGTCTCTGTAGGTCTGTACTTCTTCCCTGGTGACGTGTCTGACAAAGCTGGATCATTGCGACCTTCTGAGCGCGGCGAGCTGGAAATTACCGATCTGAACAATCTGTATCTCAAGGAAGACAGGCTTAATGTCCTGCCTTTAAAGCGCGGCAATGCCTGGCTTGATGCCGGTACACCCGACAGCCTGCTCGATGCCGGTACCTTTGTTCAGATTATTGAGAAAAGACAGGGGCTGAAAATAGCCTGTCTGGAAGAGATTGCCTATAAAAAAGGCTTTATTACGGCTCAGCAGCTGGCAGCTACAGCGTCAGGTCTGAAAAACTCCAATTACAAGGATTATCTGAATAAGGTTCTTTCTGATGAGCATAACCTGTACTAAAACCGCTATCGACGGTGTTGTTATAGTCAGTCCTTCTGTCTTCAGGGACGGACGCGGCGAGTTCTTTGAATCCTACAATATCAGAGACTTTCACGAGGCAGGTATAAACGCTGAATTTGTCCAGGATAACCAGTCCAGCTCTGTTTATGGAGTACTGCGCGGCCTGCACTGCCAGCTGGGCGAACACTCTCAGGCCAAGCTCGTCAGAGTGCTTGAGGGCAGAGTCCTTGATGTAGCCGTAGATATAAGACCCGATTCTCCTACTTTTGGAAAGCATGTAGCCGTAGAACTGAGCGCACAGAACAAGCTGCAGCTCTTTATTCCACGTCATTTCCTGCATGGCTTTGCCGTACTTAGCCCATCTGTTACCTTTGCGTACAAGTGTGATAATCTCTACTGCCGCGAGTCGGAGTACTCAGTTCGCTTTGATGACCCGGACATCAACATTGACTGGCAGCTGCCATCCACTGATGTCATCCTTTCAGACAAGGATATGAACGCCCACAGTCTCCAGGATCTCAAGCAGGTGCTGGGCATGGCCCACTGATGCACCTCAGTCAGGCGCCGGGCATGGCCCACTGACACACCTCAGGCAGGCGCCGGGCATGGCCCACTGATGCACCTCAGGCATGTGCCGGGCATGGCCTGCTGACACACCTCAGGCATGCCGGGCATGGCCTGCTGACACACCTCAGGCATGTGCCGGGCATGGCCTGCTGACACACCTCAGGCATGCCGGGCATGGCCACTGACACACCTCAGACATGCCTGGCATGGTCATCTGACACATATGGAGCCGTCCATGAACATGTCCTGTGAGATGCCATGGGGTATGGAGACATGCATGGAAGTTTAATGCAGACACTTAACAGAACCTGAGAATAATGTTTTTCCAACTGCACCTCAGTGGCGTTTCTTACTGATTTCTTGCAGATACTGACACTTCCTAAAATTATTTATGAAGCAATCAATTTTAATTACTGGTGGAGCCGGTTTTATCGGCTCAAATTTTGTTCCTGAGTTCTGTGCCCGGCACCCTGACTACAATGTCATTGTGCTGGACAAGCTGACCTACGCCGGCGACATGAGCAATCTGTACGAGTGCCACGGCAAGAGCAATTACAGCTTCATTCAGGCTGATATCTGCGACATGAATGCCATGGAAGAGATCTTTACCTCCCTTGATATTCGTGGCGTCATCCACTTTGCCGCTGAAAGCCATGTAGACAACTCAATCAACGGACCAAGAGCCTTTATTGACACCAATATTACCGGTACCTTCAACCTCCTGCAGGCTGCCTACAGCTACTGGATGACTGCCCCTGGTCAGGTAAGAAAGAGCTATGAATCCTGCCGTTTTCACCATATCTCCACTGACGAGGTATACGGCTCTCTTGGAGCTGAAGGCCTGTTTACAGAAAAGACAGCCTATGCTCCCAACTCACCGTATTCTGCATCCAAGGCCAGCTCTGACCACATTGCTCACGCCTTCTTCAAGACCTATGGTCTGAATGTAACCATCTCTAACTGCTCAAACAACTACGGTCCCAAGCAGCACGCTGAAAAACTCATTCCCAAGACCATTCTCAACTGCATTGCCCTCAAGCATATTCCTGTATACGGCAATGGCAGCAATATCCGCGACTGGATCTATGTCAAAGACCACTGCAAGGCCATTGATCTTATCTTCCACAGCGGCAAGGCTGGTGAGACCTACAATGTAGGTGCCTCCAATGAGCAGACTAACCTGAGCCTGGTAAAGATGATCTGTACCATCATGGACAGAAAGCTGCCACGCGCTGACGGCCGTTCCTACATGGAGCTTATTTCCTATGTTCAGGACCGCGCAGGCCACGACTTCCGCTACGCCATAGACTCGACCAAAATCAAGAACGAGCTTGGATGGGTACCTGAGACCTCATTTGAGGATGCCCTGGAGCAAACCATCGACTGGTACATCAGGAAAGCAATGTAACTTAACAGCCCCTGTGCATGGTTTGCAGCTGGTTCAATGGTAACGGCACATGTGCATGCTTTGCAGCAGGTTCAATGGTAACGGCACATGTGCATGCTTTGCAGCTGGTTCCCTGGTAACAGCTCCTGTGCATGGTTTGCAGCTGGTTCAATGGTAACGGCACATGTGCATGCTTTGCAGCTGGTTCCCTGGTAACAGCTCCTGTGCATGGTTTGCAGCTGGTTCAATGGTAACGGCACATGTGCATGCTTTGCAGCTGGTTCTTTCGTAATGGCCAGAGGCCGTGACAAAGCAGGCTCCCTGAAAAATAAAGCCCGGACTTAATGTCCGGGCCTTATATTTCATCTGGTAGCCGCCCTGCGTCGCCCGCTGAGCCGGCAGCTGCCGCAATGTCCCCGGCATACAGCCTTACCCATCATCACAGCCCCTGTCGCAGCCCCCCATCAAACAGTGCGCGGGCACGTCCTGGCAGCAGTCATTTAAGCAACTGGAAGATAAACAACGTGTCTGAATACAACATCCTGTTCTCATCAGACAGCAACTACCTGCGCTATACGCTGGTTGCAGCTCAGTCCATTGTTGACAGTCTGGAGCGTTCTTCAGCTCAGCCTGATAAGAATGATGATCTTATTGTTTTCAATATTATCGTCGATGAATCTGTCGATACCGGCGATTTGAGCATAAAGTGCCAGAATTTTGCCAGGCGCAATCAGCTTCCGGGCGTATACTTTAAGTTCAATGTACTGTCTGTAGACAGAAAACTGTTTGAAGGCTGCGTTCCTTTCCGCGAAGACGGCAACTACTCAACCTACTACCGGCTGCTGCTCGACAAGGTACTTCCATCGACTGTAGACAGCGGCCTGTACATGGATGTGGATATCCTGGTTCTTGAGGATATCAGAAAGCTGTTTAACAGCACTGACTGGTCACAGACAGTCCTTGGTGCAGTTGTTAACTATCCACAGTGCGTGCGTGATGAGCAGTACAGCGTCAAATCGACAGACAGCTCCCTGCCTGCTCTGACCATGCACAGTAAGAATTACTTCAATGCCGGTATTTTGCTCATTAACCTGAAGCAATGGCGTGAAAATCATATCAGTGACAGGGCAGTTGAGCTTGCCAGGACTTACAGCTTCCCTTTTCATGATCAGGACATATTGAACGTTATCTTCAAGGACAAGGTAACTCTCATGGACCCTTCATGGAACATGCAGACTGGCCTTTATTACGAATCCATGAACAGGACTGTTAAGAACAGAAAATGGAAAGATCTTTCTACAATGTTCAGCAGTATGGGGCCTTTCGATCAGTGGGACCCTGAGGTCTTCATGTCACATCCTGACATCATTCACTTTACTCACATCAAGCCCTGGACTCACAGGTTGCCATCTGATAACAAATCCACTGATACATCAGACATACTAAGCCCACATCAGTACTATTACATGAGCCTGTGGCGCAATACCGCTGCCAGGGTAAGTGAGTACAGCATGGAGCTGATGCCGGCTATTGCTGACAGCTCATGTGACAACGCCTATGTAATTGCGCAAATACAGCATGAACTGCTCATCTATAAGAGAAAACTACGCAAGAGTGTAAGACTCTTTACCCTGATTACCTCAGGACTTGTTGTTTTGACTCTGGGTACAATCATTGTCAGTATCGTTTTATAAAGCGTCAGGCATGACCCTCTGTCACACAGATGCATACAACCGATCTGAGCACCAGTAAGGCAATGTCACACCACGTTGCAGATACAAATCAGATTCCCTGAAAAATAAAGGCCGGACTGAATGTCCGGCCTTTATTTTTCTGTACTGGCCCACCGGGATCACTGGCTGGTCCACTGCCCAGGCCACTGTCTGGGCTAGTCAGCGAACAGGATCAGCAATACAAGCATAATGAAGAAGGTGCTGAGATTGAGTGCAATCATCTGATTTCTCAAGGAGCGGCGCTTATTGGACTCAATGATCAGTCTTTGATTAAGGCTCTGAATATTGGTGTTTGCACAAATCAGATGGTCAAATCTCAAGCCGCTGAGTACCTCGGCAAACTCTGGTACCCGCTCAGCAGTGTCAAACCACTGGTTGACCCACTTAAAGTGCTCATGAGTAAAAACCGGCGGAGTGTCACCATAATTTATCTGATAAGGCTTAACCCACGGCTTATGACTTACAAAGTGCACAATCCTGGGGTTCTCAATACACTGAGCAAGCGGCACCGGCAAAGAATCATGATACAGGCTCTCATCAACAGTTTTCTTTGTGTGCATGTTGATGATGCGGCCATTGCTGACGGTAATGCAGCCCAGATAAGAGGTCTGCATGTTCCATGCAGTGCTGACAAATACTGGGTCTTCGACCAGATAGTTGAGCACATCCTGATCGTGGTACTTGACCTTGATAGTGTGCATGCACTCTATGCACTTCTGCCTGATATTGGCAGCACGCCAGTTATCAAGACTGATAAGCAGCATGCCGGCGTTGACGTATGAACTCAAGGCAAGTTTCTTATCCTTACCACCTGATCCTGACTTTTTGATGAGATGGTATTTGTCACTGGACGAGAAGAGATAACTGTCCAGAGCTGCTGCGTAGATGTGATTTGTAAGGTCTACGGAGTTAAAGAGCTCTCTTACGTCTGCAAGAATCAGCATGTCAACATCAAGGTAAAGAACCTTCTTGACGGTCTCATCGAAAATCTCATCTATCACCATACGGTAATATGTTGAGTAAGAACCACTGCTGTTAAATTGTGGAAAGTCTTTAAAGAGCTCTTTGTCCACGTGCAGAATCTTAAATTGAGAGTCTACTGCCGCTGCGTGATTACGGGACGAAAAAGCATCGCATCTGGACTCAAGATCTTTGATATTAACGCTGTCATCGACAAGAATATTGAAGACGAAAACATCTTTGCTGTCAGAAGAATTATGGGCAATGTCAGCATGGTCAATAATCGACTGAACGGCAACAAAGGTATATGGAAGATAGTTGCTGTCAGCGGCAAAAACAATATTAAACTCAGACATATACCCTCTTTATAAAACAAATTACAGAGCTTCACCAGGCAGAAAAGTGCAGGAAAATCTGTCCTGACAATGCACATTCAGGACCAATAATCGGTAATCAGACGCAATAAAAACAACCTGAAAAGTTCATTATACAATCTTGCCCCGGCACAACTCCTCACTGACGAGTGCAGCTTGAATTTTGCTCTTACAATTGTTTTGTAAAGCCCCTGACCTGTCATTTCACAGGCCAGAGGTCAGCAGTCAGTTATGCGACAGCCAGTCTGCTCTGCAGGGCAATCAAGCCCGATGATGCAGGCCGCATTGCATGGGCAGTCTGTACTGTGCTGCCGGCCGAATTGCAGGGACAGTCAGTACTGTGCTGTCGGCCGAATTGCAGGGACAGTCAGTACTGTGCTGTCGGCCGAATTGCAGGGACAGTCAGTACTGTGCTGTGCTGTCGGCTGCTTTGGATGACAGTCAGGGATGGTCTGCTTGCTGACCAGTGGGGTATGCAGGCGGTTACAGCTGGAGCATGATTGAGAGCAGAGATAAAAGTACAGATATTGTGAATGCGACAGATGTTATTGCAATCAGGGCTTTTCTGGACTTCCTTCTCTTAAGCTGCTCTTTGTTAAACCTGTCTGTAAGGTTATCAAAGTTAGCGCTGACAATCTCCATAAACCTGAACTCTTCATTGATCAGTAACCGCTAATCCCTTTCATATCAATCCCTAGCTTTTCATTAATTTTCTCAATTTTTTTAAAAAAAATGCCTAGATTTGCATCTGAATTTGATGTTATAATAGAGGTTACCGGTAACCTTTATCAGGAGTTCTCATGCAGACAGAATACGTTGTAGACATACCCACTGACCCAGGCAGAATCGTTCTTCAGAAGAAGTGCCTGTGTACATATGTTCTTTACACAGTCTCACGTGAGTACAACCCTAAGACCAAGCAGTCAAATCCCAAAAGGGTGACTATTGGCAAGGTCTGTCCTGACGATCCATCAAAGATGTTTCCTAATAAGAAGTTCAAAGAGTTCTACCCAGAAGTGGAGTTGAATGTTGAACAGGAGGCTGGCGATGAGGGCGATTGTGCTGGTTACAAAGCATCACATGATGATTCACTTGTCCCTGCCCCTTACAGGTCAGACTCTGTCTGCATCGGTCCATACGTTGTGCTTGACACTGTATGCAATGACAATAATCTGATGCACTGCCTTGTGGACACCTTTGGTGAAAAGTCCGCTGCCCTTACTATGGATCTGGCTTCTTATCTGATTGTTACTGAGGGTAATCAGGCGCAACACTACCCAGCGTATGCATGGGAACACGCACTGTTCACTAAGGACATGCATATTTACAGTGACAGCACGATTTCAAGGCACCAGAGCAGCATTACTCAAAGTGATGTGAGGGAGTTTTTAACCAAATGGAACAGCAGTGCCACCAAGGATGACTTTATTAATCTTTCCTACGATTCTTCAAACAAGAATAGTCAGGCGGGGGATGTTGAGTTTGTAGGCTTTGGTAAGCCTAAAGTTGATGTTGGAACTGGAATTATCAATGTAGCAGTAGCCTATGATGTAACCAATCAGATACCTTTGTTTTACGAGCTGTACCCTGGTGCCATTCCAGATGTCAGTCAGCTTTCTTTTGCAGTTACTCTTGCTGCTGAGTTTGGCTACAAGTTCATCAGATTTATTATCGACAGGGGCTATTTTTCAAGGGAAAACGTCGAGTTCATTGATGCCAATGGATACCATTTCGTCATGATGGTAAAGGGGTATAACACCCTGGTCGCCCCTCTGGTAAGTGAGCATATTGGCTCCTTCGAGAAGAAGATTTCGAACCAGATCATTGGCGATCTGTTTGGTATGACTATAGAGCATGAGTTCTGTGGCCGCATAAGATACTTCCATGTATTCCACAGTCTTTCCAGCTGCGGAGTACAGTCAAGTCAATTTCTTAACTCTTTGGAATTTAATAAGACAGCACTGGAGAAGAACATTGGAAGGAGGTATTCCCCATCTGAACTTCAAAAGCAGTTCTTCAACATGTCATTCAGTGAAGACGGGCTATTAATCAGCTTTTCGCCAAACGACAAGGCGATTGAGGGCAGACTGTCACTGTTAGGTTACTTCAGCATAGTGACCTCTGAGCCTATGACAGCTGCTGAGGCATATTTCCTCTACAAGTCTCGTGATTCGTCTGAAAAGCTGTTCTGCTCATGCAAGACCTTTATTGGCAGCCACTGCTTCAGGGTTCACTCAAGTAAAGCGCTCTATGGAAAGATGTTTATTGAGTTTGTAGCACTGATTTTGCGCAACAGAATCTACAGCCTCTTGAAAGATGAGATTATCAAGAGGGGAAAGAGTAGCCGGTACCTGAATGTTCCTGCAGCTCTCAGGGAGTTGAACAAAATCAGAATCACCCGGAGCCCAGGTCAGCTCTACAGGCTGCACTATCAGCTTACAAAAGAGCAGAAGTTGATTCTCGCTCCATTTGGCATCAGCCACGAGACTATTCAGCGCTATGCCAGGGAAATCAGTCAGACTCTGGCTAACTCAGAGAAAAAGGCTGGGGACGGACGCAGTTT
The DNA here is from genome assembly GCF_023051105.1 of Anaerobiospirillum sp. NML120449. GTDB lineage: Bacteria > Pseudomonadota > Gammaproteobacteria > Enterobacterales > Succinivibrionaceae > Anaerobiospirillum. The sequence goes on along the minus strand of NZ_JALKIL010000033.1, from coordinate 36,056 downwards.
AGATGAGGAGCCAATCTATGAGGATGTAGAGCCAAACTTCCTTGAAGAGATGGATTTAGATGACTTTGACTCTATTGACTATGAGGTGTGACTGATATGCCAAGATACAGAACTCGTGAGGCAGCTGACAAGAAAATCAAGGAGCTGTCAGCAAAGATTGAGCGTACAAGGTTGCGTCTAAAGAAAATGGAGGATGAGCTTAAGCGGCATATTGCTGATAAGGAGATGAGTGAAGTAAAGGAGCTCTATGCTGCGTTTAAGCGCAGCAACAAGACCTACGATCAAATGATGACTTTTCTTGGTCGACCTGTGCGCAGGAAGTAGGCCTTCCGGGATTGCTGAGCTGCATGTATGGGGGCTTGCCTACATGTAATGCCGGGGATTATTGGGTATGAAGTGGTAGGCTCTACTAAAACATCCGTGATTGCCTATTGTATGGGATTTTGAGGTTACCTAATTTTGCAGAGTTCAGGATAAACGCAGGTTTTATAGAGCATAATTCTTCACTGTACTCAGTAACTGACAGTGACTTCTGGCGCCACTCTTCAAGATAATTGATGTGGTCAAGAGATATTACCAGTGGGTCCCCTGACTTTGAAAAAGCCGTGCTGGTGCGCCATGGCTTTATCTGAGTCATGTGTATGATTTTAGGCTTCAACAGGTACTCAGAGCCCCGCCAGCTGCCCATACTGCCATAAGCGTCAAACAGAGATGCGCTGCTGCGATTATCAAAGGCAGATCTTGCTGCACCAGCAATTTTCTCATAAACAGCGGCCTGAACATTCCATGATGGATCAAGGTAAACAATACTTTCACGAGCTATCAGATGATTAAGAGCATCCTGATCTACCACTTCAGCATCATATTTGTCGAAAAAGCCTTTGACCTTATCGGCAAGCCCCATGTTACGCAGAGCATCTACGTTCATTAAAAGCACACCGGCATTGAAATAATCCTGATGTCTGAATTTGATGACAGGGTACTCTGAGGACCTGCCTGACAGACTCCAGTCAGTACCTCTTAAATAAAACGGGATTTCATTCACTGCAGCAAGGGTTTTACTGCTAATGTCAGTGTTAACGAACAGCTCCCTGACATCATCTCTGACCAGGATATCAACATCAAGATAAAGTACAGTCTTTACAGACTCAGGAAGCAGCTTGTCGATTAAGAGCCGGTAATAGGTAGAAAAGGTTGCGTGCGGTCCCCATGGGCGATAACCGACAAAAAGACTCTTATCAATGTCTACAATATTAAAAGAGATTGCAGCTGGTGCCTTTTCATTTCGTTTTATAAAGCAACTGGTCTTTTGAGCAAAATCGTCTTTGTTAACCGAGTCATCAATCAGAATATGAAAGATCAGATGATCCTTTTCGGAGCAGTTATAGCTTGACTGAGCAGGGCTTGCTTCTCTTATAGAGTCGACAACTGACTGTGCAGCTACCAGAGTATATGGCAGGTAGTTAATATCGGATGCAAAGACAATATTGAAATCTGACATTACTGAGACTTCCTTGAGGATATACCCGGGCAGAGTGAAACAGACCTCCACAGCATCTGTGGCGGGAGGCTGAATGTGGGCTACGGTTTGTTGGCAGGCAGATGCCAGCTCTGGCTACTGCTTTTGGGGCCCTGAGGCCGATTCTGGCTTGTGGTTCTGGGAACCTGAGGCCGATTCTGGCTTGTGGTTCTGGGGGCCTGAGGCCGATTCTGGCTTGTGGTTCTGGGAACCTGATGCCGCTTCTGAATTGTGGTTCTGTGGGGCTGAGGCCGATTCTGGCTTGTGGTTCTGGGATCCAGAGGCTGATGTCTGGCTGCTGGCAGCCATGACACTGTCTATCGCTTCAAGCAGAGGACGTGCGGCAATGGAGGCACCGTGAGCCGACAGGTGGTCATCATCATAAAACATAGGAGTTCCATCGTCGTCCATTACACGGCAGCGATCATCATTGAGGCACAGGGGGGCTCTGATATCCACGGAGTGGAAATTAGGCAGCTCCTGCTCGAGCCTTATGAAAACGTCGTCTATGGCATGAGCGCGGCTTAAATCCGGAGTTACATATCCATGCTTTATAAGATATTCAGGTGCCAATACCGTGTTAGCAAAATGCTGATACAGGCTGGTCAGAGGAGAGCTGATGCAGTCAAAGTCGCGCCACGTTCTGACCAGTGGTACTACGTACATGCTTAATGGAACAAAGAAATGTATATCGGGTCTTGAGCTGACGACAGCTTTTAAAGACTCATAAAGAGCCTGCTCAAAAGTAACAGAATTTCGTGCCTGAAAACATGGCAAGTTACCCAACAGGCACATGTCGGGCCGGTTTTCTGATACTTCGTTGTAAACACGATCAGCATCAGTCCATCTGTTGTTTATGACAACGACAGTTCCTGCTGGCAGCTCGCTAATACGCTTTATAAATTCTTTTAAATGATTAAAGCGTTTTTCTACCATGTCAGGATCAATATCCTCCATTGCCTCAGATATACAAAGACTGTGTAATACCAGCCCCCCATGGGAAATTACGAAACCCGCCTGATCACCAAAATGTTTCCTGAACTCGAGGGTGAAGTGATCAGCATGGGAGTCTCCAAACAGTATCACCTTGCGATGAAGAAGCTCATCATAATTTTGCGGCTCCAGTCTGTTGCCTGTAATTGGGTCATTGACGCCAAAGCCGGACTGGCGAACGTAAAGCGTGCCGGAAAGCACATTGAACTTATCCGGATCAGCGCGCCAGATCCATCCTTCACTTTTGTATGCATGCTGAGCGCTGAAATATGTACATACGAAAAGCACAGCCAGCTTCCAGCCGAAATTGCGTCTCCTTTCGACAAAGTAATAGGAAAGTGCAGCCATAATGAGCGTTGCGGCCAGGGCTGCCCACGGGTTGAGAATAAGCATCATGGCCATAATAACCATGATCGGCCAGTGATAAATATACAGCGAATAGGAAATCTTGCCCAGGAACTGGCTGACAGGATTATCAAGCAGTAATGAAGAACTGTTCACCCATATGACCATGGCAGCACCGACGACAGCCATGACCGGTGTACGCATGGACCATACAGCTGTCTGTGCGCAGATAAAAGGTGAGACGATAATGGCTGTCAGGCCGATGTAAAGCACAGCTTTACGCAGAGCAGGGGAGGTAAGAGAGCATGGATAAAGATAAACGATGGCACCGAACAGCAGCTCCCAGGCTCTGAAATGAAACATGTAATATGAGCCCTTGTCAGCCGGGAGCACAGCAGCAGCCAGAGTAAAAGCTGCTGTCATCAGTAAAGTGGAGCGTACCGCTGCCTTACGGCCGAACATACGTCCAACAGCAGCAAGGATCACCGGATAAATAAGGTAAAACTGCCACTCAACAGACAGTGACCAGGTGTGAAGCAGGACCTTATCAAGAGAGCTTTCCTCAAAGTATCCGTCCTCACTGGCATACCTGAGATTACTGGTAAAGAGCAGGGCATATCTGAGCTCACGGGCAAAAGAAGCGAACCTTTGAGGATCGAAGAGCTGCACTGCTATGACAGAGAAGAACAGGATGGCAAAGAGCAGAGCAGGAACAATCCTGAGCGCTCTGGCCTTCCAGAATGACCACACAGCTGAGACAGGCCAGTCAGCTTCTATTACTCTGCGGAAGATAATAGAAGTCATCAGGTAACCGGATATGACAAAAAAGACGTCCACGCCCAGAAAGCCAGCCGTGAACGACTGATTAAGCCAGACAAACAGAGCACTGGCCTGAAGCTGCTCAGAAAGTGGGACCAGACTGCCAAGGTGAAAGGCGATGACCATTACGACAGCAATGGCACGTAAGCCTGCTATGTCCTTACGAAATTCAGAATTTTGATGTTCCAAATCAGGCTCCTGGTCGGTAGTGCAAAACGGCCTTGCTGGTAAGTTTAATGATGGCCTTCAATGCTTAAATGTCAGTCATTATAGCGGCTCGCAGCTGCGGGCCCTGATCAGCAGATATAAAAAAACACGACAGGTTTCCCTGTCGTGTTCTTTATAGGGCAGACACCGGGTCTGCAGCACGTGCGCAGGCGGCTGCCTGCGCAGCAGGCAGGATTAGCCCTGACGCTGCTTGTGCTTTGGATTTTCGCAGATGATGCGAACTACACCGTGGCGACGAACCACCTTGCAGTTACGGCAAATCTTCTTAACAGAAGCACCTACTTTCATGATTTCTACTCCGTGTTGTGGACAGCTGCTTCAGCCATGGGCCGGGCAGCCATTAGTTTTAACGTCCGTTATTCCTGAGGTTGGCCTTACGCATAAGGTCACCATACTGCTGATTCATTCTGTGGCTCTGCAGCTGGGCTACGAAGTCCATGATTACCACAACGATAATCAGCAGAGAAGTACCACCGAAGTAGAACTGTACGTTGAACCAGTTCATCAGCAGCTGAGGTACCAGACATACCAGTACCATGTAGATGGATCCGGAGAGGGTCAGACGGGTCATCACCTTGTCGATGAAGCGGGCAGTCTGCTCACCCGGACGGATACCAGGAATAAATGCACCACTCTTCTTGAGATTCTCTGCAACTTCACGTGGGTTAAACACTAAAGCTGTGTAGAAGAATGTGAAGAAGACAATTGCTGCTGCGTACAGGAGCTCATACAGAGGCTGACCAGGCTGCAGGAAGAGTGAGACTTCCTGAAGCACGTTGGCAACAGCGTTCTCGCCTTGACCAAACCAGGAAACGATAGTACCTGGGAACAGGATGATTGAGGAAGCAAAAATTGCTGGAATCACACCTGCCATGTTGATCTTTAAAGGCAAGTTGCTACGTGGCTGTGAAATGATACGGTTGCCCATCTGGCGCTTGGCATAGTCGATGGAAATACGACGCTGTCCACGCTCGACGAACACAACGAAGAAGGTAACTACGACCACTACCACGCCGATGATCAGCAGTGCAATGGTGGACAGATCACCCTGTCGGGCCTGCTCCATGGTAGAAGCGAGGGCTGACGGGAGTCCTGCAACAATACCGGCAAAGATAATCAGAGAGATACCGTTGCCAATACCGCGCTCAGTAATCTGCTCACCAAGCCACATCAGGAACATGGTGCCGGTAACCAGGGATACGGTAGTTACGAAGTAAAAACCGAAGCCCGGATTATCAACCAGACCAGGCATCATGTTAGGGATGCCTGTGGCAATACCAATCGCCTGGATTGTTGCCAGGAATAAGGTTGAGACACGAGTGTACTGAGCGATCTTGCGTCTACCTGACTCGCCTTCTTTACGAAGTTCAGCTAAGGTAGGGTTAATCACTGCCAATAATTGGATGATAATCGACGCAGAGATGTAAGGCATGATACCCAGTGCCAGAACAGAGGCACGCTCAAGTGCGCCTCCGCTGAACATGTTAAACATGCCAATGATGGTTCCGCTCTGATCATCAAAAAGTCGCTGCAGGACATCAGCATTAACGCCTGGTACTGGAATGTAGGAACCGAGTCTGAACATAATCAGACCGATTAATACAAATAACAGGCGGGAGGTTAACTCTGAGTTGCCACCCTTTGCTGCCTGTGCCTGTGCTTCACGACCCTTTTCAAGGAGCGATTTTCTAGCCATGCAAATCTCCAGAGAGCGCACTCAGTGCGCTCCGCGATTACTTGTTCTTGGCAGCAGCCTTTTCAGCCTTGTCCTTCTTGGCTGGCTTTACGATGCCAGTAGCAGCTAACTTGTCCTGAAGCATCTTGTTCTTGTTAGCACGACGAAGAGCAGACTTTTCACGACGGGCAGCAGCAGCCAGGGTGTATGATGCGATCTCAACAGTACCGCCGGCAGCCTCGATGGCAGCCTTGGCACCACGGGTAACACCAAGACCCTTAACCTCTACCTTGCGGGTGAAGTTAGGAACACGGGAAAGAACGATCTTGACGTACTTGATCTTCTTGTTGATCAGACGTGCCTTTAACAGGCTGGCCATATCAACTACGTCACCCTCAATGCGGTTTAAGTCATTGAGCAGAACCTCAGCGGTGAGGTCAGACTTTGGTGAGTAGAAGCCAAACTTAGGCAGACGGATCTTTAAAGGCATCTGACCGCCTTCGAAGCCTGGGCGTACGTTAGGGCTCTTACGGGCACCAGAACCCTTGATACCACGACCACAGGTCTTGCCGAGGCCGGAACCGATACCACGGCCTACGCGTACGTGACGACGGTGGGAGCCTTCTGCTGGCTTAAGAGTATTAAGACGCATTTTTGTATTACTCCTCAACCTTAATCATGTAGCTGACCTTGTTAATCATACCGCGAATGGAAGGAGTATCCTCCAGCTCAACGGTGTGACGGATGCGGCGTAAACCAAGGCCACGGATGGTAGCAACGTGATCTGGCTTGCGGCCGATGATGCTACGTACTTGGGTAACTTTGATGGTTTTCTTCTCGGCCATTTTTTACTCCAGGATTTCCTTGACAGACAGGCCACGCTTGGCGGCGATCTGCTCAGGAGTACGCTGAGAGGCTAAGGCGGCAACAGTAGCGCGAACTACGTTGATTGGGTTGGTAGAACCATAGGTCTTAGCCAGAACATTACGTACGCCGGCTACTTCGAGCACGGCACGCATGGCACCACCGGCAATAATACCGGAACCTTCAGAGGCTGGCTGCATGTAAACCATGGAGCCGGAGTGCTCACCCTTAACAGCATGGAAAAGGGTACCGTCGTTTAAAGAAATGTTCTTGTTGATGTTACGACGGGCCTGCTCAATAGCCTTCTGAATGGCAGCAGGAACTTCGGAGGCCTTGCCATAACCGAAGCCTACACGGCCATTGCCATCACCAACTACAGTTAAGGCGGTGAAGGAGAAAATACGGCCACCCTTTACTACCTTGGCTACGCGATTAACAGCGACCAGCTTCTCCTGAAGCTCGCCAGCTTGGGTTTCTTCTTTGTGCTGCATGAACTACACTCCTAGAACTTGAGGCCAGCTTCACGGGCGGCATCAGCCAGGGCTGCAACACGGCCGTGATACTTATAACCGGAACGGTCAAAAGCTACGCTCTCAACCTTGGCAGCCAGGGCGCGCTCGGCAACAGCCTTGCCGATAACCTTTGCTGCTTCAACATTGCCGGTATACTTGAGCTCCTTGACCAGCTCCTTCTCGAGGGTGCTGGCAGCAGCTAATACGCGGCTGTCCTTGTCAATGATCTGAGCGTAGATATGACGAGGAGTGCGGGTAACGACGAGGCGAGTAACACCCAACTCGTGCATCTTGGCGCGTGACTTGGTAGCACGACGGATGCGAGACTGTTTCTTATCAAACATGGTTTTTACCTCAATCCTTACTTCTTCTTGGCTTCCTTGATACGGACTACTTCGTCAGAGTAGCGGATACCCTTGCCCTTGTAAGGCTCTGGAGCGCGGTAAGCGCGGATATCGGCAGCAACCTGACCTAAGAGAGCCTTATCAAAGCCCTTCAGGACGATTTCAGTCTGGGATGGGGTCTCACAGGTGATACCCTCTGGAAGTTCGTGGTTAACAGGGTGTGAGAAACCTAAAGCCAGGTTCAGCACATTGCCCTTGGCCTGAGCACGGAAGCCCACACCAACCAGATTTAACTTCTTCTCGTAGCCCTTATCCAGACCTACAACCATGTTCTGCAGCAGGGCACGGGCAGTACCGGACTGCATGTTGGCCTCAGCAGTTTCGTCAGCAACGTCTACCTTCAGAGCGTTGTCAGCGAAAGTAACCTTTACCTTCTCGTGAAGGTTTAACTGCAGCTGGCCTTTCTTTGACTTGATAGTGATTAACTGGCCGTCGATGGAGACCTCGACGCCTTGAGGAACTAAAACCGGTTCCTTAGCAATACGTGACATGTCCCCTCCTTATGCGACGTAGCAGATAACTTCGCCGCCTAAACCGTCCTTACGGGCGGCACGGTCGGTCATTAGGCCCTTGGAGGTAGAAATTACCGCAATGCCTAAGCCATTCATAATACGTGGAAGATCACGGCACTTCTTGTAGATGCGCAGACCAGGGCGGGATACGCGCTGGATCATCTCTACTACTGGTTTGCCTTCGTAGTACTTAAGGCCGATCTCGAGTACCTTCTTGGTGTCGCCGGAAACGTTAACAGAGGCGATGTAGCCCTCTTTTAACAGCAGATTGGCGATAGCAAGCTTCTGCTTGGAGGAAGGCATGGACACCATAACCTTGCCAGAAGCCTGGCCGTTGCGAATGCGGGTCAGCAAATCCGCAATTGGATCCTGCATGCTCATGTGTGTCTCTCCTCTTACCAGCTGGCCTTGTGAAGGCCAGGAATCTCACCGCGCATCATGTGCTCACGGAGCTTAATACGGCATAAGCCGAACTTGCGCAGGTAACCATGTGGACGGCCGGTCTCGGCGCAACGGTTGCGCTGACGGCATGGGCTTGAATCGCGTGGTAATGCAGCCAGAGCCTGAACAGCTGCAAAACGCTCTTCATCAGAAAGAGATACACTGGAAATCTTTTGCTTGAGCTCCTGGCGCTTTGCAAAATACTTGTTAGCAAGGCGCTGACGCTTGAGCTCACGGTTCTTCATGGAAGTCTTAGCCATTTAGGTTCGTCCTAATTACTTAGTCTGAGCACGGAATGGGAACTTGAAAGCCTCTAATAAGGCACGTCCCTCTTCATCAGTCTTGGCAGTGGTGGTGATGGTGATGTCAAGGCCACGGATGGTGTCAACCTTGTCATAGTCGATCTCTGGGAAGATGATCTGCTCGCGGACACCCATAGAGTAGTTGCCACGACCATCAAAAGACTTTGAAGATAAACCACGGAAATCGCGGATACGTGGGATGGAGATTACGATTAAACGCTCCAGGAATTCCCACATGCGCTCACCACGTAAAGTTACCTTGCAACCGATTGGGTAACCTTCACGGATATGGAAGCCCGCTACAGACTTGCGAACCTTGGTGATTAATGGCTTCTGGCCAGAGATAGCGGCCATGTCGCGTGCTGCGTTCTCGAGAACCTTCTTATCAGCAACAGCCTCACCAACACCCATGTTGAGGGTGATCTTCACAATCCGAGGGACTTGCATGACTGTTTTGTAACCAAACTTCTCAGTTAAAGCTTTGATTACTTCCTGCTTGTATTGATCATGCAGTTTCGCCATCGTTATTACTCCTGAAAAAAACTGCTATTAAGCCTTGTTAGGGATGATTTCGTTGTTGGACTTGAAGAAGCGGACCTTCTTGCCGTCTTCAAAACGGAAACCAACCTTGTCAGCCTTGTTAGTGGTAGGGTTTAAGATTGCAACGTTGGAAACGTGGATTGGGGCTTCCTTAGCCTGCTTGCCACCTTCTATGCCAAGCTGTGGGTTTGGCTTAACGTGCTTGGTCTTGAGGTTTAAACCCTCAACTAAAACCTTGTTCTCCTTGGTCAGAACGGACAGAACCTTGCCGGTCTTGCCCTTGCTGCTGCCGGAGATCACGATAACTTCATCATTGCGGCGGATTTTCGCTGCCATGTTTGATACCCCTTAAGATTAGAGTACTTCTGGAGCTAAGGACACAATCTTCATGAACTGCTCGCTGCGAAGCTCGCGGGTAACAGGTCCGAAAATACGAGTGCCAATTGGCTCATGCTGGTTGTTTAATAAAACAGCAGCATTGCTATCAAAGCGAATGACAGAACCGTCAGCACGGCGTACACCCTTCTTGGTGCGCACTACTACGGCGTCAACTACATCGCCCTTCTTGACTTTGCCGCGTGGGATTGCTTCCTTGACGGACACCTTGATGATGTCGCCAATAGCAGCATAACGGCGGTGAGATCCACCCAGGACCTTAATGCACATTACTCTGCGAGCACCCGAGTTGTCAGCAACGTCGAGCATGGTTTGCATCTGGATCATTTAAAATGCTCCAAGGTTGAAAAAAAGACAGTTCCCCTCTCAATGTGTTAGAGGGCGCTGAATGATACCATGAAAATATGTTATCTGCAAGTTTTTGTGCCGTATATCTCATTTTTGAAAGATATCTGGCACGGCCTTTTCAGAAAGGGCTCAGGTATCAGCAATATGATGGCCGCTGCTGCCCGGAGGCAGCAGCGGCCATAAAAAAAGACCCTGGTGATTGCTCACCAGGATCTTTTCTATTTTAAACCAGAATTAAATCTGGATAAAGCGACTTATTCAGCCTTTTCCAGTACGGAGACCAGAGTCCAGGCAATAGTCTTGGCAACTGGACGGCACTCCTGGATCTCAACGAGATCACCCTTGCGGGCATCGTTGTTAACATCCTGAACGTGGAACTTGGTGGTACGCTTTAAGATCTTTCCGTAGATAGGGTGCTTAACGCGACGCTCTACTGCTACGACGCAGGCCTTCTGCATCTTATCGCTGACAACGCGACCACGGAGGGTGCGGGCAGACTTCTTAGTGTTCTGAGTATCAGACATTTAGCACTACCTCTATTGTGCGCTCTGAGCGCGAAGCTTCTCAGATAAAACAGTGTTAACACGGGCAATGTCACGACGGACCTTGCGAATGTTATCGGTCTGGCCTAACTGATTGGTCTTGTGCATAAAACGGAGATTGAACTGCTGACGCTGAAGGCCATTAAGTTCAGTCTTAAGCTCTTCAACGGACTTATTACGTAACTCGCTTGCCTTCATTAGATCACCGCCTTGCGAACGAAAGTAGTGGTAACAGATAACTTGGCTGCAGCAAGACGGAAAGCCTCACGTGCAACTTCCTCAGGAATACCACTGAGTTCAAAGAGTACTTTACCAGGCTGGATTGGGCATACCCAGTACTCAACAGTACCCTTACCCTTACCCATACGAACACCGAGAGCCTTCTGGGTGATTGGCTTGTCAGGGAACACGCGGATCCAGACCTTACCAACACGCTTCATCTCACGGGTGAAAGCACGACGGGCAGCTTCGATTTCACGGGCAGTAATCTGACCACGGGAGGTGGCCTTTAAGCCGTAATCGCCGAAGGATACTTCGTTTCCTGCGTAGGCTAAGCCCTCGTTACGACCCTTCTGGGTCTTGCGATACTTGGTACGCTTTGGTTGTAACATTTAAATCTATCCTCCGTTACTCAGCAGCTGGGGCTTCAGCAGCCTGGGCAGGCTTCTTCTGGCCCTGAGCGCGGTCGTTGCGACCACCACGGCGGTTGTTGCGTGGACCGTTGTCATTGCGGCGACGACCCTTGCGGTCTGCTGGAGAAGCATTGCGATCCTCAGCTTCCTCCTGGTTGAGAGGTAACTGACCTAATACTTCACCCTTGAAGATCCAGACCTTAACACCGATTACACCGTAGGTAGTAACAGCCTCGGATAATGCGTAGTCGATATCAGCACGTAAGGTGTGTAATGGTACACGGCCTTCACGTAACCACTCGGAACGGGCAATTTCAGCACCGCCCAGACGGCCGGAAACCTCAACCTTGATACCCTTGGCGCCAACGCGCATTGCGTTCTGGATGGCCTTCTTCATGGCACGGCGGAACATTACGCGGCGCTCGAGCTGAGAGGCGATAGAATCGGCAACTAACTTGGCATCGAGATCAGGCTTACGTACTTCGCTGATGTTTACCTGAGCAGGAACACCGGCAATATCGGTAATCTTCTTGCGAAGCTTCTCAACGTCTTCGCCCTTCTTGCCAATGACAATACCAGGACGAGCAGTGTGAATGGTTACACGGATGCTCTTGGCTGGACGGTCGATGACAATCTTAGAAACAGAGGCGTTCTTAAGTTCCTGAGTTAAGTACTTACGAACTTCGAAATCGCTCTTGATATTGGCTGGGAAATCCTTGGTGGATGCATACCAGACCGATGAGTAAGGCTTAGTAATACCAAGTCTTATTCCAATCGGATTTACCTTCTGACCCATCTTAAGCTCCTGTTAGCGCTCAGCAACGTAAATTGAAATGTGAGAGGTTCTCTTCACAATACGATCAGCACGGCCCTTGGCACGTGGCATGATGCGCTTGAGAGATGGACCCTCATCGATCATGATGCGGGAAACAACCAGCTTGTCGGCGTTTAAACCGGCGTTGTTCTCAGCATTGCTGACGGCTGAATTTAATACCTTGTAGATTAAAGCAGCAGCCTTGCGTGGGCTGAACTTTAACAGGTCAATAGCCTTGTCAACAGGCATACCGCGAACCTGATCAGCTACTAAACGGGCCTTCTGGGCAGAGGTACGAGCAAAACGATGTACAGCCTTTACTTCAGTCATTGTCTACTCTCCTACTTGCCCTTCTTGTCCGTAGCAGCGTGGCCACGGTAAGTACGGGTAGGGGCGAATTCGCCCAGCTTGTGACCTACCATTTCATCGGATACGTATACAGGTACGTGCTGACGGCCATTGTGCACAGCAATCGTCATACCGATCATGGCAGGAATAATCATTGAACGGCGGGACCAGGTCTTGATTGGCTTCTTGTCAGCGCCTGAAGCTGCCTGTTCAACCTTCTTCAATAAGTGCGCGTCAATGAACGGGCCTTTCTTTAAAGAACGTGGCATGTTATTTCCTCACTAACGATTAACGGTGACGAACAATGTACTTGTCAGTACGCTTGTTCTTGCGGGTCTTGAAGCCCTTGCATGGGGTACCCCATGGTGAACGAGGCTGAATACCCTTGTTGCGGCCCTCACCACCACCATGTGGGTGGTCGATTGGGTTCATGGACATACCGCGAACAGTAGGACGAACACCACGCCAGCGGTTGGCACCAGCCTTACCTAACTGACGGAGCATGTGCTCGGAGTTACCTACTTCACCGATAGTAGCGCGGCCGTTAGCGAGAACGCGGCGCATTTCACCAGAGCGCATACGTAAGGTTACATAGTCACCTTCACGGGCGAGGATCTGGCAGAAAGAACCGGCAGAACGTGCAAACTGAGCACCCTGGCCTGGAACCAGCTCAACAGCGTGAACTGAGGTACCAACAGGGATGTTGCGCATAGGCAGGGCGTTACCTACCTTGATTGGAGCGCCATCACCGCTCATGATCTTGTCGCCAGCCTGCAGGCCCTTAGGAGCCAGGATGTAGCGACGCTCACCGTCGGTGTACAGAACCAGAGCAATGTGAGCAGAACGGTTTGGATCGTACTCGAGACGCTCAATGCGGCCCTCGACACCATCCTTCTGACGCTTGAAATCGATTAAACGGTAGCGCTGCTTGTGACCACCGCCGATGTGACGGGTAGAGATGTGACCGTAGTTGTCACGGCCGCCGGTCTTACGCTTCTCAACAACCAGTGAAGGAACTGGACCGCCCTTCCACAGATCAGGATTCTTGATCTGAATAACGTGGCGACGACCTGCGGAGGTAGGCTTAGTCTTAATGATAGCCATTATTTGCTCTCCTTGTCAGATGCCTCAAAGAGGTTGTTGATGCTAGAGCCCTCGGCGAGAGTAACGTAGGCCTTCTTCCAGTCGGAACGGGAACCGATACCGTGAGAAGAACGACGCTTCTTGCCCTGTACGTTTAAGGTACGGACAGTCTCTACCTGAACATTGAAGATACCCTCAACAGCCTTCTTGATTTCGTCCTTGCTGGCATCCTTTAATACCTTGAAAACCACGGTATTTTTCTGCTCTAAACGCTGGGACTTCTCAGTGAAAACAGGGGCGCGAAGGATGTTCATTAAACGAGCATTCATCATTTGGTGATATCCTCCTCAACCTTCTTGAGGGCAGCGGCGGTAATTAATACCTTGTCGAAGCCGACGAGATTTACCGGATTGAAAGAAGCGGTACCTGGCTGGCAGACCTCAACCTTGTACAGGTTACGGGCAGCGAGGAATAAGTTCTCGTTGAACTCTTCAGTTACGATGAGAACCTGCTTTAATTCCAGATCCTTGAGCTTGCTGACCAGAGTCTTGGTCTTGTGGTTCTCGAGCTTTAAATCCTCGATAACAACCAGACGATCCTGACGGACCAGCTCGGAGAGAATGCTCTGCATGGCAGCGCGGTACATCTTGCGATTTACCTTCTGGGACCAGTCTTGTGGCTTGGCAGCGAAGATGGTACCACCGGCACGCCATAATGGAGAACGTGAAGAACCGGCACGGGCACGACCAGTACCCTTCTGGCGGAAAGGCTTCTTGCCGCCGCCTGAAACCTCTGAACGGGTCTTTTGCGCTTTAGTTCCAGCACGAGCGGTACTTAGGTAAGCAACAACTACCTGATGTACCAGCGCCTCATTGAACTCGCGACCAAAGGCAGTGTCAGATACCTCCAGTGGCTTGCCGGCGCCAATCATCTTTAATTCCATGATTCCTTTACCTCAGGTTAAGCTTTAACACTTGGCCTTACGATCAGATCCCCGTTATTGGCACCAGGAACAGCGCCCTTTACGAGGAGCAGGTTACGCTCAGCATCGATGCGAACGAGGTCTAAGCACATAACAGTGACCTTCTCGCCACCCATGCGGCCAACCATCTTCTTGCCCTTGAACACGCGACCTGGAGTCTGGTTCTGACCAGTTGAGCCAGGAACACGGTGGGAACGTGAGTTACCGTGAGTAAAGTCCTGAGTACGGAAGTTATAACGCTTAACAGTACCAGCAGTGCCCTTACCCTTTGACTGGCCAGTGACATCTACCTTGCTGACACCCTCTAAAGCGTCTACCTTGATCTCAGAGCCAACTTGATACTTCTCAAGCTCGGAAGGCTCTAAACGGAACTCCCATAAACCGCGACCAGCAGTAACACCGGTCTTGGCAAAGTGACCGATTTCAGCCTTGGTCATGCGGGAAGCCTTGCGCTCACCGGTGGTTACCTGAATAGCAGTGTAACCATCATTCTCCAGATTCTTGATCTGGGTGACGCGGTTTGCCTCAACCTGAATTACAGTTACTGGAACTGACTTACCGTCCTCGTTAAATACGCGGGTCATTCCAAGCTTGCGGCCAATTAAACCGATTGACATTGTAATTTTCCCCCTCGTTAGCGAAGGCTGATCTGAACATCTACGCCAGCAGCAAGATCAAGACGCATTAAGGCATCAACAGTCTTCTCTGTAGGCTCCACGATGTCTACTAAACGCTTGTGGGTACGGATCTCGTACTGGTCACGGGCATCCTTGTTGACGTGTGGGGAGATGAGGATGGTATAGCGCTCCTTGCGGGTTGGGAGCGGGATCGGACCGCGAACCTGAGCGCCAGTGCGCTTAGCAGTTTCAACGATTTCAGCAGTCGAATGGTCGATTAATCTGTGGTCGTAGGCCTTGAGGCGGATCCGAATTCTTTGGTTCTGCATTACAGACTCCGAAAATAGAAAGAACACGTAGACACATGCCTTCCTGCCCCTATTCACATTGATGGAATAAGAACAAGAGGACGGTCTATCATACAGGTCTCCCAAAATCAGGGAGAGTAACTCAGCCACAGTCTTAATACTGGAGGGCTGGACTGTGCAATTTATGGGATTTCATTACCACTTGTGACGTGGCGCACAGATTTTGTGGGGCATATTATACCGATAAAAATGCGGTTTGCAATACGGTTTCGAAGTTTTTTTGCCTTTTTACCATATTTGTAACCCTGCCCTCCCACCGGTCTGCCCCTATGCCCACGCAAGCCGGCATAACCAGCCCTCAAACCCAAATGGACAGCAGGCAGCACATGGACATACTCACCATTTTGAGACTCCGTGCTGTGTTCTCACATGGCCACTCCATGGGTAAACCCGTGCCGTGCTCTCATATCGCGACTCCATGGTGAGGGCTCATGCGGAAACATTATGTGGATACTGCAGTTCCAGATGGGCAGATACTGGTACTTTTAGTCTGTTTTGTGGAACTATTCGACAAATTGACAGTGGCTACAGCGTTATCGGCTTATATAAAGGACCTATCGATAATCTGATCTGGATCCCAGTTACAGAAAGACAGATGAAATTTTTCGATATATTTGACATTTATGAGTTGCAGATCAACGACATAAATGGTTACTTCTTCCATACTTGGATCCATGTTTACTGGTAACTGGATGAATCCCTATGTCAAACATACTTGTATCTGTTGTTATACCCGTTTATAACAGCGCCGATGTCATGGACGACCGCTGCATGCATGTTTTTGATCAGACTCTTGAGGACATTGAGTTTATCTTCGTCGATGACTTCTCTGAAGACGGTTCCTACGAGCGCCTCCTCAGTTATAAGGAGAGGTTCAAAGACAAAAATATCAAAGTTCTGCGCAATGAGAAAAACCTGGGAGCCGGTCCAACCCGTAATGCTGGCCTGAGCGTTGCCACAGGCAAGTACGTATACTTTATTGATTCTGACGACCAGATGGTTGCCACGCTTCTTAGCGAAGCCGTCGAGAAGATGGAGGCCGAACAGTCAGATCTGCTCTTCATTGCCCACTCTCATGAGACCGGAGACAGGGTTATTACCCACCATCTGCCCCTGCATGCCATCAACATACACAGCATTGAATCAATCAGGATGCATGCAGCTCATCTGCCTCACAATCCATGGACCCGTGTGATAAGAAGAGAGCTGATGACAGCTAATAACATCACTTTCCCTGATATCAGAAATGGTCACAGCATGTGCTGCTCACTGCATATGCTGCTGTGCGCAGAGAGGGTAAGCTTCCTTGATGAGGTTCTGTACCGGCATATCTTCACGGAGAACTCACTGTCGCTGCGCCGCCGCCTGAGTTACATTTTTGAGGTCTACAACTATAACTGTGCTCTGATAAGAAAGTACGGCTATTACGAAAAGCTCCATCAGTCGGTATTCATAGAACTGCTCAAAGGCTATACCCATGGCCTTATGAGGCTGGGAGAACAGGAAAAACTCGACCTTACTGAGAAGTTCTTCAGTTCCCCTGACGCCATGACCAACCTCAATGAGCTGATGAGCAGTTTTACCTTCTGGGAAAAGAAGCCTTTTTACAAGCTCGTTCAACGCGCAACCGGCAAAGACTTCCGCCGAACCATACGTGAAAGGCACATACTCTTCCTCAAATGCCAGATAGCCAGGAAGTACTACCATAAGCTTCAAGTGCGCCAGAATCAGTCTGCGCAGCCGGCCATAGAGCCGGCCAAATAATCAGCACGCTGCATCTGCAGGCCCTGGTGCAGGTGCCACCGCCCTGGCCCCCCTTACCATGATGCCCCATCCGGCACAGGTGGCCCCGGAGGCCCTGGCCGGAGCGGCGGTCGGAGCAGAGGCCACGTCAAGAGAGCCTGGCCGCCTGATTTGCGACCAATAAAAAAGAGCGCATGTGCGCTCTTTTTTATTTGGGCCCGCTGCAGGCCCGATAAGAAATCACTGTACTGATTACTTGCGTAAAGAAGTAGCAATGAAGTCCTTAAGATCAGCCTTGGAGATAGCACCGATGTGCTGACCAACCATCTCACCGTTGTTGAAAACTAACAGTGTAGGGATGCTCATGACCTGCCACTTGGTAGCTGCAACCTGGTGCTCGTCGATGTTGATCTTGCAGATCTTGACATCGTCCTGCTCAGCAGCAAGCTCATCAAGGATAGGGCCTACCATACGGCAAGGACCGCACCATGGAGCCCAGAAGTCGAGTAATACAGGCTTGTCGGACTTTACAACCTCAGACTCAAAAGTATCATCTGTCAGATGTACAATTTTGTCGCTCATAAATCTACTCCTAAGAAATTATGCTGGTGGATATCTTAGCATACACCAGGCAAAAGCAATTGAGATAAGCGCATTAAGTTGACAAATTAATGCAAGATAAATCCGGAATTACTCAGGCAGTCCATGTCACAGGCGGGGCAAATTCCCAACAATACTGATTTTACAGGCCGCTGACCCCAAATAAAAAGGCATATTTCACAGTGCAAGATTCCGCAAGTGCTTAAATTAACACACTGAATTATAGTTGCATACCCAGGCACCAAATTAATGCCCAGTACATCAAATAAAGCCTGTATTTCCGGCAACTCGTCACACAAGACAGCCCGGCAAATCACAGTGCAAAATCAGGCGCATGGTCAGGCTCCAGACCATAAATAAAGCCCTGTGCAAAGTCAGATACAAGGTCATGAACAAAGCCCGGGGCAGAGTCAGGTACAGGGTCATGAACAAAGCCCGGTGCACAGCCACATGCACTTCCTCTTCAGCCTGCTGTCTGGAAAGCCCCTTTAACATACACTCGCAACCCTCTGCCCCTGCTCTTACAAGCTCAACCGGCCTCAGCCTGACTGAGCACTGAGACTGGGCAATGGTGCGCAGCACACCTGGCCTGCATCCACTGTCTCCGGCCCTATAAAGTTGTGCCTGAGGTCTCTGCCTCTGCAGAAGAATCTGAAGGCTGCGCTGCCGCAGCGGCTAATGGGGCGGCAGGGGCGGTCTGGGCGCCCGGACTGATCTGGCTGGCCGGGGCGGTCTGGAAGGCAGGAGCGGTCTGGGCGGCCGGGGCGGTCGTGAGGCTGTGGTGAATCCTGCCGGTCTCAAGGAGCTCCTGAACCGGTCTTTCAATCATCTCGCAGTTGCCGTGTTCATCAACGCACAGGCAGCTGTAGTTCTGGCCCCATGAGCCCATAACGTATCGATGGTCATAATCCTCATGCTCGCCGGCAAAGCTGCTGAACTCATGAATGTGTCCGTGAACTACGTCTGTAATGCGCAGGCTTTCCTCACCAGGGCTTTCCGGTACGTAGTCCTTGCTCTGATCGCGGCACATCTGCGATACCGACTCCGGTACCACTCCATATATATCAGGGTCACGCCTTGAGCTGTAGGCCTCCTGGCTTTGCTCCCTTATTCTGGAGGCAATGGCGCGCCTTAGCGAAAGAGGCAGTGAGCGGAAGAGCAGCTGCAGCCATGGCTGGTTTACAGTTCGGTGATAGCGCAGATAGGAGCGGTCATTGGTACAGAGCAGATCACCATGGGTAAGCAGCATCACATGTCCAAAACGCCTGATAACAGTATGCTCATCAAGCAGTCTCATGCCCAGGATATCAGCCTCCTGCCCGGTCATGAGAAAGTCTCTGTTACCCCTGACAAAATATGAGGCAATGCAGCGCTCCTTTGCCTGATGGAGAACTTTTGAAACCCTGTTCTGTGCCTCATTATGACTGTCCAGTCCTACAAAGAAGTTGAACAGATCACCAAGAATGTACAGTTCATCGCCGACATTGAGCGCTGCGACGAAAGTTTCAAATGCATCAAGCAGTGTGCTGTTAGACGCCGCAAGGTGAAGGTCAGCTGTTATATATATGGCCATCCATCCTTCCTCGTAAACCGGAAATACAGACATCTCATTCGGACACTGTTATGTCCATATGAAAAAAGGCCTGATGCCCGTATAAGATACAGACCTCAGACCCTCTTATTCTAAATGATACAGTATCCGGCTTAGCCATATCGACAGATTCAGGACTGTCTGGCACAGCTGTCATATCTGATGACATGACCTGCAGTGCCGCACATGCCTCTTGTGTGCCGGTGCAGCCATGGTGGCAGCCAGGCACTGACATGGCAGCGGCCTGGGACAGCCGGTATGGCTGCCGGGTGTGGCCGGTATGGCTGCCGTGCATGGCCAGCCTGGCTGCGGGCAGCCATGGGCGCCGGAGCGGCAATGACTGCTCAAAGTGAGCTGTTACTCAGGAATGGAGTCGATTTCTTCAGCGGACTGAATGATAACTGTCTCAACTGGAACATCGCGGTGTGGGAACCACTTGTTGTTGTCAGTCTTAACAGACTGGATCTTTAATACAACGTCTTCGCCCTTTACGACCTTGCCAAATACGCAATAGCCCCAGTTCTGCTCCTTCATGTTGTAGTTGAGGAAGTCGTTATCAACGGTGTTGATGAAGAACTGGCTGGTTGCAGAGTGAGGATCGTTGGTACGTGCCATGGCAATGGTGAACTTGTCATTGGCAAGGCCATTGTCAGCCTCGTTCTTGATAGGGGCATCGGTATCCTTCTGCTCCATATCAGCAGTCATGCCGCCACCCTGAATCATGAAGCCAGGAATGACGCGATGGAAGATAGTGTCGTTGTAGAAGCCCTTCTTTACATAGTTTAAGAAGTTCTCACAGGTAACAGGTGCCTTCTCGGTGTTTAACTCGATAACAATATCACCAAGATTTGTCTTAATGATTACCATTTCTAACCCTTGCTTGATAAAATTAGTGCTCAAATTACTAATACCTAACTTTAGCACATCAGACAGCCAGTTTGTGTGAGATTAATATGCTACAGATTCACAATACCCTCACCCGACAGAAAGAGGACTTCGTCCCTCTTGTCCCAGGTGAGATAGGCATGTATGTATGCGGCGTAACCGTATACGACCTGTGCCACATTGGTCATGCCCGTACCTTCGTATGTTTTGACATGATTGTCCGCTACCTGCGCCATCGCGGTTACAAGGTCAAGTATGTCCGTAACATCACCGACATCGATGACAAAATCATCCGCCGCGCCAATGAGAAAGGTATCGACCCACGTGAGCTGTCTGAGAACTTTATCAAAGAGATGTACAGCGATTTTGACCGCCTCAATATCGCCCGTCCAGACTTTGAGCCACGAGCAACGGAAAACATCCCTGAGATCATTTCCCTGGTAGAAAAGCTCATCAGCAAGGGCTTTGCCTATGTTGCTGACAATGGCGACGTCATGTTCGCCATCGACAGGTTTAAGAACTACGGCCGACTGTCAGGTCAGAAGCTCGAAGAGCTTGAGGCCGGTGCCCGTGTTGAAGTACAGAAGTCCAAGCGCAATCCTTTTGACTTTGTGCTCTGGAAGATGGCCAAGCCAGGTGAGCCTGAGTGGGACTCCCCATGGGGCAAGGGCCGTCCAGGCTGGCACATTGAGTGCTCTGCCATGAACTCCAGACTGCTGGGTAACAAATTTGATATTCATGGCGGCGGCTCAGACCTTATCTTCCCGCACCACGAAAACGAAATTGCCCAGAGCTGCTGTGCTCACGATACCAGCTACGTCAACTACTGGATGCACTCCGGCATGGTGATGATTGATGATGAAAAGATGTCCAAGTCCCTGGGCAACTTCTTCACCATCCGTGATGTCCTTGAGCAGTATGATGCCGAAACAGTCAGATACTTCCTGCTTTCTGCCCAGTACCGCAGCGCCCTGAACTACTCTCAGGATAACCTCAATAACGCCCGCGCTTCTCTGTCCCGTCTGTATACAGCACTGCGCGACGTCAAGGTCGGCCCTGCTGCCGGTGGTGAGGAGTTCGTTGAGCGCTTCAACACCTTCATGGACGATGACTTCAACACTCCTGGAGCCATTTCTGTGCTGTTCGAGCTGGCCAAAGCTGTAAACACTTCCTCAGGCGCCGAGGCTGAGGGCCTTGCTGGCCGACTAGTCGAGCTGGGCGGCATCCTCGGACTTCTGTATCAGGATCCGGTCAAATACCTCCAGGGTCAGTCAGATGGTGCCAGTGATGATGAGACAGCTCTGATTGAGTCGCTGATTGAGCAGCGCCGTGAGGCCCGCGCCCGCAAGGACTTTGCTGCAGCTGACGAGGCCCGCAACAAGCTGACCGAGATGGGCATTGTGCTTGAAGACGGCCCTTCAGGAACCACCTGGCGCCGCGCCTGATAACCACAGTCGGCCACAGCAGGCGCAAAGCCTGCCTCAGTGCAGGCACCGCGCCATTTGCCCGTCCGTCCGTCATTCAGCTACCACCCAGGTGGCCGGCAGGCAGCATGGCGGCTGGCAGCATGGCGGCTGGCGAAGCCTGGCGGACTGCCCGGCTTGCTGAGTGACAAGACCAGCAGAATTTTTTCAATCAAACAGCCTGGATATCCGGGCTGTATTTTTATGGAGAGCAGCAATGCAGGATTACCAGCGCAGATTTATTGAACTTGCTCTGAAGCGTGGTGTTTTAAAGTTTGGCAGCTTTACCCTCAAGTCAGGCCGACAGAGCCCATACTTCTTCAATGCCGGAGGCTTCTGCACAGGTGAGGATCTTTACACCCTGGGCTCCTGTTACGCCCATGCCCTGGTGGACAGCAAAATCTCATTTGATGTGCTTTTTGGACCTGCCTACAAGGGTATCCCTCTTGCCTGCGCCACAGCCATGGCTCTGAGCTCCGAGCACAAGGTAAATGTGCCATGGTGCTTTAACCGTAAGGAAGCCAAGGACCATGGTGAGGGCGGCAACCTGGTAGGTGCTCCTCTCAAGGGCGACATCATGCTTATTGATGACGTTATCACCGCCGGCACTGCCATTCGTGAGTCCGACGCCATCATCAAGGCCAATGGAGCCCACTTCAAGGCTGCCCTGATCGCCCTTAACCGCAAGGAAAAAGGCCAGACCGACGAGAGCGCCATCGATGAGGCCCGCCGTACTCTGGGCATAGAAATTGTCTCCATCGTATCCTTTGATGATCTGGTTACCTACATCAAGGACGATGCCCAGCTGAGCGCCCACCTTGATGACATGATTGCCTACAGAGAGCAGTACGGAGCCTGATAAGCCCGCCCCGCTTGCCTGCAAGGCCATTGCCTGCATGCCTGACATCCCCTGGCATAATAAGGCCTGGCTGGACAGGGCATGGTCAGGCCTGGCTGGACAGGACATGGCCAGACCGTTGCCGTACTGCAATGGCCTGCCCCGACCGGATCCGTCCAGGCCTGATCTGGCCTGAGGCTGTAAAAAAGGGACAGCCCCTGAATAGGGGCTGTCCCTTTTTGTAACCAGAATTGAGCTTACTGCTGATTAGCACATGCAGTTCATGTCCTGCTTAAGATCAAATGGCAGGTCTTTGGCAGCTTCGTCAATCATGCCAGTTGCAGCATCAACTGCAGCTGCTGCACTGACCATGGCGGCAGCCTGAGCCTCGCGGCCTGCTGCTGTGGAGCATGATACACCGGCAACGGCACCAGAGCCGGCTACGGCGTCGCTGTCAGCACCTACAGGGGCATTAATGCCTCTGATGGTCTCAGGAGCGTCCTTCTGCCAGGCGTCGTTATCCCTTGAGTAGATGCAGCCGCAGTACAGCTGATTGTAGAAGTTGAACTCCTTTACCAGCTGATAACGGCGGGTTACCAGACCTTCCTTGCGCCAGTCCTCGCTCCAGTAAGGAACGCCGCTGGCCTCCTGAGCTGCAAAACCGGCAGTATCTACCTGCTTCTTGTTCTTCCAGCGTGAGGTTGCAAGGGTAGTGGTGAAATGGGAAAAGCCGTGCTCTTTGGCATACATGGCAGTTGCCAGCAGACGGTCGCCAAAACATACAGAGCAGCGGGCACCACGCTCCGGCTCATGCTCCAGGCCTTTAACCTTGGCAAACCATGGCTTGGGATCATACTCAGGGATGATGTAGTCAAACTCAAGCAGCTTTGCCAGCTCAATGAGCTCATCGCGGCGCTTTTCGTATTCGGCACGTGGGTGAATATTAGGATTGTAGAAAAACAGAGTAGGACTGATGTTGTGATGCTTGAAGCACTCAAGAACTGCACCGCAGCAAGGGGCACAGCAGACCTGCATAAGCAGACTGTTCATACCCTCAGGAATCTTGAGCTCACGCTTAGGGGTATTACCAAAATCATCAGGCAGGGTTAAAGGCATATGTCCAGAATCCACATGTTATTGTCGAATGTTACACCCTATCAGATAGACACCAAAAAACAAGGTCAGGACTTCATCCTGACCTTTTTTATCGCCATTTCCACGCCCTGAACAGGTCTATGGGAATGTCATTGCTGTCTGGCTGGCTGCAAAGCCCCGGCCGGTCAGCCGGAGCCAGCCTCCGGCTACCTTACAGACCCTGTGCCTGCCATGGCCGGCTCTGCTGCCGCAGTCGCGGCTGCTCCGGCAGCAGCCTCGGCTGCTGCGCCGTCAGCTTCGGCGCTGGCTGCACCATTGTCGCTGGCGCTGGTTGCGGCTACAGCGGCTGTCTTGAACTGGGAGTTATACAGATTTGCATATGCTCCGTTGGCAGCAAGCAGCTGCTCGTGGTTGCCCTGCTCAACTATGTAGCCGTCGTTGACCACCATAATGATGTCAGCATCACGTACGGTAGAGAGACGGTGGGCAATAACCAGAGTGGTACGGCCCTTCATCAGGCTGTCCAGAGCTTTTTGCACTACCTTTTCCGAGCGGTTATCAAGAGCTGAGGTAGCCTCATCCAGAATTACCAGAGGAGCATTTCTGATAATGGCTCGGGCAATAGCTACACGCTGCTTCTGGCCGCCGGACAGACTTACGCCGCGCTCACCTATAGTGGTGTCAAGGCCGTCTGGCAGTGTGCTGATAAACTCATCGAGAAAAGCACTTCTGACGGCATTTTCCAGCTCCTCTTCGGTAGCATCAGGCTTGCCGAACATAATGTTCTGTCTGATGGTTCCAGCAAAAAGGAAGTTATCCTGGAACACGTAGGAGACCTGGCTGCGCAGAGACTCCAGAGTGTACTCACGAATATCGATACCATCGATTTTGATGGTACCTGAGCGCACTTCATAAAGACGGGTAATCAGGGAGCATACGGTACTCTTGCCGCCACCTGAGTTGCCCACCAGGGCCACTTTCTGGCCCTTTCTTACCTTGAAGCTGATGTCCTTGAGCACATCGGTCTCTCCTGTATAGGAGAATGCGACATGGGAGTACTCAATGCTGTCTCTGATACCCTCAAGACGGATATTGCCCTCGTTCTTGCCGCTTTCAAAGGACTCATACTCAAGCAGCTGATTGATACGGTCAAGAGCCAGCAGGGCGGTCTGCACCTGGATGTAGTTGTTGCCAATGCTCTTTAAAGGGGTGTAGAGCATAATGAGCGCTGCAAGGAAGGAGACGAACTCACCTGAGGTAATCTCGCCTCTGATAATCATGTCCACGCCAAAGTACAGCACGGCACCTACACCAAGTGAGCTGACAAGGTGCATTACAGGTGAGAGCCAGTTGGTGTCACGCACCATCTTCATGCTCATCTTGAACAGAAAGACAGCCTGCCCCCTGAAGGTCTCATACATATAGTCTTTGAGATTGAAGCATTTGATAACACGTGAGCCTGAGGTGGTCTCGTTATAGAAAGTGATAAGGCCTGTAGATGCTGATACTGACTTGTTAACGATTTTCTTGATCTTGCGGCGCACGATACGCATAGGCAGGATGAGGAAGAGCACCACGCCTATGGCAATAATGGTCAGCTCCCAGGAGTTATACAGCAGCACGCCAATGAGCGAGAGCGAAGAAAAGAGCTTGGTCAGGAAGAGTTTGAAGTTGGAAATCAGGCCTGATGATGCGGTTTCGGCATCGTTAAAGAAGCGCATGATTACTGAGCCAGAGTTGTTGGCATCATAAAAGCGCGTATCAAAGGACAGAAGCTTGCTGTAGAGTTTTGATCTGATGAGCAGATTGATGGCACCGCCCACGTAGCTGTTCACAATGGACGACAGGTATATGAACAGGCCCTGTATCAGGGTAAAGCCGATGATTACCAGGGGTACATAGTAGGCAGCCTCAACATTCTGAGCGACCATGACATTGTCGGTAAAAGGCTTGAGGAAAAGCGCAATAACAGCATCGAGTGCGCCTACAGGAATGGTCAGAGCAATGCCCAGCACAGCCATCCAGATATATGGCTTTAAAAACGGCCAGAACAGCTTGTAACCACGGATAAATGAGGTCGATTCCTGAGTCGACAGGTCACTGAGCACTATTGGGTGATACTGACTTTTCATGGCCTCCTGAGCAAGCTTTCTTTCATGCTCCAGATCCTCAGCACTTTCAGCTGCAGAGCCAGCTGCGGATCCAGTGGCAGAACCAGCTGCTGATGCAGCGGCATCAGCCGTGGCGGACTCAGCGACAGATGCTGCCTGTGCGGCATCTGGCGCTGCAGCGTCGGGCTGGGCTGGCTGTGCCCCCTCCTGGTCCTTTGCAGTGTGCTCCTTTGCTGTATTCAGCGGCTTTTCAGGGCAGGTGCTGTCCTGAGCGTTCAAGGCATTGCCTGAAAGTGCAGATGGTTTGTCCATGGTTTTGGCATTATCAGAATTGTGCTTCTCATGATCGGTCATGCAGCAAGGAACCCCTGTCTAAAAATGAAATGTCAGACTGTGCAGCTGCGCTGCTCCGGGAAAAATAAAATCACTGTCCTGACCATCTGACAGCCGGAGGGCCGTTATCGCTGATGTCAGGATACAGTGACTGAAAATTTGTCCTGCCTGCAGAGCCCTTTGTGGCTGATGTTGCAGGTGGATATGCAGGTACCAGATGCCGGAGCAGCGCCATGTGCCGGAGCAGCACCAGGATGTCCTGGCCCTGCATCAGGGGACGTTTATACGCCCTCTTTGATAGCCTCGTTGACGCAGTCGGTCAGGAAATCAGACATCTTAATGCCGCTGTGCTCAACCAGCTTAGGGAACATGGAGATTGGTGTCATGCCCGGGAAGGTGTTGATTTCATTAATGTAAATCTGGCCGTCCTTTGCCAGGAAGAAATCAATGCGGGAAAGGTGACGCAGGTGCAGACCACGGAAGGCGCGCTCAGCCATGCTGTGGATAATGCTCAGCTGCAGCTCGTTGAGACCTTCAGCCACTACTGTAGTAGTGGAGCTGCTGGTTGAGCTGTACTTTTCATCGAAAGTATAGAAGCGGTCTTCTGGAATGAAGATTTCACCTGGGCTGGTCAGATGCAGCCTGCCCTGATACTCAAAGGCTGCA
Organism: Anaerobiospirillum sp. NML120449; assembly: GCF_023051105.1. Taxonomy (GTDB): domain Bacteria; phylum Pseudomonadota; class Gammaproteobacteria; order Enterobacterales; family Succinivibrionaceae; genus Anaerobiospirillum. The sequence goes on along the minus strand of NZ_JALKIL010000033.1, from coordinate 9,447 downwards.
ACCTCGAGCTCACGGTGCTCCACAGTCTTTTCAATCAGCACCAGTTCACTCAGGGCAATGGCATCCTTGAGAGCTCTGTCGAGATCGTCCTCACTGGTTACGTGGTAGCAGCCAATTGAGGACCCCTGGTTTGCTGCCTTGACATAAATATCGCCGCCAAAGTCCTTGAAAGCCTCATGGGCTTTGCGCAGGCTGCTCTCGCTGAGATCGCCAATAAACATGGAAGGAGTGTTATCGATCTTAAGAGCATCAAGGTAAAACTTGGTGGTTACCTTATTAAAACAGTTGATGCTGGCCTCACCACGGCATCCGATGTATGGAACGCAGTGCAGCTCAAGCAGGGACTGAATGTCACCGGTCTCTCCTGGGAAGCCGTGCAGGCATGGAACGGCACAGTCGATACTTACAGTAGAGGTACTGCCATCAGCTGCAGTGATGACAAAGCTGTTACCTGTCGTAAAGTAGCCCACGGCGCCATCAGCAAGATTAAACTGATGATTATGCAGCACACAGCTGATAACCTTGAACTCACTGTTCTTGCTCAGCTGCTCTTCAACATACTTTGAGGAAATAATGGAGATATCGTGTTCAGAGCTGTCGCCGCCTGAAATTAACAGAATATTCTTAGCCATGGTCTACCAACGTCATCAAAACAACATGAATACGACGCTCTGCAGGCAAGGCTCGCCGGCCTGATCAGGATGCAGAGAGTGCGGTAATGACATGCATCAAAATTACAAACAGGATCTTAACGATCTTGGCCCCGCATTTAAAGCTAAAATCGCATTTTTGTCATAAAAACTGGCCCTGCCATGCAGACTGTGTATGTCCCATTGGGGCACGATATTTCCAGCATCCGTGACAGCGGCGTAAATCCGGCTTGCTGACGGGATCAAACAGCCAGTCGATACTTGTTAGATTTGGTCCAGTGGAATTATCATGTAGCCTGTTTTCTGCCGTTGCCAGGCTGCATATTCACAGTGCTGCCCGGCCGGAAAGAGCCCGCGCATAAGCCTGTCGTCTCTAAATGTTAGGAGTACCCTGTCCGTGTCTTCCAATGATCTTAATTCTGCAGTTAACAGCTGCTCTGATGAGTGCGGCATAGTGAAAAGCATGACCGGCTTTTCCTCTGTCCACAGAGCTGATGCCAGGGGCTCACTTATCATCAGCATCAAAGCTGTAAACAGCCGCTATCTGGAAACTGTATTCTCAAGCAACTGCGATCTGGGAGCACTGGAGCTTGAAATGGGACGTCGCCTCTCTTCAAACATCAAAAGAGGCAAGCTCAATATCTCAGTGAACTGGACTCCTGCCGGTGCATCAGAGCTTACCCTCAACAGACAGATGCTCAAGTCAATGATCTCCCGTCTTGACGAGGTGCATGAAGCGATGAGCTCAAGTGCCATGGTAAAAAGCGGTCTTTACAGCATCGATCCTGTTGCACTGCTCAGCATGCCAGGCATGATTCAGGGTCTCATAAAGAGTGATGAGGGCAGCTCTGACTGTGAGGCAGTAGTACTTGATGAGCAGCTGCAGGCTCTTTTCATGGAAACCATGGATGAGGCCATAGCAAAGTTCGATGAGCAGCGTATTCGTGAAGGTCAGGTACTCAGAGAGGTTATGACTGAGAAGATAAACGCCATTCACGAACTGCTGCACATGGTCGACAGTCAGCGCCATGAGCTTGTTGATCGCGAGCGCTGCCGCATGCTCGAAAAGATTGAGGCCATGAAAATAGACATCCCGGCTGAGCGTATCCACTCGGAAATTGCCATGCTGGCCCAGAAGTATGACATTGCCGAGGAGTATGACCGCCTCAACTGTCACCTCAAGACTGTAACCGACATTCTCAATACCTCAGCTGGCAGTTATGCCCCGGCCGGTAAGAAGCTCGATTTTCTTATGCAGGAGCTGATTAGAGAGTCCAATACTCTGGGCTCCAAGGCCGCAACAGTAAATCTGGTTAATATAGCCGTTGAGCTCAAGGTTCTGGTCGACCAGATGCGCGAGCAGGTCCAGAACATCGAGTAAGTAACCTGAGGTCGCAATCTCCGGCACACACAAGGCATTTGTCATACATGCTGTGCTGCCTGTCTGTCAGATGTACAGGCACGCTCTGCCCGGCAAAGGCAAGGCAGACGCAGCCGCAGCTGCAGCTGCAGCATCAGCCAGCATGATTACCAGCTGTTATATACTTACATGGTTCCCGGTGCTGACAGCGCAGCAGTACGCCCGGCCAGCGCCATGACCACAGGGCCATTCTTGATCATGCTGCTCAGGCCGAGCTGCGCTGGCTGAGCCATGACACGCAGCGCCGCTCATAGTCGGCCACTGCCTGGCACCCCATAAAACACGTCACTGTTTGCTTTATAAAGCATATCAGCAGAACGCTGCAGTACCTGTCGCTTAATGTCATGTGGCAGATTCAAGGCATTCATTAACTTTTTTCAGGACGCCCCGGCTTGCGTTTCATACTATGAGGCGGCAGGTCAGGTGCAGGTTTTAAGATGAAAATCAAAGCTAAAAGAATTCTCTTCACCGCCCACTCTGGCCTTGGAGACACCCTGCTCTATATTCCAGCTCTGAAAATCATCAGGCAAATGTATCCTGATGCCGAGCTGGTCTGCCTGGTCAATGGTATTGCCCGTGACCTGTTTGAATGCATTGATTTCATTGACAAAACAGTACACGTATTTGACCGTCCTGAACATGAGGTCGAGGAGCTTCTGATTAAGGAAGCCAATGGCTATGAAGATGAGCATGGCGTGCATCCTGTTGCTGATGTCATTGTGCTTACCCACCGCCAGAAGAGTGTTATTAAAGCCGCCCTCAAGTCAAAAAGCCCTATGGTGCTGACTTTCAGCTATCTGCCGGCTCTTTATACCCCACGCCTGCATTTCACTCCTCATTTCAGCCGCAAGAAGCAGCAGGAAATCTTCTGCTACCAGAAGCTGATCCGTCAGCTCAATCCGCCCCTTTATGATGAGGCCTTTGAAAAGGCTGACTTCAATGACATCTGCCTGAAAGCTGATGAAGCTGTCAGGGAGAAAATTGTATCTGAGCTTAAGAGCCGTGGCTGGGATGAGCAAAAGCAGCCGCACCTGGTCATGATTAACCCTCTTGCAGTCACCATTACCAAGCTGGGCTTTAACTTTACCCCTGAGCAGTGGCTGAGCATGAGCAATGAGCTTGCTGCCCGTAACCCTGATGTTTTCTTCGTTGCCAGCAGCGCTTTTGAAAACGAAATAGACAGCTCCCTGCTGACTCAAAGCAATATCATTAACCTTGCCAGCCAGGGTGATATCAAAGGGCTGATTGCCCTCATCTCTCTGAGCAATCTGGTCATATCCTCTCTGACCGGATCTGCCCACATGGCTGAAAACATGTGCCGTGATGTCTGCGGCCTCTGCCCTTACTTTGACTCCTTACGCTGGCGCGCCAACGGCCTGCACCAGCTGAGCATGAAACAGGCAAAGCCATCACTTAAGCCATCTGCTTACACTCACCTTGAGCTGCCTGAGGGCTGGAAAGATGATGAGGCCGGATGGCTGAAGAAATTTCAGGACCACTGCCAGCAGGCAATCGATAACATGAAAAAGGCACAGCAAAAATAGGCTTGTGCCTCAGTGCATGCCTGCCGCCCCGGCTGGCAGGTCAGCATAATCAATGCTGCACTGCCTCCTTGCCTTCACGGCTTGCAGGCAGGACCTTGCAGACCATAGCCCGGCACTATGCCGGGCTATGTGTTTTCCGGCCTTTGACAGTCCGTTACAATCAGGTTACAACTGGTCTGCGGGCAGCCTGCAAACTTGCATCAAAAGATGTCATGCATGTTTGGACAATTCAGTCTTTGATCATCATCATGCTTATGGACAATAAGCCCGGCGCCCCGTCTTTATTCGTGATACTGTAAAGTCATTGATGAATATTTAGGGGGTGGATTATGTATCTGCAGCGAGCTGAAGTTCAGAACTTCCACGGTATCAGACATCTGACAGTGGACCTTGAAAAGGACACCACTGTACTGATTGGTGAAAACGCATGGGGTAAATCTTCACTGTTAAGCGCGCTTTATATGGTCCTGGGTAAGGGTCATACAAAGCTGTGCCGCTTCAGTCCGGATGACCTGTACATCCCAATCAGACTGAGTTCAGATTACGAGGACTCCGATACCCTGCCTGATCCGACAGCATCAGGCTCAGCCGGAGCTGCCGACCAGCCATACTCCCCTGAAAACAGAATCGACCAGAGCAGCAACGCTGCCCATGGCAGCAGCGATGGCGGCGGCCAGAACGATGGCAGTTGCCATGACGATGGCCAGGACACTGCCCATGCCCATGCTCACAGCCATGCTCAGCACGGGCGTGACAGGCTGCCTCCTGAAGCGCCTGAGTCACGGCACAATGTACATGGAGCTGACAAGCTTGCCGAGCTTGGGCTTGAGGGCGTAACACCGATCAAGGTGATCAACACCCCTGAATATCAGCGCCGCTACTACAGTGTTCCGGCCCCGTCAGGTCACGGCCGCATACTGCATATTGTGGACTTCCCATGTGAGGAACCGCAAACCTGGACGGCCCGCTGCAAAAAGATGAAGAGGGATAACAGCAAGCGTAAAAAACATGCCCATGAAAGCAGGTCCCGTCATCACGGTCATGCTGATCATGGCCCCTGCAATGATGAAGCCCCTTCAAGAAGCTCAAGCCGCGAACGTATTGCCAGAGCCCAGAGCACCCTTGCTCAATGCAGTGAACTCAATCGTGAGGGACTGCAGTGTGTGCAGGAAGACCTGAACTTTTTCAGCAGCGATGTCTACAAGGACAAAGCCGATAGCATTGTCATTGACCTGTTTTTCTGCGAAAGCAAATACGGTCAGCTCAACTCTATTGAGCGCTTTGAGTGTCTTAAAAATGTCAGCTGGCCAGGCGAGGATGGCCGCTGGCGCATTCACTACAGAGTCTCTGCCTCGTTTGTCACCGACGCACAGACTGACGAAAGCGCTGAGCAGCCTGAGTTTGTAACCGTTCATGAGCTGCTCAATGAAAACGGCCGTCCCTACCCTGACTGCCAGGAGCAGGTAAGACAACTGATTTTACTCAACCCTCTGCTGCGTCTGCGTGACCGTCGTATGTATAAGCCTCTTGAGTCTTCGAGCAAGCACGCTCAGGACCAGGACGACAGCTTCAGCATGGCCTCAGGCACCTCAATTATCAATCAGGACTTTGACAATGAGACCTGTCAGGCCATATCCCACTTCTTTGCCAGCATCGCCACAGATGAAGACCTCAACTCGGCCCGAATGAACGATGCTGTTGAGGTACTCAACACCATTGCCTCCAAGTACCTGACCAGCTACCAGACCAGCCTTGGCAATCAGGAACTTAACCCTGTCAGCGCCCGCCCACGTACTGCCCGCGAAATTATCAGCAGCCCCGTTTCCATAGCCTCACTGAGTGCCCTTAAGGCAGCTGTTGCTGATGAAAAGCCATCACGCCCCAAGCTGTTGCTGTCGCTGCTGGCTGGAGCTCTGCTCATGTCCAAGGGACAGCGCGAAATTGACGAGTACTCCCGCCCGATACTGATTCTTGAGGATATCGAGAGCCGTTTCCACCCAACCCTGCTGCTTAACCTGTGGTCCATTCTTCAGTTACTGCCAGTACAGAAAGTGGTTACCACCAACTCATCCCAGCTTCTGTCAGCCATTTCACTCAACAGCCTGCGCCGCCTGTGCAAGCAGTTCTATGACGTACGCTGCTACCGTATTCATGAAAAAGCCTTCAGCGTTGATGATGATGAGCGCAAGATTGCTTTTCACATTCGCATGAGCCGTCCGGACGCCTTGTTTGCCCGCTGCTGGATTCTGGTAGAGGGTGAGACCGAGATATGGCTGCTCAATGAAATGGCCTCAGTGCTGGGCATCAACCTGGCATGTAATGGTATCAGACTTATCGAGTTTGCCCAGTGTGGCCTGGATCCTCTGATGCTTCTGGCTCGACAGCTGGGCATCAGCTTCCACGTACTGACTGATGGTGACGATGCCGGCAAGAACTACGCAGCCAAGGTCAGAAAATTTGTAGGCTCGCGCAACTTGTCTGATCGCCTCAGTGTCATGCCTCATGTGGATATTGAGCACTATATGTACACCTCAGGCTTTGCTGATGTTTACCAGAAGGCTGCCGGTGTTACCCTGCGACAGATATTAAACACCAGAGCCCCGGACTTTATCTCGGACATCAATGTTTCAGACCTGATTGACCCGCAGAGTCTCAAGGAAGACCTGAGCCCTGACAACCTGCACAGGACGCTTTCCATAACCAAAAATGAAAGCGACAGCCAGGACTCAGCCCCAGACCTGTCATCGCCATCAGACTCAGACATACCCCCGGCTTCTGCCTCACTCCAGGCTCAGGCCCGGACATCAGCTGCCGAAGCCAAAGCAGAACCAGCGCTGGATGCTGCTGCAGCTGCACCTGCCTCAGCTGAGACAGACGCTGGCGCCAGCTCAGGCGCCAGCGCCAAAGCAGGTGCTGACGCACCTGCCCCTGAGGGCCAGGAGCATGAGGTGGAGCATGACAGTGCTGCTGCCAGGGAAAGCACTGAGGCTCAGAATGGTATGGAGCAGCCTGAGCTCAAACGCAGTGACTACACGCTCAAGCATCACTCACTTAACACCATTATCAAGACCCTGATTGACCTGAACATCAACGATACCTCTGAAATACTCAGGACCATTGTCAAAAAAGGCAAGCACAGAGGCCGCAGCTCAGGTACTGAGGTTATTGATATCACTGAAATCAGTGTCATGGACGTATCTAATCTGGAAAACTATCTGACCCGCCAGATCAACAAGATGCCTCATAACGGCGATCGCATGACTGCCCGTCAGACCCGCATGCTCAACCGCTCCCTTAACCTGTGTGCCCGTCTTATGAAGCAGGCACGCAAGAACGAGAACATGATCCAGCAAAAATGGTATGCAGACTGCAAAAAGGCCCAGAAAAAAAGCAAAAAGCAGCGCAGTAACAACATGGCTGTTCATAACCGTCGCAGCCCTGAGAAGATGCATACAGCTTCAGCCGCAGCCAGGGCTCAGAGCCATCTGCCGGCAACTGAAATTCCTGAGTTAAAGCACAGCAGGAGGGGCCGTACTGTAACCCGCAGCCTTACTCTTGAAGAGCAGCTTCAGGCTCTGAGAAATATCAAGGCTCTTGCAGAGAAGTCTCTGATGCACCTTGGTGACAAAGACCGCGAGCACACCTTTGAAAGAGAATGCGGCCGTGCAGCCAATGCCATGTACGGCGCCCTTGATGACCAGGAACTGTCCCGCCTCAACATGAACTCTGACAAGGTTATTTCTCAGGCAATTCACAAGACAGGCAAGCCGGGACTTGCTATTCTGGCAGGTGAGGCAATGCAGCAGCGTGGCGCTGACAGCGTACCTCTGATGTTCCGCACCATGTTCCGCCGCATTAAGCGCATGGCTCAGGACGAATTTGGTCTTAACTGACAGCCAGCCTGCACCCGGACAGCAGCCCCCGCTCCTCCACCTGGACAGCGGCTCCCTCGACTGCCCCAGGCCAGCCGCGAACGCCCCTCCACCCGGACAGCTTATCCCTCGACTGCACCGGGCCAGCCGCGAACGCGCTTCAGCCTGGACAGCTGCGCCCTCGCCGTCCTGCTGCGGGCATGCGTCAGAAACAAAAAATCCCCGCAAGACTGAGATCCTGCGGGGATTTTTTTTTGCTGGCATCAGGCCATTAATGACCTGACGGAATGCCAGGCATTCAGGCCGGTGTTATCAGTTGAGGATGCCGGTTTCGTTGAGTGGACGGCGGAAAACATACTTGGACAGGAATGCCAGGAACATGCCGTAAATTGGGACGAAGATAGCCAGGCATACCAGCAGCTTAACAGCATAGTCTACCCAGGCAAGGCTTACCCAGTTCTCTGCCATGTAAGGGTCCACACACTGGTAGAAAGCGATGGAGAAGAAGGCAAAGGTGTCGAGCAGATTGCCAAAGAAAGATGAGGCTGCAGGAGCTGGCCACCAGGCTTTCATGGCACGCAGGCGCTGGAAGACCAGGATGTCCATGAGCTGACCTAACAGGTAGGCACCAAAGGATGCAGCTGCGATACGGAAAACAAAGATAGAGAATGTGGTAAGGGCACCAAAACCCTGGTAATCACCATGGGCAAAGATGGTTCCTACGATGTAGGAGGCAATCAGAGCCGGAATCATTGCATAGAAAATTACCTGACGGGCCTTTTGTGCACCGTACAGACGTACGGTCAGATCAGTGGTAACGAAAACAAAAGGAAAGGTGAAAGTACCTACTGTAGTCTCAATACCCAGTACGGTAATTGGTATCTGCACAGCGTAGTTACTGAGCACGATAATAAAAATGTGAAGAAAGAAAAGAGGGCGTAAAGGAAAGTTATGCTGCATGGCTAAGCTCGTCACAATGATTTGAGAAAACCGGCCGCTGTGTTGCGGCAAAGGCCGCAGTCGGCTGCATAGACACTGACATTACATACTCTCTGACAGATGGCAGTACCTGCCGGTCAGAGCAGTCCAGGAAATCAGAAAGAAACAGGGATAAATCCCGGGAAGGAAGTCATCATGAAGTGATGATGCTGTGCAGTAAGGACAGGATAAGGTGATGTCATCAGAGGCTGCGCCCGGGCATTGCTGCCATGCAACCACTTCAGGCCATATCAAGACGTGTGTGAGGTCTTAAGGGCGTAAACCAAAGCACCTGCTTTCAGATCACAGGGTTTTACCATCACACCCCTTCGCTTCAGGATGCGATCTGTCCACTTTTGAGACAGGGTAAGAGCTCTGCACAGTACTGGTTCTGTCACCCTGTGGGGACAGCAACCGCTACCTTTGCAGGACGGACCTGTAAAACCTCATGACTGTATTGAAAGCCTGCCTCCTGCTCCGGGTATCCTGCAGTCTTTTGACAGACTGAGGGACGTAACACTCCTTCTCCCTGCCCGCAGGCGTCGGGGGATAAAGTCCGGGGCTGAGGCCAGTACTCTTGTCTGCCACCCAAGATGCTGCACGAGGCAGCCTGTACCAGCATTCAGCTGTAAGTCACTGAATTATGCGGGCAATTTTACACTATTGATACAGATACTGAATATCAAAATGCTGATTTTTTTCCCCCAGGCTGTATTTTGGACCGCCCTTATCCTAAGATAGTGATTTACCCCTGACGCAGTTGTGCCCCGCATGAGGATAAGCTGTACCCCACCTGAGGATCACTTGTGCCCCGCATGAGGATAAGCTGTATCCCACCTGAGGATCACTTGTGCCACGCATGAGGATAAGCTGTATCCCACCTGAGGATCACTTGTGCCCCGCATGAGGATAAGCTGTATCCCACCTGAGGATCACTTGTGCCCCGCATGAGGATAAGCTGTATCCCACCTGAGGATCACTTG
>NZ_JALKIL010000032.1 GCF_023051105.1 Anaerobiospirillum sp. NML120449 | reverse complement strand
CATTTAACTGCCATACAAGTTGTATTTTAGACATAAAAAAACTACCTCGAGGGTAGTTGCTTATAAACGGCTTATATATGCGGTTTTCTGGCAAGGGTCAACACCATAGGGGGTGGCGATTGTTTTGTATTGCACCTAGTCCAGCGCGCTGACCATCAACCTTGGCAATTACTGAATCAATTTCAGCAATTAGCTTGCTGGCATCGTCCGCTGTAGCAAGGGTAAAACCAGCAGCTTTATCCCATAGCGCATTACCACCTGCAGCGCCTGCAACAAAAAGCTTCGACATAATTGTGGCCTCGACCTCAAAGTCGATGGTGTCACCCTTGTTTGCGCCTACTTGCAGGGTCATTTTGCCTTTTACATCATTACCGGCAGCTGGCTTTGTATAAATAGAATCATCGTTAGCACCGTCAAGAACAGTCTTACCACCGAACTTGGTCTGACGGGCAATACGGGTAATCTCATTACCAAGAGCATCAGCTTCTTTCTTCAGGGCTGCGCGATCCTCAGCAGTATTGGTACCGTTTGCTGCCTGAACAGCCAGGGTACGAATCTTCTGCAGCATGGATGTGGTTTCATCCATGGCACCTTCAATGGTCTGAGCAAGGGCAATACCGTCGGAGGCATTGCGGTTACCCTGATTCAGGCCATTAATCTGAGTGGTTAATCGGGAGGATATCTGCAGACCAGCGGCGTCGTCCTTGGCGCTGTTGATTCTCATGCCTGAACTGAGGCGCTGGTATGTAGTAGTGAGCTGATTCTGTACGTTGTTTAGGTATCTGCGTCCGTTTAAGGAGCTGACATTGGTATTTACATAAACTGCCATCTATAACTCTCCTGAAGTGTGTATATTTAGCCTGAAATGGTGCCTGGGCCCAATTTCTTGCGCAGTATCCTGCATTATCAACTGTAACGGGACAGCAGTTGGTTATTAGACCGTTAACAGGCTGTCGATGCAAAGGCTGCAATATTATCTATATAGATACATGCGATAATAGTAAGACGCACGTATAAATGGGATCATTTGTGAGATCGTTTCCTTATTAAGAAATAAAGTACCTGATGAGAAGTGGGCCATAGAGGAGCGCAGTGACGCCATTATCTCTTTGAGAGGTTACTTTAATTCTGTGTTTACCTGCTGGAAACAAAAAGCCCCGCAGGGCAAGGCTTGCAGCCGTTGCTGTGCGGGGCTTTGTTGCAGCTTAATATCCAGGGGCTGTCCTGGAGGCAGGCCCGGGATTGATTTGTTGCCGGATTAGCGGTTGATTCTGGCCTTGATGGCGTCGAGAATCTGGTCTGCAGGGATGTTCTCGCGCTCGCCGCTGCGGCGGTTCTTGTATTCGATAATGCCCTGGCCAAGACCCTTGGCACCGATAGTGATCACATGAGGGATACCGATTAACTCCATGTCGGAGAACATTACGCCGGCACGCTCATCGCGGTCATCGTACAGAACCTCAATGCCCTGGTCCTCAAGCTCCTTGTAGAGCTTCTCAGCCGCTTCGGCAACCTCAGGGGACTTGCCCAGACCAAGAGCGATAATACCTACGGTGAATGGAGCCATGGAGTCAGGCCATACAATGCCCTTGTCATCATGGTGCTGCTCGATGGCAGCAGCAACTACGCGGGTTACGCCGATGCCGTAGCAGCCCATCTCCATAGGGACAGCCTTGCCATTGGAGTCGGTAACGGTAGCGCCCATAGCCTCAGAGTACTTGGTGCCGAGCATGAAAACCTGGCCTACCTCAATACCCTTGCGCAGGTGCAGACGGCCCTTGCCATCAGGGCTTGGATCGCCCTCTTCAACATTGCGCAGATCAGCTACTTCATAGCCGGTGATGTCGCGGTCGAGGTTAACATTGATTAAGTGGAAACCATCCTCGTTGGCGCCGCAGGCAAAGTTGCTCATGATGTTGACGTTGCGGTCAATAATCACGCGGCCCTTGAAGCCTACTGGACCAAGTGAGCCTGGATGAGCACCGGTGAACAAGAAGATTTCCTCGTCGGTAGCAAACTCAACAGGATTGGCTACGCCCTTAATCTTGCCAGCCTTAATCTCATTTAACTCCTGATTGCCACGTAAGGCCAGCAGAATGAGATCATACTGGCCATTCTCATCAGGCTCGCCGCGTACAACGAGGCTCTTTAAAACCTGGTTTGCATCGAGCTTAAGGGCTGCAGCTGCCTCGTCAACGCTGTGGCAGCCTGGGGTGGCAGCCTTGGAGCAGGCTTCGCCTGGCTCACCACGGGTGCCCTGCGGAGCTACGGCCTCAGCCATTTCGATATTGGCTGCGTAGCTTGACTCATCAGAGTAGGCGATGGTGTCTTCGCCGGCATCTGCCAGAACCTGGAACTCGTGGGAGTTGTTGCCACCGATGGAGCCGGTATCAGCCTCTACAGCACGGAAGGTCAGACCAAGACGGGTAAAGATGTTGGTATAAGCATCGTACATGTCCTGGTAGGTCTTCTCGAGGGACTCGTGGTCAACGTGGAAGGAGTAGCCGTCCTTCATGATGAACTCACGGCCGCGCATTACGCCAAAGCGTGGACGTACTTCGTCACGGAACTTGGTCTGAATCTGATAGAGATTAAGTGGCAGCTGACGGGCTGACTTGATCTCATAGCGGCACAGAGCAGTGATGACCTCCTCGTGGGTAGGGCCCAGAACGAACTCATTCTGCTTGCGGTCATTGAGGCGGCACAGCTCAGGGCCGTACTTTACATAGCGACCGGACTCACGCCATAAGTCAGCGGGCTGAACCACAGGCATGGAAAGTTCGATGGCGCCTTTCTTGTTCATCTCTTCGCGAACAATGGCTTCCACTTTGTGTAGAACTCTCATACCGGTAGGCAGCCAGTTATAAATACCTGAGGCTACCTGGCGGATCAGACCGGCACGCAACATCAGACGGTGGCTGTCAACAACGGCCTCGACTGGATTCTCTTTTAAAGTTGCGAGTAAGTAATGACTGGTACGCATGGAAAAATAAAACCCTAAAGAAAAGATTGACCCCAAAGATAAGCAAGGCCAGTCCCTGTCTGGTCTGGTCGTAATGCTGTGCTCTGGACATGTTCTCAAAGGGCGTATCTTATGGAGTTAACAGCAGCCCGGGCTGCTGCATCCCTGAAAGATATGCCTTTTCAGATCCGCAGACATTATATGACCACTTTGCAGCTAAACCAAATCAATCAAAGTGAGCTGCCCTGACATACTGCAGCTCATATGTCCTGAGAGCCTGGTATGCTGCGCATACGGACACATGAGGTACTACTTCGCAGGCAGACTGGTTGCAGCACAGAGCGGGAACCTCTGCTGTGTCCGGGCTGATGCCGGGACAGCTGCAGGGCAGGTAATGGCGTGATGCTAAGTGAAGGACCTTATCCTGGGGATATGGCGGTGGCGTTGAGCTGTCATTGCGGAGTAATGACAATTCTTATCTGTTCTTTGTCGCTAAAAACGTGCTTTTTCCTTGAGATCAGGCGGTCACTGGTGTTAAATAGATGGTCAGCTGCCTGGACACATGGCAGCTGATAAATCTCTGCTCAATAGTAAGCTCAGGCCGGATAAAGCTTTTGGCTCGATCAGCTTGGTCAGGGATAGCGGGAGATCTTTTAGGATCACTGTTAATTTTCTATAGCTCAGGCTACTGAGGTGTTTTATGGTTTACCTGGTTTCATTCGGCATTTTTCTGGTTTTCGTTTTCTGCCTGGCAATGGGCATGATTTTCAAGAGAGGCGGTCTCAAGTCTGAAAGCGAGGCTCACGCCATTCTTGAGGGCCTGACCTGTGTCGCCTGCACCAACAGCTCCTGCGGCTTCCAGGGCCAGCAACGCAAGCCAACCAAGAAGTGCCTTAACGATACTGAGCACGAGAGCGCCCAGGGCAAGGACAATATCGCTTTCAAGCAGGTCTGATAAAGCCAGGGCAGCCAATGTACGGCAACGTTCTGCACCGTGCATCAAATGCCCGCAGTCTTACCGGCCCACAGGGCAGGGACTGCGGGCAATTTTTTTGTCAGCCTGGAAGCATGCATGTATCCCCATGCCTGGTGAAGTCCTGTTCTGAAGCATAGCGGTTAAGTCCTGGCCCGTGCCTGTTGCTGGCGTGGGGGCATGCAGTTACGATGCTCCATGTCCTGTTGGGCCATCCCGGATGAGGCTGGAATGGCTGGCCGGGCGGGGTAGATTTTTTTTGCGCTGTTTTGTGGCTCATTCGTGTTTATGGATGTTATCGGGAGCGCAAAATAACTTATATTTAGATGGATCGTGCCTTTATGGCTGATTTGTCTTTGGTGTATGATCGCTGCATATGCCAGTTATCCCGTATGGCTGGGTGATTCAGGCGCCTGGGCTGCTGCCGGGCCGGGCCTGATGATTTTGCGGCTGTTCGCTGTCTGCATGATGCCGTTGCAGGTGCAGGGGCGGGCGCTGGTAATGGTGAAAGCGCAGTAATGCCGGAGCCTGTCGTATTATGAACAAGCAGCCTGACCGGGCTGTGAGCAGTAACTGCAGAAACTTATTTTAAAGGGGATGATGGTGACTAAATTTAAGAAAGTACTTTCTCTTTCAGCTGTTGTTGCAGCCGCCTGTATGACCTTAAGCCTTTCTGGCTGCAAGGACCAGGAGCCTGACCGCCCAGCTGACCAGGTTACCGAGAAGTCCACTTCCGTAACCAAGATCGATGGCAAGACCTTTGGCACTTTCTACTACATCACTGTGCCAGGTGGCTATCCAGGCGGTGAAGAAACTCTGCGTAATGATGCCGAGTTCATCTTCAAGAAAGTATCTGATGCCATTTCCTCTTTTGACAAGGAAGCTGAAATTGCCCGCTTCAATGCCTTTGACAGTACTGAGGACTTTGTAATCTCAGGCTATCTGGCCGGCATTATGGAAGAGGTTATCCGCCAGTCCCGTCTGGTTGATCAGGCCATGGACCCAACTGTAGGTCCTCTGGTAAATCTCTGGGGCTTTGGTCCTCAGGGAGATATTAAGAAGTCCCCAACTGATGAGCAGATTAAGACCACCCGTTCCTATGTAGGCCTGGACAAGTTTGAACTGCGCCGTGCCGGTAATACCGCCTACCTGCGCAAGCACGATCCACGTGTGGCTCTGGACCTGTCCACCATTGGTGAAGGTCTGGCCGCTGATGAGCTGGCTGCCCTTATGGATGAAAAGGGCCTGACCAGCTACATGATTGCTGTTGCCGGTGCTATCCGTTCCAAGGGTGGTAACCCTGATGGCAAGCTCTGGCGTGTAGGCATTGAGGATCCTTTAAGCCAGGGTGCCCGTGTCTATCAGGTAGTCTGCCCTCATGACATGGCTATCTCCACTGCCGGTTCCTACCGCAACTTCTTCCTTGATGAAGAGACCAACAAGTTCTACTCTCACGTCATCAATACCAATACTGGCAAGCCAATTGACCACCGCACCGTATCTGTATCAGTACTGGGCCGCAGCGCCATGGTAACTGATGCCCTTGATACCGGTTTGCTGGTACTGGGTGCCAAGGCCGCTGTAGAGTGGGGCAATAAGAACGATATGCCTGTATACGCCATTGAAATTGACGAAAATGGCAAACAGCTGGCTACCTACTCACGTACCTTCGAGCCTTACCTCAAGTGCGTAGTAAATAACAATATCACTCCTGCCAAGTAAGACAGGACAGCTGAAGTTGCTGCATTTCCGGCGATTTTAGACGACAATAGAGGCCGGGTTAATACTTTGAGCATACAGCTTTGAGCATTACCCGGCTTTTTCATGCCCTTTTCAGGCAGAACGGCTGCCCCTGAGCTCTCGGCTCACAGGCTTGCAGATACGCTCTGTGGAGCCAGCCATATGCAGACCGTCATATGGTGCTCTCCATATGGTGACTGCCATCTGATGTCCTCTATATGGTGCTCGCCATATGGTCATCGCTATATGGTGCCACGCAGGGCGCGCGTTACCAGTTTGCCCTTTCAACACAGTCATACCATCATGCATATTCATATCTTAGGAATCTGCGGTACCTTCATGGGAGGTATTGCTCTTATTGCCAAGCAGGCAGGACATAAGGTTACCGGTTCAGATCAGAACGTTTACCCACCTATGAGCGATGAGCTGCAGGAGGCCGGTATTACCATCTACCAGGGCTATGATGCCGCCCAGCTGGATATCAGGCCTGATCTCATTGTGGTCGGAAATGTCATGAAGCGCGGTATGCCTGTAATCGAGCGTATGCTCGATGAACGCCTTAACTATGTGTCAGGTCCGGGCTTCCTTGAGGATCTGTGTCTGCGTTCCCGTACTGTACTGGCCGTCTCCGGTACTCACGGCAAGACCACCACTACAGCCATGCTCACCTGGATACTCGAATATGCAGGTAAGAATCCGGGCTTTCTCGTAGGTGGTATACCAGAGAACTTTGGCTACTCTGCCCGTGTGACCGACAGCGAGTTCTTTGTCATTGAAGCTGACGAGTACGACTGCTCTTTCTTTGACAAGCGCTCCAAGTTCGTTCACTACCACCCTAATATCGCAATCATCAACAATATTGAATTTGATCATGCTGATATCTTCAATTCCATTGAAGACATCAAAAAGCAGTTCCATCAGATGATACGCATCATCCCTTCCTCAGGTACCGTGATTTATCCGGCCGATGATGCCAATGTCCAGTCCACCATAGACAAGGGGCTGTGGGCAAAGCCTCTGGCCACAGGTTCAGATACCTGTCCTTATGTGCTGAGCATCGACAGTGCCGACGGCTCTGAGTTTTCAGTAAAGGACCGTGAGGGCAAAAAGCTCTGTTCAGTCACCATCAATGCCACTGGTCTGCACAATGCCCATAATGCTTTTATGGCCCTGCTGGCAGCCCATGAGGCCGGTGTTTCCTTTGAGGAAGGTGCCCGTGCCATGGCCGAGTTTAAGATGCCAAAGCGCCGTATGGAGCTGGTTGGCCAGATTGGTAATGTGCGTGTCTATGACGACTTTGCTCACCATCCAACCGCCATTGCCACCACAATTGACGGCCTGCGCAAGAAGATGGGCGAGCAGCGCCGCATAGTATGTGTTTTTGAGCCACGCTCCAACTCCATGAAGATGGGCGCCAACTCCGAGCTGCTCGGTCAGTCTTTCAGCGCTGCAGATGAGGTCTTTGTCTATCAGAATGAGGCCGTAAGCTGGGATATGAGCCGTCTGGTTACCGACTGTCCAAAGCCTCTGCACATCATCGATACCACCACAGCTGACCTCATTGACAGGGTAGTAGCTGCAGTTGATGACAACACTGATGTGATTGTCATGAGCAATGGCGGCTTTGAAAACGTCAAGGGCCGCCTGGTAGATGCCCTGCGCAAGGCCCGTGGCTGATAAAGGTCTGCGCAAGGGCCGTGGCTGCTAAAGCCCTGAAACTCCTGGCCGGCTGGCTGCGCTGCTGACAAGGTCAGCAGCCGTATCACTCGCAGCAGCCGGTGCTCAGTTGTCCACAATGAAAAAAGCAGGACTGAGTTCATTCTCAGTCCTGCTTTTTCTTTGGCCGGTCCGGATGGCAGCGCCCTCAGGGCATCAGCCATGCACCAGCAAGCCGCCAGCCCTTTGGGGGCGTCCCGGGCAGGTTAGACAGCTTCGAGGGCCTGACGCAGGTCTTCGATGATGTCACTGACATTCTCAAGGCCTACTGACAGGCGCACCATGCCAGCTTCGATGCCGGCGGCAGAGAGCTGCTCATCTGTGAGCTGGCGGTGGGTGGAGGAGGCAGGGTGCAGCACGCTGCTCTTGATGTCAGCTACGTGAACCTCAAGGCGTACCAGCTTGAGATTGTCGATAAAGCGGGCACCGGCATCACGGCCGCCTTTAAGCACCAGAGCGATTACACCTGAGCAGCCGTTTGGCAGATACTTCTGAGCAAGGCCATAGTCAGATGAGCCGGCCAGACCTGGGTAAGATACAGACTCGACTTTGTCATTGGCAGACAGGAAGCGGGCCACCTCAAGGGCATTGGCGCAGTAGCGCTCCATGCGTAAAGGCAGAGTCTCCAGGCCCTGATTGATGTAAAACGCGTTTTGCGGGCTCTGCAGACAGCCAATGTCACGAATAAGCTGGACACGGGCCTTGACTATGTAAGCAGCTCTTCCAAAGCTCTCGGTATAGACACAGCCATGGTAGGAGGGATCGGGCTCAGAGAACTCGGCGAACTTGTCCTTGTGGGCGCTCCAGTCAAAGTTGCCCGAATCAACAACCACACCGCCTACGCTCAGGGCGTGACCGTCGATGTACTTGGTGGTTGAGTGCATGACAATGTCAGCACCAAACTCAAATGGACGGCACAGATAAGGGGTAGCAAGGGTGTTGTCCACAATCAGAGGTACGCCATTTGAGTGAGCAAGGTCGGCTATACGGCTGATATCAAGAATACGGGTGGACGGATTGGCAATGGTCTCGGCAAAGACAGCTTTGGTATTAGGGCGGAAGTACTTACTAAGCTCCTCATTGCTCAGACTCCCGTCAACAAAGGTTACCTCGACGCCAAAGCGCTTGAGGGTAACGGCCAGCAGATTGATGCTGCCGCCATAGATATTGGAGCAGGCCACCAGGTGATCGCCGCTGACACACAGATTCATGATGGCCAGCATGCAGGCGGCCTGACCTGAGGAGGTACAGATAGCGCCTACGCCGCCTTCAAGTTCGGTTATTTTCTTCTCAACAGCATCAACAGTAGGGTTGGCAAGACGGGAGTAGAAAAAGCCTGCAGACTTGAGGTCAAAAAGAGAGGCTACTTCATCGGTTGAGGTATAGGTATAAGTGGTGTTCTGATAGACAGGGAATACGCCTGGCTCACCGTTTCCAGGCTTATAGCCTGCATGCAGACATTTGGTCGCGAACTTCATTTTCGTTTCCTTTTGATCGCAAATTGCACATTGCCCGGCAAGATTGTGCACAGCTGCTTGCAGAGCTAAAAGAAAAACAGGCCTCAGGGCCTGAGAGAATCCAGCTCTATTAATATAGGACAGTTGCCCCTTATGTGGGGCCTTTTTAGCTCATTAGCTGACTCTTTGCACCAAAATCAGACCACTACTATGGCCCTTGCTCAAATTAGGAGCACATAACGCCCCACAGTGCAGCCATCCGCCAGCAGTCCACAAAGTCGCCTTGACTGCACACAGCACAGCAGCCGCGCTGTGCGCAGGTGTGGTCTCTGGGGCTGATGGAACAGTGGGACATCAGGGGCAGCAATGTTGCTCTGCAGCTATGCTGACCTACAGCCCGGTTGCGGCCTGCAGCTATGCTGACCTACAGCCCGGTTGCGGCCTGCAGCCTGTTGCATGCAGAGGTGTGGCACAGCAGGCCAGGGACAGTCAGCTGCCTGTGTCAGGATGTGTGACATGGCATCTGGGGATTGGTCGCGGGTATGGATTTAAGCTGAGGTCAGCTATAGCAGGCAGGCCTGCTGTTGGGGCAGGTCTGGGGACTATGCCTGCTGCTGTTGGAAGGTACATTTGCACGTGCACGCCAGGAGGGCTCATGGGGGACGGGTCTGCTTTGTGTTCAGGCAGCGCAAAGCGCCTGGGACCATGGGGCTCAGCAGAGAGACTGGTGTCTAAGGGGGAGGTTTACTTGTACGGGAGGGGCAGGGGCCTGGTACTGAAAGAAATGCAGGTCCTGAATCAACATGTGAGGATGCGAGCACATTGCCGGCTCCTGGCCAGCGCCCTGTCTGGGGCTAATGTGCTCGGACAATTTACTGAAAGTGGCTCTAACATAGCGCAAAATCTGATGGTTTTCTAGCCAAACATGAATTTATCTGCAATTTGCACTGATATAAGAGGTGTTACGGGGAAATGCGCCTATATAAGGCATTTTGCTGTTTCTTGCTCCAGAGCAAAATATAACAAAGAAAAAAGCCTGGTACTCCTAATGCATTACTCATTGTGACGTTATATCATGACTGTTACTGTCGTCGATGACCGGTGTTTACTGATAACCTCAGGCTTCATTTTGAATGGATGCTTCATTGATGACCTGAAGCTTCTTTGTGACTGGATGCTTCATTGATGACACGGTAATGTCGCCCCTGAGCGGCAGATAATGATGGAGGTAATCTCAATGGCCCTGAAGTTCAGATCACTGTGCATAGCCGCCGCTGCCGCCGCTTTTGTCGTGGCTGGAGTCTGTTCACCAGCTGTGGCTGACGGCACTGCTCAGCGTGTGACTCCGACCAATCCCTGTGCCCTGTATGCTCAGCTCAGGAAAGATGCCTCTCCTGATGTAGTCAAAGTGCAGATTCTGGGCGTGCAAAACGGGGTGGCCGGCGTGATGATTCTTGGTCTTGCCCGCAGAGTAAATGTCAGCCTCAACGGCGTGGACATGCGCCTGAACAAGGTTCACTCCCAGCAGATAGTCTGTGGTCGTGAGGCCATTGGTGAGCTCAGTGCCTATGATCTCAGCGCAACTGGTATGGATGCAGGTTACTTTCAGGTTCAGGCCGACACCATTGTTGAGGGCCAGTCTCTGGTTATCCGTCAGTATTAATTGCGCTTTCAGGCCCCCCATTCGGGCCGGTAATGGCAGCGCATTAGCGGCCGGTGAAGCCTGCGCAGCTGTGCTGCATCGCACCGCACAGCATCGCGCTGTGCTGCTGCACTCCATCGCGCAGCAGCTCCACCCATAAGCAAAAGGCAGTATTGCTCATCAGAGCGATACTGCCTTTTGCCTTTTCCGGGCTGGTGCACATAAAGGGGCAGGCTGAAGTGTTGACGGCTTAGCCTGATTAGCCTGGGGCTGCGGTTGAGACCGGCTGTTTATGTGGAGCATACTCTGGCAGTCTGTTGCTGATAAGACTGGGCAGATGCGCAGCGCCAGGCTGCGTTGCCTGCAGGGAGCTGATTATGAAGCCATTGCCTGACTGTATGAGAGCTCCCGTACAGGTAAGCTTTCTGAATAGGAAAGATTTATAAGCATGGTACAGACTTTTCTGCCGTTGAGAGCATTCAGCAGCCAGGTGATCGGCCAGAACAGGGACCTTGTTTGAATGCCTGGATGGCAAGGGCCTGGTCTGCCCGTCAGGGACGGAGCCCGGGCCTTGCCTTGCATAGCCTGGCTTTGCAGGCATGGCGCTTGATTTTGCTCCTGTTGCAGACGCAGTGGCTGTTTATAAGTGTTTGTTAAGGGGCCGTCTGTGACGGCCGGGATTCAGGATTTACAAGCATGGAAGCCGGTTCAGAACGGCTGTGCAGGTCGAACTTAAGCCAGTATGGCGGTCTGGCAGCCAGGCCAGGGGCTACACTGTAGCTGACTGCCTGGCTGCAGGGCGACCTTTGTCCATTATCGCATCGAAAGTTCAACTGAACGTGCAGACATGTCTGTATGCAGCATCATAGCGCTGCATGTCTGCCGTATCTCTCTGCCTGGGTCAGAGGCTTTGTCAGTGCTGTTCTGAGCATATCCGGTTATACAACTAAAATTACAAATATCAATAATAACTTTGCGGCTCTCAAATCAGATAAGTCCTTAACAGGCTTAAGTGTGCATATTTTGATGAGAACCACGCATCAGGGCTGCCGCAGGCTGCCGGATAGCTGCTGATGGCCTGGCAGATGATGGCACGGAAGCTTGCGGTATGGCTGATGATATGACGGCATCTGACTGCTGGCAGTGCCGTTATGCTTATCAAACGAAAATATCAGTTTACATTATGCAGAAGGCTCATGTTGCAGCATGGCCGTACAAGGCGGCAGTCCTGACCCTCTCCATACTTATGGCTTTTAAGCAGGGGAGGTTTCTGCATATCATTCATACGCTCTCAAAGAGAACCTGTCCTTGAGGCATACCTCAGCCGGGCAGAGTTCGGCCTGAATGTTAAGCGTAATACCTCAGTAAATCATTGCAAAATAATATACTCAGCTCTTGCACTGAGACTGGCTGAAAATAATCGCTTTAACAGCTGCCACACTAAACACCTCAAGAGTGGCAGCACGAATTATTATCGAGGCAATACTATCATTTAGATACATGACAGGACAATATTTTTCGACACATGAAAGTACGTTTTTATCATGTTTTTTCGATATGTTGTCCTTATTTCTGACCGTGTAATACGTAACAGTTTATGATTGATGAGTATTGATACAGCAGACAAAACTCATCCTCAAATTCATATTAAATTTGCTCGCATGTGGCGGATTTATCCCAGGTTGATATTGGTAAACAGACAGATATTCACGGGAGTGTACTCACGAGATTTTAAGATAAAAAAATGCGTCACCCCCATATGAGGGTGACGCATTTTCTGTCTGTGACCTGAGTGATGCATGTTTACATGGACACCTGGTCATGTATCAAAAGTGATCAAACGGTTAGCTGTATCTGCCCTGTTAATGACCGTGCAGCTGCACAGTCCTGGCTTACAGCTGCAGATCACGGATGTCAGCATGCAGCAGTAAAGCGTTTGCGCAGCTACTGCAGTGCCCGCTGCAGCACCTGCCTGCAGTAAGCATCGTTATCCGGTGCTCCAGGCAGCGCAGACAGGCGCTCAGCGGCAGGCAGCGCAGACAGGCGCTCAGCGGCAGGCAGAGCAGCCCGGCGCTCAGCGCCAGGCCACACGCGGCCTGCCGGGACTCACGCTGACCGGTGACAGCCGGGTGCTTACAGACGGTTGAGCTCTTCCATCTGAGCCTTGATCTTGGCCAGCTGCTCCTTATTAAGCTCAACCTGGGCGCGGGCACCCTCAATGATGTTGGCTGGAGCGCGGGAGACAAAGGCCTCGTTCTGCAGCTTGGCCTCACCGCCCTTAATCAGGCCTTCAAGCTTGGCAGCCATTTCGCCCAGACGCTTGAGCTCGTCTTCCTTGTTGATGAGATCCTTCATAGGAATGAGTACCTCAGCCTTATCAAGAGGCTTGGATACGCAAGGAGGCAGGGTCTCGTCACCGACAAAGACAGGCTTTTCGATGTTGCTGAGCAGGGTGAGGTAAGCTGAGTAGTTCTCCACACAGGAGCGCTCAAAGTCACCGGCACCACGAAGCATGACGCTCAGAGTCATGGCAGGGCTGGCCTTCATTTCGGCTCTGAGGTTACGTACACAGGTAATGAAGTCACGGATCCAGCTGATGGCCTTTTCAGCCTCTTCATCACGGGCATAATCACCTGCACATGGGTAGGCGGCGGTCATGATGGTCTGGTCAGCGTTCATGCGATCAAGCATTGGAGCGGTCTGCTGCCAGATGGTCTCAGTGATGAAAGGAATGACCGGGTGGGCCATACGCAGGATGGCCTCAAGAACGTTAACCAGGGTGTAGGCGGTAGCGTCCTTCTGAGCCTGAGTGGCATTGTCATCCTTTAAGGTGGCCTTGGTGAACTCAAGGTACCAGTCGCAGTACTCGTTCCAGATAAACTCGTAGATAGTGGCAGCTACCTGATCGAAGCGGTAGTTGTTCATATGACCTTCTACGGTCTCAATGCAGCTGGACAGACGGGAGAGAATGTAGCGGTCAGCAAGTGACAGATCGCTGTCCTGTGGACGGGCGAGCTTTTCTGAAGTTACATTCATCAGTACGAAGCGGGAAGCATTCCACAGCTTGTTACAGAAGTTGCGGTAGCCCTCAAGGCGCTTCATGTCCCAGTTGATGTCGCGGCCATTGGAGGCAAGGGCGCATAAGGTAAAGCGCAGAGCATCGGTACCGTGAGGAGCTATGCCGTCCTTGAACTGCTTGCGGGTACGCTTGGCGATCTTCTCAGCTATCTGAGGCTGCATCATGTTGGCGGTGCGCTTGGCTACCAGATCATCAGCACTGATGCCGTCAATCATGTCGATAGGGTCAAGAACGTTGCCCTTGGACTTGGACATCTTCTGACCTTCTTCGTCACGAATCAGGCCTGTAACGTAAACAGTGTGGAAAGGAATCTGGGATGAGCCGTCTTCATTCTTGATAAAGTGCATGGTCATCATGATCATGCGGGCAATCCAGAAGAAGATGATGTCAAAGCCGGTTACCAGAACAGATGTAGGGTGGTACATCTTCATGGCCTGGGTATCATCAGGCCAGCCCAGGGTGGAGAAGGTCCACAGAGCGGAGGAGAACCAGGTGTCAAGAACATCAGGATCCTGAGTCAGCTCAACATCGGCACCGAGGCTGTACTTGCTGCGTACTTCCTCTTCGCTGCGAGCTACATAGACCTTGCCATCCTTGTCATACCAGGCAGGAATACGGTGACCCCACCACAGCTGACGGGAAATACACCAGTCCTGCAGATCACGCATCCATGAGTAGTACATGTTGGTGTACTGGGCAGGTACAAACTTGATGCGACCATCCTCTACGGCCTCCAGAGCCTCCTTGCCCAGGATTCTGGCACGAACGTACCACTGGTCGGTAAGCAGAGGCTCGATAGGCACACCACCACGGTCACCAAAAGGCTGAGACAGGGTGTGATCCTCGATATGATCGAGCAGACCAAGCTTCTCAAGGTCTGCAAGAACAACCTCACGGGCCTTGAAACGCTCGAGGCCGCGCAGATTCTCAGGGATGAAATCAGTAGTCTCGTCAGAGGCAATACCGTCGGTGTTGTAAACCTCGGAAGCGTCACGGATGCAGGCGTCCTCGGTCATGATGTTGACCATAGGCAGGGAGTGACGGCGACCTACGGCATAGTCGTTAAAGTCGTGGGCCGGGGTGATCTTTACGCAGCCGGTACCGGTTTCCATGTTGGCGTGTTCATCGGCGATCACTGGAATACGACGGCCTACCAGAGGCAGCTCGAGGAACTTGCCAATCAGATCGTTAAAGCGCTCGTCCTTTGGATTGATGGCTACGGCAGTATCACCAAGCAGAGTCTCAGGACGGGTGGTGGCTACCAGCAGGTAGTCCTTGCCTTCCTTTGTCTTTACGCCATCGGCCAGAGGGTAGCGGATGTACCACATGGAGCCCTTGACTTCCTTGTTCTCAACTTCGAGATCGGAAATGGCGGTGCGCAGCTTAGGGTCCCAGTTTACAAGGCGCTTGCCACGGTAAATCAGGTCCTCATCATAAAGGCGTACGAAAACCTCAAGCACGGCAGCACTCAGGCCCTCGTCCATGGTGAAGCGCTCGCGTGTCCAGTCTACGGAGTCACCCAGACGGCGCATCTGGCTGGTAATGGTGCCACCAGACTGCTCTTTCCACTGCCAGATGCGCTTGATGAACTCTTCACGGCCAAGGTCGTGACGGGTAATGCCTTCCTCGGCAGCAATCTTGCGCTCAACTACCATCTGGGTAGCAATACCGGCATGGTCGGTACCGCACTGCCACAGGGTGTTGTCACCCTTCATGCGGTGGTAACGGATTAAGGCATCCATAATGGTCTGCTGGAAAGCGTGACCCATGTGCAGAGAGCCTGTCACATTTGGAGGAGGCAGGGCGATGGAGAATGATGGTCGGGAGCTGTCGCCATTTGGCTTGAACAGGCCCTTTTCTTCCCAGTTCTGGTAAATTTTGCTTTCAAAATTTTCCGGTTGGTAGGTCTTATCCATTTCCATAGTAGATTTCTCTAAGATTCCTTTAGGCTGTGAAACAGAAAGCACCCTGGCTCAGTCCCCGGCCCCTGCCTCAGAACAGCATGTCTCTGACGGCTGCGACTGCATACCCCCATCTGGCTATGCCCGGAGGGCGATGCCCCCAGGCCCGCCCTCTGGGCGCGCCCTTGATGGCAAGGCAAATGAAGCCCTTGCCGCATGATGGTATCTGTCAGTCCTGCTGGCAGCGTTGCTGTTCTCAGGCCATGCCAAATTGTGCCCGGCTGAGTGGCGATGACGTCATCTGGCAGCTCACAGCAGCTCTGTGCTCAGCGCTGGCGCTGCTTTACGATCTGTCATCAGGCAGTTCACACTTTGGCATGTCCTGGTATGCCTGCAAGGTCAGGCTTTACTGGTGGCGTCCATAACTTTACTGTTGAGGTTCGCCCGGGGATGAGCTCGGTTTCAGATCGGCTGCATTGGCATTGGCCGACCCGCTTAAGCATAAATAGAGAATTGTACTCTAATTCAGGCCTGACTTTGGGATTTTTCATTTGTCAGGCGGGTAGGGGCCCGCCCATGCCGTCCTCCGCTTTGGCGGTATGTACTCCCGGCCGCAGCAAGCTCTTCAGTTTCAATATGTAGTTGCGTACGCAGCAGGACCTCAGTTGAAGTCACTATTTGCTGGGCTAAAGAGGCAGGGACACGCAGAATGGACTTTTACATATTTATGGGGCTGGCTCTGCATTTGTGGGGCTGGCATTGCAATGAGGAAATGAGGGACCGGTGCGATGTAAGGCGTGGTGTTGTGGGGAAAGGTGACTTACAGCAAGGAGCGGGCTGAGCAGTGACTGGTGGCCTTTGGTACTGTGATAAATGCCATCATAATGGGCTGCGGGATTTGACAAATTGGGGCACTGACTGTAGTTTGTGCCCTGTTTTTGCCTGCAAAGCTCTAATTTTTACAAATCAGGCGCAAAGATTCCGGGAAACAAACCGTTGATCTCTGCGCTTGCTCTTCACTGTCAGCAGCATCAAAAAGCCCAGGGGCAACTGCCCATGGAGCTTAATTGTGATAAATATGTGAGGGCATGACCGACATGTGCAAGGTGCAGATGTCGCGATCAGACAGGCATCGCCACATGGGTGGCATTTTTTGATCAGGCAGGGGCCATAGCTGTTTTTATGGCGCAGCCAGGGACTGACCATTGGGAATGCCCTGGGCTGGCAAGCAGCCTGCAGACCGGCAGCTGTCTACAGGGCAGGCGGCCATGCTGGCCGCTGCTGGCCACAGCAGATGTATGCCGCAGAGTTCGTGCCCATAATCAGGACGGGCACACAGGCAGGCTGGGTAACTGATCAGATTGTAGTAATTATATTAACGAGGCAACTATGGGATATGAATCAAATCAGGAGGCTATGCTCAGGGCACGCAGGCAGGCAAGGGCCGAGTTCAACCGGCTCAAACAGCTTGAGCGTGAGCAGAACCCGCATATTCCACGGGAGCACAAAAGAGGCATAGGATTGTTTCGCATTTTCCTCGTCCTGATTCTCCTTATGGTTATGGGAGTCGGCGGTGTGGCCTTCTGGGGCTACAAGCAGCTGGACGTTATTACAGCAACCGTAATTCCTGCAAGGGAGGAGCCGTACAGGATTCGCCCTGGCTCAACTTTATCCTCTGTAGTGCGTGACCTCACAGGAAATGCCTACCACCGCTATCTTATCAGCGCCTGGGTAAGGCTGCATAATCACGAGTACCCTGTCATTCAGAAGGGTGATTACCTTATCGATGGTGTAAAAACCCTCCCTGAGATTCTCACTGACATGGCCCAGGGTAATGTGATCAAGGTCAAGCTGCCCGGCATGCCCCTGATTGAGGGTATGACCATTACCATGGTAATGCGTCGACTTGCTGCCAATAAGGACATTGCCAAAAAGCCGGAGCTTACTGAGATTCTGGCTACTCCTGATCTGTTCATGGAGGCGCTGCTCATAAGAAATAACAATGACACCTCCTTACTGCAGGCCATAGGTGGCAGCCATCCAACTCTTGAGGGTCTGCTCATGCCGGCCATTTACGAGTACGAGCCGGGCAAGACCACCGATCTGGAGCTCATTGCCAAGGCCCTTATCAAGATGGCTAACTTCATGCGCGAGCGTTACATAGAGCGCAATCAGGCTATCGACCAGGTAGTATCCACTCCTTATCAGGTACTCATTCTTGCCTCGCTGGTAGAAAGAGAAAGCTCGCTTAAAAGTGAGCGTGCCCTGATTGCCGGTGTCTTTATGAACCGCCTGCGCAAGGGCATGAGACTGCAGACTGATCCGGCTGTAATGTATGGTGTAAGCCCTGACTTCAAGGGACCACTGCGTCTGTCTCAGCTGCGCCGCGATACCCCTTACAACACCTATACCAGACGCGGTCTGCCTCCAACTCCTATTGCCATGCCATCTCCTGAGTCTATTGAGGCCGTGCTCAATCCGGCTCAGACTGATGCCCTGTACTTTGTAGCCCGTGGTCCGGATCCAAAGGAGGGTCACATCTTCTCAGCTACCCTGCAGGAGCATAACGCTGCCGTTAAGCAGTACCGCAAGGCTGTAAGTGACTACAAGAAGGAGCATGCTGAGGACGAAGGACAGTAGTCGTCGCATGCAGGCCCGGCTGGCCCATGGCAAAGCCCGCAGGTCCTTACCAGGATGCCCCATGGCAAAGCTCGCTGGTCCTGACCAGGATGGGCAAAGCCCGCAGGTCCTTACCAGGATGGGCAAAGACCGCAGGTCCTGACAAGGCTGGGCGTGGCTCACATGTCTTGACCAGGTGGGCGTGGCCCACATGTCATGACCACGGAGGGGGCCTGCAGGGCATGCCCTTCGGGGCGTGACTGGACCTGAAAACACAGGCCCTGAGCGCATCTGACACATGAGTTTGCAGGTGTGCTCAGGGCTTTTTGCTTTATCAGTACTTAATCAAAAGTTGTAATAATCAGGACATCACGCTGTGACGCTGTCATATCGGTGATATCATTTGCTGAATTTTGAGCAGGGCTGTACCCCGGGTGCCGGTCAGCTGCTGGCTGTTTGTTCTGATTTTTCCCCTGGAGTATTGCTATGCAACGCGGTTTTTTTATCACCCTTGAGGGTGGTGAAGGTGGTGGTAAGTCCACGCAGATTCCTGTTATCAAAGATTTTCTTGAGGGCAGGGGCTTTAAGGTTGAGTGTACCCGTGAGCCAGGCGGTACCGCTGTTGCCGAGCAGATCCGTTCCATTTTGCTAAACCCTGATCATGAAGAAAAGATCTGCTCAACCACCGAGCTGCTTTTGATGTATGCATCCCGTGCTCAGCTGGTAAACAGCAAGATTAAGCCTCTGCTTGAGCAGGGGACAGTGGTCATTTCCGATCGCTTCGACCTGTCGACCATTGCCTATCAGGGCTATGGCCGTGGCATGGATCTGGACCTTATTGGCCGTATCAGAGAGGTGGCCATTGGGGATTTCAACCCTGATTTAATCCTGCTTTTTGACATTGATGTCAAAGAGGGCATGATGCGCGCAGGCAAGCGCAGTGCAGCCGACCGCTTCGAGCAGGAGTCCCTTGATTTCTTTGAGCGTGTGCGTAAGGGCTTTACTTCCTACGCCAGTGCTCATGAAGACCTGGTCAAGGTCATTGACGGGGCACAGAACATTGATGGTGTCAGCAGCCAGGTAAAAAAGGTACTCTCCGATTTTATCGACAGACGCGGCTAGACCAGGCAGGTCCTGGCGGACAGTCGGCTGTGGCGGGCAGGCAGCTCTGGCGAGCAGGCCGCCATGACTGAGATGGCCAGGCAGCTGCACTGAGAATTTATACGTGCTCTTTGACAAAGGGTGGCAGAGGCCACCCTTTGTCATTACCGGGCAGCAAGGTCGTGCGGCCATGACAGGGCGCGCCAGGGGCGGCCATGGCAACGGACCATAGCAGGGCCCTGGCTGATACCTGGCCCATGCTCATGGCGGCATGCTTATGGTCAAACTGTAAGACAGGGAAGTGTTGATTTTTAATCTACTGTGCAGGTCCGTATAATGGCATCTGGCTGCATAAAAGCTTTATGTACTGTCGAATGCAGGCCATTAGCGGCTATAATCTTATGGATTTTTCCGCCTCAGACGCGGAAAAGGGATTTAATGGCACAGGCGGAGTATTTACATGTTGTTTTCCTGGCTTCAACCCTATTACCAGCAGTATCTGGCATCCTTAAGTCAGGGGCGTGCTCCGGCCTCAATTATTATCGCCGGACATCCGGGCCTTGGGGGACGTCATCTGGCTCTGGAAATTGCCCGTGCCTTTTTGTGCCAGAACCGCAGTCCGTCAGGACCATGCGGTCACTGCGTTTCCTGTCAGTCACTCAGCCGCTATTCAAGTTCCGACCTTAAGGTAGCTTACTGCTCCACAGCTGAAGAGGCAGGCAGCGATGCTGACTTCACTCATGACTGCTCGGGACTGATTGTTCCTCCTGAAGCTGCCCGCAGTACCCGTACCATGCGCATTGACACCATGCGTAAGGTACCCCAGTTTATCAATGAGTCGGCCGTAGGCGGCGTGGGCAAGGTCGTGATTATCGACGGCGCCGAAAAGATGACCACAGGCGCTGCCAACGCTATCTTAAAGACCTTTGAAGAGCCGGCCCCTTCTACCATGATTATCATGGTAGCCCGCAGCCTTGAGATGCTGCTGCCTACCATTCTTTCCCGTGCTTCCAAGGTTGTTATCCGTGATGTGCCCATGGAGCAGGCCATGGAGTACCTGCTCAACAGAGAAAATCAGCGTCCGCCGCTTATCAGGCGAGCCTTTGCTGACCCGGCTGAGCAGGAGGAAAAAGAGCGTACTGCCCTTGAAGCCTGTGAGGGCCTGAAAAGCCCTGTAACTCCCGAGCGTGCCGCCATTGCGCTGTCCTTAAGTTCCCTTGCTCCCCTTGAGGCCATGAAAATGCTGCTCTCAGGCGAAGACATCAAGGCCATTAACGTGGTGCGTACTCTGGTAGACGGCATTCACAGAGGCGATCCTTATGACGTGGAGCTTATCGACGGCCTCAACAAATTAAGCCGCACCATGCAAATCACCCTGCTCAGTGAGCTGGTTCTGGAGGTGCTTAAATACAAGGCCTGGGTGCCTGTTGAGCAGCTTCCTCTGATTTTGCACGGCAATGCCCAGATTCTCGAGCGCCTGCAGGGTGACCATCTTTTTGAGGCCGCTGATCTGCTGCGTCATCTGCAGGACAGACCAAACATTATTCCGCACCGTGCTCCTCATGCCCTGGTGCGCAGCTGGCTGCAGGCCTTTAAAAAGGATTTCCGGGCCCGTCGCTGACATCCTGGGCAGCGCCAGGGCTGCAATCATGACCTGCAGGGGTATGACCGCCTGGCCATCCCTGGCGGTGCCAGGTGGTTCCAGGGTTGCGCTGTGTTACTGTGAATTAACCAGGAAAGAGCTGGTAACATGGACAGGTTTAGCAACGAAGAGGGAGCGACCTCAGGGTCATCAGTTTTGGCTTTTCAGCGTTTTTGGCGTATTTTGACGATTTTGCTTTTATTTGGCGAACCAGTGACCTGTTTTGCAGGTCATAGTGTGGTGGCTCTCTGAGGATGTACCCTCATGCACCTCTGGCGGTTTGTGGAGTATCCGTCATGCAGGACACATCTGTTTGCTCAGAACCGGTTTCACAAGCGTCCCGGGCAACCATGGGACTTTCCTTTGGCACGTGCCGGGACTTGCCAGGTCCTGTTAATGGGCGGGCTATGGCCCGTTCAGAGCCGCTTACGGTGCGCTCATGAGCGGGACTTACGCGTTCAGGGCCGCTTACGGTGCGCCCATGAGCAGGACTTGCCCGCTCATGGACGTGCCTTACGCGTCCATGGGCGTGCCGGGCCTTTGTATGGCCTTAGCATGTACTGAGGCTGTTTACGCTGGTTAATGGCCAGGCAGACGAATTTTCAAAGCATCACTGCTCAGGGCGGCTTGCTGCCTGAGGTTTGATACGGAAGACCAGACAGTGCTTTTAGACAAATACATCTTTAAAGAACTTTTAAAATCTCAGCTGGTAGTGCTGCTGGTGCTTGTAACAATTTTCGCCGGCCAGAGTATTGTCAAGCTCATGACTGAAGCCGTGGTGGGTGGTCTTCCTCCACGCCTTATTGCCATGTTCCTGCTCTACTCCCTGCCTGAGTTTCTGGTCTACCTCTTGCCCCTTACCCTTTATGTGGCCATTATCATTACCCTGGGCCGCATCTGTACCGACTCGGAAATGGTGGTCATGCGTGCCGTAGGCTACTCGCCAGGCCGAATCATGATGGTAGCCATGATAATGGGCCTTGTCAGTGCAGTGGCAGTGGGCTATATCTCCATGGTGCTTACCTGGAAAGCCGCCGATGCCCGCTATGCCATGGAGCAGCAGGCGGCCAATGATCCTGAATTCCTTCCTATAGACAGTGGCAGATTTGTAAGCTTCGGTCAGTTCAATATTTACGTGGAAAAGCTGGTCACCCGTGACTCCCAGACCAGGGACGTCAATAATATCTACGTTATTGATGACCACTCCATTACCGTAGCCAGTGAGGGCCATCTTTTTGTTGATGAGGACGGCGTACGCTGGCTGGAACTGAGCGACGGCCGCCGCTATGAATATCCTGCCGACGGCTCTTTCCGCAAAGCTGAGTTCAGCTCCTTCCGGGCCCCGGTATCGGCCAATATCACCGACGAGACCCGTCAGGGCCGCTCCATTGCCCGTACCTCCACCATGGATCTCATTGCACGTGTTGACGGGGTGCGTGAAAAGGTTGAGGTACAGTGGCGTATTATCCCGATTTTAACCACTCTGGTTATGTGCATGGTGGCCGTGCCTCTTTCCATGGTCAATCCCCGTCATGGACGCTTTGCCCGTCTGATGCCGGCCATTTTGATCTATGTGGCCTACTATCTGTTCCTGATGTCGACCCGAAACTTTGTCATGACAGGTGTGCTGCCTCTTTATCCTGGCATGTATGCCGTACCTGTGCTCTTTTTAATGCTGGTAGCCATTCCGCTCAACCTGCCAAAGGCCCACATCAAGCATATCAGGCACAATCGCCGAAAGAATATGGCCGCTGCCCTTGCCGAGGTGGCCGCAACCTCACGCAAGGCCGACGCAGGCTTCTGGGGAGACAATGGTAAAGAGTCATCTGACCATGCAGGCTCCGCAGCTGGCCGATCAGAGAACAGCAACCCGGACCGTAAGGACGGGCACTGATGCCTGGTGCAGCCTCCAATGCCAGGTAAAGCACTGATGGGCTGTGTGGCCAGTGATATCCGGTGTGGCAACTGGTGCCAGGGAAAGCACTGATGGGCGGTGTGGCCGCCTATGCCAGGTAAAGCACTGACCATGAGGCATAATGCCCCCGGTGCAGCAAATTAAAGACCCCTCGGTCGCAGCAGCGCCATTGTGGCGGTGCGTGACAGTAACAGGGCACAGGACGAATACTCAAGGCGCGCAAGAGGACAGTCAATAATGTTTGGCGTAATCGATCGCTATATTGGCAAAACAGTACTTATCTTCATCCTGCTGACTACAGCAGTGCTTACTGTTATTACAGCCATCATTACCTTTATTGACCAGACCCGTCATCTGGGCAATGGCAATATCGACTTTCTCTTCCTGCTTTCGTACATTGCACTGCGTACGCCTACCATGCTGGTAATGATTTTCCCGGTGGCCGTGCTTATTGGAGGTGTAGTGGGCCTTGGTCTGCTGTCCAAAAACTCCGAGCTCATTGTCATGCAGAGCACGGGCATGTCCAAGACAGCCATCATTTTAAGCTCCTGCAAGATGATTATCCCTCTGGTAATTCTGGTAAGTCTGGCCGGTCAGACCATAGTGCCCGAACTGCGTCAGTTTGCTGAAGATCGTTTCAATTACGCCAGCTCTGAGGGCCGTGTGTCGCGCACTGGCAACGGTATCTGGATTCGTGAGGGAGACAGCTTTGTTTTTATCAGAGCTGTCATGTCTGACAGCTCCATACGAGATATCAGCCGCTTTGACTTTGACGGTACCCGTCTTATCAGGATTTCCAATGCCCAGGCAGGTTTTTACAATGCTCAGGACCGCAAATGGGATCTGCGCGATATCAGCAGCCGCAGCTTTGGAGATAAGAAGATCACCCTCGACAGTCAGGAGTCTGTACAGTGGGAGCTCTACCTCAACCCTGAGCGCCTTGAGATCTTCAATCTCAAAAACGATCAGCTCTCAGTGCCTGAGCTTATCGACTACATAGAGTATCTGGAGTCCAACAGTATCGACTCCCAGCGCTACCGTACCGTCCTTTATCAGAAGTTCACCCTGCCTCTGGCCATGATAGTGATGCTTATGCTGGGAGCCTCAACTGTATTCGGCTCGCTGCGCTCAGTGCCTATGTCCCTGCGCGTACTGCTGGGTCTGTCCATGGGCTTCAGCTTCTATCTGTGCAATGAGATTGTGCCGGGCTTTACCTATCTTATCGGTCTGCCACCGGCCATAGGCGTACTGGTGCCGCCGGCTGCCTTTATTCTGCTCTCACTGTACCTGCTCAACCGCAAGGTCTGACACTCCTGGCCGTGCATCAGTGCGGCTCAGCAAGGCAGCGCAGCACCGCATCAGCACGGCAGCAGCTCAGCTGCTGCCCTGAGGACAGCGACCTGCTGCAGCCTATAAGCAAAGAGCCACCATTGAAGAATGGTGGCTCTTTGCGTTGATGGGGCTGCATGGCCTCAGGCCGGCCCTTACAGCTGACGACTAATCATCATCATCATCGTCATCATCACGGTCGTAGCGGTCATCGTCGTCGTCGTCATCATCATCGTCATCGTCGCCAAAAAACTGGCCATTACCAATGGTGATGCCGTTGTTGTCAATGCTGAAGTTGTCTCCCTTATATTCCCACTTAAAACCCTGTGGGCCCTCAGCGCTCAGTGACATGCCACCTGATGGAAACAGGCTGAATGCCCATGCGCTCCCAATGGAGAAACAGCTTAACAGCAGAGCAAATAATGCGGTGCCTAAATACCTGATCATAAATCAATCCTCAGAGCTTACAGTTGAGCTCGTATTAGTTATCAACCCCTCAGTACTGCTCATGGGCATGGGCTAAGCTATGGCCATGGCTCTGCACAACCAGGCGCCTGGCGCCATTTTGCACGCGCCTTGCGCCTTGTCATGCCTGATTCGGCCATGGTCCTGGACCTGGCCAGGCTCCTGGAGCTGAACATGTGGCTTGTCATGCCCGATGCGGCCAGGGGCCTGGAGCTTGCCTGGGGCCTGGAGCTGGACAGGGGCCTTGTCATGGCCATGGCGTTCGCCCATGGATCCGCCTGAAGGTGGATGTGGCCGGGCCAGGCCTTGCCATAGTGCTTTGCCCTGAGATAAGTACCGGCATAGCAGGGGCTTGTTACAGTGTGCCTGTGGTCGCTAAACCAGAAAACAGATAGCGCACTGAATCAGGAAAATCACTGGTGTAATCCTTATGATTCTGACTGGTATCAATACTAAAAAACGAAAATTAGCCCAGACACAGTTATCGGCATTTGGCTGCGCTGCGGTGCATGGCATATGCTCCATATGTGAGCTCACTCGCATTACTGGCCCGATTTCAAGGCCGTATGTCTGTTGTGCTAGATACAACATATGGACAAATTAAAAGCTCACTTAAGAGCTTTGCAATTGCTGGTGCCAAAGATGGGGCTCGAACCCATACACTATTTCTAGCGGCGGATTTTGAATCCGCTGCGTCTACCAATTCCGCCACTTTGGCTGTGCGGAGCCCATTTTACAAAAGGATACCTTTACTTGTCCAGTGATTTTGCAGAGTGCACCGCGCTCACCTTAAGGCGCACAATCAGCCTGTAAATGGCCTGCAGCGGCCTTGGGCGTGCCTTTGCTGCCAGTCAGTGGCGCGCCAGCCTGGCAACACGCCAGTACACAGCATGGCGCTGCTGAGCGCCTGCCCTGCCCCCTTGACTTGCTTTGATGTGAACTCTTAAAGACAAAAAGAACTGCAGGCTCTTCAGCAGTGCTGCAGCGGGCTGCATGGCGGGGTTGCTGTGGCTTTGATGCTTCAGGCCTTTTTGGCCTGGTGTGCGGCAGGCCTGCTACGTGCAGGTGCACGGCGGGGCTGTGCAGCTAAAATAAAGCAGCCGGGGCCCTGTGGGGCACCCGGCTGCGTAGTCAGGGCCGTCAGGCCCATTTGAGACATGCAGTTTGTTGCTACATGGAGCTCATAATCATGTAGAAAGCACCCGTGATAAATACACAGGCAATGGCTACCACCAGAAGCTGCATTACCATGCGCTGATAGGCAATACCAAGGAAGAAGAATGAGAACATCAGCAGGGAGCTGAAGATAATCATTGGAGTGCTTGGGAAGAGCGCAATCAGAGCGGTCAGCATTACAAACAGGCCGATGACGAAGAGAATCATGGAGCGACGTGCCTTCTTCTCCATCTCGGCTTTGGCCTTGGCCTTACGTTCCTGCTGAAGCTTCTTCTGCTCAAGCACCTTGTTCTTGGCGTTCTCAATCTTTTCGCGACGATCGCGCATCTTGGCTTCCTGCATATCACGCAGACTAGGAGTCTTACCAGTGCCCTGCTCAGGTGCCTTGGCGTCTGCTGCTGCCGGTGCCTGTTCCTGGGCCTGATTCTTGGCTGCTGCTGATTTTTTTCTGGTGGCGGCTGAAGCTTTAGTATTGGCCATGGTTAAAAGGTGCTCCTAAAGAGGCGAAAAATAAGTATTACGTGTCCGGAGGCACTGTCTGTCCTGAATCAAGGATCGTGCCATACCTGACTGGCAGAAATCCGGCGCAGTCTGGAGGCGGCTTACACGGCTGCCACAGAGCCTGTATGTATATGGCTAAAATGCCATACATATGGGCCTGAGCAGCTTTATGCAGTGCGGCAGGGGCTGCCTTTGATCTGATGGATTTTGTAAAGTAATCTGTGATGATGTCAGTCTGAGTCTTGCCTTGTGCCCCTGCAATGTAATCAGGGACGCCTGTTTTATGACTGCATGCTGATATTTAACAGTATCGCAACTGTATCCTGGGCCGGTACTGTGGTGTCTTAACTGGCAGTGTGAGTAAGCGCATTATTATGCATCTGCAGGCAGAATGGGCCATGAGCTGGACCTGCCTGAAAGGCAGTATGTATGATTAAGGTACCGTGCCTTAATAACCTGTATACCTTCCCACCCCTGTGGGAATCAGGCTTTTATAATTGATACTGATGTCTGGTCCACCTTGCTGCATGGACAGTGGAGAGCATAAGACGGGTAGGGTTTGCAGCACTTAAAGCCACACTGGCTGCCACCTCTGATCTCTGCTGAGACATAATGGACCGCAATTATAATTGAGATTCTTCCTAGATAAGACATACATGTCCGGGAAAATCTGAGTAATTTTATCACATATATGTTCGATAATGGGAGTATTTTGCCTTAAATATCGCATCCTTAGCAAAATCAGTACTGTGCCATAAGCAAAAAAAGGGCGTACCTGAACAGTATTATTTTATGTACAACAGAGCATTTTCAACCTGTCATACCAGTGGCATCAGGCCCCCTTTTTCAGTTTTCAATATCGATATTGATCATTTAATTAGCAGCTGTATGTTTATGCCTGATTTTCATGCTCTGCAAAGTACATTACCGCAGTTACAGTCGGATATGCATCAGTCTCATCAGTCAGTCTCACGAACGAGGGCAATGCAAGGACGCTGCTGCTGAGAACACAGGGCATAGTGTGATGACTGCGCATACGGTGCCGATGGTGCCTACGGGGCAAGGCCCAGAGTTGCTGGCCATGCCAATGGCCCTGGTCCATGGTTCATAGTGCAAGGCCTCAGGCATGGCTCCGGCCCTGGTCTGGCTGGGTACTGTCACTTATTGGACAGATTAAATAGTGC
Organism: Anaerobiospirillum sp. NML120449; assembly: GCF_023051105.1. Lineage (GTDB taxonomy): Bacteria > Pseudomonadota > Gammaproteobacteria > Enterobacterales > Succinivibrionaceae > Anaerobiospirillum. Next base: position 25,318 of record NZ_JALKIL010000032.1, on the reverse strand, counting down.
AAGAGTGCTGCGCCCATGAAAAAAGCTCACCTGGTAAGGGTGAGCTTTTTTCATGGGCCCGTTCGGGTAAAGCCCGAAGGGCGGTGGCAGGATGCAGTCATGAGAGCATCATGCTCTCTTACCAGGGCTATGCCGGGCCTGTCTGCCCTGCATTTTGGACCTGCATCTTAGCGCTGCATTTCCTCTTCGGCTTCGCGCAGGAGCTCGTTGAGGCCGATCTTGGAGCGGGTCTTCTCATCAACGCGCTTTACGATCACGGCTGCGTATAAGGAGTACTTGCCGTCCTTGGATGGCAGGTTACCGGATACTACTACAGAGTATGGAGGAACCTTGCCGTACATGATCTCGCCGGTGGCGCGGTCATAAATACGGGTGGACTGACCGATGAATACGCCCATGGAAATAACAGAGCCTTCACCTACGATCACACCCTCTACAACCTCGGAGCGGGCGCCGATGAAGCAGTTGTCTTCAATGATGGTAGGGCCGGCCTGAACTGGCTCAAGTACGCCACCAATGCCGACGCCGCCGGATAAGTGAACGTTCTTGCCAATCTGAGCACAGGAACCTACAGTGGCCCAGGTATCAACCATGGTGCCGGAACCTACGCGGGCGCCGATGTTAACGAAAGATGGCATGAGCACAACATTTGGCTCGAGGAAGGCGCCCTGACGGACTACGGCACCTGGAACGGCACGGGTAGATTCGGCAGCAAAGCGATCGGCAGTGTAGCCGTTGAACTTTAAAGGAACCTTGTCATAGTAAGCGCCGCCTGGAATGGTGGTCAGCTCGTTGTCCTTTAACTTGAAAGAAAGCAGTACAGCCTTCTTGATCCACTGATTGGTGACCCACTCGCCGTCAATCTTCTCAGCTACACGTAAGGAGCCGTCATCCAGGCCGGAAATTACGTCGTTGACAGCGGCGCGTACATTGGCGTCGCAGTTGGCCATGGTGATGCTGGCACGGTTTTCAAAGGCATTATCGATGATGGCTTGAAGCTGCTGGGTCATCTTTTCAATCCTCAGTATTGAGCTTATCAGGTATATGACAGTACAGCTGTCAGGAGAGCCTGAGCGGCTGCAGACATGGCGAGTGCTCTAAGGCAGCTGCGCATATCATCAATGGGCCGGAGCGCTGTCAGCCTCCCCTTGGGCTTTGTCCTGTCTGACTGTCAGCTCTGAGGCCTTAAGCCTGCAGGCTGCAGTTACAGGGTCTGGCGCCTGAATGGCCTGGTGCTGTCATGCAGTTTGCGTAAATATTAGCCCATAGCATTTATCAGTCAATGGCCATGCATATTTGTGGTGCGCTTTTGAGCTTTAAATGGTGAAATTACCTGATTTTTGCACTTAAGTGATGCTTTTGCCTGGATTTGAGTGCCAAAATAGTGCGCTTATTCTGTACTAATTGCTTATATGGTGAGAGTTGCATGCTTTTGGTGCAAAAATATCAGTAGCGTAAGGTAAAGTAAGGGGCTGTGATCGGCCGCAAGTGATGCAAAGGCCGGAACGCGCAGGCAGTGGGGAGGTACGGGCCTGAAGGGCACAAAGGCATAAGGCGCAGGCTGTGGGGGCGAGTCCGGAATGGCTGTGCAGGAGCTAAGGGCTAAGGTGGGAGTGGGAGGGGTCGCTGGCTTAAGTGCAGGCAAGTCCTGCTCCACCTGCAGCTGCAAGGCCGCTGCTGATGGGGATGCCTGGCGCCGCTGGTGCCCAGGCCAGGACCTGGCCATGGTCCGGGGCGGAGCGGGGCTGGGCGCGGCAGTGCCGGGGTTACTGATCCTGGGCGGACTGTTCGCGGTGGGCGTTGAGGGCGTCGGCCAGGGCTTTGGCCAGCTTGTCCTTGGTGCGCTCGTTAAGAGGGCGGCCCTGCTTGTCTGTCACCGAGAAGAAGTCATCGGCACGCTCGCCTGTGGTGGTGATACGGGCACTGCGGACAAAGAGTGAGAAACGGTTGAAGACAATGCCTACACGGGCCAGCAGGCCTGGCTGGTCGAGGGCTGAAATCTCGAGGCTGGTAGTCTCTTTGGTGTGATCTTCCAGATAGTTGATAACAGTAGGGATTTTGAAAATCTTCTTCTTGCTCTTCTCCGGACCTGAATCGATATTATCGAGACTTGGCTCCTCACTTATGCCTTTGATAAGGGCGCTGCGAATTGAGTGCAGGCGGTCGTTATCGATGCAGCTGCCCATCTGGGACTGGAATTTGATAGTGCAGATAGAGTGATTGAGCCTGTTGCGTATGAACTGGGCGGACTGAATGTTCAGACGCTTCTTGGTCATGATGTAGGCAAGGTAGCCAAAGTTAAAGCGCGGATTGTGCTCTCTTATGAAGATCAGCATTTCCGTGCCTGTACCCTCATGCTGGGCAAAGAGAATCAGAGGGTGGGACTCAACCTTGAAAGTCAGAATATTGCGGGTATGCCAGGCAATTTCCTGAGGGGTGTAGTAGATAAAGTACTCAGGCCTGAAGTATGACCAGTAAGAGCGAATGTCCTGCTCATTGAGATCACGCATGTACTTTATGGCCAGCTCCATGTTTTCACCGGCATGCAGCTTGATGTCATGCGGCATCTCAAGGCCATGGCGCAGAGCCTGACGGGTGGAGAAGTACAGCTGCTTGAAGACCATGTCCTTCCAGGAGTTCCACTCGCGGTCATTGGTAGCGCAGATATCAGCAACCGACAGGCAGTAGAGCAGATTGAGGTGCTCTTCATCCTGAACTTTCTTGGAAAATTCGCTGACCACCTGAGGATCATTGATGTCACGGCGCTGGGCTGTAGAGGACATCAGCAGATGGTTATAGACCAGCCAGGAGACCAGGCGGGTCTGGTAAAGGGTATAGCGGTGCAGCTGACAGAAGTACAGAGCCTCACCGGCACCGAGCTGGGCATGGTGTCCGCCCTGACCCTTGGCAATATCGTGCAGCAGGGCAGCAACAATGAGAATCTCAGGATTGCTCAGCTGACTGTAAACATGCTTGAACAGGTTATAGGCAGGCTCACGGGAGTTGCTGAAGATACCGAAGTTCTTGATGACACGAATGGTGTGCTCATCGACGGTATACAGGTGGAACATGTCAAACTGGCTCAGGCCCTCAATCTTTTCCCAGGCCGGCATATAGGCAGAAAGAATACGGTGCTCATGCATGAGCGGGAAGGCAATGGCCGCAGCTCTCGGATCATTGAGAATGGAGCGGAAAATGGCACGGCACTCGGGAATCTCCACCAGGTAATTGGTCATGGAGCGGCGGGTGCGGCGCAGCAGGCGCAGGGAGTTGACATGCAGCCCTACAACTTCAGGATGGCGGGACATGAGCAGGAAGATTTCGAGCATCTTGCTCTTGTCATTTTCAAAGACATCAGGAGTGGTGACATCGATGAGCGGACCACGGCGCACAAAGTCATTGTTGAGAAACTGGGTTTCCTCATCGCCAAGCTGACCGGTAATGCGCAGTACCTCAAGCTGCAGAGCCATGGAGTTGAGTTCACGTATGCGGCGCAGGGTGCGGTAGAGGTCACGCATCATGGTCTCAACCTGGGCATTTGAGCTGCCTTCATAGCCCAGCAGTTCGGCTACGGCCGGCTGACAGTCGAGGTTGAGTCTGTTGTCCTCACGGCGGGTATGGACATGCAGGGCATAGCGTACCTGATAGAGCACATCACGGCTTTCGATGAGCTCCTCATATTCCTCCTGGCTTAAAAAGCCCAGGGAGAGCATGTCTTCGGCTGTTTTGGCCTGGAAGTGGAAATTGGCAATCCACTGCATGACGTGGATATCACGAATGCCGCCAGGATTTTGCTTGAGGTCAGGCTCAAGGGCATAGGAAGTGTCCTTGTAGGCATGATGACGCTCAAGCTCTTCGGCTACCTTGGCGTGGAAAAAGCGCTTGGCATTCCAGGTGCTTTCCGACTTGATAGTGGCCAGCAGTTTGTCATAAACATCCTTGTTGCCGCACAGGAAGCGGGTCTCAAGCAGATTGGTGCAGACAGTAAGGTCTGCGTTGACGTTCTCCAGAGTCTCGGCAATGGTGCGCACTGAAGAGCCAATATCAAGCTTGAGGTCCCAAAGGTAGGAGATAAAGGCCGAGATCTGCTCAGAGGCGGCATCGCTCAGGGTATCTTCTGAGGCGATGAGAATATCGATATCGGATTTTAAGAACAGCTCAGCTCGTCCGTAGCCGCCCACGGCCAGCAGGGTCAGACCCTCAATTTCATCAAGGTGAAATGAGTGGTACAGACAGCACATGAGATCATCCACATAGTGGGTGCGGTAAGCCAGCAACGAGCTGATGGCATAGCCATCACGGAAAAAACCGGCAAGGCGCTCCTCAAGGTCATGAAGATGGTCACGGCCACATTTGACATTGGTGATGTCCTCAGCACACGAGCATGGGAACTCCTTTACCAGGTCAGCGCTTCGCTGTTCGTGCGGCAGACTGATATGGGTATACATGGGACATCTCCTGGACATTTGTGACAAAAAATCCGACTGCACAGGTTCCGCAATCCCCGGGCAACACAGGAGCCATGGTAAGACCGGTTAGCCTTGGGAAAGGAAACTTTCCTGCACATAATTTTACACTGATTGTCAGTCAGTGCGAAAAGCCTGGAATGGCCATGTGCGATAAGCAAGGACAGTCCCTGAGCAATAAGCAAGGACAGGCCATGTGCAATAAGCCTGTGAAGTCCATTTGGGATAAGCCAGGGCAGGCTCTGTGCAATAGCCTCATCACAGGGGGCTCTCAGATGCGGGCAGGGCCGGGACGGCACTGGCCTGGCCGGCGGGGCCGGACCGGGACATGTGATGGCAGGTCTGGTCGCACAGGGTGGCCATGCTTTGTAGAGCAGGAAAAGTACTGTGCTGCAGGGGCATAAGTTCACTGAACTTGTCGGCATCCGTGGCTGCTTTGTCTCTATATGGAGGGCATGCGGTCTGTGGGGTTAATCTGCCATCTGAGCTCAAAACAAAACAGGCTGATTCAGATTTGCTCTGAATCAGCCTGTCAGGCAGCCCAGTCGGCCTGGTGGCTGCAGGGCCCGTGGGATTCTCGGGGACTTATGGCCTTTTATTAGATATTGTGCAGAATGCGTGGCAGCTCCTCTTCTTCCTCAGGACGGAGGGTAAGGATTTCACAGCCGTCAGCGGTTACCAGAATGGTGTGCTCAAACTGGGCAGAGGCGCTCTTGTCTGCAGTGGTAACAGTCCAGCCGTTCTTCTTGTTGACTTTGCACTTCCAGGTGCCCACGTTAATCATTGGCTCAATGGTAAAGGTCATACCGGCAGCCAGAGTCAGGGAGTTGCGGTTGCGGTAGTGCAGCACGGTAGGCTCGTCGTGGAAGACATTGTGAATGCCGTGACCGCAGTAGTCACGCACAATGGAAAAGCCCTCACGATCGGCAATGCGCTGAATGGTTTCACCAATTTCAGTAAGATTGGCACCGGCACGTACTACACGTATGGCAGAGTACAGGGCCTCTTTGGTGGTCTTGACCAGACGGTGATTGATTGGAGTGGTCTTGCCGCCTACGATAAACATCTTGGAGGTATCACCATAGTACTTGTCCTTGATAACAGTGACGTCGACATTGACGATATCGCCATCACGCAGAGTACGGTGGCCTGGAATGCCGTGGCAGACCTCCTCATTTACGGAAATGCATACGCACTTTGGGTAGCCGTGGTAACCAAGGCAGGCTGAAACAGCCTTTTGATGGTTGGTGATATAGTCCATGCAGATATCATCAAGCTCACCTGTAGTTACACCGCTCTTAACATGAGGCTCAAGCATGACCAGAACGTCTGCAGCCAGCTTTCCGGCTACACGCATAAGTTCAATTTCGCTGGGACTTCTTAAGGTGATCATGGGCTGCTCCTCAAACTAAAGTGTCTACAAATCCGGATACGCCCTCAAATGTGGTTTATCAGCAAGGCAAAATAACGCTCCTGTGCTGTTCCCAAATAAAAAGACAGTTAGCATGAGGCAACTGTCCCGGGCAAGTGCTATTTTAAGACAAATACGCTATTGATACCAGTGCGCCGCCCACCACGCCCCATTTCCCGGCACAGCCTGCATGGTAATACCAGGGATCAGGCTGCACAGCAGTGCCCGCAGGGGGCACGCCTGGCTGCTGCGCAGCCACCATACTTGTCTGCAGCTCCATCATGTCTGCAGCTGCCATGAGGGATTTGCCTGCATGAAGGCTGACAGCCATGGCCGGTCTGAACTGTCTGGACTGTCAGGTGCTGTAACTCAGCTCAGAAACACTCATTAAAGCGCCATTACATCAGCTTTGATAACCGCCATGACCAATACCCCCACACTGCAAACCCCACGTCTGATCCTCAGGCGCTTTACCGCCGCTGACCTTGAGGACTTCCTGACCATATACTCAAATGAGCAGGTGTGCCGTTTTCTGCCCATTCACCCTTTACGCTCCCATGGAGAGGCGGGCGATTTTTTCAGGGGTTTTTACTGCAGCAATTACGCACAGCCCCAGGGCTATGATTATGCCCTTTGCCTCAAGAGCGATAACCGGCCCATAGGCTTTATCAATATCGACTTTGAAGATGCCCGTCAGTGGGCACGCAGCATCGCCAGCAACAGCTGCTGCGCGGCAGGCTGCAGCGGTGATGGTTGTGCAGGGGCTGCTGACAGGTCAGTATCTGAACCGGGCAGTGGCATAAATATCAGCTCAGGGATGGGCTGTGAGCTGGGCTATGGGCTGCTGCCGCAGTTCTGGGGGCAGGGGTTGATGACTGAGGCCTGCATGGCAGTGCTTGCCCGGCTCAGGGAGGATGGCTTTTCCTTTGTTTTTTCCAGCCATGATGTCACCAATGAGGCCAGCGGTCAGGTGCTGCAGCGCCTTGGTATGACTTACCAGTATTCCTGGGAAGAGCAGTGGCAGCCCAAAAACATAAAGGTACTGTTCAGACTCTATCTCATCAGCCTGGACCAGTATGCACAGCGCACTTTTCCTCTGTACTGGAAGCGCGCCTCAGTGCGCATGGTCGAGGACCTGGACTGAGCTGGGCGGAGCAGGACGGAGCATAGTAGAGGAGGGCATTGCCGGGCCGGGCCAGGGAGAGGTGGGAGTAGCCAGGACGGGCCTGGGAGAGTTGGGTATAGCCGGGTCGGCCTTGGAGAGGCTGGCTGTGCTGACCTGCTGGCGGTATTGAGGATTAGCTGATGGGCGGATGGCTGAGCCGGGCGGGTTATCGCAGCGGTTATCGGTTTTGGCCGGCACACCGGCCTGCAGTGTCGGGCATGATGGCGTGTAGTAGCGGGGGCTGCCTGGCGCAAAAACAAAAGGGTGCCTGCACTGTTGTGCGGGCACCCTCTGTCAGCCGGGCTTTTGCTTATTTGCCAGGGGGCTGCTGTGGCCGTGTTGTAGCCGTGCTTTGGCCTTAGCACATGGTGACGCGACTGAGGTCAGATGGCGACACCGGGCCGTTAGGGAATTTGGTGGCGTAAAGGGTATCGAACATGCGGGAGATATTGCGGTGTTCAATGTCCTTGAGGGTCTGACCAAGGCTGAGCATAGGATTGAGTTCCAGAATGTGCTCGGAATTGTCGTTCTCATGCAGGCGCTTCATGATGAAGTCTACAGCCATGCGGCCCATCTCGCGGCGGGCGGTGACCACAGAGGTCAGCTTTGGAATAGTGGTAGTGCCGATATTAAGGCCGTTATATCCCAGCACGGACATTTGCTCAGGAATCTTGATGCCCATCTCGGTACAGGCAATCATGGCGCCGATAGCCACGTCATCATTGGTACAGAAAATGGCATCGACATCAGGCACATCAGCAATGACCTTGCGCATCATGTCAGCGCCACGTGAGAAGTTGGAGTGCTCGGCTGAACCAAAGACATATGATGGCAGTCCGGCCTCCTTGCAGGCCATTTCATAACCGTACTGACGGTCCATGTTACGGCGGTCCATACGGGCGCTCAGATAGGCAATATTCTTGCGGCCACTCCTGATAAGACCTTTGACGGCAGCATAGGAAACCTTGACGTGGTCATAGCCTATGTTCATGTCCACAGGCTTTTTGATAAGGCTCATGAGCTCGACCACAGGACGGCGTGCCATCTTCAGACGGCGGGTGGTCATGGCGCTGTGCTCGGCCTCGGTGGTGATAAGGGCATCGACCTGATAGGACAGCAGCTGTACTACCTTGCGCTCTTCATTTTCCTGGTTGTAGGAAGTATGGGTAATGAGCACTTCATAACCATATTCGCTGGCGCGTTCTTCTACACCCTCAATCAGATCGGAAAAAAGCAGGTTGGAAAAGGAGGAAACGGTCAGACCAATGGTCCTGGTGGAGGAATTGGACAGCATAACCGGGGCACGATTGGGAACATAGCCCGACTCATCGACTACGGCCTGAATCTTCAGACCTGTTTCCCTGGCTACAGTGGCGGGATTCTTCAGATAACGGGAGACCGTCATCTTGGTTACACCTACCTTCTGGGCTATGTCTTCAAGGGTAATGCGTTGTCCTTTCATCGGCTCAATTCGCTGAGGCCATCAGACCAGTTACTGCAACCAGAGTATCTGATGCAGTACGTTACTGAAAGATCAGCTCTCCTTCAAAATAAGGTGGTCAAAACAAAAGGCATCAGACTGCCAGGCAGTCCTGTATCCATGAAAGCCGCAGGGCCGTCCGCTCTCCCGAGCTCCAGCAGCACAGCTTCCCATGCCGGTGTCCAGGCAGCAAAGATATTATTACCAGTTAAGGCTCAGATCTTATATCTATATATTTCAATATAGATAGTGCCGGAATTAAGAAGCAATGTTTACTTTGTCCGATCATTTTAAAGGCTGAGGCCTCAAAAAGCTAATGTTTGTCCGATTTCGCCATTTTGGCGCGCCCGCAAAAGCACCCGGAAAGTACTGTTACATGCCGATATGGATAAATATAAAAGCATTACAGATTAAGTCATCACCGTCATCAGCCTTAATAAGTACCCCCATCCTGACCAGCGCGGGCGCCGTTCTCACGCTGCCGCAAAAAGCACCAGGCCACCGCAGCAAGTCATCTCTCAGGCCACCGCAGCAAGTCAGCGCTCAGCCACTGCCAGCCTGTATTACATCTGCGCTGCCCGCCACTGAAGCTTATTGACATGAGGCAGCTGCGGCGCAGGCTGCTACGCAGGCTGCGATTGACTGAAGCTGCAGGCGTTTGCTTTCTGTACAAATGCCAAAGCCCTCCACAGGTGGAGGGCTTTGGCGGCTGCCTGAGCTGCTGCTGAGGGTGGAAATATGTCCAGTGCAGGTCCGCAGACTCACTGCAACTGTGTGGTGCTCGGGGTGAGCACTGCTGTTACTGTCAGCTTATGGACTTTCTGTTGAGGACAGGACCTGAGCATGGGCGGTCAGGCTGCCCTGGGGCAGCGGCCTGACCCCGGCAGGTGGGACGGCTGCCGGGCTGGCTGCAGGGGAGGCTGTCAGGCTATGAGGTAGATGGCGGCGGCAAAGGCAAAGCCAATGGTGCCAATCAGGGTTTCAAGAACAGTCCAGGTCTTGAGGGTGGTCTTCTCATCAAGGCCGTACAGACCTTTGAACAGCCAGAAGCCTGAGTCATTGAAGTGGGACATCACTACTGAGCCTGCTGCTACTGCAATCACAATGGTGCACAGCTCAATCTGGCTGTAACCTGCGCTGGCCAGTACCGGGGCAATCAGGGCTGCGGTAGTGCTCAGGGCAACAGTGGCAGAGCCCTGAGCAACACGCAGACAGGCGGCAATGATAAAGGCGGCACAGATAACAGGTATACCCAGATCTGACAGGGTTGAGGCCAGGGCATCACCAATGCCCGAGCGGCGCAGGATACCGCCAAACATGCCACCGGCACCGGTTACCAGTACTACTGAGCAGACAGGGCCCAGAGCCTTGTCGCAGAAGCTTTCGAGTACCTTCATGCTGAAGTCACGGCCAAATACGGCAAGACACACCATTAGAGTGATAAGCAGGGCTACCGGAGTCTGACCCAGAACGGTAAGGAAGTCGAGGATCTGGCTGTCTGGCAGCACGCCTGATGCTCTGAGAGTAGCAATACCGGTGTTAAGGAAAATCAGCAGTACAGGAGTAAGCAGAATGCCCATTACAGTGGAGAACCCTGGTGGAGTTACCTTGATATCGTCATCTGAGGTATCAGCAAAGAGCTCAGGCACTTTAAACTCCCACTTGCGGCCGGCCCACAGACCAAAGAGATAGGAAGACAGATACCAGGTTGGCAGAGCAATGCACAGGCCGACAATCACCATAAGGCCAATATTGGCTCCCAGTACTGATGCGGCAGCAACAGGACCTGGATGTGGTGGCAGGAAGACGTGCATTACAGAAAAGGCACCGGTAGCCGGCATGGCATAAAGCAGAATGGAGCCACCAAGACGCTTGCCCACGGAAAGGATAACAGGCAGCATAACCATCAGACCGGCATCAAAAAAGATAGGCAAAGCAAAGAGCAGTGAGGCAATACCAAGGGCCAGCGGGGCTTTCTTTTCACCAAGTACTCTGATGAGGGTATCGGCAAGTACCTTGGCACCGCCTGACTTTTCCAGAATCTTGCCAATCATGGCGCCCAGGCCCACCAGCAGTGCCACTGAGGCCAGAGTACCGCCAAAGCCTGAGAGCATGGACGGAACAATTTTGTCCAGAGGAATGCCTGTGGCCATGGCTGTAAGCAGGGAAACCAGAACCAGAGATGCAAAGGCATGCACTCTGAGTTTCATAATCAGAACCAGAAGAATCAATACAGCAGCACCTGCAACACTGAGCAGGTAGCCTGTAGAAGGGGCGAGTGACTGTTCCATAAATATCCTCAATTGGGGCCTTTAGACCCCATGCCGCTTCTTCTCCATATGTGTGACCAGTTTAAGCTGCGTCTGGCCTCAGTTCCGGTATTGCTCAGCTTGCTATCCCGACGGGGACAGTGACGCTGATGGGGACCAGAGGAACTGAGGGGCGCAGCGCGACTCAATACAATCAGCTGACCTGAGCTGACCAGATCTTGCCATACGGGCTCACGTGAGCCCCTGTGCGGGCGCAGGCCCCTGCTCAGGTCAGCAGCTATGCTGACGCAAGGAGCGGGGAGCAAGAGAGCTGATGTGCTGATCTGGGCAGCTTAGCCCAGTGCAATCATCTGGGCTGAGCCTGGCTTAGCCTGTTCCTGCTGAACTGGCAGGGAGAATAATGCTCTGTCCGGGCACGCAGGCAGGAAGGCCGGCCTTTGTGCATTACCAGTGCTGTATCAGAAACTTGATGGTTAAAGGCTGATGTTACCAGCTGTTACTGCCGTAAAGGTAACAGGCAGCAACATCGTTCAACAGCCACATTATTAACAAAAGCCAGAGCAAATAATATCGCCATGCTTTTACATGCTTCTGATAAAGTAAAATGTTACCGTTAACATGTTATGGTTAACATGATACCGGTAACATAGGTAATTTCAATATGGTCAGATCAGGATATTGTGAATTTGGTGATCTGCATCTCAGAACTGATACTTGATATTAATGTGCTATTTATGGGGTTTATCAGGCAGGGATAAGTGAAAGGAATAAAGTGTTTGCGCGGCCTGGCTGGGATTCGTCTGGGGCCGTGAAATTTCTCTAAAAATGACAAAAATGACAAAACAACAGCAAAATGTTACCGATAACTATTAAAAACCATGGCGCTTTTCTATATAATAGTTATCGGTAACATTGAGCAGGCTTGTTGCAGGTATGGATAATCAGACAGCAAAAGTCCTTATTTGACCAGATACCTCAGCTAAGTAAAGCTCAGTCACACCAGATAAGGTGCAGTAAGTTATGAGTCTGTAACTGTCCTCTCATGAGACAGGCAGGACAAAGTGGTCTGTATGCACAGCAGCCGCTGCTGAAGCGGCTCAGTCATCAGGGAAGGCAGTCAGCCTCAGGCTGGTCTGCCAGCAGATCGGGCCTGTGTGGCCGCAGGGTTCAGTGGCCTGTGGTGGTCATGCCACGAGGTCGTGGTGGTTAAATGGACTGCATCAGTAATGGTTCTAGTACAAAGGAACAGGAGCTCGCGATGAGTAAAGCTGTAAAGTGTGTAGTTATGGGCGTGTGTGGCGCCGGAAAGACTTCCGTGGCCCAGGCCATTGCCGAGCGTTATTCTGCCACTTTCATTGATGGAGACGACCTGCATCCACGTGCCAATATCATCAAGATGGCCGCCGGACATCCCTTAAATGACAATGACCGTGCTCCATGGCTTGAGCGCATTGGTGATGTCTTTTTCTCTCTGAAGCGCCGTCATATTTCAGGTGTGGTGGTGTGTTCAGCTCTCAGGAAGATGTACCGTGATCAGATCCGCAAGGACAATGACGGTCTGGTGTTTATCCACCTGCGCGGCTCCATGGAGACCATTATTGAGCGCATGGCAGCACGTCATGGCCATTACATGAAGAAGGACATGGTACAGAGTCAGTTTGACACCCTTGAAATCCCGGGAGCTGACGAGCCTGATGTTATTGAGATTTCCATTGAGCAGCCTCTTGATGCTGTTATTGCTGACACCTTAAAGGCCCTTGAGGAGGTTACTGAGCGCCAGCAGGCAGCCGATGGCGAGGCTCTCAAGTGCTCCAGCTGATAAGCGCAGCGCATGCCGCGCCTGATACTGTATCAGGCACGTCCTGTACAGCACTGCAGCCTGCAGATGCAGCCCGTAGCTGTAGCTGCAGCCCGTAGCTGTAGGTGCAGTGCCCTCTGGCCTGACAGCAGGCATATTGTCAGTGCATTTGTTTTGAACAGGGAACAGGCCTGGTGCCAGGCTTTGACATTGAGCTGTTATTAACACAAGCAGTATTTAATCCCGGACATAAGGTGTGTGCCGGCTGTGATGGTCCGGAATGAGCCGGGGATATTTTTTGAGAGGTTCAGTATGTTAAACAGTGTTGTAGCCAGGGTGACCCGTAATCTGGAAGAGCGTTCAGTAAAGGGACGTGAAGCATATCTCAAGATGATTGCTGATCAGGAAAAGTCAGGCCGTGCCCGCTCTTTCCTTACCTGTTCCAATCTTGCTCATGCCGCAGCCGGTACCGATCTTCAGGACAAGAAAGATGTGGTCAATGCCAGCAAGGCCAACATTGGCATTGTCTCAGCCTACAACGACATGCTCTCAGCCCACTGCCCTTACCGCCTTTATCCTGAGGCTATCAAGCAGTCAGTACGTAAGGCCGGTGCCACTGCTCAGGTAGCAGGCTGTGTTCCTGCCATGTGTGACGGTGTTACCCAGGGCCAGGCCGGTATGGACATGTCACTGTTCTCCCGTGATGTTATTGCCCAGAGTGTTGCCATTTCCCTGAGCCACAACTGTTTTGATGGTGCTCTGCTGCTTGGTATCTGTGACAAGGTAGCTCCGGGCATGATTATGGGCGCTGCCGCCTTTGGTCATCTGCCGGTCGCTTTTGTTCCTGCAGGTCCTATGGGCACAGGTATATCCAATGACAAAAAGACCGAGATCCGTCAGCAGTATGCTGCAGGCAAGCTCGACAGGACTGCACTTCAGGATATGGAGTGCTGCTCCTACCACAGTCAGGGCACCTGTACTTTTTACGGTACAGCCAATACCAATCAGCTGGTATTTGAGGCCATGGGTCTTATGCTGCCTGGCTCTGCCTTTATTCCGCCAGATACTCAGCTGCGTCAGGCTCTGACCGACCATATTTCCCGTGCCATTGTTGATCGTACTGTTACCGGCACCAGCCCAATGCCTTTATATAGGGTAGTAACAGCCAAAAACATCATCAACTCCCTGTGTGCTCTTCTGGCATCAGGAGGATCAACCAACCACACTCTGCATCTGGTAGCTGTGGCCCGTGCTTTTGGCTACACCCTCACCTGGCAGGACATCTCCGATCTGTCCGAGGCTGTGCCTTTACTGGTAAATGTCTATCCAAATGCCAAAGCCGATATTAATGCTTTCCAGATGGCAGGTGGTGTACCTGTTCTCATGAAGTCCCTGTCCCGCCGTAACCTGGTCCATGAGGATATTAATACTGTTACTGGCGACTTTGCCTCACAGCTGACATCCCCAGTCATAAAGGATGATGAGCTGGTCTTTGTTGACTGCGGTGAGACTCATGATGAGAGCGTACTCAAGTCCAGTGCCGATGAGTCTTTCCAGCAAAGCGGCGGTCTGCGTGTGCTCAACGGCAACCTGGGACGCTCGGTAATCAAGATTTCAGCTGTTGCTCCAGAGCACCGTCATGTAAAGGCACCTGCTGCTGTATTTAATGACCAGTACGAGGTCAAAAAGGCCTATGAAGAGGGCCGTCTGAACCGTGATGCCGTGATTGTGGTGCGCTATGCCGGTCCAGCTGCTTCAGGCATGCCTGAGCTGCATATGCTGATGCCAGTGCTGGGCAATCTGCAAAAAGCCGGTTACCACGTGGCTCTGCTTACCGACGGTCGTCTGTCAGGCGCATCGGGCAAGATTCCATCAGCTCTGCATGTAAGCCCTGAGGCTCTGCGTGGTGGTCCGCTGTCCTTGCTGCGTGATGGTGACATGATTGATTTTGATGCTGAAAATGGCACAGTAAACTGCCTTGAGGATCTCAGCGGACGTACCGCTGTTCATCCGGATACCGAGGCCGCTGAGCAGACCTTTGGACGCTACCTGTTCAAAAACTGCAGAAACTCCGTAGGGTCAGCCGAGGAAGGCGCCAGCTTCCTGTTCTAAGTAACATCACAGCAGCAAAAGATCCTTTTGGCCGGAAAGGACCTGCATTACCCTGGTATGCAGGTGTGTCACACGGGCCCGGTTTCCGGTCCGATAACCGGCAGCGCTGCCAGATCGGCACACCTCAGTGATTTGGCACCCTTAATTAATATCAAAACTTCTGTCCTGACCATGATGGTGGCTGTGCAAAGCAGATAAACCACCTGGCCACATGGTCTGGTCATCCTAAGACACCGCTTGCTTTCGGGCAGCGGTGTTTTTTATCCCTCAATCCGCACGTACCCCATCATTTGGGGGCATTACAGGGCAGCCAGTTGCTCTGGTCCTGCCTGCTGCTCTGGTCCCGCCTGTTGGCCATGAAGCGCAGTGATCTCATGATTGAAGCTGATTAGCTGAAATGTCTGGTAAGGAGAGCCATGTGGCAGTAAGGATCAGTGAGATTTATCACTGCATGGTGGAGAGTCAGAACAAAAGTGGACAATGGTACTGTCATATATGGCGTAAATATGGGCTTGTGGTGTGTATATGCGCACTTATATTTGATTATGCGTTATTGTGTGTATTTGCTGATTTTGAGAGCCTGGCTTGTCTGCGCTTTGCTGTGTAAAAATGTGCACGCGCACTGTAAATGATACATTTGTGCATTTACTGCACAAAAGGCACGGTTGTCAACACGCCGGAAGTGTCATGGGCCTGAATCTGGTGCAGAAAAGTACGGATATTGCCTGTTATGTAACAGTATCCATGGACTGAAAAGCCTATTTACATGCTGTTTATACTTTATTTACACATCATGTATCGAGACTGTCAAATTAAAGTTTGATTTAGATCACCAAACTGAAAAAACGTGCTTTTGTGCCCCAAAAATTTGCGTGCATTCGGGTATGCTGGCAACACTGGATGCAAGATAAGTGATTAAAAATTGTCTTACGTAACAGTCTTAAGAAGACATAGACGGATTTATGAAAGTTATCTGTTAAAGGCATAGCAGTGAACTTCATAAGTTCACTTCTTTTCCAATGGCTTAAGACGGGTCTAATACTGTTCAGTAATTGAAATGCTCCATCGCAGGGGAGCTCCAACAAGTTCCTGTAGAAAGATTCCTGCACTTTTTAGCATGCTTAAGACCGTATCGACATCAGCGGCGGCAATGCTGCTGACTCCTGCATCTCCCCTATGTCCGCCATGAACGGCAGGCAACGACGGCAGGCAGCGGCAGCAGGATGACCTGGCCAGATAAGGTATATGGCCCCAGGTGCTTACATAACATAAGATGCAGCGCAGCAGCTGTCTCAGAAAACATTACACAGTCCCGAAGGAAGAGTCGATAAGACAGGGACAATAAGGACAGGCCCGCAGGGCGGTGCACGGTGCGGTTGTGAACTGCATTGTGATAGCCGGAACTTATGTTCCGGTCGCAATCTCAGGAAACATTGATGTTGAAGTGTCCGACATTGACACGGAGACTCACAGAGTTTTTAGACAAGGTAATGCTGAAGGCCTCGTGGCTGCAGCAATATGTATTGCAGGGACTGGTCAGACACAGCTTTTGCTGTGTCTTTGCCCTGACCTATGGTCACAGGCTTACCATTCCCTGCTTTGAGACAAGGTTGAAGCAGGAGTGCTGACCGTAAGGAGGGCACTGCCTGCTTTTTCATTTTCAGCGCCATAAAATCAGTGCATTCCGGACGGCCCCCATTCATGGCACGACCAGCCACTCATTTCACGGACAGCCTTTGGACTGCTATACCGCCAGAGAGCAGACGATAAGCGTCAGGGGCAGGTATTGGCTGTCTTGCAGTACCGGTACAGGAAGGATAAGGCATGAGCCGCTCACTGATGGTTGCGGGTATGGGGGATGAGTGCCTGCCGGGACGTGCTGCCATCTGGCCTGGGTGATGATACAGCCAGGACGTACTGACTGATGGCAGGATGTGATGTGCAATTCGGGACGTGCTGACTGCTGGCAGGATGTGATGTGCAAGCCGGGACGTGCTGTTGGCTGGCCTGGGTGATGTGCAATTCGGGACGTGCTGTTGGCTGGCCTGGGTGATGTGCAATTCGGGACGTGCTGAACCAGCGCGTAGGTGCTGTCAGCTGGCAGGGGGTGATAAGCCTGCAGGGGCGCGCTGTTGGCTGGCATGGTGTGATGAGACAGCCCTGGCTGGACGGGCGGCCGGGCTGTCAGGCGGAGAGCTTATTCCTGGAAGGTGACCGTGACATTGCCACGGCCGAGAAGATATTCGAGTTTTTCAGGATTATCGACCTTGCCAAGGCGGGTATAGCGCTCTGTAGTCTGGCACTCCTTGTAGAAAAGGACCAGACAGCTGTTTTTGTAGATGAGCAGCTCTCCGGCATTTACTGTGCCTGGAGAGTACAGGTCGACGGGCAGGCTGGCAGGCAGATAGTGGTATTTCTGGTTTCCGCCCATTTCGTTCATGAGAAAGGTGCGAGGGAGAAGATCCAGAAAAGCATCAGCAGTGGCATTGCTCTCAAGCTCTGCAGTAAATACCTGATTGGCTATTTTGATCTTGATGCCCATTTGTATCTTCTCCTTTTGAGTGTCTGTCAGATATCAGGCCCGCCCCCCTCACATGCAACGGAGCAGGCCACTGTAGAGCATCCACCTGCATTTTCAATACCTGAATTGCCCGGGCGTATTACTTTAAAAAGATTAAGCCCTCACAGGAGGCTTAAATTGAGGGCCCGCGCTGATATCTGAACTTATGTGAGCTGGATATATTTCCATCCAGGAACGCTGACACATCAGGCTCTGACTGTAACGTTATGCCGGTTTCTGATGCGCGGGCGCCGGTACTGGTCAGGAGCGTCTAAACGAGGAATGATATGAGCGTCTAAACGCGGAATGAGCGGATAAGCGATGAAAGTGAAGAGCTGGGGCTGGCTGGAGGGCTGGTTAATTCAGGGGGCGCAGCAGTAGGTCAGGCATGGTTTTTTTGTGCAGGGGTTGTGGACTTTTCGTTGGGGATGGTAAGTGGTCTTGTTCAGTGGTTTACACCGATATATGAACAGGTTAACAACTGAATTTAGGATGGCGACTTGTTTATGGCGCTGGTACTTTTGGGTGGGGTTGCAATTAAATATTCTGTGTATCTAGCAAAGATGATAATGCCGGACATTATGGTAGAAATGCCATTTCTCGCAAACTTTACACAACTTTTTAAAGTTTTGTTATTTTGTCACGGATAACGCAATGACATTTCGGTACTTTTGAAAGAACCCAGTATTTACAGGGAACAGTCAGAACGCATTTAAAAAAATCATATATTTACGTATGAGGCTGCCTGCACGATTTTGAGCCGTGAATGCACACACAAGTTAAGAAATTTGTGTACACTGTCGATATCAAAAACGACAAGAATTATTAACTTCGCCCTGGAATGCTGTCAGTCTTGCGTATTTTGACAAGTAAATTAAACGGTATAGTTTAATTCTAAATTCCAGTAGCGGAGGCAGACTGGATAAATAGTCTGGTGAAAAACAGAAAGGAGTCTGTCTTCTTGTCAGCTTACGATTGACTTCAAACATCAGTTGCAGTCACTGCCGGTTCATGTGCATCTTAGTATGGTCCATGCATGGCTACCGTACTGCAGTTATCTGTATGTCAGGCTTTTGTGGCCGTCCCATGGGTATGTGCAAAGGATCATGTGACACAGAGGCTCATATGCATGGGCTCATGTGGCGCAGGGCATATTGCATGGGCTCATGTGGCGCAGGGCATATTGCAGGGCTCATGTGACATACAGGGGCATATGTCAAAAAGGAGTGTGGAATACAAGGCCATACTGACCGCACGGTCAGTTGTCATGGCTTTGTCCACTTCAGATTTCAATGTCGAGAGGGAGCTCGCTGTTGAATCTGGAACAGATCAGGGGAGTAATTATGAGGTTTTCCAAGAATATCATTGCCGCTGCACTGGCAGCTGCCATTGGTATGGCAGGACTGTCCCAGGCTCATGCAGCCGGCGAGCTGGAGCATGTAACTCTGTCAGTTTATGTAAATCCTGCCGGTGCTCCACAGGCTTTTCTTAAGGACAATCTCCTCCACCCTATGGGCATTGAAATCGATATCCTTTTTGAGCTGCAACGCCGCCTGATGTTCAATCTCAAGGAAAACCGCGTCTATCCTCTGCCACGTACAGATGCCTTTGCCCGTCTGCGTGACGGCACTGCAGATCTGGTTATTGGCGGCATCTCCTATACCGAAGCCCGTGCTGAAAAGTACGACTTCACACCTGTTTTCTGGCACTCCAGCCTTGGCATTCTTTACAGCAAAGACGGTGGTCGCGCTATCAGGAATGAAAACGATATCAAAGGCCGTCGAATAGGAGTGGAAAAGGACTCAGCAGCTGAGAATTATGCAGCCAAATACGGTGCTACCCCGGTGTACTTTACCAACCTGACTATGGCTATTTACCAGCTCAGTGCCGGTCAGCTTGATGGTCTTATTTATGATCGCCCTCCTATCGCTGATTTTGCCAGCAGTGTGCCCAGCATGAATATGGCCGTTACTGACAGCAAGTTCGGCGAAGAGGTCTGTATGTTTGCTTTTGCTCTGGCCAAGCACTCCCCTTATACCAAGTACATTTCCGATACTCTCAAGGAAATGCAGGAAGACGGTACCATTGACGGCATTCTGGCTGAGTGGGGAGCCGAATAGCAACTCCTTCATTATGGGCAGGCCTGGTCCTGCCTTGACTGTCAGAATTAAATAAATATCAGACTTAGCAGATCTCTCTGATTTATCGGATTTATCTGGTTTTTTCAGATATCCGCCTGCCTTTATGACTCATTGTCGTCCCGGCTCAGCCCGGCAAGCCCCAGCCTTGCCTCGGCGTGCCTGCCAGGCCCATGCACTTGCCAGGCGGGGCTGGCAGGGGCTTGTTTGCAGCGTCATTGAGGCAGCACGTCCCTCCTGGGCACTGGTAATGCATGGGATGGATGGATGGATGAAGATTTACACGACAACAGGTGTTCGCAATGAAAACGTTTTCATTGGTGATGCTGTGATGTCGACATTAAGAGTTAATCAGTAGCGGCTGCAGTAGCGCCTGTGCAGCATGATTAACTCTTAAGCACGAAACAATGGCTGGAGGACAACTGCCTTGTCCTTGTCATGACGGTCAAGGACAGTCCTGCAGGTCAAAGCCCACAGGGGCGAGCTTTGCAGTACCGGGCCTGCCCGTTTTATCTGCCTCCTTGATCATCCTGTACTGTATAAACTTTCCTTAACTAATTACGCTGCCGGTCAATGGCAGCAGTATTGATGCCTTAACTGGTTCCATGATCTATGCCATGGCACCAGCATAACAGTATTTTCGTAAGAGATTTTGTAGTTGTCCCTGATTTGGGGATTGGCGGCAGATAACAGATAGATTGCTGGATATTTTCAGCAGTTGCCGCAACAGTTTTTCGTGGCTCTTTATTTTGCGGAGCTTGTAGTCGGACAGATTTTCCTGGTTATCAAGACAGGCTGCCCGGCTTTTGACTAAAACCTCAATATTGGCGAGAATTGGTTTTTGTCTATGTATATAGTGAAAAAACTTGGTGCAGTGCTGATTGCAGCTGCACTGGGAAGCTGTGTTTTTAATCAGGCTGCAGCTGAAAATGAACTTAAGGGCCAGACACTGACAGCTCTGGTAGTGCCGAGCGGCGCCCCTATGGGCTATCTGTCTGAGGATCTTCTGCATACTTCTGGTGTCGACATCGATATCATCAGGGAGCTGCAGAGACGTCTTGGTTTTAAGCTTACCGAGGACCGTGTCATTCCTCAGAACTTTTCTGAGGGCATGAAGCGTGTACTTGATGGCCGAGCTGATATTATCAGCGGCGGTATTTCCCTGACTCCGGCCCGTGCCGAGCAGTATGGTTATACCCCTGTATACCTGGCCTCCTCGCTTACCGTCCTTTACAGCAAAACCCATAATCCGGACATAAAAACCATCCATGACATCAAGGGCAAGACCATAGGTGTTCAGGAGGGATCTCCATCCGAGGTTTACGCCGAAAAGCTGGGGGCCAGACCTGTCTATTTCTACAGCAATGTTCTGGCTAACTTCATGGTTGCCACGGGAAAGTACGACGGCATGATTTTCGATCGTCCACCAACTGCTGATTTTGCCCGTGTCATGAAGACTCTAAATCTTGATGTTACCGACGAGCCTTTTGGCCAGGAAACCTGCAGATTTGCCCTTCTAATGCCAAAGAACAAGTCTTACAACAAGCTCATTCATGACACTGTTCAGGAAATGATTGACGACGGTACTATCGCCGCCATCCTCAAAAAGTGGCATGTTGAGTGATTTGGCCTGACGCACCGTTGCCCGAGTCTGGCTACATATGGCATGGCTCAGGCAGCAGGCCACAGTTGCAAGCTGTACGGCTGCGCAGGGCTGCTGACGCTTAGTTCCTGCATGCAATGCATGGCTGCAGGGCCTTGTGTTCGCATCATGCAGGCAGGAGCACGAGCCCGCTGGCGGGCTGGCGGAACTGTGATGGTCGAGTGGGTAAGTGGCGTGCTTGTTCTTTTTGTTTATACGCGTCATGGGTCGGTACCCTGGTCTGACCTGGTTATTCCCAGCTGATCCTGGCTGTTGTTATCAGGGCTGTGCTCTTTGTGCTCCGTGGGACCTGGTGCTTCCCTGTGCTTTCAAAGATACGATCGCAAAATGATGCGTTGATTTCGTGCGAACACGGCACAGCACCTGAAATTGTTCATTAAAAGCATGTTTTAAGGGATGTTCAATTGCGTGCTGGTGCACGAAATTGTGTGCGTTCCTGGACAGGTTGCTGTTTTTTATCAGTTTTGCGTGCTCTTTTTGTACTATGTATTCACCGAAATTTGCCATAAATAAGTGCAGAAAAGGTACAATACAGCGCTTTATCAGTGTCAACAGATTCAGTAGCTATGTCCAAGATTTGTGATGCATCACAGATCACGGCTGTGAACTGAGCAAAATGCCGGACTTTTTCATATGCTTATAGATGGTCCTGGCAGCATGTATCCTTACCGGGCATATCATGTTGAGGTCGCTGCATCTGCAAAACCGTGCAATACAGCAGGCCGTTCAGAGACAGGCTTTTATAAATTGTGCAGCATGTTCTGCATTTCAGAAAATCTGGTCGTGAAAGTATGTATTTAGCTAAAAAGTTAGGTGCTATTGCCGCAGCTCTTACCCTTGGACTGAGCATGAGTTCCGGCGCACTGGCAGCCGGTGAGCTCAAGGGGAAAACCCTTACTGCTTTTGTAAATCCGTCAGGTCCTCCAATGGCTTTCCTGACTAATGATCTTTTTCATCCTCAGGGCATTGATGTGGACATCATCCTTGAGCTGCAGAAGCGTCTGGGGTTTGAGCTGACAGAAGACAGAATTTATCCTATTGCCCACGTTGAGGGTATGAGACGTATCAAGGAAAAGAAGGCTGATATTCTGGGCGGTGGTATTTCCTACACTGTAGCACGTACTAAGAACTACGATTTTTCACCTATTTATTTCGAGTCATCTCTGGCTCTTATGTACAGCACCAAAGTCAATCCTGGTCTGAAGACACTTGCAGACCTCAAAGGCAAGAATGTTGGAGTGCAGAGGAACTCCACTGCAGAGTCTTTTGCTTCAGCCAGTGGAGCCAGGATTCATTATTTTGAGAGCAATATTCTGGCTTCATTCTTTGTAGCCATGGGCCGCTATGACGCCATTATTTATGACCGGCCACCTCTTGCTGATTTTGCAACTGTGATGGATGAGCTGAACCTCGATCTGACTGATGACGTATTTGGTCAGGATGCCTGTCAGTATGCTCTGATGCTGCAGAAGGACTCGCCATACCGCGCTCTGATTGCAAAAACCATGGAGGAAATGTTCATGGACGGTACCATCGACAAGATCAAGAGCAGGTGGGTTACCCGTCATTAAGTCCTTATGTCCCTCGTGCGGTTGTCATACTGTAAACCGCATGCAAGTACTGCGTTCTTACTAAGAGCGGCCAGTACTGATATGAGATTTTAAATAACAGCCGGACTCCTGTGGCATTTATGTCAGGGTCTTGGCCGTGTGTGTGATGGAGTCACTTACAGACCGGGATTGAAGCTCTTGTCCGGAAGAATTTAAAACACCGTGTATTTGTTTTATTGGAGTACACTGGTGCATTATTTTTGTTTCCGGATAATTTTTTCATCCGGCACGGCTGTTGCTAATGACTAGTGCGGAAGGCGCCCTGAGTCAAAACGGCAAAGGTTTTCACAGAATGCTGAAACGCGGTATCTCGCATGCTCAGCTGACTGTATTTTCAGGGAGTAGTCCCTTTTTTAAATCAATGTTGATGCGCTTTTGAAGTTATGTGCTTACCGGTGCAGAGCTGAAAACACTGCCATCAGACATTTAGTGACTTTATAAAACTGATTTCTGAGCTTTAACAGCTGGTGTTACAGATAACAGGGTTGCCCGGGCAGCCTTTCTGGACTGACATGGCCCGGAGCTGTAATCCTCCTGGTCACAAATGCTTCCGGCACTGCTGCTGGTATTGGTATTTGAGGACGGGGCTTGGGAATTACATCCAGGTTTTCCTGGAATCAGGGGAGTAGATATCATGTCGCTGCTAAACAATGCCAAGATGAAGACCAAGCTCTTACTGGGCTTCGGTATCATCCTGTTACTGACCATCTGTATTTCCGTAACCGCAGTACGGGCTCTGTTCCAGAGTACTGCCGTAGCTGACGATGTTCGCAAGATCATTGACACCCGTTTCGAGCGCGTGCTGACTGTGAACAACAATATCGTTGCAGCCAATAACAGCCTGTCCAACTACCTCACTCCTGGTAATGTAAATCCGGAGAACAGAGAGAAGTTTGAGAGACTGATGAAGGTTGCTCTTGACGATGTCGCCTCATTAGAGAGTGACAGTGCTTTCTACGGCAACCACTTAAATCGCCTGAACGAGCTGGGCAAGCAGTTCAATGAGCTCTACACCATGGTAGTTATACCTCTGGTAGATGCTGGCAAGCCGTATGATGCTCTGTCTTTCTACCTCTCCGAGATGCAGCCTGTCTCCAGCGACATGTCCAACCTGACCAGCTCCATGAGCCGTGCAGTAGTAAGCTATGTTAAGAAGGCTGTAGGCGCACTGCAGGACACTACCCCAGCCTACATCGTAGTAGCTCTTTCCGTTGGTATTATCATTCTGGGCGTTGTCGCCGCTTTCTACGTTGCCGGCGTAATCACTTCCCACCTGAGCACCTCAGTTAACATTGCCAAGGAAATTGCCAAGAATAATCTCAACGTTTCCATCAAGAACGTCAGCAAGGATGAGTTCGGTGAGCTCTCCGATGCCATGCGTTTGATGAGAAATGACCTGAGTGATTCCATTGCCATGATCAGAAGACTGGCCGATGAGCTCAACGGCGAGCTTGATGCTACCAAGAACTCAGCCAACTCCATCATGGGCTCATCACGTGAGGCCGAGCAGCAGGTTATCTCCGTTGCCGCCGCTGCCAATGAGATGGTTTCCACCACTCAGGAAATTGCTGCAAACTGTGAGCGTGCTGCTGTACTGGCTGACCAGTCAAGCAGCGTAACTCAGGACAGCGTAAATCTGATCCGTTCCACTATTGAAGATATTCGCGATCAGTCTCGCTACACCACTGAAGATGCCAAGAAGGTTCAGGCCCTGGCTGACCAGACTCAGAAGATTGGTTCCATCGTTGGTACCATTGATGAGATTGCTGCTCAGACCAACCTGCTGGCTCTTAACGCTGCCATTGAGGCTGCCCGTGCTGGTGAGGCCGGTCGTGGCTTTGCTGTGGTAGCTGACGAAGTTCGTGCTCTGGCATCCCGTACCTCTGCCTCAACTCAGGAAATCTCCTCAATGGTAAGCCAGGTTCAGAAGGATGCTTCTGATGCCACCAGCTCCATGAACAGCTCTGTAGAGAAGATCAATGCCGTGGCAGACCGTGCAGCCAATATCGAGAGCACTCTGAACAGCATTATCGACTTCGTAGGTCAGGTAAACGATCAGATTCGTATGATCGCTACCGCTGCCGAAGAGCAGACCACTGCTACCTCTGAGATTTCAGCCAACATGCAGAAGATCACCACCGACTCTGAGGAGATCGTACGTTCTGCTGAAGAGGCCGTGGCACGCTGCGACAACTCTGTTAACTCCATTTCCGATCTGGTCAACAATCTGTCCCGCTTCAGGCTGCGTGACGGCAGTATGGACTAGTTCGCTCTGATACTTCATTACTTGCCCGTAACTCAGGAGCAGGTTTGATCCAGGAGAGCACTCTCCTGGATATGGCCGGGCCGTAGCCCGACCAGACCGGCATCAGAGCCGCTGCAGGAAAATAGCGCAATATGCGCATTCTGCTCCCCTGCAGTTAACTTAATTCCTTGCAGCTAAACTCATCCTTCCGGAACTGTTCGCTGTCAACGGGCAAAAGAAAAAGCATCCCCGGCTTTGCGCCGAGGATGCTTTTTGTGTGCTCGGCATGAGCATTATCTTGAGGGTTAAAGTCCCTTACGCACCCGCTAGTGGGAAGCGTTAGCTGAAAGCAAGGTACAGTGTGGTGACACCTGTGCTGAAAGAAGCTGGTTGTGAGCTA
>NZ_JALKIL010000031.1 GCF_023051105.1 Anaerobiospirillum sp. NML120449 | reverse complement strand
CGGATAATCGGCGCCACGCTGGGATTTAAATCCATGAAGACGGCTTACGCCACCATCAAAGGTATTGAGGTGATGCGTGCACTACGCAAAGGCCAGGCCTCAGCATTTTATTATGGTGATCCCCTGGACGAAATGCGCCTGGTAAGCAGAGTTTTTGAAATGTAAGGCCTTTGAATAAGACAAAAGGCTGCCTCATCGCTAACTTTGCAACAGTGCCAATGTGGGCGTCTGGTGTTGTAGAAGTTCAGATATCGGGCGATGCCAGCGCGTGCCTCGGACACAGTCTTGTAGGCATGGAGGTAGACTTCCTCGTATTTGATCGAACGCCAGAGCCGCTCGACGAAGACATTGTCTCGCCACGCACCCTTGCCATCCATCGAGATGGCAATCTGTGACCTCTTCAGCACGGCGGTGAAGTCGATGGAGGTGAACTGCGATCCCTGGTCGGTATTGAAGATTTCCGGCCTGCCATGACGGGCAAGTGCCTCCTCCACCGCCTCGATGCAGAAGGCTGCTTCCATCGTGATCGACAACCGCCATGACAAGACCTTCCGGCTGAACCAGTCCACGACGGCGCACAGATAGACAAATCCTCGCGCCATGGGGATGTAGGTCAGGTCCATTGCCCACACCTGATTGGGCCGGGTGACTGCCAGCTTTCGTATGTGCCCTGGCGCTGGTTTCGAGGTGTTCGGGCGGCGGTAGATCGCCTTGATGCCCATCTTCTTCATCAGCGTGGCGACGTGTCGCCGCCCGGTCTCCAGACCTTCTCCTCTCAAGAGCCCTTGCAACATCCGACTTCCGGCAAAGGGGTAGTCGAGATGCAATTCGTCAATCCGGCGCATAAGGGCCAGATCGCCGTCAGACACCGGACGAGGCAGATAGTAGACGCTGCCACGGCTGAAGCCGAGAAGCTTCGCCTGGCGCACGACGGATAGCTTGTGCTCGCGGTCGATCATTTCTTTCCGCCCAGCAATCCCGCCTTGCCGAGCGCACCGGATAAAAAATCGTTCTCCAGTGTCAGTTCGCCGATTTTCGCGTGCAGCGTTTTGACATCGATGGTCGGACCCGACGGCTCCGCTTTCGTTTCATCGCCGAACACACCTGTCGCCCCCTCAAGGAGCTGGTCTTTCCATTGCTTGATCTGGTTGGCGTGCACATCGAACTGCTGGGACAACTCCACCAGCGTCTGCTCACCTCGGATGGCGGCAAGTGCCACCTTCGCCTTGAAAGCCGGGCTATGGTTCCGGCGCGGTCGTCTCGTCATGGTCTCTCCTGTTCCCGGCATCTAAGCCGAAGTCAGGCAGAAACTCCACTTATCCCCGCTGTGCAGATTTCCCGAGCCAGCTCTAAGGCGATCAGGTGCGCTGATCGAGTCTGTCGAGCACCATCGCTGCAAGTTCATCGCTGGTGTGTGCACCACTATCGAGAACACGGGTTGTGGACGGAAGCCGTTCCCTTGCGGCCAAGCATCGGGCGACATTCGCTAATCGCCACTCTCGAATCTCCGCATTCCGATTCGGGTCAGGATGCATGGTCTGGTTCGAGATCCGGTGACGCAATAGGTCCTCGTTAAGCATCAGAAAGATGTGCAGCAGCTGATCGTCGATCTGCCTTAACCCGTCGAGTATCTCAGTCAGATAGTCCGGGTGCACGAGCGTCATTGGGATGATGATGTCCTGCGAGTAATTCCTGCGAATCTCGCTGACCGCAGCGATCGTAAGTCCCCTCCACAAGGGGAGATCCTGATAGTCTCCGCTCGCTGGTATGGGGACCGTTTCTTTCACCACGAACCCGATTTCCTCAGGGTCAAAGATCAGCGATTTCGGACGCCGATCGCCCAGCCGCTCAGCGAGAGTCGTCTTTCCGGCGCCGAAAGGTCCGTTGATCCAGATTATCATTGTCGACGGCCTCTAACCGGAAGGCTCGCAAGAGCGCTGGGCGGCTTCGTGTGCTGGCACGATCGGAGTGGCTCCGAAGTGCTTCTCAAGATAGGTGACGCCGAACGTCACGATGTCCTGCGCGTCGAACAGGTAGCACTGAGCAAAGCCCACGACACCTTCTCGATGGCGACCGAGCTTCACGTAAGCATTTGCTATAGTTTCGACCGCATCCGGCTTTCCTTCGATAGCAAAGCAATCGAGAATGCCGTTTGAATCGTATTCTGATGCCGTTTTCCAGGCGACTTCACCGTTTCTTCCAAGCATCGGCATCTCATACGTCACCCATCGTTTGTTGGGGATATCCGCAACCGCCTCGGCGTAGTGCAATGCGGTAACGGAGTTTAGCGGCGCACCCAACAGCAGGGCCTTCCCGCCAAGGCGGACGAACCGCTCGACGGGCGACCCTTCCCCCAAGGCGTGACCGAGTTCGTGAGGCTCCGTCAGCGTTTCAGCTAGCGGACCAACCGCGACCATCGATGCATCGGGGTGCGCGCTGCGCCGCGCGCCGGGGGCTTGAACCAGAAATTGATTCAGCAGGCCGAACCCACGGTAAGTCCCGGCCGTTGCGGGATCGAACGGCGGCCAGGTACGGCGGGCTTTGTCATCCAACCGAGCGCCATTCAGAGTCTCCTCGTAGGGTGATCGGTCCCACGACGCGTATCCCATCACAGTGCCAGTCGGCCCAACCGCGGAGCGTAACGCGGCAACGACCGTCTCCGCTCCTCCTTCGACCGGACCAATCGCTTTAAGTGAGGCATGCACCATCAACAGGTCACCGGTTTGGACTCCTAATTTTCGAATTGCCTCCGTTATTGCCTTCCGCGTATGCATCGCGATATCTCCTCTAAACTGCAAAACACTATACCTATCGAGAGGCACTGTTGCAAATAGTCGGTGGTGATAAACTTATCATCCCCTTTTGCTGATGGAGCTGCACATGAACCCATTCAAAGGCCGGCATTTTCAGCGTGACATCATTCTGTGGGCCGTACGCTGGTACTGCAAATACGGCATCAGTTACCGTGAGCTGCAGGAGATGCTGGCTGAACGCGGAGTGAATGTCGATCACTCCACGATTTACCGCTGGGTTCAGCGTTATGCGCCTGAAATGGAAAAACGGCTGCGCTGGTACTGGCGTAACCCTTCCGATCTTTGCCCGTGGCACATGGATGAAACCTACGTGAAGGTCAATGGCCGCTGGGCGTATCTGTACCGGGCCGTCGACAGCCGGGGCCGCACTGTCGATTTTTATCTCTCCTCCCGTCGTAACAGCAAAGCTGCATACCGGTTTCTGGGTAAAATCCTCAACAACGTGAAGAAGTGGCAGATCCCGCGATTCATCAACACGGATAAAGCGCCCGCCTATGGTCGCGCGCTTGCTCTGCTCAAACGCGAAGGCCGGTGCCCGTCTGACGTTGAACACCGACAGATTAAGTACCGGAACAACGTGATTGAATGCGATCATGGCAAACTGAAACGGATAATCGGCGCCACGCTGGGATTTAAATCCATGAAGACGGCTTACGCCACCATCAAAGGTATTGAGGTGATGCGTGCACTACGCAAAGGCCAGGCCTCAGCATTTTATTATGGTGATCCCCTGGGCGAAATGCGCCTGGTAAGCAGAGTTTTTGAAATGTAAGGCCTTTGAAAGAGATAAAAATCGACAGTGCGGCCCCGGCTGTCGACGGCCCGGTACAGATACGCCCAGCGGCCATTGACCTTCACGTAGGTTTCATCCATGTGCCACGGGCAAAGATCGGAAGGGTTACGCCAGTACCAGCGCAGCCGTTTTTCCATTTCAGGCGCATAACGCTGAACCCAGCGGTAAATCGTGGAGTGATCGACATTCACTCCGCGTTCAGCCAGCATCTCCTGCAGCTCACGGTAACTGATGCCGTATTTGCAGTACCAGCGTACGGCCCACAGAATGATGTCACGCTGAAAATGCCGGCCTTTGAATGGGTTCATGTGCAGCTCCATCAGCAAAAGGGGATGATAAGTTTATCACCACCGACTATTTGCAACAGTGCCCGCCACGGCAGTTTTCACCCTCGATGCCAACCACGTCAGGTGGCAAATTTTCGACATTAACCGCGACGATGCTAAATTTCAGGGAGAAGTGCGTGGGTGAGATAGCCGGTCGTCAGTCATAAAGGGCAGGGTAGTACCGTTGGCCCGGCGTTCGATAGTACCGTCCGGATACTGCCAGATATCGGCGTCCAGGGAGATGTCCTGAAGCGCGGTGTCCGGAATTTCAGGTTTGTGTCTCTACAAAGACTAACTATCAGAAAAACTCATCGAGCATCAAATGAAACTGCAATTTATTCATATCAGGATTATCAATACCATATTTTTGAAAAAGCCGTTTCTGTAATGAAGGAGAAAACTCACCGAGGCAGTTCCATAGGATGGCAAGATCCTGGTATCGGTCTGCGATTCCGACTCGTCCAACATCAATACAACCTATTAATTTCCCCTCGTCAAAAATAAGGTTATCAAGTGAGAAATCACCATGAGTGACGACTGAATCCGGTGAGAATGGCAAAAGCTTATGCATTTCTTTCCAGACTTGTTCAACAGGCCAGCCATTACGCTCGTCATCAAAATCACTAGCATCAACCAAACCGTTATTCATTCGTGATTGCGCCTGAGCGAGACGAAATACGCGATCGCTGTTAAAAGGACAATTACAAACAGGAATCGAATGCAACCGGCGCAGGAACACTGCCAGCGCATCAACAATATTTTCACCTGAATCAGGATATTCTTCTAATACCTGGAATGCTGTTTTCCCGGGGATCGCAGTGGTGAGTAACCATGCATCATCAGGAGTACGGATAAAATGCTTGATGGTCGGAAGAGGCATAAATGCCGTCAGCCAGTTTAGTCTGACCATCTCATCTGTAACATCATTGGCAACGCTACCTTTGCCATGTTTCAGAAACAACTCTGGCGCATTGGGCTTCCCATACAATCGATAGATTGTCGCACCTGATTGCCCGACATTATCGCGAGCCCATCTATACCCATATAAATCAGCATCCAGGTTGGAATTTAATCGCGGCCTCGAGCAAGACGTTTCCCGTTGAATATGGCTCATAACAGTATCCTTAGTGAGATCAGTTGACGATCATCACACTTTATAAAATCATTTATCTAACAGGATTGAATGACAATGCCTGTGATTACCCTTATCAGAAACGTCTTGCACCCTATCTTGTCCATCCCCTCTGGAGCCCGCATTAAAAGGCGCTTTATATGAAATTATCAAGCCACTATAGATACACTGCATAGCTCAGCAATATAAACAGAATGTAAATACATATTACATGATGTAAATATGTTTGTTTTCATTACTATGCGCTGGTTTGCTAATGTTCAGCATCATTCATGAATCTGGCTGTATTCATTACTAAATATTTTGTAAATTGTTTATGCGGCATTTGTCAGGTTTATTTGACTGTGTCCCTGCTGGCATATACTCGTAATTGTGTATCGTACGGTTATCCGACAAACAAAAAGGCCAGACTCTGAGTTTGTCTCAGAATCTGGCCCTTTTTCAGGTCAGAGCACGGGGCTCTGACCGGGACTCAAGGTGTTGAGCGTGGGGCAAATTACATCATGCCGCCCATGCCGCCCATACCACCCATGCCGCCCATGCCACCGGCCATTGGAGCGTCATCCTTCTTAGGGGTGTCGGCAATCATGCACTCGGTGGTGATCATTAAGCCGGCGATGGAGGCAGCGTACTGCAGAGCAGAACGGGTTACCTTGGCTGGGTCAAGAATACCCATCTCGATCATGTCGCCGTATACATCGGTAGCAGCGTTGTAGCCGTAGTTGCCGGAGCCGGTACGTACGTTGTTGGCAACAACAGATGGCTCTTCACCAGCGTTGGCAACGATCTGACGTAATGGGGCTTCCATGGCGCGCAGGGCAACCTTGATACCAACCTTCTGATCCTCGTTGTCACCGGCAACCTTGTCAGCAATGGCAGCAGCAACACGAACCAGAGCAACACCACCGCCAGGAACAACACCTTCCTCAACGGCAGCGCGGGTAGCGTGCATGGCGTCCTCAACGCGGGCCTTCTTCTCCTTCATCTCAACTTCGGTAGCAGCACCAACCTTGATAACGGCTACGCCGCCAGCGAGCTTGGCAACACGCTCCTGAAGCTTCTCACGATCGTACTCGGAGGAAGACTCAGCGATCTGCTTGCGGATCTGCTCAACGCGGTCAGAGATGTCCTCAGCCTTGCCAGAACCGTCGATGATGGTGGTGTCATCCTTGGTGATAACAACGCGCTTGGCAACACCCAGGTCATTTAATGTGGCCTTCTCGAGCTCCATGCCCAGATCGGCAGAGATTACGGTACCGCCGGTTAAGATAGCGATATCCTGTAACATGGCCTTACGACGGTCACCGAAGCCTGGGGACTTGACGGCGGCTACCTTAACGATACCGCGCATGTTGTTTACTACCAGGGTAGCCAGAGCCTCAGACTCTACGTCCTCAGCGATTAACAGCAGGGACTTGCCAGCCTTGGCAACACCCTCGAGGATTGGGAGGATGTCACGAATGTTGGAGATCTTCTTGTCACACAGCAGGATGTATGGGTTCTCCAGCTCAACAGTGCCGGTATCAGCCTTATTGATGAAGTATGGGGAGAGGTAGCCACGGTCAAACTGCATGCCCTCTACGAGGTCTAACTGATCCTCAAGACCCTGACCATCTTCAACGGTGATAACGCCGTCACGGCCTACCTTCTCCATGGCCTCAGCAATCAGGTTGCCTACGGTGGTGTCGGAGTTGGCGGAGATGGTACCTACCTGAGCGATGGACTTGCTGTCCTTGCACTCGGTGGATAAGGTCTTTAACTCTTCAACAGCAGCAGTAACAGCCTTGTCGATACCGCGCTTTAAATCCATTGGATTCATACCGGCAGCAACGGCCTTTAAGCCCTCAGTAACGATAGCCTGAGCTAAAACGGTAGCAGTGGTGGTACCGTCACCGGCAGCGTCATTGGCCTTGGAAGCAACTTCCTTAACCATCTGAGCACCCATGTTCTGGAATTTGCCCTCGAGCTCAATCTCCTTGGCAACGGTAACACCGTCCTTGGTGATTAATGGAGCGCCATAGGCCTTGTCCAGAACTACGTTACGGCCCTTAGGACCGAGGGTAACCTTAACAGCGTTGGCCAGGGTGTTAACACCCTCTAACATCTGGGAACGAGCATCATTGCCAAAAAATACGTCTTTAGCAGCCATTTTCTTAAATCCTGTATGTAATCAAATCTTATTCGTTAACAATAGCTAAAATGTCGCTCTCGGAGAGGATGAATACCTCTTCACCGTCCAGGCGCTCTTTCTTGGTGCCGTAGCCTTCGTTGTAAACAACTACATCACCAACCTTAACGCTTAAAGGAGCGGTCTGGCCATTGTCCAGGATGCGGCCATTGCCAACGGCAAGTACCTTGCCACGAGTGGACTTCACAGCGGCGGAGCCTAATAAGATGCCGCCTTCAGACTTGGTCTCAACCTCGAAAGGCTTGACGATTACACGGTCGTATAAAGGAACTAACTTCATTTTTTTGCCTTCAATAATGCGCGTCCCATTCTGCTTTTGCAGAGTTACGCAAATCCAAACTTGTCTGCCGGCTTCTGTGCCGGCCAAATCCAGACTGACTTGTGAGGAGCAATTCGACTCTGTCCGGTAAGAAAGCTGCTTTTGCAGCTCTCTGTTGCGCCTTCACGGAGTACATATTGTTAAGGACCGGCTCAAACGGCCCCTCAGGCAAATCAATCTGTATTCTTGAACATTTACTAAAATGGGGCCGCAAAAACGCTTTTCAAGGTCAGGTCACATCTTTTTTGAACAAAATTCACTGCGCCGCATAAAAATGCCATTTGTGCCGCAAGTAAATACCAGGCAATGTGGTGATTTGAACAATATGTGGCTGACCGCTGGACCATGCATTACAGGTTTGCAAAGTTCACGTAATGCGGTCAAAAGCTCTGTTTCAGGCCATTGCTCAGTACAGACTGAAAGTACCCGTAAGTGCTTTACAAAGGTGCCAGAGACTGCAAATATTCAAGCTGATATTTTTTTTCTGCCATTTTCACTCCCTGGAAAGTCCCGCAGGTCGCTCAATGGCTCTGGTTCCCTGCTGCTCCTGATCTTTTGGACAGCGCTCAGCCTCTCTCTCCTGGAGCTCAAGCT
Organism: Anaerobiospirillum sp. NML120449; assembly: GCF_023051105.1. GTDB lineage: Bacteria > Pseudomonadota > Gammaproteobacteria > Enterobacterales > Succinivibrionaceae > Anaerobiospirillum. The sequence continues at coordinate 45,631 of NZ_JALKIL010000031.1, read as the reverse complement.
TCAAGTCTACAAAAAGAAAAAGCACCCGCCGGGGTGCTTTTTCTTTTGGTGTAAGGCACGAGTTTATGCCGCTGTCACTTAACTCAGCTCTTGAGCGGCTGATGTGGCGTGGCATCTGCGCCGTCAGTCGCTGTGGCAGTGGCCGGCTCAGCTGCTGTCTGCGCAGCCGCATTGGCTGGAGCAGGAGCGGCGGCTGGTGCTTGGGCTGCTGCGGCGCTGTCAGCTGCAGCGACTTGGTTTGCGGCCGGGGCTGCGTCGGCTGGCGCTGCTGAAGCAGTGTCAGCCTTGGAGCTGCCGTCTTCGTTGCGGCGGAAAGTGTTCTGTTCGTGGGTGATGACGCCCTTTTCGACGAGGGCGTTGTTGTGCTCTTCGGCAAGCTCTGGGAAGCGCTTTAACAGGTTGACCTCGGACTCAAGCTCAATCTGCTCAGGAGTCTTCTCCTGTACACGCATTACCATCTTGGATTTGACGGTAACTACTACGCCGCCAATGATGAAAGCAGCACCGAGAATCTGAGCTGGCAGAATCTCCTCACCCAGGATGGTAACGCCCAGGATGCCACCAGTAAGAGGCACCAGGTAAATAAATACACCTGCCTTGGAAGCGCCTACCTTGCCCACGGCGTAATTCCAGCCGATAAAGGCCAGCAGACCGGAGAAAATAACCAGATAGGCAAAGCCCCAGATAGCCTCGGAGGTAACGGTATAGACCTCAAGGGTGCAGGTAATCAGACCGGTCAGATAGCACAGCATTGAGCCAAACAGACCTGACCATGCAGTAATGGCAATGCTACTTACCTTGTTGGAGATATTGCGGCCCATTACACAGTAGGCAGACCAGGCTACCTCGCAGATAACAATGTAGATATCGCCAATGTTAAATGACAGGTTGAGGATAACGTCTATCGAACCCTTGGAGATAATGCACATGGCGCCAAAGCAGGATACCATAATGCCCAGCCAGCCATAACGGTTGAGGCGCTCACCAAGGAAGAAGAAAGCCAGCAGTGTAGTAGCGGTAGGACCGATACTTTCGATAAGTGCGGTATTGGTTGCAGTGGTGTGCTTTAGACCCAGAAAGAGCAGACCGTTATGGACGAGTACGCCCATAAAGCCCAGCGCAAAGGTAATCATAAGCACTTCTTTTCCCGGTTTGAGGCCCTTGGTATCACGCAAAATCAGCATGACAGCAAAAAGAGGAATGGCCATCAGCAGGAAGCGGGTTCCTGTGATCATCAATGGCGAGAAAGACTCTACGGCAAACTTGCCAAAGGCCGGTGTTGCGCCCCAAATCAGGCATACAACCAGAAGCAGAATGTAGTACTTAGCCTGGGACATGAAAATAACCTCAAAGAAAAGAACCCGGCATGGGACGTCAGCACTGTCTGGCTGCATAACGTACCCCATGCTCAGGGCGAACCCTGCACTGGGCAGGACCACGTATCGGGCCGCTTTCAGCCTGTCTCAAGGAAAAGCTGTCAGCTGTACCCTGAACCTTTAGTGTCTAATTAACTGTACGAAACCTGACTTGCGCTCCTGCTGCAGCGGCATTGCAGCTCAATGCCCGGCACTGCAGGGGCAGTATGACCATTAAGAAGCTCGTGCAGGCTCCAAATGGACTGGTTGGGTCCGACTCTGGGCCAGATGGCAAAGACAAGGCCAGTTTCCCTGAGTGCCCGTTCAGGTACAGGCAAATCAGGGATAACTCGGGACAGCTGCCGGGGAGGGCTGCAGGCAGGCATGTGAGCTGCCCTGCAGTTTGAGCTGCCCTGCAGTTTGAGTCGTGCCCAAAATGAAGACGCCTACTGCCCATAAGGGTAGTAAGCGCCTTCTGGTTGTTGTTGCCGGGCCTTATAACGGCCCTGAGAGCGGACTGCTATTTGCTGGGGCTGTCGTCTTCGACAATTTCCTCAAACTTGGCGTCCTTAATCTCTTTTTCAGCCTGAAAACGGGCTTTCATTTCACTGATGGTGGCCTTGCCGGCATCAGGATTTTCTCTTGGAATATTGCCCTGCTCAGCACGGGCACGCTCCTGAGCCTCTTTTTCCAGATCACGGGTACTTTTGCCGTACTTTTTGATGAAGTCTTCGTACTCCTGGTTGCGGCTCTTGAAGATATTAGCCTTGTCAAACACAGGCGAGGAAAAGAGATCCTTCTGAAACAGGCTGCCCTTGATGTTAACCAGCATCAGCACAATGGCCACAGCATCGGTTGCAAAACCAGGAATGAGGTACATGAGCATCATAATCTGAGAGAACATGATGCGCTTTTTGAGCGACATCATGTAGTTCTCACGCTCATGAGGTTCCATGGACAGGATCTTTTCACCATCCTCATTTAGGTCAACCGGGGCGCCCTCCATACTCTTCAAGATAACTTCAGTAAATCTTTGCATCTTGCGCAGATCGGAGGTCATCATGGACTTGGCTACAGACATACCTGCAAAGCTGATGAAGAACAGCAGGAAAATGGTCAGCAGAAAACCAATGGTCTGGCCAAGCAGCACAAAGAGATAAATCTCAAGGGCAAACCACAGCAGGAAGAAAAGCGAAAATCGACCCATTAATACCTCAGCATAGAAAACCTTGATACCACAGTCTGACGGCTGCTACCGCCATAAAGCAGTTGACCTATTGTACAGACTTTCTTTCCTGACAGATCATAAAGCCTGCGCCTTATGCTCAATATAGGGCTGACCTCCATGAAAGCCCCAGCAGGGCATGGACATCACTCCCTCAAAAGAGTATGCATGGGCACGCCATGACGCGCAAGAACGTACCAGCTCGCGGTCATGGGGAGCTCAGAAAAAGGTCTTCTCATGCCAGTACGGCCAACTATGATGCCCGCCCTTTGTTAAATCGATGAACACTGCAGTGTGAAGATACTAAGAGCCAGCATGGCCCCATCAAAGGCAGGCTGCCTGTCACTGCTCACCGGCAGGCTTTCCCTGAGGCCGCAGCACATTACCAGCAGAGCTACTCAGCTCTTCATCTGGCAAAGTCAGCCCTGCAGGCTGTGCCAGCCCAGGCCTCTGCTGCTCAGCTGCTGTCTGAGTACAGATCGGCCTGGTGGCTGTGGAACAGGAGCTCCTTCGTTGTCAGCATTGGACCGTGCAGGTCCCGACTTGCGCGGCATGCCGGCTCTGCAGCTGCAATGCAGGGCAGCGGCCTGACTGGCTGCAGCTGTAATGTCAGTCGGCGCCATGAGCTGCGTGCAGCCGCAGGCGTCGTTGGCAGCGGTGCGAGGTGGGTTGTTGTCTGTCTTATGATTTGGCTCAGCTGTATTAAGCTCAGAATATATAGCCGGAGCTGGCGCCACGGGCGGCTCTGTTGTGCCTTTACAACGCAGATCACTGTTTTGCCTGGGTCCGGGTGCTCAGCGCACTAAAAAAATGCAGCTGCACAGCGCTTTTGCCCTTATTGTGCTCAAGAAGGCGAGCTCTCATGCCTGGGGGATAAAAGTTTGCAGCTGCGCGGCCATACGGGACGAAGCGGCACCGGCAGGCCCTGCAGGCATCCTTTGCGGACTGTGACGCAAAATTCATAAAATCATGCCATTTTCAGCACACTATATTGACTACCGCCGGTGAAAATACACTTTTGATCGCGGCATAGCTCAACTGTCTCTTTTTCATGATTCGCCCTGCAGTTACTTTATGGCAACTGCCACACAGCACAAATATCCCATTGGGCATTATAATTACGGCTTAATGCGGAAAGTCCGCTCTGCACCCTGCAGTGCCATGCCACTGCTTCTATGCATTTCCTTCTGGGGGCCTGATTATGCAAAAGAAACTGCTTGAGCGCAGCTCTTTATGCCTGTACCTGATTTCCTTTCTAGCCACACTGATGATTTGTTCTCAGTCAGTGGCCGCCCCCGCTGACAGCAGCAGTGCAGCCGGCACCTCCAATCTACTGAGCTCATTTACAGCCTCCACTGAATCAGCAGCCCCAGCTGCAGGCAAAGCCGGTACAGCTGCCGGTAGCGACAGCACCGGCAGCGGCAGCGGAGCTCTTGAGAGCATTGCTGGTGCCATGAGCTCAGGATCGGGCATGATACCAGGCGCTTCAGACCTGAGCGTCTCACGTGCCGGCTTTAATGGCATGAATCACAACATGCCTTTTATCCCTGCCTTTGATACCGATGGCAATATAGTCATTGTCTCCTTTACCATTCTGGGTCAGTCCTATATCTACAAGCATTCCATTGAGCTTATTTACGACCCTGACGAAGTCACCCTGAAAAAGCCTGCTTTGCCTCCGGCTACCCCACATGAAGATGCCCTTGGACCATCTGAGGTCTATTTCAGCGGACTGAAGTTTACCTTTCCGGTACGCAAGGCCGTTCCAGGTGCCGCCATTACCATCAAATACCAGGGCTGCGATGAAAGCGGTATCTGCTATCCCCCACAGACCTACAATATCTCCCTGCCTGAAAGCCTGATTGAAACACTGTCAGGCTCGGCGCCAGCCAGCGACAAGGCTGATACCACCAGCGCCGAGGGCGCAGCAGGCTCTGCATCTGCCGCTGCAGCTGGCGTTGACAGTACCTACAACCCTGCCCCTGGTTCAGGAGTCAATCTGCTCAGCGAGCATGAGCGTGCCAGCGGTGAAGGGCAAAAGAGCAGCAGCCTGTTTGAATTTGTCTCCAGCAGCAATGCCGGTAATGGCGATGCCATCAGCCAGCTGCTCTCTGACAATCTGCTCCTTGGTCTGCTCATTCTCTTTATTCTGGGTATCGGCCTTGATCTGACCCCATGCGTGCTGCCAATGCTGCCTATTTTCTCCACCATGGTGATAGGATCACGCAAGAGTACAGTCAAGAGTACTGACGTGATTGATATTGCCGTAGCAGCCCAGAGCCAGAGTGGCAGCTCCCGCGTACGCCGCATGAATTACGTGTTCTTCCAGAATCTGGGTTTTGCCCTTGGTCTTGCGCTTACTTACACCCTGCTCGGTCTGCTCTTTTCCATGGCCGGTGCCCACATGCACAGCTTCCTGCAAAGTACGGCCATGAACTATACCCTGGCCATTCTGATGATTATCTGTGCTCTGGCCTGTGCTGATGTCTTTGAGCTCAAGATGCCGGCCTTTATCACCAGCCGTCTGCAGTCACGTGCCTCACGACTCAATACCTCAAGCTTCCCGGGAGCCTTTATTCTTGGCGCCATCGCTGCGCTGATTGCCAGCCCATGCACCTCAGCTCCACTGGCCGGTGCCCTGCTGTATGTGATGAAAAACGGTGACACCCTCATGGGTTCCCTGGTGTTCTTTACCATTGGTATGGGTATGGCCACCCCACTGTTCATCATAGGCATGTTCGGCTCACGCTTCCTGCATAAGTCCGGCATCATTGGCGACATTATCAAGCGCCTGATGGTGGTTGCCCTGCTTGTCACAGCCTATATCATTGTCCGCCATACCCTGGGTCGTGCTGAAGTTCTTATCGGTGCCCTTACTGTCTACATTATCTGTGTCTACACCATGGTAAGTGCCGTATTCTTTATCAGAAGACGCGCTCTGCCTATGATTACAGCCACCATGATTGCCGTCTTTGCTCTGGCCCCTACCTACTGGTCCATGGGATACTTTGAGCAGAGCACTCAGCATCATGCCTACCGTGACTTCTACAGCGCCTCAGACATGCACTCGTTAAGTCACATTACTGAGGGCAATTACTCCATGATTGTCTTCACCGCCGAGTGGTGCGCCAACTGCAAGAGCATGGAAAGACAGATCTACTCATCAGCTCACTTCCTGGACATCAGCTCCGATATCCTCCGCGTGGTGGTCAATATCACCGACACTGACAATACGGAGATTGCCGGCATCATCAAACACTATAATGTTATTGGCGTGCCTTACTTTATAACTGTGGACAACAAAGGTAATATTGTAGACAGCCACCTTGGTCTGGCCCCGCCAGCAACGGTATTTGAGGCCGTACATCGCCTGCAATCAAAGTCTGACAAGTGACCGCAGCAGCCCCGGCTCCCCCACGGACCGGGGCTGTTTGCATACAGCCCATAAAGACAGGATCAGAGTACAGCTGAGGCCACCAGAAGCGCAGCGCCTGAGCGGCGCGGCGCTGCCGCCGCCGGCAGCTGCTCCACTGCATGCCGCAGCTTGCTGCCCCTCTGCATGCCGCAGTCTGCTGCTCACTGCATGCCGCCGGTCCTTGAAGCCAGCCGTTATACATAAGTACAAGAGATTAATAATTGAGGGAGTGTCGCACCGCACAGCCAGGGCCTGAAAAATGCCCGGCCGCTGCGTTGTGGCACCTGCCAAAGGATGTTTGACATGAGCACATCACCAGAACAGAATGCTGAAAGTGCAAAGGTAAATGCCCCTGTTATCGTTGCTGAAATTTCCGGCAACCATCAGGGCAGCATGGCTCAGGCCATGGAGCTTATTGAGCTGGCCCACAACTGCGGCGCCGACATGGTCAAGATTCAGACCTATACCGAGGATTCTCTGACCATTGACTCAAGCCGCGATGAGTTCCTGCTCAAGGACGGTCTGTGGAAGGGCTATACCTACTACGATCTCTACAAGGAGGCCAAAACTCCTCGTGAATGGATGAAGCCCCTGTTTGATTTTGCCCGTGATCTGAACATAAAGCTGTTCAGCTCCCCTTTCTCCCTGCCTGATGTTGAGGTGCTTGAGGCTGCTGACTGTCCAGTCTACAAAATTGCCTCTTTTGAGCTCAACTTCCCTCAGCTCATTGCCGCCTGCGCTCAGACAGGCAAGCCTGTGGTCATGTCCACCGGCCTTGCTACCCTCGATGAGATTGACTTTGCCGTGGATACTGCCCGCTCCAACGGCTGCAAGGATCTGACTGTGCTGCACTGTGAAAGCCACTACCCGGCCGATCCGTCCACCTTCAATCTCAACTCAATTCCTTTCTTCAAGGAGCGCTATGGCTGCAAGGCCGGACTGTCCAATCACGCCATTGGTGATGCCCTTGATATTGCCGCTACCGTCCTGGGTGCTGACATGATTGAAAAGCACTTTGCCCGAGATCGCCAGAGCGGCATTGATGCAGCCTTCTCCATGACCCCGGACGAGCTGCGCCAGCTCAAGTACGATACCAGCACCGTAGCCCAGTCCCTGGGCATCAAAGGCGTGCGCCTTGCTGAAATCGACATGCAAAAGCGCTCCCAGCGCCGCTCCGTATACCTCGTCAAGGACCTTGCTCAGGGTGAGGAGCTTACAAAGGATCACGTCAAGATTATCCGTCCGGCCCTCGGCCTTGAACCTGCCCGCCTCAACGACGTCCTTGGCCACAAGGCCGGGCGCGACCTCAAGGCCCCAATGCCACTGAACGCAGCCGACCTCATCCTCTAACCCGCGCCCCGCAGCAGCAGGCTGCGCAGCGCAGCAGAGCGGCCCGATCAGCCCCAAGCTCTCTGCTGCCCTCAAGGCAGCAGACCTGGGCACTGGCATGATAAGCCACAAATGTGTAAGGCAGCCCTCAGGGCTGCCTTATACATTTGTGCATCACTGCCACGACCACGGCCAGAGCCAGCCCGGCCATATGTGCCTGCCCTGGCCTGACGTACCAGCCATAGCCTGATGTGCCTGCCGGGCCTGATGTGCCTGCCCTGGCCACACGACATCACATGATACTCTTCAAAATCTTTTAGTTAAGCAACTTTACCCGACAGCATATTCACCGGCCAGAAATACTTTTTAGCCTGACAGATTGCAGGATGAACATGATGCTGCAGGTCATACGACCAGAATGCGACCTGTCAAAGCCATTAGTCACTTTTGAGCCTTAACGAATCAGCCTTTGACTATCCTCAGACATTTGCCTGGAAAAGATTCCAGGCGGTGCTTTGGCAGTGGCTCGGGAGGTGCTTTAGCAGCGGGCAATGAGGCTATTACAGGGAGTTTTTTGTCGGCGGCCCAGGGCGATTGCAGAGCGTGATTGTTCATGACTCCCGTACTTGGTTGCGGCTGCCTGTGCAGGTGCTCAGTGCGTACCTCTGCAGCCGGTTCTGCGGCGATTGCGGCCGGGCTTTGCGATGAGGGCTGGCGGGCTTCGCTTTTAGCCCGGACGGGGTTGCGGGTGCTGAAAAAAGGAAAGGCAGCCATGCGGCTGCCTTCCTTTAAGTATGACAGAAGAAAAATTACTTCTTGTCAGCTTTCTTGTCGTCAACTACCTCGACCAGCTCGATCTCGAATACGAGAGTGGAGTTTGGCTTGATCTTGTCGCCAGCACCCATGTCACCGTAAGCAAGGTCAGATGGGATGTACAGCATGGCCTTGGTGCCTTCCTTCATTAACTGAAGACCCTCGGTCCAGCCTGGGATGATGTTGGCCAGAGGCAGAGCAATAGGCTCCTTCTGCTCATCAAATACCTGACCGTCAATGGTGGTGCCCTTATAGCGGACCATTACAGTGTCCTGCAGGGTAGGAACCTTACCGTTACCGGCAGTGAGGATCTTGTACTGCAGACCGGACTCAGTGGTCTTTACGCCCTCTTTCTTGGCATTCTCAGCCAGGAAAGCAGTGCCGGCCTTTAAGTTTTCCTCAGCCTCAGCCTTCTGACGGTTCTCGATACCGGTACGCAGCTTCTCGTCCAGGGCCATCAGAGTATCAGCCATGTCCTTTTCCTCGAGGGTGATCTGGTTGCTCAGAGCATCCATGAAACCCTTTATTACGAGGTCGTGGTCAAACTTGCCAACGATTTCGGACTGATCCTTCTCGATGGTGGAGATGTACTTGCCTACGGAAGCGCCTACAGCATAGGAGGCCTTCTGCTCAAATGGGCTGTCCTTGGTGATGGTGACAGATGCGGCGCCCTGTGCCTTGTCGTCGCCGCCACAGGCGGTTACCAGAATGGTGGCAGCAGCTAATAATGACAGAGCTAAATAATTCTTCTTCATATTCTTAAAAATATCCACGTCGTTAAGTGTTTTCTGAAAAGCGGAGCAGCTGCAGGCCCCTCAAGGCCTGATCAGGGCCTTACTCCCCTGTCAGAACGGCAGTTTCTTATTCCAGCAAAACACCTTCAAAAGCGGTGAGCAATAACTGAAAAATTACGGTTATAACCGCATAAATCTGCGTGTCCGGCATAATTGCTCAGGACAAAATCGATGATTATACGCCAAATCACTGCATATAGGCCATAAATAAGACCAATAATATCCGCTAAGTGGACATAATCTTAGCAGTCAGATCTTAGATTTATCTTAGCAAGTACGTAACTTTATCAAGGGCAATGCCGGGACTTACGGGCCCTGACGCCCAACTGGATCACAAGATATGCACCTGGCCCCCGTCCAGAAACAAATACGAATAATATTCATTATTCCATTGCCTGTTGGACAGCTCAGCCTGTCCAACATGTGGAGAAGTCAGCCTGTCTAACAGGTGAATATGGCAGCAATGCCAGTCCCCAAAAAAGCCACCGGCCCGACCTGCAGTGACTTGCAATGCAGAATCGGGCCGGTGGGGATGCCGGGTCTGCGCCCAGGCGCAGGCCACGGTAAGGCCCTGGCCGGCCGGCCAGCCATGCCGTAAGACAGACTGAGCCGGGCAAAGGACGGGTCAGGACAGTCCTGAGTTGGCGATGAAGTGGTTGAAGGAGCCGGTGCCCAGCTTCAGGGCCACTTCCTGACACTTGTTATTGACGATAGTAATCAGGCCGCCGTCAGTGGCCAGGGAGTTGTCGTTATAGACATCGTCATCACGCAGCTCTACCACCTCGCCAATGGCGGTTACTCTGAAGCCCTTGAGCTCAGGGATCTGGGCACAGTGCTTTGTCAGAGCTTCAAAATCTTTTGGTGAGCAGGTAAAGAGAATGTTGTAATCGCCGCCGCTGCTTAAAGCCAGTTTGAGCAGCGCCTTGGCTGACATCTTGAAGTCACTGAGCAGTGATGAGGCTACAGGGTCAAGGGGCAGGCTTTCATAATTAAGCAGCGCACGGGCACGTGACTGAACCAGTACATGACTCATGTCCCCAAGCAGGCCATCGGAAACGTCGATAGCGCAGTTGGAGAATTTGATGAGCTCCCTGACAAAAAGAGACATGCGTGGGTCGTAGCCAAAGGCATGCTCTTCAAAACGGCGGCGGGCATCAGTGTCCATGTTGCGCACTGAATTGTTATACATTGCCTTGACGTACAGACCGTTGGAGCCCAGAGTGCCAGTAACAGCAATGATGTCGCCTGGCTTTGCAGTGTTGCGGCGCAGGCTGCGGCCTTCTTCAAAGCTTTTGCCAAAGGCGGTCACGGAAATGGTCAGAGGGGCATTACGCTGAGTTACGTGGGTAACATTGCCGCCAACCAGCACGGTATTGTGGCTTGCCAGACAGGCCTCAAGGCCCTCGGAGAAAGGCCCCCAGAACTCGTCAAAGTCCACGTAGCGGTCAGGGATATCAAGGGAAAGGGTAACAAACTGTGGCTGAGCACCCATGGCATAGAGGTCGGAGAAATTAACCTCAAGGGTACGGGCACCGAGCAGGCGTGGATTGAAATTGGTAAAGAAGTGAACGTTTTCTACCAGGGTATCAGTAGTAATGGCATAGGTGCCGTCCATCTTAATGAGTGCAGCATCATCACCAATGCCCAGCACCAGCCCCATCTTTTCTGCCTCACGGGCAAAACCTGGATTAAGGCGGGAAAAATACTGGTGAATAAAAGAAAACTCATCATTAGCCATTGTTTCTACCCTTTAGAACACTGTTAAGGTATCCAGGCACGGATACTCCCCTCATGCCTGACCGGCTGCAGGATCTGCTCCGGAATTTCAGTCCACAGCTGAGCCCTGGCTGCATCAATACAGACAGTCTCAGAACCAATATTTTTCGTTCATTTCAGGCCATCCCGACCCTGCACAAAGCTCAGTAGACCTGCAGCGTGCTTCTCTCCATAACACAGCTGCTCATGGCTATCTTACTTTAGCCGCCCCAGTACTTCAATGCCATGGCCGCGCTGCCCTCCAGTACGACCTGTTCCTAAAGCCGTATCAGGCCCGCCAGAGTCGGCTCCGGACGCACCCAGCCAGACGCTTGCTCCTCATACCTGCGGCCCGCCGCCGCAAGGCTGTGCACAGCCTGGGCCCTGCCCGGCCATGACCTGGCATGGCGCCGCTCCGCGCCTTGCGCAGCTATGCTGGGCACCGCCAGGTTGATGGCAATGGCCGGAGCCGGAAAAAAATTAGACCCAGTAAATGGGCCTAATCTTTGATGGTTGCACTGTATACAGGTCAGTTCAGCAGGACCTGCGGGCATGGCGGGCCGGTCAGTCGGTCTGACGGATAGACTTGACTACCTTGTCCAGTACGCCGTTGACGAACTTGTGGCTGTCCTGCTCGGCAAAGGACTTGGCCAGCATGATGGCCTCATTGATTACCACCTTGAAAGGTACTTCCTGACGGTATTTGAGCTCAAAAGTGCCTAAACGCAGAATTGCCTTGTCCACCTGGTCCAGATCCTTTAAAGGACGGGACAGGAAAGGCTCAAATACTGAGTCAAGGTAATCGCAGTTGGCGATAATACCCTGAATTAAATCGTGCATGTAATCGAGATCAGCGCCCTGTACTGGCTGGTCTTCCAGAAACTGCTGCTCAATGGTGTGGGCTGATAAGCCGGTCAGCTGCCACTGATAAATTGCCTGCAGGGCAAAGTGACGAGCCTTGTGGCGCATTGCCGGGGTTACTGCACCCTCAGTCTGATCCATATAAACCTCAAAGTATGACTGATACGCAACAGATAGAATGCCCTGAAGCTGCCCACAGCAGATAAGGCGTGGCAGCCCGTGGACCAGGTCAGTCTGACCGGTCCTGCCTTGATGGAGCTGTTGCGCTCACATGGTCATGAAATGGAAAGGAAAAGTTGCTCAAATACGGCCGCAGTACAAATCATGCGGCCCTGTGCCCCGCCGTGTTTAATTTGCAGCCCAGGCAAGCTGTTGCAGGCCCGGGGCCTCAGGCTCAGGCCTGAGCTTGAGGGGCACAAAGGCAGGTGGAGCTTACGGCGTCAGGCCGTCAGCCTGACGCCGTCAGAACGACACAGTCAGACTGACTCTGTCAGCTCCGGCTGCAGCATATGGCTGCAGCATGCGGCGGTGGCCCTTGGCCACCTGATTGCTGTCTTTACAATCAGTTCTTTAACTGACGCATTACGTTGACCATCTCCAGGGCGGCGGCGGCGGCCTCACTGCCCTTATTACCGGCCTTGGAACCGGCACGCTGAACAGCCTCGTCCAGAGTGTTGGTGGTCAGAACGCCATTGGAAATAATGACCTGACGGTTCAGAGTAACCTGGGTAATGCCCTTGGCACACTCGTTAGCTACTACCTCAAAGTGGTAGGTGGCACCACGGATTACACAGCCCAGGGCGATGAGGGCATCGTACTTGCCGCTGGCGGCCATGGCATCCAGAGCCAGAGGAATCTCAATGGCACCTGGAACACGTACTACAGTGATGTTCTCCTCAGGAACCAGACCGTCTCTCTTTAAAGAGTCGATAGCACCCTCAACCAGTCTTTCACAGATAAAGCTGTTGAAACGTGAAACCACGATGCCAAAGCGGGCGTCCTGGCAAGGCTTAATGCCTTCAATGAAATTAACAGACATCTAAAAAACTCCACTGTCTCATTTCTCACCGTGATTATCAGCCACGGCATTCAGTAAACAGAAAATCACCAGCTGATGGCCGTGGCTGCCTGACCGGGCAGGCCTTAAGTGTGAATGAGCAACTTGAAAATACGCAGACGCACAGCGTCCATAAATTAATGCACTTTTAAGCATTGCATGCTGCAAAGCCTTAAAAACGGCGGAAAAGCGCATAAAGCCGCCAAATTTAGCCAGATAGTATAGCAAAAATTGCCCGCATCACCCAATGCGCATAAGCCGCGCCACTGTCGTGACGCCGCGCAGTCCTTGCCTGGCCAGGCAAGGCGCAGGCTGGAGGCTGCCTGGCTGCAGGTTGCAGCCGGGCTGCTACTGCAGGCTGCAGCCAGACTGCTACTGCAGCTGATGCAGCGTGGTCGCAGCCTTGCTCTTAGAAGAATCCGTTTTTCTGCAGGCTTTCGAGGGTCACACCGCCATCGGCTTTCTTTTCACCACCATTGTTGATAAGCAGCAGACGCTCCAGATAACGGGCCAGCACGTCAACTTCCAGGTTGACCTTTGAGCCTGGACGGAAGGAGGTAGCCACCTCATGCTGGGTGTGAGGAATGAGGGTCAGACGGAAGTCAGTGTCTCTGACCTCATTTACGGTCAGGGAAATGCCATCGACTGCAATGGAGCCTTTCATGGCAATGTAATGTTTAAGGCTTGCCGGGGCCTGAATCCAGACATTGATGGCCTCATCAACACGGTAGTTTTCCAGCACAGTACCAATTCCGTCAACATGGCCCTGCATGATGTGACCGCCCAGACGGGTATGAGGAGTACAGGCCAGCTCCAGATTAAGCTCAGTGCCCGGGGTATAAAAACCAAAGCAGGTAAGATTGACACTCTCAAATGACAGATCAGCCTCGTAGGCATCCTCATGCAAAGCTGTAGCAGTTAGACAGACACCATTAGTGGCAATGGAGTCACCAAGACGTACTCTGTCCTTTAAAAAGGCCGGATCAGTGCCCACCACAATGTGAGAGCCCTTGCCATTGCGCTCAATGCTGCGCAGTACACCCTTGCTTTCGACAATACCTGTAAACATGAACTGTACCTTTAGTCTTTCTTAAAATATTCCTGCTGACCGCCCTGCCCCCGGCATCATAGCCAGCGGCCGCTGCCGGAGCAGCCTGCTGCTCAGTCCGGACTGCCTGCCCGCATATGCCGGCTGCCCCATCCAACCGGACTTCATAATAGGCCGTCCGCATGGCTAACCGGGCTGCTTCATGGGTCGGCCGCCCCGGCCAACCGGGCTGCCTCAAGGGCAGGGCGGTCTGGCAGGCGGCGGGGCCGGGCCTGTAATCAGACGCGATGGGCGCGGGTTACAGGCTTGCTCAGCACCAGACCAATGTTGCTCTTGAAGGTCTTGACCTTGCACTTCTTGAAGCGCAGAGCTTCGGCAAGGCGTGACGGCTCGTGAATGGCAAAGGCACTCTTGGCCTCAAGACCGAGAATCATAGGGCTCATGTAGCAGTAGCATTCATCGATAAGACCGTGCTCCAGGAAAGCAGAGCCCAGGGTTGAGCCGGCCTCAACCATGGCTACACGAATGTCACGGCTGCCAAGGAAATCAAGCACGGCACTTACTGAAGCGTGAGCCTTGCCATCAGTACCCAGATCAAATGGAACAGCTACCACGTAGACGCGGTCAGACCACTTTTCTACCACGAAGTTGCTGCCCTGGGCCACTACTTTGTCTCTGTTGATCTGCCAGCTGTTTGTGATCAGCTTTAAGACTTCAGCCTGAGCCTCATCCCTTGAGGCTGGCAGCCTGCCGGTGCCTGCAGCGCTGTCAACTGATCCGGTGGCGGCTCCGTCAGCCTTCATGGCAGCGTCGGCGGCTCTGGCGGCGTCGGCGGTCCTGGCTGCATCTGCGGCCTTTGCTATGGCTGAATGGTCAGGACGCTCAGGAATGATGGACAGAGTGCGGCCCTTGAGGCAGGAGACGCTTACCTTCTGATCATCAGATCCCTTGCGGCCACGGCCTGATCCCCTGCCTGACTTGCTGCGGGAGTTAAGCTCACGCAGCTCAGCCATGGTAAAGCATCCTATAGGACTGTCATGACCAGGCATGGTCTCATCATCATCCCTTTCCAGTATGCCTGCGCCCAGTGAGGTACCGGCCCTGCTCAAATCCTTGAGGTCGCGGGAACCGGCCTCAACAGCAAAGGCGGCGGCGGTCTGACTGGCATTACCCTGGTCGGCTGTGGTTATGGCACCACGGGTAGCAGCATGTCCTGCAGCACGTCCGGCTGAGCGGGCTGCCGGTGCGGCAGCTGCAGCTGCGGCTGCCTCCTTTGCAGCTTCCTTGTCGCTCTTCTTATCAGAGGACTTTTTGCGCTCAGGTTTGGCCTTGTTCTTATCACTGATGGCTGCGACAGTAAGCTCGGTGCTGCCCACCACAATGAAATTCTCACCTGTGGAGAAAATGGCATAAGGATCAAGATCGTACAGCTGTCTGTTTGGCATGAGCGTGCCCTTGCTGTCGATAATGACCTTGACCGGCTGTCTGATTAAAGTGGTATCAAGACCGGTCAGCAGCTTGATAGGCAGATCCTCAAGACGCACATTGAGCTTAGGGTTATCGGTAAGCACGGTCTTGTATGAGGTAATAACGGCATCAGACCACAGACGCAGACGCTGGACATCAGCACGGCACCTGTCATTGGTAATCCACTTGGACTCATTGGTAGACAGAGCCACACGGCCATCAAGGCTCATGCCGTACTTGAGAATGGTAAATGGTCGTCCGGTGGTAATGGACTTGAAGAATGCGCGGTTGAGCTTGATGCATTCCTTGTTGAGCCTGCCTGTGGCCACCACTACCTGAATATTGGCATCCAGCAGCATACGTATGCCCTTACCGCTCACACGCGGATCAGGATCGGTAGAACCTATGACCACCTTTTTGACACGGGCATCGATAAGGGCCTGAGCACATGGTGGAGTGCGCCCATGGTGAGAGCACGGCTCCAGGGTTACGTAGCAGGTGGCACCCTCAACATCAAAACCGGCGGCACGCAGAGCCATGACCTCAGCATGAGGCTGACCTGCACAATGGTGAAAGCCCATACCCAGAATTTTGTTGTTGCGGACAATAACACAGCCTACGGCCGGATTAGGCGAAGTGGTATAACGACCCTTCTTGGCCTCTGCCAGTGCCATTTTCAAATAGTAATAATCGCTGTGTTTTTCCCTGGCCATAACCGCTACCTCACTGAAGAACAAACATATAAAAGGCTATCTTATCCCAAAAAACAATGAGCTGCCCCAAATTGCTCTGATGCTTTTGAGACAGCTCATCAAAAATATGCCCCCGGGCACTGTGCCAGGGCACAGGCAGTTTCGCTTGAGACTGCCTTATGTATTCTGTTGCGCCCTGCAGCAGTCCTAAGTCCTGCCTGCAGTCGCATGCGGCAGCCTGAGGCAGGCATCATGCCCGCCCAGGCTGCATCAGGCAGCCACTGACAAGTGATGACCTGCCTGCTGGTGTGACTTAGTCCTTGTAAACAGGGAAACGGTCACATAAGGCCTTGACGCGGGCACGGCAGCTCTCGATTACAGACTCATCCTGCCAGTTGTCCAGAACGTCACAGATGATGTTGGCCAGCTCGCGTACTTCCTCATCCTTGAAGCCACGACGGGTAACAGCTGGAGTACCGATACGCAGACCGGAGGTGATGAACGGGCTGCGTGGGTCACCTGGAACGGAGTTCTTGTTTACGGTGATGTTAGCCTTGCCCAGAGCAGCCTCAGCGTCCTTACCGGTCATCTCAAGGCCGATGAAGTCGAGCAGGAAGAGGTGATTCTGAGTACCGCCGGAAACAATCTTGTAGCCACGGCTCTTGATGATGTCGCACATGATTCTGGCGTTGGTCAGAACCTGCTTCTGGGACTCAACGAACCATGGCTCCATGGCCTCCTTGAATACTACGGCCTTGGCAGCGATAACGTGCATTAAAGGACCGCCCTGGGAGCCTGGGAAGATAGCGGAGTTGAGCTTCTTGTAGATATTCTCGTCGTGGCAGTTGGACAGGATCAGACCTGAACGTGGACCGCCCAGGGTCTTGTGGGTGGTGGAGGTTACTACGTGAGCATAGTCAATTGGGCTTGGGTACAGACCTGCAGCAACCAGACCGGCAACGTGGGCCATGTCAGCGATGAGATAGGCGCCAACCTCGTCGGCGATCTCACGCATCTTCTTCCAGTCAACAATGCCGGAGTAGGCAGAGAAGCCGGAAACGATAACCTTTGGCTTAACCTCGAGGGCCTGAGCACGGATAGCTTCGTAGTCGAGCTCACCGGCCTCGTTTACACCGTACTGAACAGCGTTGTAAACCTTACCGGAGAAGGATACGGAAGCACCGTGGGTCAGGTGACCACCGGCAGCCAGAGACAGACCTAAAATGGTGTCACCTGGATTGCACAGAGCCATGTAGGCGGCACAGTTGGCCTGAGAACCGGCGTGTGGCTGAACATTGGCGTATTCGCACTTGAAGAGCTTGCAGGCGCGCTCAATGGCCAGACGCTCAACCTCATCAACGTACTCACAACCACCATAGTAACGCTTGCCTGGGTAGCCCTCAGCGTACTTGTTGGTCAGCTGGGATCCCTGAGCCTCCATGACACAGAGGCTGGCATAATTCTCAGAAGCGATAAGCTCGATATGATCTTCCTGACGTGCGTCTTCGGCAGACATGGCACGGAAGAGTTCTGGATCGTATTGAGCAATGGACTTGGAAGAGTTAATCATCATAAAGCGGTTAATTTGCCTGACCGGGCACCGCGCTGCAAAAATCCGGGCCGCCCGGAAAAATGGGCTGCCCCTCTTGCAGCTTGAATACAGCCGTACAGGACATCTCCTGATTGAGCGTCATGACCAGCCCTGACCGTACGCCGCCCCTACAGTGCGACTTCGCCCCGGACTGAGGCATAACTGTGAATGAACGATGACCGTGGTCATCAGCCGTCCAGTAACACCCGCAAGTGATCCTGCGGGCAAAAGTAATCTGTTATCAGCCACCCGGCATCGCAGCATCAGCTGCGCTGCTGCACTGCGTGCGCCACTGCGGGCTGCTCCTGGCAGAGCCGCGCTGCGCGCAGTGTGCACCACGCCTTGCGCTGTGTACATAACGCCTGTGCGCTGTGCGGGGCGGCGGCCCAGTCGGGCCCCTGGTGATAATAATCAAACAGCCATAGCCTCTGCGCTGGATGATTTTTGTGCCGAATAATGAAAAAAGTGGCAATCATACAGTGAAAAGCTGGAGAAAAGGCTGAAAAAACGAGAAAAAGACTAAGGTCAGGATGACCGGAGGTGCAGGCATTGCACAGGGTAACTCTGTACCTGCAAAAGAATAAGGCAGCCGCATGAAGCTGCTGATAAATCTTGAACAATTCAGGGACACATATTTTAGCACAAAGTCCCAAATTACCAGACAAACAGGGCCAAAAAAGCCCGTCTGATGGCTACTTTTTATCTCTTTTAAATGGACAGAGCATGCCATCGGTACAGCCCCGGCCTTCAAATGCCCCTCCATTGACCAGTGAACAATATTGAATCAGCACAAAATGCAAGAGCGCACACTCAGTACTGTGAGCTCCAAAGCACAACAGGCACATACTTTGTCCAGAAACGTGTTGAGGTTCACACTATCTGCTATATGCAGCGCACTTTTTGTCCCGTCCCCCGTCAAAAACCTATCCAGCCCCCGCCACCATCACAGGCTAAACAATCAGCCACAGCCTCAACGGGCGGCACCTGGTCTGTATGCATTCCGGCCCATTCATGGCGCGAGCGCCCAATTCATGGCCCAGCCCCCAATCCATGGACCAGGCACCAATCCGTGGACCAGGCCCCCATGCACTTGCATGAGCCCGCTAGCCTACAGCTTCCTGAGCATGCCTGTCAGGAGCGCACTGAGCGCCATCAGCGGGGCATCAGAACAAAAATGGCATGCAAGGCATGCATTTTGGCCCTGAATCTGTCTATGACAGGGCTTTTCAGGACTGATTTTGAGCATATCTTACCCAGGGTACTGCTCCTGACTGTCCCTAGATAACCACAATCTGGCGGACATAAGTGATAAAGATCAAAAATTTCGGCCTCGAATTGGGTGAAAAATCGCTCAAAACTGATAATTTTTGAGAATTATGGGGCTTTTATTGGTAAAATTAGCGAAATTTTGTCAGCTGGAGAAGTTTTGTGGCACGCCCAAAAATCCTGGTCGTAAACGGACCAAATCTGAACTTTCTTGGTATTCGTGAACCAGGCATTTATGGCAGCGATACTCTTGAGACTGTCGTTGACCGTCTTGCCGAGCGCGCCGGCTCACTTGATGTGGATCTGGAGCACTTTCAGTCCAACAGCGAAGGCGCCCTGGTAGACAGGATTCAGCAGGCATATGGCAATACCGACTTTATCCTGATTAATGCCGGTGCCTATACCCACACCAGTGTTGCGCTTCTCGATGCACTGAGCTCTGTGGCCATACCATTTATCGAGATTCATATTTCCAATGTCCATGCAAGAGAGCAGTTCCGCCATCATTCTTACCTGTCGGCCAAAGCCATGGGTGTGATCGTGGGATTTGGTCTTGACGGTTATGACTTTGCCCTGCAAAAGGCCGTTTCCTGGCTCAAGACTCAGAGCAAATAACAAGCATAACTGCAGCTGCGACTGCAGATGCAGATACAACTGCAATGCAGCTGTGACAGCACTGCCGATGCAGATGCTGGTACGGCAGCACCGCAACTGCATCAGCATCGCCGATGACACAGTTCTGACGATATCAGTGACTCCATCATCGTGATGCCTGAAAAACAGGCTGTCCTCAATTTATCTGACGGCAGCATTCACTGACAGCGGCAGCAAAAAACACCTCTATCCTCTCTTAACAAGATTTCGAGCATCAGCACCTGTTACGGAAACAGGCCCTGATGCATGCAGCAAAAACTGCCTGACGGTACGTGGTGCCGTACCGCACGACAGTGCCGTACCGCATGAAAGAGCCTGTCAAAGCCAGGCTGTGTGCGCATGAAGGGGCAATGTCCCTTTGGTCGTGATGCTGCTTATGCGCTGTGTCAGCGTAATGCTGAGCAGCAGCTTTCAGTACTTTTTTGCGCAGTCGCCGCCACCGGGACTTTCCATGGCGCTGTCTGCATTTCATCAACACCGCAGCCTGACGGGTTTTAGCTCACTGGTATGCGGCACCCAAAGCACATGATGCTTTACTCTCTGACCAGATCTGCAGACGTCCATGACTGCAGTGCGGCAGCAAACTGAATGCAGAGCCTGTGAGGCTTTGCCTGCCCCGGTCATGAGAACAAACATAGTTGCTGTTTCTTCCTCCATTTGCATTTCAGGCCAGATGCCTCTGCGCCCTGCATATCAGCCGGGGCTGCAGTCATTTTGTCTGAAAAATGTTAACTTCAGGCTTGCAAGGGAAAAATTTGGGATTAAAATGCCATCTTTCTCCATGCCAGCCACCGAAGATGCTCACAGCATGTTCAATGTCCATGTCAGATATGCCACGGCCTGCTCCAGTCAGGAACAGCCCGACAGTTTTGACGGCCACTAAGGCCGCTCAGCATGACAGAGCCGTGTATGACTGCAAAGAAGGGCGATCCCCCTTCGCCTGTGCGCCGGACATGCCGCATCAGGCCAATGCCTGATGTGTTGACAGATGAGCCCATGTGGAGAAAGTGAAAGTACGGTGAGAGACATCATTCACCGGATTCATGGAAGGCAGTGGCTACATTTTAAAAGCGAGCTATATGATGCCGGGCACAGATTCATCAGGGACAGGTACCCTCAATGAAAGCCCGCTCCATTCATATATCCTTGCGTGTTTTATTTGGGAATCTAAATGCAAATTGACATTCACAAGATCGCTAAATTGATTGACCTCGTATCCAATTCCGATGTCGCTGAAATCAATTTAAAGCAGGGTGAGGAAGAGCTCCGTATCTCCCGCCAGTCTACTGTGGTTGCACCTGCCGTACAGACAGTCGTTGCCGCCGCTGCTCCTGCAGCTCCGGTCGCCGCTGCCGCACATGCTGCTCCAGCTCCAGTTGCCGCTGCCCCAGCAGCCGCTCCTGCCGCCGCACCAGCCGTTGATGATTCCAAGATCATGCGTTCTACCATGGTTGGCACCTTCTACCGTGCTGCCAGCCCTACCAGCGCCCCATTTGTTGATGTTGGCTCCACAGTCAAGGAGGGTGATACCCTGTGCATCGTGGAAGCCATGAAGATGATCAATCAGATCCCAGCTGACCGTTCCGGCACCATCAAGAAGATTCTGGTCGAAAACGGCACCACAGTTGAGTTCGATCAGCCAATCTTTGAATTTGAATAAACTACCTGCTGCAAATGCGCTTACGCAGGCTACTGCACTTACGCTGCCCTGTTTACCATGACTGAGGCAGCCTGCAGCGGCCCAGGTAACAGTACCGGTCGCCTGCAGACAGGCCCGGCTCAGGCCCAGACCTGCAGCCGGGCCTGAGCAGATCATAAGTCCTGCACTGCCCTTCTGACTTAAGCTCAATCTCTAAGCCCATGCTGAGGCAGTAAGCAAAGCAGGTCCCTGCCAGGCCACATCCCCTCCTGAGTTTCCATACGCTTCACCCACGGTGCCCCGGCGGCACACGGTACCCACAGAGTCTGCAGCGCCATATGGCGCGACGCTCACAGAGCATATGGTGCCAGTACAGCAAAGTCTGTTTCAGGCACAGTGTGAAGAAATAATACGGGAAATAAGGGAAAATCAAGGCTCCGCCGGCCTTACAACTGCCTGGTTACCACTTTTTTCGGGAATATCAGTTAATATGCAAATTGAAAAGGTGCTTATTGCCAACCGTGGCGAAATTGCCTTACGTGTACTTCGCGCCTGTCGTCAGCTCGGTCTGAAGACTGTTGCCGTACACTCCAGCGCAGACCGCGATCTCATGCATGTTAAGCTGGCCGATGAGTCTATCTGTATCGGTCCGGCCTCCGCCAAAGACTCCTACCTGAACATCCCTCGCATTATTGCTGCTGCTGAGGCCACCGGTGCTTCAGCCATTCACCCAGGCTACGGCTTCCTGTCAGAGAATGCCGACTTTGCCGAGATGGTGGAAAAGTCAGGTTTCATTTTCATCGGCCCTAATGCCGATACTATCCGCCTTCTGGGCGACAAGGTTTCCGCCAAGCGAGCAATGATCAAGGCCGGCGTACCTTGCGTACCAGGTTCAGAGGGCGCTCTGGGCGAGAATCTTGAGGATAACAAGAAGATTGCCCGCAAGATTGGCTACCCAATTATCATCAAGGCCGCCGGTGGCGGTGGTGGCCGTGGCATGCGTGTAGTACGCCGTGAAGAGGAACTGGCCGAGGCCATCAGCCTCACCCGCCGTGAAGCTGACATGTTCTTCAACAACCCTGCCGTTTACATGGAGAAGTTCCTTGAGAACCCTCGTCACATCGAGATTCAGGTTATCTCCGACGGACGTGGCCATGCCTGCTACCTGGGTGAGCGTGACTGCTCCATGCAGCGCCGCAACCAGAAGGTTCTTGAAGAGGCTCCAGCTCCATTCATTACCCAGAAGGAGCGTGAGACCATTGGTATGTCCTGCGTCAAGGCCTGTATTGACATTGGCTACCGTGGCGCCGGCACCTTCGAGTTCCTCTATGAAAACGGTCAGTTCTTCTTCATCGAAGTTAACACCCGTATTCAGGTAGAGCACCCAATTACTGAAATGATCACCGGTATCGATCTGGTACGTGAGATGATTTCCGTATGCGCAGGTGAACCGCTGTCCTTCCAGCAGTCTGATATCAAGCTCAGAGGCCACGCCTTTGAGTGCCGTATCAACGCTGAGGATCCTAAGACCTTTATTCCAAGCCCAGGCCTTATCAAGCGTCTGCACATCCCTGGCGGTCCAGGCGTACGCTGGGACTCCCACATTTACGAGTCCTATGTAGTACCACCTCACTACGACTCCCTGATTGGCAAGCTCATTGTTCACGATGACACCCGTGAACTGGCCATGGCCCGTGCCTGTGAAGCCCTTGATGAAATGATCATCGAAGGCATCAAGACCAACATTCCTCTGCACATGGATCTGCTCACCGACGAGAACGAGATCCGTGGTGGTGTATCCATTCACTACCTCGAGGAAAAGCTTGAAGGTAACAGCCCAAGCCCTGCAGCTCCAGGTAAGGATCCGGCAGAGCCTGCCCGCTCTCTGGCCCGTACCACCCCTGCAAGGGCTCCTGCCAAGGCCCCAGCCAGGGCTGACTCCAAAACAACAGCGAAGACTGCAAAGCCTGCCGCAGCCAAAGCTGCAGCCAAGCCAGCTGAAAAGACTGCATCAGGCAAGGCCACTGCCAGCAAGGCCACTGCCTCCACAGCAAAGTCAGCTGCTACCAAAGCCGCTGCTGCTGACAAGGCCCCAGCCAGGGCTGCAACCAGCTCTGCAAAGAAGAGCACAAAGGCTCCAGCCAAAACTGCTGCCAAGGCTGCTCCAGCAAAGGCCACCCCGGCCAAGGCTGCTGTAAAGAGCAACGCCAAGGCCTCCCCAAAGGCCGAAGCACCAGCTGACAAGCCAGCAAGCAAAAGATGCTGCCGCACCAAGGCCGCATCTGCTGCCAAGCCAGAGGCTAAAAAGACCCGTGCTAAAAAATAAGCTCTGACCACAACAGAGACCAGCAGGCTGCCTAACATATCAGGCAGCCTGCCGAACCACAAAAAAGCGCCTCCGGGCGCTTTTTTACTGGCCCCTTGACCGAGTAACACGTATTTCTTTATCTAAAAATCACGTCCAGCCAATCACATCCCCCTACCTCCCTGGCGCTCAAATCCCATCCAATTCATCCAACCATCCAACCATCCATCCATCCATCCGGGCAAACTGCCAATACCTGGCCTGCCGCCCTGCAATCCACTTCAACTTGCCATCCATCAGCAACGGCAAAGACAGCGTCCCCGTCATACATACATACATACAGCGCGCTGAGCAGTGAACGTCCATGCCCATGGCAGTGGACTGCCTGTCCTTAATACCAGCTATGGCCATGCCTGAATTCAGCGCACGTAATGGCCCTGCAGCTGCACATACAGCGCCTCAAACGACTGGGACATGTCTGTGAGCATAAAAAGCCGCTAAAGGGCTGCAGCGCGCTCTGGAGAGCCTATGCGGCCCTTGTTGCTGACCGGGACGCATTTGCCACTGCGCTGCAGCGCAACTGCACTGACGCAGGCGGGGCGACTGCCACAGGCAGTGCAGTTGAAAATGTGGGGGCCAGAAACAGCAAAGCCCGTCATGTGACGGGCTCTGCGCTGGTGGTTAGACCACCTCGTTAGATTTGAGCATGTCGCTCGGACGGGTTCTGGCACGACGACCGCCCATCTGGCTCTGCATCTTCATATAGGTATTGGCATTGGCCTTGGCGTGAATCAGGTCTGTGGTTGCAGATACCTGATTGCCCTGCATGCCGGGTGCTCCGTTGTTTACAAACTGCACTTCAGGCTTAAGCAGGTTATCACGCTTCTGGGCGGATACATTCTGACGTGACTTCATTACTGGAGCGGTCTGAATGTTGGCCATTGGGTCCTGGCTGTGCACCTTAGGCATGGTGTCACGTGACGGGGTAGCCATCACATTGCTGCCGGTAGTAACTACCTTGCGTGGACCGCCCATGCCCGGACTTACCATGGTGCCTCCACCCATCTGAGATGGCGGAGCCGGCATGGCTGTACCAAGACCGATTGGTCCTCTTGCTCCCAGAGCGTTACGGGAGCTCTGAGCCTTACCCTGCTGCATGGCAGACTGAGGCTGGCTCTGAGCTGCTCCCTGACCACCATGTCCGCCATGAGACCCCTGAGGGCCGCCCTGTGACTTTGGAGCCTGGGCACGGGCCAGAGCGCGGGCACGGGTATTTGCCTGATAGCTGGAAAACTCCTGCGTATGGGCTTTGCCTCTTTGCATGGAGCTGTCATTGTTTAAGGTGGTGTTCATGGCGTCAGCTGCAGACTGGGCTGACATGGCAGCACCAGCAGAACCGCCACGACCAGGGTTTACCGTAGCTGAGTCGGCATGTGAACTGAGCATGCGCCCACCGGCACCGCCGGCCTGAACCTTGCCCTCCTTCTGCGCTGACAAACGGGCTTTCTTGAGAGCCGAAGTATCGAGCCCTGCCCCGCGCTTAGGCATCTGATGAGTCTTAAGCGAAGAGGTATCCAGCCCGCCCTTTGGCAGATCAATTGGATCGAGATAATCGATGCCGCCCTCATTTTTTGGTCCGCGTACGCTGGCATGAGGATCAATCTGGACATGCTTGCGGGCCTGAGCCTGCAGGATCTCCAGATCCATATTGTTACGCTGGCTATTACCATAGGCATAAGCAGCGGCAGCACCTGGACTTTGACTGCGACCGCCAAAGCGGCTGGAAGCAGCCATTTTCTGGGCCCGGGCAGCAGCGGCAGCCTTGGCGCGGTTTTCCTCTTCGACCTTGGCACGGGCAGCGGCAGCAGCCTTTTCCTTGGCGGCAGCCAGCTCCCTGACCTTGGCCATGGCACGCTTTTCAGCCTCAGCCTTTTCACGGGCTTCAGCTTCGGCGCGGGCCTGGGCCTGAGCCTGAGCACGGGCCTTGGCCTCAGCTTCAGCACGCGCTGCAGCCTCGGCACGGGCTGCCTCCATACGGGCCTGCTCGGCACGGGCAGCGGCCTCGGCTCTGGCAGTCGCTTCAGCCTGAGCACGGGCCTCGGCACGGGCTCTGCGGGCATCGACAGCGGCCTTTTCCTCCTGAGAGATAGCTCCCAGGGCCTTAATCTGAGCCTCACGACGGGTCTTTTGCATTTCCTTTTCGCGGGCCAGCTGAGCACGGCGCTGCGCCATGTCGCCGCCACGACGGGAAGAGTTTGCGTCGGCCCCGTCTCCCTTACGGCGGCGCTGTTCAGCCTCCGCACGGGTCTGGGCCTGCTCCATCATTTGAGCATGGGCTTCTTTTACGAAATCGTTAGGATCGCCTACTACTGAATTGCCCTGCTGCTCCTGAGCAGCATTCTGGGCATTCCTGGCTGCCTGTATTTCCTGATTCTTCTTTACAGTCTCTGCCTGAGCCTGAGCTTTGGCTTTGTCTTTCTGCTCTTTAAGCTCCTTGGCCTGAGCGTTTTCTACCATGCGCTCAAACTGTTTTTTATCCTTTGCCAGCTGCTCTTTACTGGCCCGGGCCATTTCACTGTCATTGGGGAAGTTTCGCCCCTTGGTTTTGCCCTTGAGCTTTTTACCGTGTCCGCCACCGGCCTTATCATCCATGGCTTCGAGCTTGCGCCGCATGTTATTGAGCTCATGCCCCACCTGAGGTGTCAGCTCGGCAACAAAGCGTTTGTCTATGGGCCGTCCTTTGTGCACGGCATCGATAATGCGCTTTTTGGCTATGAATACGGCCGCTGAGAGCACAACAGAAAACATCAGTGTATGAGGCATGGCAGCAGCAATGCTGGTCAGCGAGAAAGGCTGAGCGGCAAAGAGCACCTCATTTAGAGCAATGACAATTGCCCATACACTAAGGAAAAGTAAGATCATCTATATGCCTTCTAGAATGCACTCTGAAACAGGATGGAGCCATGCCCGTGACCACACCAGGGTCATCAGACATCAGACAATGTAGTCGTGCCCGGCGGGCACTGCTGTCATCAGCATCACAGCCGCTGCGCGCCCTCACGGCGCCGCCAGCGGCAGGATGCTCAAAGACGGGAAAATGAATTCAGGGAAAACAGCAGTCAGCTCATGCCGACAGCGCCCTGCAGGCGCTGACTGGACTTACATGCCTGAGCGCAGCGCCTCATGCAGGCAGTGCCTGCGCGCCGCTCAGCGCCGCATGCAGTCACTGCCTGAGCATTGCGCAGTCCTGACGACCGGGCATGCCGTGGGCATCTGAGCTGCTGAATATAAGAGTTATCGGCAACTTACCACTGGCACTGCAGTCTGTTCTTACAGTAATTACTGTATGGCCAGCGTCCGATTTATGGGTAAAGCATAAAAGCCAGTACGACAGACAATGCTAAATACTGAAACACTGATTATCACTTGTGTCATGCACTGCCATAGTTATCAAGCACGTGGTCAGAGGTCGATGACTGATAAAACTGATACAAAAGACAAACCAGTCCGCCACCATCAGGATGACAGGCGGCCAGTACGGCCAGTGTAG
This sequence comes from Anaerobiospirillum sp. NML120449, assembly GCF_023051105.1. Classification (GTDB taxonomy): domain Bacteria; phylum Pseudomonadota; class Gammaproteobacteria; order Enterobacterales; family Succinivibrionaceae; genus Anaerobiospirillum. The sequence continues at coordinate 18,815 of NZ_JALKIL010000031.1, read as the reverse complement.
CCCAGGCAGCCGTGTCAGCATACAGCTCACTGCCCGACAGGCTCTGTTGCAGCAGAGTCAGGCCTCAGAGCAGTATCTCCGGCACAGAAGTTCATTTGAGTGTGTTCGTCCCTCTGGTGCACGGCTATGAGTGCGTCAATTGCCCTTGCTTAAATTCTGACAGGGCAGCGCCTATCGAGCAGCAGCTGGAAGCTGTTTATTAAATTTTGGGCCTGAAATTCAGTGCATGTGTTCCTCGCATACACAGGTAAGGGTTAAGTACAGGACAGCGGGCACCATGCCCTTCCAACTGGAAAGACCATGATGCCCGAAGTACTATGCTTTTTAATAAAACTGTAAATCTTATCTGCCTTTGGATGTCCTGATATGGTCTGCCTGCAGCTCAATCGTCAGCTGCATAACAGCGTGGCAATGACAGCTTTAAGCCCGTTCATCAAAGGGCCCTTTGAGCCTGCAGCGGCCGTTTAATCCAGCTGCGTCAAAAGCGGTTATACTGTGAAACACGCAAATAACAGACCGTATGGCGGGCATAAGCAAATAAAATCACCGCCTGCCCTCAGGAGCCTCTCAGCCCGCGACCATACTTAAGTCTCAAGTATGAGATCTGAGGTCTGAAGGTTCAGGCTTAGGCTTAGCCATCAAGCCTGCGGTGTGAAGTATGAGGTCTGAATCCTCATGGCTTAGTCCTGCAAATGCAAGATACGAGCTGCACCAAAACTGCTGACAAATTCAACCATTATAAATTAAGGACAGGACCTGGATAAGTACAAAAGCCCAAAATAGGGATACATGGCCTGAACAGGCCAAATCGCTGCTCCATTTTTGCACATATGGCTACATAAGCACCTGGCATATGAGTACGTTTTTCGCTCAGGCAGCGCTCATGTGCAGGGACCTGCGGCTAAAGCCATGGCCTCTGCCTCAAAGCCCCTGTATCCGGGGCTGCAGCATACCAGCTGCCCTGCAGTAACTGCGATACAAACAGCCTGCAGGAGCTCTGGAAACAGGCTGCAAAAGACCACTGTCACGTTACGATGCATGTTATCTCATAAGGCCATTTTCTCGCATTGAAATATACCAAAATACGCATTTATATAGTCCCTTATCAAATTACCGGTCCATGCCGACAGCACAGGGCCTGCTGCAGCCTGCATGCACGGCCTGACACTCTGGTTCCGGCACAGCTGACGGCTTCTTGCCAGGGCTGAAGGGCGGCTGCCTGACGCCCTGCCCCTTGCCTTGCAGGCAAAAGAAAACCCCGCACCAGATAACTGAAACGGGGTTTTCTTTTGGGCACTGCGCAAGCAAGCCAGCCCGGGCAGCCATGCTGGCCGGCTTGCCGGCCGGCCACTGATCATGCCAGTGGCTGTGGCGGCAGTGGCTGTCAGGCCTTGAGGTGCTCGAGGTAGGCCTGGATGGTGTTTTCCATAAGGGTAGCTACGGTCATTGGGCCTACACCGCCTGGAACAGGGGTAATGAAGCCGGCGCGCTTTGCAGCCTCTTCGTAACCTACGTCACCGCATAAGGAGCCGTCATCAAGGCGGTTAATACCAACGTCGATAACAATGGCGCCTTCCTTGACCCACTCACCAGGAACGAGCTTTGGCTTGCCACAGGCAACGATCAGCAGGTCGGCCTGACGGACAAAGCTCTCAAGATTTTTGGTGAAGCGGTGGGTTACGGTTACGGTAGCACCCTCAAGCAGCAGCTCCAGAGCCATAGGGCGGCCTACCAGGTTGGAGGCGCCTACGATGACGACGTTGATACCCAGCAGGTCGGCATTGATGCTCTTTAACAGAGTCATAACGCCCTTAGGGGTGCAGGCACGCAGCTGAGGAATGCGCTGAGCAAGGCGGCCCACATTGTATGGGTGGAAGCCGTCAACGTCCTTGGTGGAGCTGATCTTCTCGATTACACGACGCTCATCAAGGCCCTCTGGCAGTGGGAACTGTACCAGGATACCGTCAATTTCCTCATTTTTATTGCACTCATCAATCAGAGCCTCAAGCTCAGCCTGAGTAGTGGTGGCTGGCAGGTCATAGGAGAAGCTCTTAATACCTACCTCATCACAGGCCTTGCGCTTATTGCGTACATAAACCTGTGAAGCAGGATCAGCGCCCACCAGAATTACAGCCAGACCAGGAGCACGCTTACCGGCGGATACCTGGGCGGCTACCTGATCCTTCAGGCCTGAACGTAACTGAGCGGCAACTGCCTTGCCATCAATAATCTGTGCTGTCATGAAAAATTCGTCCCCTTTCGCATGGGCAGGTCAAACAAAGCAACATTATAGTCCACCAGCTTCCATAAACCAGCCTTTCACCAAAAGATCAGCCAGCAATTAAGCTCCAGCCAACAGGCCTGAGCCTGCCAGCAGGCATGCTCCGGCCTGTCTGGCCTTGCCCGACTGGCAGGCCGGGCCTGGCCCAGTCGTCCTTGCCTGCCAGGCTGGCCAGGCGGTCCCGGAAAAGAACAGGGGCCCGTCCTCGGTTATGAGAACAGGCCCCGTTAATGCGGGTGCAGCTGCGTCAGCTCATGCTGGCGCCGCTGCAGCCATGTGGCCAGGGCGGCGATGCCAGCCCCGGCACTCTTGATTAATTAGCAAAGGTTGACGCAGTCGAAGTCAGCAACAGGGTTTACGTCAGCCTTGTAATCTACGCCATCAACCTCAAAGCCGAACAGCTGCAGGAACTCGTGCTTGTACTCTTCGTAATCGGTGATTTCCTTGAGATTCTCGGTAGTAACCTTGGCCCACAGATCCTTGCACTTGAGCTGAACACTGTCACGCAGCTCCCAGCTGTCCATACGGATACGGCCCTCAGCGTCGAGCTCAGGAGCCTGCATGCCGTACAGAGCGCTGTTGAACATGCGGGTGATGTGCTCAATAACACTCTCATGGATGCCCTGCTCACGCATTACGCGGAAAGAAAGGGCAATGTATAAAGGCATTACAGGGATAGCAGCAGAGGCCTGAGTAACTACAGACTTGAGAACTGCTACGCGGGCATCGCCACCTACAGACTCAAGTGAGCTGCGAATAGCGCTGGCAGCACGGTCAAGGTCTTCCTTGGCCTTGCCCAGAGCGCCGTGCCAGTAGATTGGCCAGGTGATCTCAGTACCGATATAGCTGTAGGCTACGGTCTTGCAGCCCTGGGCCAGAACACCAGCCTCGCTCAGAGCCTTCATCCAAAGTTCCCAGTCCTGACCGCCCATTACGGTAACAGTGTTCTGAACTTCCTCTTCGGTAGCAGGCTCAACAGTGGCCTCGATGATGGTGTCCTTGTTGGTGTCGATAGCGGTAGAAACGTATGGCTTGCCAATTGGCTTGAGGCAGGAGCGTACTACTTCACCGGTAGATGGCAGCTTGCGTACTGGGGAGGCCAGGGAGTAGACCACGAGGTCAACCTGACCAAGGTCAGCCTTAATCATCTCGATGGCCTTGGCACGGCACTCATCAGAGAAAGCGTCGCCATTGATGTTGCGGGCATACAGACCTTCGGCCTTGGCAAACTCGGTGAAGGCGGCGGAGTTGTACCAGCCGGCGCTGCCTGGGCGCTTTTCGGTACCAGGCTTTTCAAAGAAAACGCCGATGGTAGCGGCACCGGAGCCAAAAGCGGCATTAATACGTGAAGCCAGACCGTAACCGGTGGAAGCACCGATAACCAGTACCTTCTTAGGGCCGTTCTCTACCTTAGGCTGGGACTTGACGTAGTCAATCTGCTGCTTGACGTTGGCCTTACAGCCCTCAGGATGAGTAGTTACACAAATAAAACCACGAACTTTTGGCTCAATAACCATAAATACCTCAAAGCTTTTCAGCAGGGCCGCCAGCCATCATGCCGGTCTGAGTCGCTTTCCAATATCAAAAGCAGGCCATACTGTTGCTGATCACAAAATTCTGGTGCCCTAAGGCACGGCGGGCCCAGGTACTCTCCACGGTCTGATGACCGCATCAGTGGCTGAAAGAAAAGGCAGACATCAAAAGGTCGCACAATTGTCAGCACCGGTACCTTTCAGGACTGATACGACCGCAACGGCCGCTGTCCCGTCAGAGCGAAGACAAATGTCTACGCCGAAACCCTGAAACGATCAATTATAAGACAAGCACCACTGACGATAAAGAATATTTTTGCTCCCTCACCGCCACCAAAGCGCATATATCAGGCATCTGCAATCTGACATCTGCAGTCAGGCAACTGCAATCAGACATCTGCAGTCAGGCAACTGCAATCAGACATCTGCAATCAGGCACCTGCAATCAGACATCTGCAATCGGCCCCCTGTGAATGCACCTCACCCCACTGGCTGAGCCTGAAGCCCTTACGTGATGGCCTGTGATATGACCAGGCAAGACACTGCTTGCCATGGCATGGCTCGCCACATCATGGCGAATCATGCCCCTCAGGCATGACTAAGCACCTTGCTGACAGTCATGGTTCGGGCCATGTCATGCATGGCCACCATGCCAGGTCATGCCGGGACGCACCAGGATGACCGGCGTCATCATGGTGACCTTGGCTGTCCATGCAGCCATGGCTGTCCTCGCTCTCCTTGCTTCCCTGGCTGTCCTCGCTCTCCTGGCTGCCATGGCTGCAAAGCAGCAAGGCAGCAAGGCTGCTGTGGAGACCTGGCCAGCAGCCCCTGACTGGTGGATGAAAAATTTACTGACGTTTGATGGGAGTATGAATGTGCTGGAGCCGGGGTTTTGCACCATGGTGAAAATAAAAGTACAAAGTCTGCCCTGGCAGTGAACTTTGCAGGGCATTGCCGGGTCATAACCTTGCTGTTTACGGATAATTTGTTCAGTCTGGCTGGTCAGCTATTGACCTCACGCCAGGATCAGGGCATAAGTATGGGCATGGATTACGTGCTCTGACCCTTTTTCAGGCAGTGCGTAAACAGAACTGATGGAGTATCAGTTACGGAGTATTTATCTGCTTATGTGGTGCAAATGGTATGCTGTGTGTCCCCCTGAATCTGCCCTCAGGCAGCGTGTATTTAACCGGTCAGCAATGAGTTTTTCCCACCCGGTTTCATTACGGTGTTTTTAGTGAGCAAAAGCTAACAGTGCCGTTTTTACCGCTATAATTGAGATTTTGTCAGACAGATTATCCAGCTGCCTGCCCCTGCCAGTTCATGGTTTTTCCATATCATTTATGGCCCCTCCTGCTTTTATGCTGAAGAGATTCTTATGTTGCGCAAGTTTTTGATTTCATGCCTCTGTGCCCTTACCCTTTCAGTCGGCACTCAGACAGCCCAGGCCATCCCGGCCACATCAACCCCGCTTGAAGGATCCCAGATTGGAATTGCCTACCGCTTTAGCCCTCAAGGCAAGATCCACGGCATAAATCAGGAACTCTTCTTCCATCCTGCCTCTACCCAGAAAATGGTCACAGCTCTGGCAGCCATGATTTTTCTGGGCGGTGATTACGAGCTGATTACCCGTCTTGAGGTCAACCGCAATGTCATGAACAATGACAAGCTGGTCGTAGACAGCTCAGGCACCCTTAATTCCGACGTGGTTGTACGCTTTACCGGCGATCCGACCATGCGCGTTGATCACTACCAGAGCCTGCTCTCCATTTTGCAAAAGCATGGCGTACGCCGTATCAATGGCAAGGTACTGCTTGATGTCAGCCGCTTTGGTGGTCCATCGCGTGCCAATGGCTGGTCCTGGGACGACCTGCCTTCATGTTTTACCGCCCCATCAGCCCCTATTATCATCAACCGCAACTGTACCTTCGCTCAGCTCAAGTCCGATGGTCCTGGCACCCATGCCTCACCACTGGTACCATCAGGCGTCCCTATTGAGCTGCAATCTGATGTAGTAGCAGTAGAAGAGGGGCATTACGGCGGCGACTGTATTCTTGAGGCCAATCTCTTTATCGACAACAAGTACCATCTGACCGGCTGTATTCCGGCCAGCTCCGATCCACGCAAGCTCAGACCATGGCCTCTTTCTCTGGCCATTTCCGATGCCGAGCGCTGGGGCAAGGACTGGACTGCCACCATCATGCGCCGCCTGAATATCAAGGTGCGTGACGGTATTGAGATTACCCGTACCCCTGTTGCCAACATGGTGACCATTGCTCAGCGCAACTCGCCAAAGATGCGTGAGCTGGTTGAGTACATGCTGCAGAAGTCCAACAATCTGTACGCTGATACCATTGCCAAGAATGTAGCTGCCGAATACTTCAATCTGCCTGCTACCTACTACCGCGCCAATCGCGCCATGCGCTCCATTCTCAATCAGTACGCCAAAATCGATCTGGGCCACTCCTACATCGTTGACGGCTCCGGTCTGTCTCCTCACAATCTGATGAGCCCGGCCACCATGCTTGAGATCCTCGATTACATCAACAAGCACAATGACAAGCTCGGTATCATCGAGCTGATGCCTGTTTCAGGCAAGTCAGGAACACTGCAGTGGCGTGCCTCAACCTTTAACGCTCCGTTAAAGGGCCATGTAATAGCCAAGACCGGCACCCTGCAGAATGTATCCAACCTGGCAGGCTTCGTAATTACCAAGAGCGGTAACCGTGTACCTTTCGTGATGTTCACCAATTCCATCACCTATTCAGAGCGTACCCGCGACCTGGTTAAATACCGCCGCAGTCCTTCACCTCACTACTCATACGAGCGCTACATCATTGAGCACATTTACGATGAGGACGTGATGGGCCGCGACTTCCGCTGACGCAAGGCGCAATGCGCCCCAGCGCCAGCGCAGCCCCGCGCCAGCCAGGCCTGTGCCGCAGGCCACCGGGCCTGGCCAGCCGCTCTTACACCAGTTAACCTCAACTTCTATATATTCACCTTAATCCACATCAAAGTTTCATGACCACGATGTGAAGTATTCTCCAGGCTCCCTCACTGCAGGGAGCTTTTTCATTTCTGCCTCCCTGCATATCCCTCCTCATCAGCTGCAAGGCTGCATGTCTCAGAGCAAGGCTGCAAGCTACTGAACCCGGCTGACGTCCCGCCCGTTACTCCAGCCCAATAGTCTCTATTGAGCAAATACCTGTCCCGGGCAACTCACCTTAATCCTTCTGCAAAGAGCACCAGCCATCACCACCTGGCCAAACCAGGCAAAACACTGTGCCTGTCTGTCGTCACGTGCATGGCAGCTCCTGATACGTCCTGTCATTGTTGTCATGAGCATCATGCTCCATGCACTCAGATAAATTCATGTCCCATAGCATGTGCTTCACACAGCTCATAGCCCTGTCAGCTGACCACAGTACTTTTATGCCTCACCCGGCTGCTCACACTATGCTCCAATAGCATTGCGCCGACCTGTCAAAAGTTTTGTCTTTTCCGGAAAAATGTCGAAAAAGGGTGCAAAAGTACAAAAATCGCTGAAAATTCGCTGTTTTTTGTCAAAAAACCGCGTTATTTGCGTAATTTCCCTTGCACCAAAATAATCAAAAGGCTGCACCAGGTGCGGTTCCCGCGTGCATTAGCGCCACAAATTTATCTACTGCATTTATTACATTGATGATCTGGCCTGTAATGTGCAAAAGTGATGGTGTCAGTGTTTTTCAGAATCCCAGATTCACTTACAACAATCTTTATACACTCAAATATGTAAATTTAATCACTATGCAAGACTGATTTATATGGGATCAAATCAAGCCTTAACCATAAACAGTGCAATTTTTTCTCATACATAAAATTGTGCACATAGCTCAATAAGTCCCTGGTGGACTGAACTTTTGTGCCATGGCACATGTTACCGGGTTCCTTACTGTAATAATCGCATGTGCATCCGTGCACTTAGTGCTTTGCGCTGTAACTTTGCAACTGAAACTTTAAGCACACTAGATACCGCAAAAGTGCATCCGCATCGCCCTGATCTTACTCAGTTTTTCCTAAATATATGCGGAAATATTCCGTTAGTTAGATACAATGTATTAAAGTAACTTCTGACCGCAGAATCCGTGCATTGCGATCTGCAATATACCGACTGCACAAATAATATCTGCCTTTGTCAGTCGTGCCCTTATTGCCGCAACCATAAGGACACAGCCATGCAAACGAATTCTAAAAAGCAAACTGCCCAGTCGGACCGGCGCGATAATAAACACAGAGCATCCTGCTCACCTGTGCCGACACTCCTTTCAGCCGCCCTTGCGCCTCTGTTTATGTGCATGGCTGGCGAAGCTATGGCTGTAACATCAGAAGCAACAGCTCTGTCCTCATACCGTTTCAGTGCCCCTGCCGGCCCTTCCTTCTCTACCAGTCCCAATGGTAAGCCTGAGTACAACTTCAGTCATATTGACTCGAAGTTAATGATTCATGATGACTACACAGGCAAAACCGGCTTCAGACTTGAGTATGACACTGAGGCGACAGACTTAGAGAAATTCAACAACCGTCATCTCATCATGGACGGCGGCATGCATGCTGCCGAGGGTGAGATCTTCGTTAAGAATGCCCAGGTAACCATGCAGGGCTGGGCAGATCATTTCAATGGCGACTTTGACGATGCTCTGTGGACCGAGCGTGGCTTTCGCTTTGAAAAGATGACCCTGCGCAATGCAAATCTCAGCGTGGGACGTAATGCATGGCTTGAGGGCACACTCGATATCAAAAACTCTCACGTCAGATTTGGCGGTGATGTGCCTGTTTTTCACGACAAGCCTCATCCTGACCGTAAGCAGCATCTGGTTCAGGGCAATTCACGCTTTGACGAGGAAGTTCACTTCAAGGGCCATATCAAGGCAGAAGACTCCACTGTCGAAAGCTATATGAGCTCCTTTCAGGCCAGTTTTGACCTGAAAAACTCCATTTTTATCAATCATGACAAGACAGGTTGGACCGTTGTTCTGCAAGAGGGTATCAAGCTCAAAGACCACTCCAATGCTAAGCTGGGCAATATCAAAGTAGTTGGCAACCGGGATCCGGGACTTATCAGCATCAGCAATGACTCCCGCCTGAGCGTTCAGGACGTTCATGTGGTCTTTGGCCGTCTTCATGTGCCTGATAATGTGGCCCATGGTACCCTGCATGCCGATCGCTGGAGTACTATCACTGTAAACAACTGGAATCTCAAGAACACCAACCTGGTCACTGCCAGCAACGGCAACATCATAGTTAATAACCTGACCACCTCGGGAGCTCAGCGCGCTATTGGCAATATCACAGTCAATAACTCGCTTTCCATGAATGACCTGGACCCCAATACCATTGTCCCTATCGCCGGCAAGTGGGTAGGTCTTGATGTCACCGGCACTTTGACCCTGGAAAAAGACGTACATGTAAAGGCGCACTTCTCCAATGACTTCCTGTCAGTAAACAATGTCAAATTCAACAGACCAGGCACTCTCATTCGTGCCGGAAAGCTCATTGACAAGCGCGCCATCAAGGACGTGGAGTACGACACTCACGGCATCGCCGTCGACATTGAAACTGAGATTAAAGACAACAGAGTTATTCTGACCTTTACCAACATGGTCATGCCTGCTCCGCCTCCAAAGCCTGATCCAGCTCCGGATCAGCCTGACGGTGGCGTCACTCCCCCTGACAGCGGCATCACTCCCCCTGACAGCGGCGTCACTCCCCCTGACAGCGGCACGCCTGACAGCCCTGATGCCGGTACCCCAGACCACCCTGACAGCGGCCCTGATGATGTGCCTACACAGCAGGAAATTCAGGAGAATAAGGAAGATGTAATTGAGGACTTCTTTGAACAGGGCAATGCTACTGCTGACCGCAATGAGCTGCAGTCCGTCATTGAGCATAACAAGAACGGCGATCTGTTATTCCAGGAGGTGGCCATTCAGGACGCCCTGACCATGAATGACTCTCATGCCGGTGCTGAGGCTCTGCACGCAATCGCCCAGCGTACTGAGCAGATAAAGCTTGAAGCAGCCCGTACTCTCAATCAGAGCAAAATAGTTGCGCCGGTACGTCGTGCTATCGATACCAGACTTGCTTCCCTGCGTCGCAGCGCCCGCTCCTCAACAGCCTCCTATACACCAGTTGCAGCTTCGGGACGTGGCGAGGCTGTCACTGAACTGTCCCGTGTCAGCACTGATAACATCCTCAATCAGAGTATCTTTGTTGATGTCAGCGGCAGTCTGCTCAAGGATGATGATCGCAAGGAACAGACTTTCAGCTCCAATATCGGTTATGACCGCGTCTGGAAGGTCGATGGCGGACGTGTGGTTACAGGTGCTGCAGTTAACTTAACCAAAATCGACAATTCCGAGGAACTGTCTTCTGATGACGCCATGATGTATGGCATCACCGGATACCTGTCACTTGAACAGAACCGTGGCTTTGAGTATCAGACTTATCTGACTGCAGGCTACCTGTTCAACGATCGCAGTTTTACCCCAAAAGTGGCTATTGGTGAACAGAGGTTTGATGAACGCAGCGTACTGTTTATGAGCAGTAACTACCTCAAATATCATTTCCAAAAGGGCAAATACAGCATCCGCCCTATGCTGCTTGCTGATTTAGGATGGCACCGTATAGGCAAGAGCGAGTCCACCTGGCTTAAAAGAGACAGCCTCTCTCAGGCTGTACTGGATCTTGGTGTGGGTATTGAACTGGAGGGCAGCTACGAATCTGTAGGCTATATGCTCCAGGCAACTGCCAAGACCAACGTCTGGACCTCAGATAACACCGTAGGCATTAATCTCATTAACGCCAACGGCTACATGTCATATGACATTCCAGAGGATCATGACGCCATCTTCTCCGTCAACGGTGCGCTGAGCAAGCGCCTGCTGCCTGATGTCACCCTCGACCTGGGCATTGGTGGCTCCATCACCTCTGAGGGCGCCCTTGGCGTCCACGGCAACGGCCGCATCCGCTGGCACTTTTAACCCCGCCTGCGCCACCTGGGCGCAGCCGCCACAAGCCCCGCCCCTGCGGGGCTTGCGCTTTGCAGCTGCCGCTGCACCCCGCCTCACGCACTACCCTCCCCCGCGCACACAAGCGAATACCACAGTCCCGGACGGCGCAAGCACCTCTTATAACATCGCATCGTCAGATACGCACGCAACAAATCACTGCATAACTTGCGGTGCCCGCCCTACATACTCCATCACTTGCGGCGCCAGCCCCACACACTCCATCACTTGCGGCGCCCGCCCCACATACTCCATCACTTGCGGCGCCCGACCCACATACCCCATCACTTGCGGCGCCCGCCCCACACACTCCATCACTTGCGGCGCCCGCCCCACATACTCTGTCACTTGCGGCGCCCGCCCCACATACTCTGTCACTTACGGCGCCCGTCTCACATACTCCATCACTTGCGGCGCCCACCCCACATACTCCGTCACTTGCGGCGCCCGCCTGCCACTTTATTTCACATCCCCAGGATCACGCTCTCAAGGCACGACCTGCTCATGCTGCACTGCTTGTTTATCAAAGAGCGGCCTTCTCACATCAACTGAACTTCACCTGACTGATGTATCCATGCCAAAGTTATGCACCAAAAAAGTTCAAAATTTTTTGATATTTTTGAAGACATCATCTAGCTCAATATTTAGTCGTGTGTGCACACCGCCATGAGAAGTGATGAGTGCCTGGCAAGAACAGCATTTTCAAGGGAATTATTTACACATTATTTACATGTGCCATTCATTGCTACAACGCACATAAAACCGTGCATTCTAGATATTAGTAGTATCTATGATTTATTTTACCGTTTGACTTAATTACTATTCCCGCATAAACAAAGCATAAAAAATTTACGCTACAATAGTTTAAATTTATACAGTATGGCCTTAGGCCAGGCGCAAATCAGTCTCACATGCTTATATCGATTTGCGGGCCTTTGATTGCTGTGGCCAAACCAATACACCACAGGAAAAAAATACACAATGAAATCGACAAAAAACACCAGCGGCGATGCCCGTTTAAGTAACAGTAACAAGTTCAATAGATCCAGCCGAAAGTCCCTCCTGCCTTCCCTGCTTCCCGCAGTTCTTCCTCCACTGTTAATGTGCCTTGCCGGCGATGCAATGGCCATGCACGTCAACACCTCAAAGCACTGGTTCCGTGACTACCTCGATTTTGGTCAGAACAAAGGTATCTTTGCTCCTGGCGCTTTAGGCCTTACTCTTACAGACAAGGAAGGTAACCAGACACCTTTACCTTATGTTCCATTTCCTGATTTTGATGTTGTGACCAATCACGGATCTGCCACTTCTATTGGCGGTGCGTACATGATTACAGCTGCTCACAACAGAAAAAACGGTCACTGGCAGAAGAATGCGCTGGAGCCTGAGTGGGGAAAGAGCAAGTATTATCTTCAGGACTACATGTCCCATGATGACTTTGCCGTAACCCGTCTCAACAAGTTTGTTGTTGAAACCCAGGGCGTAAGCTCAGGTGTTGATACCAGTCTGAACAATCAGCAGTTCCTGGATCGCTACGGCATCAATTACAACGGCAAGAAGCAGGTTCTGGTATACCGCACAGGTTCAGGCTACCTTGAGATCACCGATGGCAAAGGAAAGAAGTCATTCAAGGACGTTGCATACAAGCCAGAACTCCGAGGCGGCTCAATCTACACCCTGTATGACTGGGCACCAGGCAACAACCGTACAATGTTCACTAACCTTATGAGTTTTCATAACGAGACCACTGCTGGTGACAGTGGATCGGTAGCACTTGTCTGGGATAACTATGATAAAAAGTGGGTTGCGCTGGGCACTCTTTTAGGAATCGGTGGCGGTTCCAGTGGCAGAACTTACTTTATCTACAGCAAGTGGAATCAGGACAAGGTCAATGCTATTAAAGAGAAGTTCACCCACTCTGTAGACCTTAGTCAGGGAAACCTCAGCCTTACCTCCAACAAGGCATACAGCCTTAATGGCAATACAGTGGAGTTTGGCGAAAAGAAGGACCTCTCATTTAAGAACGGCGGTACAGTTACCCTTACCAGTGATCTTAATATGGGTATTGCCGGCCTGATTTTCGATGAAAACCACAACTACAAGGTAACTGGTGAAGAGTTCAAGTTCCGTGGGGCAGGTGTCGATATTGGCAAGGGCTCTGTTGTTGACTGGAATATTAAGGGACATCCAGATGATGTCCTTCACAAGATTGGTGAGGGTACCCTGCGTGTTAATGTAGCTCAGGGCAATAACCTCAAGACCGGCAACGGTACTGTAGAACTCAACACACCTAAAGCCTTTAACCAGATATATCTGGCAAGTGGCGCCTCTAAGGTAAAACTTAGCAACAAAGACGGCCTCAACAAAGACGACAGGTTCAATGGCGTCTACTTTACCAGCCGTGGTGGCGAACTGGACATTAACGGTAATGATCAGACTTTCCAGCGTATTGCTGCCTCTGATTTTGGTGCTGTAGTAAGCAACAGGGCTTCAAATCGAGCCAGTCTTTCCTTTGCCCTCCCTGAGTGGAAGTACGCTTACCATGGCCAGTTCAAGGACAATCTCAATGTCAAGGTTGAGTATGACACTGCTGCCAGCGATGATGACAAGTTCAACAAGCGTCACCTCGTTCTCGACGGTGGTATGGACATCAAGGGCGATGTATCAGTTAAGAACGCTCAGCTGACCATGCAGGGCATGCCTGAGAACCACGCTGTGCTGGGACGTAAGTCCTGTCCATTCCCAGGAAACCTGTGTGACCCTTACTGGATTCCATATATCCAGGAAAGTGAAAAAGCTGCTAACGAAAAGTTTGGTACCCAGTACCGCAATAACAATCAGGTTAGTGATCTGGCACAGAATGACTGGGCTACACGTACCTACAAGTTTGCAACTCTCAAGCTTGACAACGCTTCTGTAGGTGTAGGTAGAAACAGCTGGGTAGTCGGCGATATTGACGCCAAAGGCTCAAATGTACAGTTCGGTGGCCCATTAACTGTTTTCAGAGATGAGCACTCCGGCAATAACGTTACTACAGGCGGTAACAACTTTGATTTCCAGCAAAGTCTGGTAGGCGGCAGCTCAGTTGCTGATGAGACCATTCACTTCGAGGGTAACATAAAGGCTGAGAACTCCCATTTCACCAGCTACATGAAGAACTTCTCTGCCAGCTTTGACTTTAACAACTCTACCTTCGAGAGCAAGGACTTAAAGAGCACAACTGTTCTGCTCGACAAGGGCATTAACCTGAAGAACAACTCTTCTCTTATTCTTGGAGACATTGTTGTTGAGGGTAATGACCGTAAAGACCTCATTCAGGTTAGCAGCGACTCAAAGCTTTCTGTTCAGAACGTAAATGTAGCTGAAGGTCTTCTGTACCTTCCTGATGACGTAGCAAAAGGCACCCTGACTGCAGCCAGACATGGCTTCATTTATGTCGACAACTGGAATCTTAATAACAATCTGGTAACCGACAACTCAAGTCTTATTACCATCAAGAACCTTAACTCATCCGGCACTCAAAAGGCAGCTGCCAATATTTCCATCGCCAATGAGTTAAACATGACTGACCTCAACCCTAACCGTCTTGGTGCCGGTGCCAGCGAGTGGATTGGTCTTGATGTAGGCGGCCTGACCCTGCAGAAGACTGCAACCATTAAGGCTGACTTCTCCAACGACTACCTCTCCCTGAACAACATCAAGTTTGACAAGGAGAACACTCTGGTCAGATCCACCCACCTGGTTGACCAGCGTAACAACAAGAACATTGAGTTCAACACTCAGGGTAAGGGTGTAAGCGTCAGCAGCAATGTTGGCGACAACAGGATTACTTTCTCCTTTGCCCGTGCTGATCAGGCTCAGGCTGCCAGCCAGCCACAGGCTCGCACCTACAGAGGCTTTGCCTTCCGTATGGCAGGTCCTGGCGCGCCAACCATGAGCTCATTCCGTATGGCTGACAGCCCGGTAATGGCCCGCTTCATGGAGACCACCAAAGACCCTGAGGCTGCTGAGGAGATCAAGTCCATCATCTCTCACAATGAGTCCGGTGGTAAGAGCTTCCAGGAAGTTGCTATTGTCGACGCACTGAGCATGGAAGATGCCGATCAGGGTGCTGCAGCACTTGAGTCCATTGTTGAGCGTACCGAGGACATGAAGAGCGCTACTGCCCGTACTCTGTCTCAGAGCACTCTGGTAGCTCCAGTCCGTACCGCCATTGACTCACGTCTGGCCTCCCTGCGCCGCTCTGCCCGTGCCGCTACTGCCTCATACACTCCAGTAGCTGCCATTGGCGCTGCAAGCTCCCTGCAGGAGATGGCCCGTGCCAGCCAGGATCAGGTTCTCAACAACAGCGTCTTTGTTGACGTAAGCGGCAGCTATCAGAAGGATGGCACCCGTAAGGACCAGACCATCAGCACCAACCTTGGTTATGACCGCGTATTCCGTCAGGATCAGAGCCGCTATGTTCTGGGTGGTGCCATGAGCCTTACTAAGGTGGATAACACCGACACCGGCGCCAAGGATGACGGTCTTATGTACTCTCTTACCGGCTACTTCTCCTATGAGCAGAAGGAAGGCTTTGAGATGCAGAGCTACCTGACTGCCGGTTTCCTTGATAATGACCGCAGCTACATCCCTGAGATTAATCTTGGTGAGCAGAAGTTCAACGAAGACAGCTTCATGCTGATGAGCTCCAACTACTTCAAGTACCACATCAAGAGCGGTGAATACAGCATCCGTCCTATGATTCTGGCTGACTTCGGCTGGAACCACGTAGGCAGCTCCGAGTCTGATTACCTCAAGCGTGACGGCCTCAATCAGACCACTGTAGATCTCGGTGTGGGTGTCGAGTTTGAGGGTTACCACGAGTCCTTTGGCTACCTCATTCAGGCTACTGCCCGTCACAATGTCTACACCTCTGATGAGACTGTAGGCGTGAACCTGAGAAATGCCGACGGTTACATCACCTACGACATTCCTGAGAATGACGACACTACCTTCAACCTCAACGGCAATCTGAGCAAGCGCATCAGACCAGATATGACTCTTGATCTGGGTCTGGGTGCCTCAGCCAACACCAGCGGTGCCATGGGCGTCAACGGTAATGTCCGTCTGCGCTGGCACTTCTAATTGCCTGACTTAAGAATTTAAGGACAGGGGCACAAGCTCAAGCAAAAGCATAAGCTCCTGTCCCTAAATACTCCGACTAAAGCCTGCCGGTCTGTGCCTGCAGGCTTTTTTTTACTTTCTAAAACCTTTAAGTTTATTTCTTGATAAAGTCCCCCACCTGAAGTTGGTATGCCCCTGCTGTGATGAAAGATTCCCACCTGAAGCGATCTCCTGACAAGTTAGCTCATGACAGTGGAAAGCAGCCTCCACCTGTAATCACATGCCTCCGAATGTGGAAAGCAGCCTCCTCCCGTAATCACAGGCACCAAATGTTGAAATCAGCTTCCATCTGTGATGAAAGGCGGTCTACGAGGAGCTGCAACTCCTCATGCGGCAATGTGCTCAGACTGAGGTGCATCGATTAAGGACAAAATTGGCATGTGCTGACACTTAAGGGATTTATCTGATTTGACATGATCTGTGCGTGCTACAATCACCGTGACTGGAGCCGCAGTAATTTTGTTTTGCTGATGGCGCCCGCAGCTTACGGACGCCGCTGCTGTCAGTGATTCTGAAAGTGATGTTTCACGGCATTTCAGGCAGCCTGAGGCACAATGCCCGGTACCTGTACAGGACAGAATCTGAGACTTCGTGTTTTTACCTTTAACGGGAGGCCCGAGAGAGCCTGCCTGTATCTGTCAGTTCACCGCCTGTGCACTGTGCCAGCCTGCAGGCTGCAGCAACAGCACCAGGAGCACGTGCTGGCAGCATCAGGGCAGCAGCTGGGAAATTCAATGAAACCGATTGAAAAATCACACAAACTGGACCATGTGTGCTACGACATACGAGGCCGTATCCATCAGGAAGCCTGCCAGATGGAAGAGGAAGGCGTACGCATACTCAAACTCAATATAGGCAATCTGGCCACCTTTGGCTTTGAGGCGCCTGAAGAGGTGGTACGCGACGTGGTCCGCAACCTGTCCAACTCTCAGGGATACTGTGAGTCCAACGGTATTTTCTCGGCAAGAAAGGCCATTGCTCAGTACTATCAGCAAAAGGGTCTGAAGAACGCCGACGTTGAGGACGTCTATATTGGCAATGGCGTTTCTGAGCTTATTACCACCTCAATGAACGCTCTGCTCAACAATGGCGACGAGATTCTTGTCCCGGCCCCTGACTACCCGCTGTGGACTGCCGCCATTACCCTGGCCGGCGGTCATGCCGTGCACTATGTGTGCGATGAAGAGTCTGACTGGTTCCCTGACCTTGATGACATCCGCCGCAAGATTACCCCACGTACCCGTGGCATTGTAATCATCAACCCTAACAATCCTACCGGCTCTGTCTACTCAACTGAGTTCCTGCAGGCTCTTATTGAGCTGTGCCGTGAGCATGAGCTCATGATTTTCTCAGACGAGATCTACGACAAGATTCTCTACGATGACTATGCTCATCGCAGTATCTGTACCCTGTGTGATGATGTGCCTGTCGTTACCTACAATGGACTGTCTAAGACCTACCGTGCCTGCGGCTTTCGTCAGGGCTGGATGATCCTCACCGGTCCCAAGGCCAAGATGCGTGGCTATATCGAAGGCATTCGCATGATGATGGCCATGCGTCTGTGCGCCAATGTCCCTCTGCAGCATGCCATTCAGACCTCTCTGGGCGGCTATCAGAGTATTAATGAGCTCATTGTGCCAGGCGGCCGACTGCACCGGCAACGCGAGGCCATGTATGAGCGCCTGAGTGCCATTCCGGGCATTTCAGTCAAAAAGCCTTATGGCGCTCTGTACATGTTCCCTAAGATTGACATCAAGCGCTACAACATCAAGGACGATCAGAAGTTCTGCCTTGACCTGCTGCGTCAGGAAAAGCTGCTCGTGGTCCAGGGCACTGGCTTTAACTGGATAGCCCCCGATCATTTCCGTGTGGTCTTCCTGCCGGACGTAGACATCATTGATGATGCCTGCAACCGTCTGGAGCACTTCCTCAAGACCTACCACCAGTAAGCACAGTAAGCAAAACCCAGCTTTCACCCAGCCAGAAACTCCGAGTCAGCACATGCAACAGTCTGTAAAAGCACTGGCTCTATGCATGCTATGGCATTGAGCTGCCCTGCCAGGCACTGGTTATGTTGGCTCTGTCACTCAGGGGGTGTTGAAAGCATTTACTTATGTGTTCCAATAGACAGCGATCACTGAATGATCAAAAACCAGTCATACAAGTAGTCATTTCCTATTAATTTCACTAAATAAGTGCATTGCTTTACCCCAAATCCCATGCTTTTGAGCTTCACGGGCAGAGCAAAGCTTACAGTCATTTAAAAAGCCCTGCCCCAGCAGGGCTTTTTCACATCCAGAACCTGCCATCAACAACGCATCTGACCATCGCCCCATCCCTCGCTGCCGTAATCTGACCATCCCCCCAATCCTCGGCTGCAGTCCTCCGCTCTGACAACATCAGCCCTTTGCTTATGTATAAGCTCACAACTACTGAAAGTAGCATTTGAACAGCAACTGACACCAGCACGGGCACAGCCCCAGGCTCAGCTGCACAAACAGGAGCCGCTCCCGGCGCAGCGCAGACGCAGGTGTCGGTACAACAGCGACCCATGTGAAGTCACAGGCACTGGAGCAGATGAAGCCGGCGGCTCTGACAATGGAGCATGAGCAGGCGCAAGCTCTTGCGCAGGCGCTGCCACAGGCGCTGCACTGGCACCTCCGCATTAGTATGAAAATTGGCAGGCCCAGAGATGTCCAGGCTGACAGGCCCATTGCTGCAATTTACTCTGACTGTGCAGAACATCGGGCTAATCTGCAATTGAGACATGGACAGGGAGGGTGGGAG
>NZ_JALKIL010000030.1 GCF_023051105.1 Anaerobiospirillum sp. NML120449 | reverse complement strand
ATTATGTAGCTTTTCTACATATACGGCTGTTCAGTTTGATAGAATTAAATACGAGGTAAAAAAAATGAATGGCCTGTCTATGCGGCTTTAGCTATGGAAGATAGCTTAAATGCCGGGCTATGATTCGTGACGCAGACTTCGCCGAAGAGTCAGCAAATCTGTCTCAGCAGTCAATCATCCAGCAGGCAGCTACCTCCATGCTCATGCAGGCTAACACTCGCCCACAGCTCGGTCTGTCCCTGTTAGGCTAATCTGACGATTTACAATACTTTTATATAGCTTTTCAGCCAGTCTGAGCTGAAAATAAAAGGCCCTGCGCTCATCGAAGCTCAGGGCTTTTTTGTTGATTAACGCGTATTAATCAAGGCCGTTTATCTGCGAGGTCAGACGGGAGCTGATCTGAAGACCCGCTGCATCGTCCTTTGCAGAATTGATACGAGTGCCAGAGGAAGGACGCTGGTAGCTTGTACTAAGCTGATTCTGTACATTATTAAGCTGTCATCTTCCATGAAGGGAGGACACATTGGTATTTACATAAATGCCATGATAGTACTCTTATGTTAATAAGCGACAGGGGATCATGGCAGATCCCCTGCAGCCACGTTTTTCGTTTCGTCTTTCGTTTTATTAGAGCAGATTGAGGTGTTTTTCATCAGCTGCGCCTTATAACTGTGGCGCACAGCTCAGAGCCGCAAGCTCTGCTGATAGGATGCCGCCGGTGTTGTGGAACCCGCCCTCACACACAGAGACGGGGCACCGGCGGAACTTGTTATATTATCGTTTACACAGTAATTTTATTTCTGTATTAAATTTGTGATGGTCACTTTACCATACAAATCTTGCATGTCAATATCTGATAGATACATGTTATCATTTTCTTGTAATAGTTGTTTATGCGATCTGTATGGGGATTGTGTAGGTGGCATGTAGTTGCACAGCAAAATGTGCACATTATTGGGGCATGCTGCATAACTGGATAACAGGATTTTTAGAGCTGGAAAAAATTTAATGTATAAACAAAGTTGTTTACACAAAAAATTAGCATTTTAAAGTCAGACAGCTAATCAGTTACATGGCAAAGCTATTATCAGCTCCGCCGCTCATGCAACTCATATTTAATATTTTGAAATATGGAAATGAAGTAAATGCGTTATGTATGGATTTGTAGAGTGTATTGGGGAGGCGATTAAGAGAGATTGTGAATTCAGGCGTGAGTCTAATCGTAGCCGGATAAGCTGTATCGTTTCTTCATATGCAATTTTGTATTGCATTAGTCCTGACTGCTACAGTGGCAAGGCCATATGAGCTGCTGTGTATTGATTGTTTCTTCTGGAGAATCCATGAGCACTGATACTGCTGGGGACAGGCAGGCCAGAAGCTGGAGTTCTTTGTCTTGCAAGCGGATTGAAGAAACTGTTCTTGCTGCTGTGGTCAGGAGAAACTGTGTACCTTATCAGCAGGGAATTTCGCTCAGCTTGTGGGGGTATGGGCATTATAGCTTTGCTTATGAAGTGATTGACCGCAGAGAGGGTAATCATTCAGATATCAGAAATCGAGAGCGCTATCTTGTTGGGATGTGACTGTGTGGCAGGGTATGGCAGGGCAGGTTCAGCATGGTGTTGAGCGGTACTGAAGAGGTGTTTCTCATTGCGCAGACTGGCAGGACAGGTTCTGGTTCTATATTTCAGGTTTTATAAAGCATCAGGGCCGTTATCCAGCTGGATAGCGGCCCTGAAAGCACAGGTATTATGTGGTTTAGAACTGGGCTGGCCCGGTTCGCCTGAGTACATCAGTACTCAAAGTCAAAGCGGTAGCTGTCCAGAATACGCTCAAAAACAGGCTTGAGGGTTTCGAACTGCTGTTTGACATTGGCGGCCTGTACCTGACGCCCTACCAGCTCACAGCGCAGGGTAGCCATGGTGTTGTGGCTTACGATATTGCGCTCATAGAAGTAGTTCTGCATATCAGGAAGTACACCGTCCTCGCCCTTTTTCAGGAATGCGTAGAACACCAGCTCCATATAATGATCGTGAGGGTTAATAGGAGCAGCAAAAACGCTTGGGTTCTTGTTCTGCCACTCTATGGCCTCAGAGGTGTTACGCAGTGCTCTGACCTCTTCGTACTCACCATAGAGCATGTTTTCCTTGTCTCTGAAGCGCTTGAGCAGACCATCACGGAACTCCTTGTAGGAAAGCGGTTGGCTTTCATCAAGAGGAGTCACCTTAAGGGTTATCATAAAGTTGGTCTTATCAGAGCTGTAGCTGATAACAGTTGAGTCACCGGCCACCATATAGCTTTCCTTCATATCCTCAGGATAGTCAAAGGAAACACTCAGACGGCCCTGTGAAGCCATATCTGAGTCCATGGTGTCTGAAGAGCCGTCAGCATCACCGGAACCACTGACTTGTCCTTTGTCTGATGATCCGACCATGCCGGCAAGGGCTGATTTACTGTCAGCACCGTCAGGCCTGTCAGTTAAGCTATTGTAGTTGGAGCCTGACGGAAGCAGTGATTTAACTCCACTGAGATCATCTACACTGCCGGGAGCAGGGGCAGGCTGCGCTGCTGCCTGCGGCAGCTGAGCTGTCATCTGCTCAGGAATAAGGGCGATAACATGATCACAGCGCTTAAGGCTTAATTGCAGGTTGCCTGCAGCGACAGTGCTGCTGGCAGAGCTCTTATCCTCAGCTGACTTGTCGCTGTCTGATCTTTGCTCCTTGCTGTTACTCTCGTCAGAGGTCAGTGCCCCCTTTTTTGCTGCAGACTCAGCCAGAGCATTGGCTGGAGCCGGTGCAGGGGCAGATGCCTGAGCAGCCCCTTCTGCTGATGACTTCACAGCAGCATCTGCTGATGCCAGCAGGGATGAAGAGTCCAGTGAGCCGTGCGGGGCAGGTGTAGCCCCGTCTGCATCCAGCTTCAGACTGTCATCGAGGTCTTCAAGGAATGGATCCTTACTTACAGATGCCGGTGCCATGGCAATATAGGTGCCATTTTCAGAGGTCATAATGAACTCGTTGCTGAGCTGACCATAAGTGCCATTAATTACAGGAAGAGAATGAGGCTCAAGGTCCTCTTCAGGGTTACGGGCGCGGCTTGCACCATGGCGCTGGCTGTTACTCTCAGTGCTGTCGGTTGAGCGTGCAGTAGTGCGGCTGGAAATAGTCTCTGCACCACTGGCATATGCCGCAACGGCAGCCGATGATGTCAGAAGAGCCAGCAGGACGCTAGTAGACAGTGAAGAAAACTTGTTCATAAAAGAAAAACCGAAAATGGAGCTCTTGTGCTCCGGGAAGTATGCAGCAGATACTTCAATTAAGCTAAAACTTGAATCCCGGCCCTGTTAAAGAGAGAGCAGGCTCGGGCAGCATGTGTCATGGCAGATAAACCGCAGCCATGGCCTTATGTATTGATTTAACCGGACTCCGGACCGGTATGGCATGCCCTTGTGCCTGTCAGGCAGATTGGCAGCTCAGTAAGTGATTCATTAACCCTTAAGAACTTTGTGGAGCTTACAGGGGAGCAGTTGTCTGATAATGCAGCTGGTTGACATACTGCTTAATATGCGGCGCACCTTTTCAGGCAGCTGTTAGATGATAGCGTTATTATGGCATGAATGCCATAATGCTGATTCAAAGATGAGTTACAGCTCACATGTAAGCCTTTTCATGCTCGTCAGATACAGCGAATGCCCACTGTACAGGTCTTAGCCAGCCGTAAGATATGACTGACTACAGCATGCATGAACCAGGGTAAAAGCCCGTCATCTTTTGAAGCATCATCAGGTGCCCAGTGGCACGCCTCATAAGAATACTTAACAAAATAGAGAGAAATTATTCACTGCCATAACCGGCTCCACTCATGAGTTACTGCTTTGTGCTCCAGATAGATCAGGATGTCAGTACAGTACATGCGGGCAGTCATTGCGGGCAGCGGGCGCTAATTTAAGCCATAGCGCTGCGCTTTGCAACACAATATCCCCAATATGAGCAGTCTTAAGACTAAAAATGTCTGAAAAGATCCAAACCAGTGCAAATGACAACGTTTTCAGCGTACAAATTGACCGGCTGTATCAAGTATATGTTACGTAACATTGCCGTACTGTTGAGCTATCTGAATGATTTTATGTTACTGGTAACGATACAATCATAATACCTTGGCTTAACTGGGATTTTATAATCATTGCTGCAATTTGCTCGGGCCTGTTATGGCTCCTGTGCAGAGCGCAGCCGCCGCAGATTAGAGTTCAAAGGGGATTTCAAATACGTCAGGGACGGTATACAAGATGACTCCAGGCTGCATTGAATGACCTGCATTTATGTGAAGAATGGTGTAGGCCCCATTATGGCAGACGCATTGATGCCAGTGACGCTGCATGCTGCAGCATGCGCGTGGTATGAGGCGGCTTGGGTATACGAAAGAAATATCGGAAAAGTTGCGCTGGCTGGCCTGAATGCAAGGGGCATTAAGCTGTAAGACAAAGAGCACTCGATGGTATTGCAAGTGGATTGCGAGGGATGACGAGTGGCTTGCGCTGGTATAGCGAGGAATGACGAAGGCCTTGCAAGAGGCTTGCGAGGGAATGGCAATGGGACCGCGAGGAGCTTACAAGGGGATGAGGAGGGGATGGCGAGGGGAATGGAAGGTGCTTAACTGCTTTAGCAGGTGAGGGGAAGAGGTGATACTGCGGCAGGGGTTAGGCCGAAGCTGAAGTTTGAAATGTAGTATCTATGAGGCAGATAAAATAAAAGCAGCTCGAAGCTGCTTAATTATGGCGGTGAGAGGGGGATTCGAACCCCCGATACGGAGTTACCGTATACACGCTTTCCAGGCGTGCTCCTTCAGCCACTCGGACATCTCACCGCACTTGCGAAGAACCTTTTCATCAGGCTCAGTCGCTGGAACGGTGCTCATTATATAGAATTTCCGTTCATGTGCAAGCGCTTTTTTATGTTTTTTGAAAAATCTTTTTCCATAAATTTAACAAATGGCTTAAACAGGCCAATGCACAGGGAAAATTTCAGTACATGGGCAGCCTGGATTTTCAGAAAGAAACCTGCAGCTGTCACTCGCACCACTGTGCTGCGGCTCCACGCAGGTTGAGCTGCGTAGTTATCAGCAGTCAATGACATGCATCTTCAGACTCCAGCTGTGCCCAGCTGACTGATGACAGACAGGCTGTTATACCGGTTGCATGAATGCAGGCATGAAAAGCGGCATGCAGAGCGTGTCACGCCTCCAATTGCATGCCAGTGCATTGTACTTGTGAGCAGGCATGGAACAGACCCCTGTTTATGGTTTTTATGGCTATCTCATGGCTATTACGATGCGCAGGATTTCTGCCACCTGCATGAGCATGTCTGAAGGTATGACTTCCTCTTCATTGCCCTCGGCAAAGAGAGCTCGGGCAAGAGGGGCATTGCGCATGATTGGAATGCGCTCCTGCTTGGCAACTTCGATCATGCGCCTGGCCATATCACCCTCACCTTTTGCCAGCATGTATGGCAGTGGGCATTTCTCTTTGTTGTAATCAAGGGCTACAGCTTAATGGGTTGGGTTGACCACAAGTACCTTGGCTTTACGGGTACGGTCGAGTTTAGACTGATTTTGCATTTCTCTGTGTAACTGCTTTCTTTTAGATTTTATATGAGGATCGCCTTCCTGTTCTTTATACTCACGCTTTACTTCATCCATGGACATCATATGCTGTTTTGTATAGCGGGATCTGGTGAATATCCAGTCAAAAAGGGGAATAACAATAAATGCTGTAAGGGTATAGAGGAGCAGGGTTACCGTCATCTGTCCGCAGAGGGTCACAAGAGACATAACGTAAGATCGATCAACCTGCTTAAGAAGATGGTTAATACGTTTTAGTTATATACCACCTGGATTAGCTGCAGATAACACAGAAGGCGGGCATGCATGCCATCGGGCAATAGCCATAACAATTCTGGCCGCAGCAAACACGAAGGAATTCTTCCTGCATGCTGTATGACAAATACAGGCCCGAAAAAATGGGGCCGACACCATGGCTGGTGTCGGCCCCTGATTTTTTTCAGCGACAGGTTTCAGGCATCAGCTTCAGACCTCACTTGAGGCCCGGCATGCCCTGCGCAGCGCCAGCCGTGAACTGGCAACATGCGCTGACTTCATAGCATAAGTAATTTGTATAACAGCAAATAAAGCATAACCTGTACCCACTGTTTGACACCAGTCAGCTCTGGGCCAATGACCTGCCACCATACTGCGTGCTTCCACCTCCGCCACCAACAGTATCTTAATCGACACTGAACTTGCGTCTGAGGTTCTGACCAGGCGGCTCATGATGCTTTACATAATATATGGTAAAACTACCAGTCTTACCCATGTAATCACAATAATATTGGCCTGTGCTTTACATAATGATATGTATTATGCCAGCTAAAGCGCCTGCAATGCCCATGGTATACGTGGGCACTTTACTACGTGGGCACTTTACTACGTGGGCACTTTACATAAAGTACTGGTTAGCGTGTGGCCTGTGCCACGACGGCAGCATTAGTCTGCCAGCTGGCGGAGCATTACTTCATTAGTTCATTGCTTCACTTCTGCATTATGCTGGAAGAGTGCTGCCTGGTCCTCTTTGATGCAGGCAGCCTGAGATTGTGACGCGTTAGCGCATGCGGTTTTCGCTGAAGCGGAACTTCTCGTTGTTGTCAGAGGTAAGCAGCATGGTGGCATCCTGCTGATTTTCCAGAGCCTCATTCAGGCTGCGGCGCTTGTACTCAATAAAGTCCAGGGCCAGTTTGAGGTCGGCAATATGAGTTTTAAGGGCTTTCTGCTTTTCTGACAGAATCTGCAGACGCTCTGGAATGCTCTGATGGCCCAGCTGGCACAGCTCTACAAAGGAGCGCATCTCCCTGATGCCCATGCCGCAGTGCTTAAGACAAAGCAGGCCTCGGATCCAGGCAATGTCTTCATCGTTGAAATAGCGATAGTTGTTGCTGTTGCGCTTGATATCCGGAACCAGACCGGCACGACAGTAAAACTTGAGAGTGTCGTAGTTAATGCCCAGCTGTTCACATGCCTGTTTCATTGAGTACATATTATTACCTCCTTTACCGCAGCTCCCTTAACTGAGAGCAGATCACGGCATAACGGCTGTCAGTCCGTATTCCGGCATAAGTATACGGACTGTGCACCTGATGAGCATCTCGTACTCTGATGCCTGGTGCGCCCGTTTGTGAGCTCTCTGCAGCTTACTGTCATACCTGTGTGCAAGGTGCCTGCGCAGGTATGAATACAGAGTTGGGGTAACGGGGGAACTGTGGCGGTAAGTGAGACCTCCTGGACCTGTATGTAACTTCATGCATAGCAGTCAGCTGATACAGGAGGGATGACACTGTAACTGTGTCCCGGTCACTGATTAGGTCAGTATCACGGTCCCGGTCACTGTCTCCGTCACTGTTTACCGTTATGGCCATGGCCTTTGTGAATATTGTTATGGGTACACGCAGGGTTAGGCACTGATGCTCAAAACGGGGTGTTAAATGGGAAAATCAGGCTCTTCCTGGCAGAAAGACAGAGCCATTTGGTCCTGCTTGGCAGGCAGGGATGTAAAAATACTCTTATACCGGCCAGAGAATGGCAGGTTATCTTGTTACCTTCTGTGTTTTAGTGCCATTGCTGGCACTGGTTGATTAGATTGATTGTTGTCATACCAGGCACGTATCTCCTTATGCTTTACCATGCCGGATGTCTGATCTGCGATTTGGAGCGCAGCTGCGAATTTCATAAAGAAAAACTGCAGGCAGCTGCGCTCATTCAGGAGCGCAGAAATCGCCCGGAGCTGGTCGAGTCATGCTCCTGGAGAGAGTTTGAATAAATCATTAACAGCCAGTAATCCTCAGTGTTTGATAACACAACACAAGCGCAGCAGCGCCGGGATGATGCTCTCAGAGCCGGCAGCAGCGGCCAGGCAGTATGCTCTCAGGGCCGGCAGCAGCGGCCAGGCAGTATGCAGTATGTACAGGCAGTATGCAGTATGCAGTATGCAGCAGACACATAGGGCACTGTCGACGTTTGACTGGCTGTGCAGGAAAGCACCCGCACATGAGTGCACCAGTGGCTGTCGTTAGAAAGCCCTAAACGTATGAGCTTAATGGCCATGCAGTACATACATAACTGGCATCACTCATGCCCCCGGGCATTGCCGTTTCTCGTATGATCTGAGGCCATAGCATTGGCTATGTCATGGAAGTTCTGCTGTGGCCATGCAACTGATCCGGGATCCAGTTCCCCGGGATTAATCTTTCAGGCTATAGCCATTGAGCCTGTAGTTAACCCTGATGCCCATTATTCAAAATTATCTCTTGTGGTATGCAAGTGTGTTGAGATGTTTGAGCCTTCCTGAATCACTAACCAGTACCCTTTGTGAGTTATGCGGGCAAAAGAGGAGGCTGCAGCAGATTTTGTGGTTGTCAGTCTGAGCTCCGGTACTGTTGATACCTTATTAAGCTCTGACGGGGCTTTATGTTCTGCTGTCTATAGATAACAAATTAAGCCTGTAAGTTAAGGCAGATAGAACTAAGTATTTGTACGTGATTCTAAAAGTCTCTGCGGTTTTTCGTCAATACGCCAATATCATGCGTAAAATTTTGCAAAGTCAGGGAAGTTGCGTTTTATTGCGGTGAATAAGCATACATTAAAGCTGGCTTTGCAGATATGTGACTTTAAATTTGTGCGACTTTATGGGGAGCAAGGACGGTTCAACAAAAGTAAGTTACTTGCGTTTTATTGCTTAATATGCCCTGATCGTCATGAGATTTGTCCACTTGTTGGACAAGAATCAAAAAATCTTGCGATCTGTGCCTCATTTTTAAGGTGCACGGCACGGTCAAAAATGGTGCAATGCAAACGCATATAGGGCCAAAATCAGCCAGTTTATCAGGCACTGTGCATATTTAAGGCTAAATGCACGAATTGCACATTTGGTTTAATATTCTCTTAGCAGCTTTTCATCTTCGATCGCCTGTGCAAGGGACTTTATCCCGGGTATGAAAACCCGGTAGTACTTTTGGTTGGAAGGCAGGGATTTTAATGACAGATTATGAGCCATAATTTTTGAAAAGTGCTGAATTTATGCGGTCAAAAGCCTAAAAACCCGGTAACTGCGCCCGTCATCGCAACACTTCCATACAAGCTGATAATGTTCAATACAGGCATGAAAATACCTTGATAAATGTGAGCAAAACCAGGCAAAAACCTGCCAGGCTCCTTGAGCAGGCACGACTGACATGGCAGTCCGCTGCAGTTGTATATGGCCCGTCAATGTGATAATCGCCCACCCCCGGCCCGTAAGTCCTGCCACTCTTCTAAGGTAACCACTATCAGCTCACTTCCTGCAGGCACATTTGCAGGACCACCATGACCTGCATTCAAACAGCACAGTCGGCCTCCCGGTAATCAAGACGGCACAGTCGGCCTCCATGAAACCCATACAGCACTGTCGGTCGCCAGGTAATCCAGACGGCAAAGTCGGTCTCCCGGTAATCCAGACAGCGCAGTTGGCCATACTGTGTCCTGTCTGCAATTCTGCAAGTCTGCAAACCTGTCCCACCGCAGGTCAGCTTCATGAGAGTTGCAGCTGACCCTGCAAGTAAAACAGTCCGACATCCCGTGCTCAGTCTGTCTGCTGATGATGTGCACAGCTCACAGAGAGTCCCTGTATCGTCACCAGGGTGGCACCATTGCCTGTAACTGACATACTACGTAAAACCTTGCCATAGTCTCCAGCACCATCAGTGCGCGTGCACGATGCAGTATGTGAGTACAAGGTTTATTCAGTATGGATGCATTCTAATATTCTGGAGCTTCGGCCGCGACTGATGGCATGGCAGGTTTTGCTGGGATGCTCTGGTCCTGAGAGGCGGGGTAGTGCCCAGCTTTGCGGTTGGAGCAGATGATGGCGGTTGTGGTGCGGAAAAGAAAAAGGGCCGGCAGCAAAGCTGTCCGGCCCGGGCCGCCACGCGGCCTGCGGCCGGGGCGGATGAAAGTGTTAGTGAGAGCGGAACTATTCCTGCTCAGCTGTTCTGGTTACCAGGTTGATGGCCTCGTCATTGTAGACAATGTCATTGAGGGTGCGGGCCTGACGGTTAAGGCTGTTCTGGACAGTCATGTTCAGGTACTGGGCGTAAGGAACGTTCATAACCTCGGCATAGGTCTTGAGGTCTTCAGCAGAAGGCTCGCTTACCTTGCGCAGTACACCCAGAGTCTCGGTGCCGTTGTTGGAGGCAATCACCCAGGCTTTCTGAGTGTCCACTGGCAGAGCATATACAGCCTGGTTGAACTCAGGACCTACGGCATCAACAGATGGAGAGAGCACAACGCCCTTTCTGGCAGTTACGTTTTCAGGCAGGGCAGCATTCTCATCCTTTGTGACGGCCATGGCGACCTTCTCAAGAGCCTTATTGATGGCAACATTGAGCTTGTCCTTTTTGACCATGGCGACGGCATCGGCCTTAACCTCATCGAAGTTACGCAGAGCAGCGTCGTGGTGCTCGGTAACGTTGATTACGATGGAGTTGTCATCATCGATGGAGATAACCTGGCTGTTAACGCCTGAGTTGTAAACTTCCTCATTAAAGGCAAGACCCTGTACTGCAGCATTGTCCAGAGGCCATGCAGCCTTGGTATCGCCCTGATCGAGCAGACCGGAGTTCTTAATCTCAAGCTTGAGAGCCTCGGCGGTTACGTCAAGAGAGTCCGGGTTCTCAAAAGAGAGGTCAGACATGGTGGTAACACGCTGGTTGTACAGGTCGCGGGCCTGAGCGGTGATGTAGGCGTCTCTGACCTTGTCCTTGACTGCAGCAAGCTCTGGAGCATGTGGCTCCACAATTTCAGTGAGGCTTACAAAGTGAGCGCCGGTTTCATCATCAATGCGGTCGCTTACCTGACCTGCAGTGGTCATGGCAAATACGGCAGCATCCAGATTGGCAGCCATCTCACCACGTGAGAACAGGCCCATGTCGCCCCCCTTGGAGGCAGTGGCCTTGTCATCAGAATACTTCTTTGCCAGCTCAGCAAAGGACTTGCCGTCCTTGATGCCCTTTTCAACAGCGGCAAGACGCTTGTCGTAATCCTTGCTGCCCTTGCGGATAACAATGTGAGCTGCGCGGCGCTGCTCCGGCAGGGTGAAGTCCTCAGAGTACATGTTGAAGTACTCTTCAAGCTTCTCATCGGTAACTTCAACTTCCTTGCGCAGATCATTTACTGACAGGAGCAGGTAGTTAAAGCGTACAGTGGCCGGGGCCATGAATCTGTTGTGGTTGGCGTCATAGAAAGCCTTTGCTTCCTCGTCGCTGGCGGTAATGCCCTTTTCAATGTCAGCAGCATCAACAGTGTAGAGATCCACAGTACGGGACTGGGAAATGATGCGGGCTACATTATCAAGCTCAAATGGCAGAGGAATTGTTGAGGCAGTGATAACAGGACGGGCAACAGCCTCGGTCATCAGAGAAACACGCAGCTGCTCGCCGTAATAGTCAGGGCTCATGCCCATGTTGCGAACGCTGGCCAGATAGAGCTCGTTATTGAAGCGGCCATCTTTCTGGAATGCAGGGCTTCTGCGGATTACATCACGTACCTGCTCGTCGCCAATACGTACATCCATATCCCATACAGCAGCATTGAAGGCAACATTGTCGATCATGCGCTCCAGAACCTGCTTCTTGAGGCTGGCAACGTACTCAGGATTTTCCAGCAGATCTGAGCCGTTAGGAATACGGTGCAGCTGGTTGGCCTGACGGTTGTACTGATTGGTCCACTCATTGGCGGAAATCTTGTAATCACCTACGGTGACAGGATCAGTATTGAGCCTTGGGATTAAATAGCCGCCCACACCGGTGAGCACGAAAGAAACAATGATCAGGGCAAGCAAGGTCTTAAAGGCCTTGGAATTGGCACCGTCGCGTAATTTGTCCGATAACATCAACTTTTCCCCGCAATTCATCACCGTGCCTGACCAGAACTTAAAGTCACGCTCAGAGTAAAGCAGAACATGGTCTTTGCTGATCTGCTGGCAACTGTGATGATGATGAACTGCCACTAACACAATAAAAAAAAGCTGCCTGATAACGGGCACTGGCCCGGTTTTGCAGCAGGGCTAAATATTAGCATAGCCCCGTACCATATAAAAGCTGGCCATGGTCCATAAACCCGGACTTCATGCCAGTTGCAGCAATGCAGAGAAAGCATCACCTGTGACAGGCTCAGTACAGTCAGGCCCGGGCATGAGTGTTCAGATGCCGGTCACGATTTGTGGCGACAGGTGCGGGCTCAGCTGCGGGCTACGCTCTCATAACACCCAGGCCATGGCTGTCATGACCTGTAAGTCCTGGCAGCCATGTCTGCAGGAGTTTTGCTGTCAGGTCAGCATAGGACACTATAGCAGTGCTTAATGAGCGCCTGCTTAGCTGCCTTATACTCATGACCGTCATGTGTGGCTCAGAGATGCTGGCTCCTGATCTGCAAACGCACGAGACTTACACAAACACAGAGCGCCAGCTTATCAGGTCACATCAGTACTGAGTCAGGCAGATTTAAACCGGCCTCAGGCAGTGAACGCGTCCTGTGCATATATTTGAGCAGCTGGTTTTAGAAAGCATCAGTCTGGCGTCTTGGCCGCAGGACCATTGGTTATTTAAGACAGCTGACAGCGGGGCTCGCCTGCTTATCAGGCCTGACGCCCTGGACTTTGCATATAGGGTCGGGATACATGAGTTGGCGGACAATGACAAGAGCAGATGCCGGGCAGATTTTAAAAGGAGGGATGGGCTTTATTAAAGCAGAGTTTTGCAGGGGGATGGCCGACTTGATCGATTTCTGGCTGGATGAGCGATTGATTGATGGACTGAGGGATCGCCCTGCAGACTGATGAGCTGATGGTGTGCCCTGCAGACTGGCAAGCTGAGGGAGCGCCCTGCAGACTGATGAACTGATGGAGTGCCCAGCAGATTGGCAAGCTGAGGGATCGCCCTGAAGATTGATTAACTTATGGTGTGCCCTGCAGATTGATGAACCGAGGAAGCGATTGATTGGAGGCGTCAGTGGCGGTCGCGGCGGCAGGCAAAAATAAGGCGTCTGACCGGACACCGTATGGTGCCCGGACAGACGCCGGCAGTTAAGCGGCGTACCTGAGGTACGTTGCCGTAACTGTCTTATTCGTTAACCTGGGCCTTGAAGGTCTTTCCGGCACGGAATGCTGGGAGCTTGGAAGCCGGAATAGTAATCTCTTCGCGGGTACGTGGATTACGGGCGGTACGGGCAGCGCGATCGCGTACCTCAAAAGTACCAAAACCGATGAGGGTTACATTGTCGCCACTGGCTAAGGCATCCTTGACAGACTCCATAAAGGCGTTAACAGCACTGTGTGAGGCAGTGTTGGACAGACCGGACTTGGCGGCTACTCGGGCTACTAATTCACTTTTATTCACGTGACACACTCCTGGGAAAGACAAAAAACAGGTCCTTGAGTTCAGTGAGCAAAAGCCTATGACCAGCGGAAAATAAAATGGCTGTTCTGGTCAGGCAGGCATTTACCTTCAGACAAAGGGACCGGTGAAACCACTTCAGACCTGAACCTGCAAAGTCAGTTCAGGTATTTATCTGCCCCTTTCATCTTCTCCTTGTGATGATTGAGGGCAGAGCCCCGTAGCTATTAAGTCTCATCAGCTCTTGCTGACTGTCCTTGCACGGAAGGCCAACTCAAATTGCAGCTGCACTGCTGGTGTAATGGTTTAGACAGACAGCAGGGGCATTAATCAGGATATGGCGTAGTCTGCCTTTGGGGCAGGCTGCAGGGATGCTTAAGAAATACAGGGAATGCTTAACAGTACCAGCTGTTCCAGGCCCCTGACGGGGCTCACTGTGCTGACAGCTCTGTTGTAGCAGCGCATTAAAAATCAGGAAAGAAAGTACTGCATGACCTGACTTCAGGAGCAAAACTGAAAATCAGGGGCGCCTTAACATGGCTCATGCCATGCGCCTTAAACCGGGAACAGGCACTCCAGCTGCCAGTGGGCATGCTGTCAGTGCGACAGTACCATGGCAGGACCCGGGGATACTTCACTATGAACTGGTGCAGCTTACAGAGCAGGCTGCAAGGACATGACCGTCCTCCAGACAAATCGTTTTGGCTGCTCAGGCGCAGCCTTGAGTACAAAGACCGCCCTCGGACCACAGGCACGCTGCATAAGGCTCAGGCCAGCGTCAAAAACATTATGCACAACTGGAATCAAAAACCTCAAACGTGATCCCAAAAGCGGGATCTGCCTCGCAACTTTTGTTGTTAAAGCATGCCGAATTGCGATCTCACAGGGGTTTTTATCTGCGCTCAAACCCGCATTGCGCCGTGAATTATCACTAGTCAAGCCCCTTTAAAAGTCTGTATCTATGAAAAGTATATCCACAGGGCTTTCCAGGATACAGACTTTGAACTCAGAGCAAGTTGTACAATGTGATATACATGCCTGAAACTCAAGACTGGCAGGGCCCTGGTAAATAGCAGTAACAGGGCCTGATCCTGGGCCGGATAAGGACGTTTTGAGTGCCATATGACAGGATCTGCAGTATGAAATCAGGCCCACAGTATCGTCCTGCAGTGAACCATGAGTCAGGTCCGCCTAATGGTTTTTGCACCATAGCGAGGCTCAAGCCCCATAACAGGTCAAACCCGCCCCCACAGGCCGCTTTACGCATCACCCCCAGCAGCAGCTGACTGCTCAGATAAACTGGCATAACTGGACTAAATGACAGATCAGCCAGGACACATCAAAGCTGAATCAGGCACATCCATCAGCCCAAATTAATCTTAAGCAAGAAACTCCCAGTGCCCTGCAGCTCACATCAGAGCAAGCCGTCAGAGCACATTTATGCACTCACATAACAGAGGTCTGGCCCTGGCCCGGCCAGGCAAGGCGTGGCCACCGGTGCGGCCCGGGATCGCTCCCTGTCATACACCATGCTTGCATGAGTAAAGGTGAGAACGGCTTGAAAACGGCAGACATTGTTAGTGTAAGGCTTGCATAAGCTCACTCAACAGTCGCAAGTCACCACTCAGCGTCGCCACTCAACAGTAGCCAGGGCACGCAAGGAGCAGCCTTGAGCTGGTAGCTCTGCTATGCGGAGCAATGCCGTGCATGCGCTGCCATGATGTGTATGCTGGGAATGCCTGGCATGCCTGGCATGCCTGGCATGCCAGGACAGGCATGTCATAGCTTTATGAGGGCGGCATGGAGGAAAGAATGCAGGGGAATGAGCTGACCCCGGACTGAGCGTAGATAATGGGCGGGAACAGAGTCGGGACAGGAGCTTTTGTAACCTTCTGCTGTGAGCACTTTAAAGGCAACTCCGTCAGCTGTGCCTGACAGGTAAAGTAAAGGATTTTCTGATCAGGCTGGTCTGTGACGGGTTGTTTTGGCTAAGACCATGCACATAAGAGCACAGTCATTGAGCTCTTCCCCTGTAAGGCACAGGGGCTTAACTGGTTTGCTGCATGTCAGCTTCACAGTTTTACTGTGCAGGGCTGTGGGCAGGCGCACCGTACGCCGTTACCTGGTTACAGGAACAGGTAAGGCGCAGCCTTTTGGCGGCTGTTGACCGAGCTGACATTAAGTCTGGCCGGGTAGAGCCCTTACCTGGACAGAGCTCCGCCAGGGACATGGCCCTGCAAGGGCATGTACTTACATAAAGTCAGGGCATTCTGACTGAGACACGCCTTTTTAGTCGTGCTGCTCTAATATAGCTGCCCAGGACAAAGCCAGCTGCAGCCGGGCGTGGCCCTTGCTGTTGATTCAAAGGTGTTTTTAATGATGAGCTGTACAACTGCCTGGTAATTTGTGAGCAGGAATCAGCTGTCTTAGAACTGTTTGCGCCCGCCCCCTGGGCCTGGAGTATAAGAGGGGCCCCCGCTCAGACTCCCTAACGCTGACAGTTGTACAGACTGGACTGCAGCAGAACCTGAAACGAAAACCTCTCCGCCTGTGTTTACTGCAGGACCTGAGGGCGAAAAACGTGTTTCGTAACGTCAGGCACAAACAGACAGACAAACAATAAACTGTTGATTGTTTGATTTTATAAGTTTTCAGGAGCGAGTTAAGACCTGAGAGGATTTTTGGCGCCCGGCATGTACTCACGACTGTCGTTATGACCGTTAGCAATGGCATTCCAGTCAAATTAAATGTTCAGCTACAGATCATGCTATTACACAGCAAAATGCCATGTTGATAAGGTTTTATCACTTTTATCAGACACTGGGACAGTCTGTTTACACAAAATCTGATGTCAATTTGTCAAAGGAAAATACTTGTGGAAAAGTCAATTTTCAGTTACGCACGAAAAATAAAAAATGTGTGTAAAATCACATAAGCCCAGGAGTGACAGCATTTCTGTTATCCCGTCCTTTCCCGCCAGCTCCAACAGTCTGCCCTGTCACGCCAGCCCAACATCCTCCCAACGACCATCAGGCCAGACAAACCGTAATTTACGGCTCTTCTTCATAGCGCCCGCCCTGTTTTAGTCATTCAGCCCCGTCTGCTCTTCACCCAGCTACCTGAACAGGTATGTCCGCAAACATCAGAGCTTGCAGCCGGGTAATGCCTGTCAGCATAAGTCTTAACATCAGGCACTTACTGAGCACCAGTATCAGATGCTCAGTCACCCCTCATGTCGGCAGCAGCATCTGCAGCTGCTGCATCTGCAGCTGAATCTTCATCTGCGCCCGCGCCTTCTGACAAAGCTGAGCGCCTGCCAGCACTCTGGCATCCCCGGCCTGCGCCGTCTTCAGACTCATATTCCATACAAAGGCTTTATTTAGCACCTGCATCAGCAGCTGTTGTCTTATCTGAAGCGCTTGCTGCATGACCGGCAGCAGGTGCAAGCTGCTCAGCAGCTTCATCGGCTCCGGCCTCTGAGGCAACAGCCTGAGCGGGGCCGTACTTATGCGAGCTGTTATCCTGGGCCTCCTCAGCCTTAGTGTCTGCATACAGTGAGGCAACGGTCTTAGCGCATGTTGCGGCTGTCTCTGCACCCGCACCTGCACTTGCGCCTGCAGCTGTCTGGGCCCTGGCCTGCGCACCGGCGACGTCTGAGGCTGACGCTGAGGCTGACCCTGAGGTCACGCCTGATGCTGGTGTTGAGGTCATGGACGGGTGCTGGCCCTGAGCGCGCTCGCGCAGCAGCTGGATAACGAGGGCAGTGATGACACCGGCACTGATACCGGCTCCCACACAGTAATTGCTGTTGCCATACAGCTGGGTTAAAGCAGAGGCCGTGAAGCTGGCGGCAATGGGAACATAGGCAATCAGATTCAGGGTACGCAGACGGGCACGCGGACGCATGGCTACAGCAAGGGCAATAAAGGTGGCTGGCAGGGCAGCGGTAAAGCCAAAAGAGGAGAGATCGCCAAAGCTTGAGCCTATGATGCAGCCAATAAATGCTGAGAGCACCCAGGCAAGCCACAGGCTGATTCCAAGAGTCATGTAAAAGGCAAAGGAAAAGCCCTCACCGCGCTGAGCGCGGCGGCTGAGGTCCTGCATGTTAAGCGCCCATACCTCATCGACCATGAAAAAGTAGAGCAGGCCAATGCGCCAGCCTTTCTGTTCACGCACGTAAGGAGCCAGAGCCATGCTCAGCACAATGTGACGGGAGTTGATAAGAAAAGTGGTAAAGGCAATCATGATAATGGGAGGAGCAGCCGACCACAGACCCAGAGCAGCAAACTCACTGCCGCCGGCAACATTAAGGCCGGTCATGAGCATGGTGGTAAGGGGTGACTGTCCTACATGACTTGCCTGGGCACCCAGAATCAGGGCCAGGGGAATAAGGCCCATCATCAGCGGGGCAACAGCCAGCAGAGCATGCTGAATTTCTTCCTGAATTCTACTCACATCTTTCTCTCAAACTAAGTTAAGGCTCATAGGCTCTTCAGCTTAAGGATCATCAGCTGCATGCTCTGCAGCAGCAGGCTTCTGAGCTGATGGCTCATGATTTAAAGATCTGCAGCAGCCGCTCTGCAGCAGCCGGCTCCTGAGCTCTGGGCAGGCAGGCCATCCGGGCCATGCCATTGAGGCATCATATCTGACCAGTCTGACATCAGGCCGGGCAGTTATGGCATTCATAAGGCCACTGGCCAAAGCTCAGCACCTTTACCGCCCTGCGCATAAGCTCAGCTGTCACAGCGTCAGGAGCTCAGCAGGTATTATTGCGGACCTGTTGTTCTGTTCTACCTCGAGCATATTTTCCTGCCCGGCTGGACGGTTCATACTCTACATGCCACATTTCAGCCGGCTCATGCCACATTATCATTGCGCCACTGCAAAGCATGTTCGCGCCGTATATCAGGGCTTATAACATGAGCTGGCTACGTACCTTGACGCTTATACGCCCAGGGACAGGGACGCTTGCATTCACACAGCATGATCCTGTCGCATCCTGGCATGCACCCAGGCAGCTGAAACAAATAGTCTGTCGGGCAATTACAAACAGAGAGCTTTCTAACATTACCGGTCTTTGCAAAAGGTGCATGCCTGCTTCTCAGGCATGGCAGCACTGCCTTACTCAGACGGACATGGATGTAATCTACTCTGGTACAGCGCTGCAAAGGTTGAGGCCAGAAATTCAGGCACTTGCTGTCCTGCCTCTGACTTGACCCTGAGACTGGGGTTATGAAGTATAGCGCCAAAGCTCATCTCAGGGCATTGATTTTGTCCATTTGTCCCTGTGCCTGGCAGCTCCGGGAGGCTCTCACGCTCAACCTGCCTGCCTTACCTCTCATTATCATGACAGAGGGCAACATGGTAATAAGAATGGGCACCATGTCATAAATACCACGCTGCATTTCCTTTAAGGCACTAATATTATCTGATCAGCTTTCACTCAAAAGAATCTCCCGGCCCCACCATGCATCATCCTCGGAGCCCAGTCACGGCTCAAACCCTCATCCATATACATGACAGGCACCCGGCCCATCCATAACCCGCTTCCACATACACGCCTGACGCCCTGTGCTCAACACCGCCTGCGGCCCGCCTTGAAACTGTCCTGCCCGCCTGCCTTAATATCAGTTATCCATACAGTCTGTTATCCTGCCTGAATAAAAGCTGCTTCAGCAAGACAGTCATGACACTGTACAGCCAAACTGCTCCCACGCTCTTACTGCACCCACAGCCTCGAGCCCTTGAGCTTATACCGCTATCTCACAGAGTCCACAGCCTCGAGCCTTTGCCTATAACTCACCAGGCTCACAGCCTGGAGCCCATACGGCTATCTCACTGTGTCTACAGCCTCGAGCTCAAACTGCTATCTCACTGTGGCCACAGCCTCGAGCTCAAACCGCTATCTCACTGTGTCCACAGACTGGAGCTCATGTCATGAGCTCATGCTGGCGGTGCTGCCCCTATGGGGCTTTGTTATCCGGTACAGCCATACAGCTGCATATGCGGCTGCTTCGGGCATCCAGAGGGCATTACAATGATGCTCTCACTCAATTTCTCCAGCTTGCCGGCCCGTCAACAGCAGGCCCGGCTGTAAGCTCCTGTTCAGAAGACACTA
The DNA here is from genome assembly GCF_023051105.1 of Anaerobiospirillum sp. NML120449. Classification (GTDB taxonomy): domain Bacteria; phylum Pseudomonadota; class Gammaproteobacteria; order Enterobacterales; family Succinivibrionaceae; genus Anaerobiospirillum. The sequence continues at coordinate 37,671 of NZ_JALKIL010000030.1, read as the reverse complement.
CTGTCAGTACGTAAGGCATGTTATCAGTCATGCTGGCCCATCAGAAACTGCACCCTGCTGCACAGGATGATGGCAGGCAATAGCGCAGCGTGTTTGTGCGCTGTTGCCCTGTATGGCCTGTAGTGAAAGGCCAGGTATGATATGGCCAGGTGGGCACTGTCATAGCCGGGTACAGCCTGTCATAACAGGGATTGAGCTGTCATGACGGGCATGGGCCTTTGCCGTTGCGAGGTATTGCCTGGTTACATAAAGTTCTGTAAAAGGGCAAGTAAAGCAACACTGGCGCAGATAGTAATGCCCAGGTTGAATTTAAAGGACATGACCAGAGCCACAAAAAGAGTGGTCAGCATCTTCCAGTCAGTGGTCATAAATGCAGGAGCGGCCACGCTTACCATTACACAGCATGGGCTGGAGTCAAGCACGGCACGGGCGCGGGCACTGAGAGTGCGCTTGCGCAGCCACAAAAAGCCCATGATACGGGTTGAGTAGGTGGCGGTAGCCATGGCCAGAATGGTAATCATTTCGTAGATATTTGGCAAAGCAAAAACAGAGCTCATGACATTGTCCTTTTATTCATCTGTTCCCGCGCAGCAACTGATTTTCACTCTCCGGGTACCCTGGAGGTTATCCCCGGCATGCTGCGCGCCTTAATATTCTGTAAAGCGAAAGTATGGCTGTTATTGAGCCGACTGTCCCCTGTGCAGTATTGCCAGGAAGGCCCTTAAGCTTCCGGGCAGATGCCGTCCAGTTATATGAACTCCAGCCAGAGGCCGACAGGCCAGTTGCCCGCAGGTATGATGCCGTAATGGCAGCAAGGCTTCGACCTGATATTCCTGTCAGCGCCCGCCCCGGACGCTTTGGCCCGTCCCGGTCAGGCATGCCGCAAGGAGGACATTACTTAATTCTTTGCTCAAAACTGCTGTCTGGCCCTGGCATGGCTGGCAGCCTGGTACAGGCTGCTGGATGCACCCATGTGCAAGCTTATGGATTCACCTGATGTAAGCATGCCGGATGCAGCCATATGTAAGCTGCTGGCTATTGCATCACTGTTACTTCAGATAAGAGCCTGAAGCTGCATAAGCATTGCTGTCCTGAGCACAGTCAGGCTGCAGTGCTCAGGGAAGGAGCATACTGTCCAGAGCTTAGCCCGTATGTGCAGGTTTTCATTATCGTGGATCTGCTGACCATGACAGTAGTCCGCAGGTCCTGCAAGGCTACTGTAAACATGGCCCTGGATCTCAGAGGAGCGGCTATGGGCCTGACCAGCAGGTCAGGCCGTACGCAAGAGTATTATCCCTGGGATCATAAGCTTACTTAAGGGCAGGGCCGGCACTGCTCTCCTCTGAACCTGGAGCAGGTCTGGAAGTTGTGCTGTCAGCCTCGCTGGCGCTCACCCTGTTTGACTCTGGGATACTGGTACTGGTATCAGTTGCAATGCTGTTGTCCGGGGCAGATGCTGAATGGGCTGAATGTGCTGACTGAGCCTGTGCAGCCGCAGCGGTGGCATCCTGAGTCGTGCTGCTTTGCGGGGACGGCATGGCAGAGCTCAGTGAGGTGTCGCCCTCAGGGGGTGTTATTTTAAGCTTTTCTTTGATGAGCTGGCAGATAAAAGCTGTGATCAGACCACAGACAATGCCTGCACCTACACAGTAATGAGGATTGCCATACACTGAGGTCAGGCCGGCACCCAAAAAGCTTGCCGTTACCGGGGCATATGTCAGGGCAGCACCGGCACTGGTGCCAATGCGGGCCCTGATATCAGGGAGAATTCTGGGACGCATGGCAATGGCAAGGGCAATAAAGGTAGCTGGCAGTGCTGCCATAAAGCCATAGCGGGAGAGATCACCAAAGCTGTTGCCCAGAATACCGCCGGCAAAACAGCTGAAGGCCCAGGCCATCCACAGACCAACACCACAGCCTATGTGAAAGCCGTAGGAAAAGCCCTTGCCCTCCAGAGAGCGGCGCTGAATGTCCTGCATGTCCAGAGCCCAGGACTCATCTACCATCAGAAAGTGACCAAAGTACAGACGAAAGCCTTTCTGATCCTTCATATAAGGGGCAAAGGTAACACCCATGACAATGTGACGGGAGTTGATAAGGAAGGTGGTAAAGGCAATCATCAGCACCGGCGGGGCAGAGGACCACAGACCAAGGGCGGCAAACTCACTGCCACCTGCAAGGTTAATGGCTGACATGAGAAAGGTAGTAAGAGCCGACTGGCCTACCTGACTTGCCTGGGCACCCAGAATCATGCCCAGAGGCACAAAGCCCAGCATAAGCGGCAAAGCTGTGTAATAGCCACGGCGGAACTCAGAGAACATAAAAACTCCTGTCAGTCAGACATGCACTGTGCAGCACTGTACCCATAATCCCAAAATCCACTTTCCCCATGCCCTGTTACCGGCACTATGCCCGGCGGCCCGGCACGTCAGATCTGCCCTCAGCAAGGCCCGGCATGGCAGCACAGCTCAGTAAAGTCAGCACCTGGCAGCTGCCGGCAGCACCGGAAGCTGGCAATGCTCAGCCCCATTGAGTGCTCAGAGAGCGCGAAGCTGTTGCTTTGCCACAGCCTGGCAGGGACGTGAGCCGGCCGTGGCCACTGTTGTCCACGGTGCTGGTATGTCTGCAGCCTTGCTGCACTGTGCTCCCGTCCATGAGCTTTTGCCCTGGCCTCAGGGCCATGGGGCCGTGGGGTTATGAGCAGCTATGGGGCACTGTCAGGCCAGCGCTTTTCAACCCGCAGCTTTTTAGCCTGCTGCCTGCGTACCACAGACACGGTCCCGGTCACGGGCCATTGGCATAGCCCTGACAGTGCCGGGCTGTGCAGGTACGGGATGTGCGCAGCGCGCAGCGCTGTGCCTGGGTGCTTTGGGGCGGCAGAGCGCTGCCGGCCTGCTGCAGCGGCATGATGGCCTGCGCTTGCCTGATTAGAGGGCGCAGGTGCCAGGAGATAAATCAGGGGGAATTTGAGGATCAGGAAAGAAACCAGGTGCCATATCCATAGTGGGAGGGCAAAGGTTACAGATCCATAAATAAACTTAAGGCAGGATCGGGTGATCCTGCCTTGTAGAGCAAGTATAGGCACAAAGTGCTTTGCAGACCAGTCAAAGGGCTATCCAGGTGCACGCTCCCGGCTAAAATGCTCCGCAATGGACGCCTTTGCCTCAAAGCTGTGCATAAGGCCCGTCCCATAGCGACCCCGGGCCCCGGCCATGGATACACAAAAGCCCCCGGCCCCGGCCATGGATACAGGTTACGCACCAGATGCCTGAGGTCAGGACCACTGCTGACAGCAGAGCCTGCCTGAATAAGTGACAGTCAGCAGGTCAGACTCATCTCTGCCCATGCGGTCATGCAGCCATACCGACATGCTGCCAGTCTCTGGCCATGATGCCAATCTCTGGCCAGACAGTCATGATCTGGCCATGCGCCAAGGTCCCGGTTACGGCTCCATCAGGCGGCACTGCCTGCAATGAGCTTACAGGGCAGGACGTCCATGTTGCCCGGTACTGGCCAGATGATGCGCCCTGCATTGTGCCAGACGAGGCGCCTTGCATTGCGCCAGTGGTCAGATTGAGCAAAAGTGACCTTCAAAGACAGCAGAGCATGCCTTTACTGGCGTAACTGCAGGACATACTGGACAGGAGGTGGATCCATGACTGGTGGAGGAGCCATGACTGGCCGAGGCAGCCAGGCGGGGGCAGCCTGGTCGGCGGGCCCTGTCTGGTGGCCTGGTGCTTACAGATATGGCACTGCAGCGTAATATCAGGTCTGGAGCTCTGCAGGGCTGTACCAGGTTGCCTTACTGTCCGGCAGGGTAGTCTGGCAGCATATGCCGGGCATGCCAGGACTGAGCTGATCATGACTTGCCATTACTTACGTGCTGCCCCGGGCCTTGCTTTACTCCACCACTGTCCACAGGCCCTCGGAGTCAAACTCATCATCAGGACAGATATCATCGATAAAAGATGGTATGCCACTGTCATCAAAGCTTAACTCACCGCCAGAAGCTGTTTCCGATGCTGCAGCCCTTGCAGTACCGGCTGCAGGGGCGGCGCTGCTGCCTGCAGGCGCAGCCGGGGAGCTGTTGACAGCCGGAGCCGGCCCCGCAGCACCCTGGACGGCGCCATGGGGCCTGATTGCCTGACCTGATCGCACTGCTCTGTCACTGTCAGCTGCGGCGACGGGCACTGCACCTTTAAAGCGGGAGGCACCAGTGCTTACAGCGGCCGCTGTGCGGTCGCGGCCTGAGAAGCTGCCTGGGGCTGCGCTTCTGACCTTACGGACGGGGCTGTGAGCCCCGCCTGGGTTCTCTGCATGGGCACTCCCCGCTGCCTGTGCAGAAGCTGCGGTGTCAGCTGCCTGTGCCGGAGCTGCACAATCTGCAAGTACTGCCGGGCCTGCATCTGCTACACAGTCATCCGGATCTGCATGGTCTGCCGGAGCTGCATGGTCTGCCGGGGCCGCCTGGGCTGCCGGGCATGCTGTGCCGGGCGGTGCATCTGAGTCAGCCCCGGTGGCCGCTGCGGCTGAGGCTGTGGCCTCGTCTCTGGCGGCCAGGGCCTCGGGATCGCAGCCAAATCTCCAGGCCTGCAGCAGGCGCTGGGCCTGACCTGGGGGCGTGTGGATAATATTGCCCTTACGTCTTATGCCGTATGCTGCAAGTTTGGAGCATATGCTCTGCAGTATGTCCTCATCACTCATTGAGTACTGATCCATACGCGATGAAATGATGTACCAGCTGGCCTTGTGGCCGTAGTTGAGACCGGCTGATGAGATGGTGTAGCCCTGCAGTACTGTGATTTCATCCTGTGCCGCCACCACATAGCGTTTGATTTTGCTGTAGACCAGCAGACGGTAGCTTTGCAGATTCATTTCCACGAGGGCCTTTTTCATACTGGAGCACTCAGAGCAGTGGCTGACAAAGGACGGGCCGTAGATAAACTCATACATGGTATTTAACAGGCTGTACATGGCAGCACTGCCAGTGCGCAGCAGTACATTACGCCCACGGATAAAGATATCGGAGCTGCCCTTGTTAACCGTAAGCACCTGGGCACTGCGCTCAAAGATGCTCATGGCCTGCCCCCAGCGCTGCAGCTCCCTCTCCACGGCTTCAAGCTCACGCCTGATATGCGCGCAGTGCTCCCATGGACCACTGTCACGCCCATGGCCATTGAGCTCAGCCCGGCTGCCTGTGCCTCTGACGCCCTCAGTGCCCGGCATGGCCTGCATGCCGCGCATATCCTGCATGCCACGCATATCGCGCATGCCACGCATTGCCGGCCTGCCCGGCATGCTGTCATGGCGCCAGGCCGCACAGGCCTGGGCGGCAGCTGTGCCAGCAGCCGGGCCTGAACAGGTGCCGGCGGCTGCGTCAGCGGCAGCGCCCTGGGCGGAGGCGGCTGCAAGGCGACCAAGCAGGTCGGCGCGGGCGCCCTGCAGCTGCGCCATGGCAGATGTGCATCTGCGCAGCTCCGAGCTGACCATGATAAGGGCGCGTGTGCGCATCAGCACATACTCATGAATCAGGGTTCTGATATGGTAGTCCCAGCGCTTTGAGTGGCGGCGGGCATATCTGGTGTCAGTGGTATGGTCGTAACATTTAGTAATGCGATCGAGGCCTGACCACTTGCGGTCAAAGCGGTATAAATCCATGGCCTGATTTACCAGCCACAAAGCCTCAGGGCACAGGCGCTTAAGCATATCAATGCAGTGCATGTGTCCGACATCACAGTGGTTCATGGGACGCCACCTGGTCTTGTCACGGCGGCGACGGCGGCGCCAGCCTGGACGGGCTGTTTTGCAGCGGCGCATATACAGCCAGGAGCTGCCGTTTATCTGCGCAAATTCCTGCAGGGTCATACCTGAGGTCAGGCCCTGATACTGCCTGCCGTTTTCAGCAGTGATTAATACCTGCAGATCCACCTTGGCAAGGTCATGCAAAAAGCCATTTAGCAGCACGGCCGACAGCAGGGCTATATTTATCTGACGCTCAGACAGGCGGCCCCGGGCGCGCATGCGTGCTTCAAAGAGCATGAAGATCTGGCCTTTGCGCAGCTTGCTGCGCTTATTGTAAGGAGGTACTTTCCAGGGCCTTTTGTCAGCTTTATGATGCACCACATCAAGGTCCATCTGGGCAATGCTCTGTCTTACAAACAGGTCCCACAGACTGGTAACACAGCTGCCATCAGCTCTCATGCCCACAGCCTCGCCCCGGCCCGCCAGGCCCGGACCACCGGCACCAGGGATGCCGGCACCCGGCCATCCAGCACCCGGACCTCCGGCACCTGGGATGCCGCCCCGGTTTTGAGCCCGGGCATAAGTGCCCGGGGCGCGGCCCTCATGGCAAGGCTGTGCCCCCGGGACAAAGTCCTTGCCGGTAGCGCCTGAGGCCCAGTCACTTCTGGTGTGAGCAGGTCCCCGGCACAGGCCCAGGTGTTCACCTGAGGCCGGAGTAAGGAAAATAAGCTCACAGATACGGGCCCGCTCAAAGAGATCAAGGCCATACCAGGTGGCGATATTCTCAGGCATATAGGAGCTTTCGGGCAGGGCACTGTTATACAGCGGGTGCCAGAAAGCGCGGGCATCAGCAACCTCAACAGTATCAGCAGCCTCTCCGCTCCAGACAGAGGCTGCTGCCAGGGCCCAGTGGCCGCCGGAGTCCAGTGCCATTTTACGGCTCTGAGCTGCCCATGAGCTGGCCGCTGCGGCCGCTGAGGCGCAGCCAACGCCATTGCCCTGCCGCAGGGCTGCGCGTCCCTGGCCGCCCGCCAGAAAGGCAGAGCGTCCCTGGCCGCAAGCACGGGCTGCACCAGCTGTGAAGGCCGAAGAGGCCCCTGCAGCTGCAGGAGACCATGGAGCTGCATGAGCGTGACTGGTACAGGCTGGGCCTGCGCCAGAGCCTGGCCATGGAGCTACGCCTGGGGCACTGCCTGGGCCAGTGCCTGTTCCTGCGCCTGTTCCTGCGCCTGTGCCCCTGCCAGGGGCAGGGGCAGCGCCTGCTGCTGGGCCTGAGGCGGCGCCCGGGAAAGGGGCAGCACCAGAGCCTGAGACTGGAGTAGGGGCACGGTATGGGTGGCGCTGTGAGCCGGCTGCGAGCTGGTGACGCAGGCGAACCTGGTTACGGGCTGACAGGGCTGATGAGGAGATTACAGACAGAATGGCCTGCTCTGGCTGTTTTAGAGACAGACCACGGGCGGCGGCCGACAGACCTGCCTGCAGGGCCCGGGCAATGAAGGTGCCGTCCTGCCAGTGCTCACAGTTCTCATGGTGGGGCACAGGGCAGGTGCAGGTGCGGGCCAGCTGTGGCAGGGCCTCAACAGCCTGCTCCTCAGGCAAACGGGTGAGCAGAGCAGCGTACAGACGTGCCTTGGAGTCGATAATGGCCCGGCGTCGTGCTTGAGGATATACAAAGGGACTGCGCAGCCTGCCTGAGGCATATTCAGGGGCCATTAAAGTTGAGGCGCGCAGACGCCAGGCATAGTAACTGACACTGTACAGAGCCACATTAACGCTGTGCTGCACTATGCCCATAAACATGGCGCAGTGATACCAGGCTGAATTGGGCATGCTCGAGCCAATTTCTACCATGGCTCTGACCATGGGATCGATAAAGCGCCTGTTTTCCTCCTCAGTAGTCTGCATCAGTCTTTTAATGAGCATGACCTCAGAGTTGATGATATCCATCATGCTCTGTGTGCTCAGAACTCGATAGCGGTGTATGCCTCTGCGGCTGACCTGCAGGTTTTCAGAATTGCTGGCTCTCATACTGTAATGCAGTATGTCCTCGTCATCGGCCGTGCTGTTCATGCCCGGCCTTAAGGCCATGGCCGCCGCCGCCCCGCACCCGGTCACGGCAGCTGTCGCGTCAGCGCCCGCCCCTGGCCATGAGCCAGTGCTGACGCCGGTTGCAGCTGCAGAGCCAGGCTGAACGCCATGGGCTCCACAGTCACATGCCTGAGCCTCCTGGTGGCCATTAGCTGTGCTGGTGCCCTGCGGTCTGACTACTTCACCTGACAGGGAAGCCGTTCCTGCCATGCACCGGACATCAGAGGATCTTCCAGAGCCGCCATGAGGGCCTTTACCGGACATAGAGCCGGCGCAGGAGGCACAAAGGGCGTCAGCGTGGGGATCATAAAGCTCGTCAGCACTGCCCTCAGAAAGAGTGTCATCACTGCCCTCAGACAGTGAGTCAGCCGTATGGGCAGTAGCGGAAGCGTACTTGGAGTCTGCTATGGACCTGCATTCAGGGGCGGGGCCAGCACTGGACCTGGCAGCAGAGCCTGTAGAGGACCTGGCATGCGCGACACTGTCAGCACCATGTGCAGCAGCATGCGGTGGTACGGACAGCTTCCCGGCTCCTGGGGCTGCCCCGGGCATGAGCTGATCGGAAGTTACAGAGGTGCTGTCGGCACTGGAGCTGCCCTGAGTAATATTAAGCCTGTTATCTGGGGGTAGCTCCGGTGTGCTGGTGGTGTGTTCAGCTGAAAGCTGGTCGATTGCGATTATCGACGGCGTGGCCGGATGCGCGCTGTGTCTGTCAGCGCTGCAGGGAGCTGATCCGAGCTGATTGAGCTTAGCAGTGAACTGATCACCTGGCTCGAGCTGATTGAGCTTATCAGTGAGCTGATCACCTGGCTCGAGCTGATCATTATTCCGGGCACAGGCCATGAGGCCGGCATTTTTGATGCGGGAGGCGGCGTCATTGGGACGGAGCTTTTTCAGTGACAGGCGGGGTATGCGTTTGCCAGTTGGGATGGCCATGGTGTGCCCAGCTGAGCTGTCAGGCTCGGAGCTGTGCTTTAGTGAGACAGCAAAGCGGGGCGGTGCATACAGGGCATGGAAGGACTGCGGGTTCCACTTGTAGAAGGTGCTCTTAACCGGAGGCATTAAAGGATCAAAGGCGCTCAGCTCAACTGGCCAGCCACTGGCAGTGCGTGGGCTGTCTGTACGGTCGCAAATGCCCTCCATGGTAACAGGATACGCTCCCGCCAAAGCGGTCGGCCGCACCCTGTAAGCTCCCTCACGGAAAGGCAAGGCCCGGGATCGAACGCTGCTGCCCGGGCAGCCTTTAGCAGAGCTGTAATGGCTGGTGCCTGTCACAGAGCCGTTACCTGCACAGTCAGGAGCGTTACAGGAACTGTCACTGGCCAATAGGTCAGCAGCTCCATGGACATGAGTCTGGTCGCCAGCATGAGGGGCGCCAAAAGAATCAGTGCGACTGGCAGAGGCATCATGGCTGTCAGGAGCAGGACGGCTGCCAGTGCCACAAGCCTGATAACTGTCTGTGCCTTGGCTGTTATGACAGGAACGGCCATTAACATCAAACCCTGCATAGTCCCATGCAGCGCTGTTAGAGGCATTACTGGCACAGTCATCAGAGCACTCAGGCTCCCTTGTACAGCATTGCAACCTGGCTTCATGGCCACAGGCTGCTTCATGGCCACAGGCTGCGCCATGACCACTGAAGGCGCCATTACCACGGGCTGCGCCATAGCCAAATTCGCCAGCATGGCTACAGGCTGCACCATGGTCACGGGCGGCAGCATTGTCAGTGATAACAGAGCCGGCCGGACCATGGGGCTCTGGCCCGCTCGGGCAGGCAGCGTGAGGCCATTGAGCCTGATCTGAAGCTGCCTGCGCCTCAGGGCGCATTTGTCCGCAGTGCATTTCAGGGCAAGGCATGCTGCCGTCTGTGCCTGAGAGGGCATCAGGGCCAGAGCCATCAGGCGTGTCATGGCCATAAGGGGTGCCAGAGCCATAAGGGATGTCAGGGCAGTCAGGGGCATATGACATCTCCTGAGCATTTAAGGGCCCATGATTTTTGTGAGGGGAAAAAAGGCGGGAAAAACGCGACCAAAGGCTGTTCATAGCCTGCTCCTGGTATGCAGCTTACAGGGCGGCTATTAAAGCCGCCCGCTGCTGAAAATGTCTGTTTGAGTGCTGTTGCATGGTTACCTGTCTGCAGTGGAGGTCAGCCGCAATGGGCAGGTTCTCCACAGGCAGGGTCACAATATCCCTGAGGGACGTAATGACCTGTGCTTAAGGTAAGGACTCACTGCAGGGCAGCGTTACTGTTATCTCATACTGTTACCTTGCTCCCGGCACAGTTTGACAGGCCGGGAGTATGGCGATCCCGTGAGATTAAGGGGGTCATAATCTCAAAATATCCAGTTATGCTCCCCTTACATTTAATCCATGTTAAATGATGCAGCTGTCATGATGCAAGGGATATCTTTAAGAGATGCAACCCTGACCGGGCCATGGCTCACCGGCACGCTGCTGCCGCCCCAGAGGCCATATGCACCAGCAGTCAGACCAGGACATGCTGGTCTTACGCCCTCCGTAAGGCAGCCTCTGCCATACAGGCAGTGCCCACAATGGCAGTGCCAGAACGCAGTCTGCGCCCGGCACGGGAGGATAGCATTGTGCAATTGCAGCTCATATTAAAACGTGCGGGCGCGCGCGGTAAAGGAAAACAGGCGGGTAAAGGCGCAGCTGCAGGGCAGGCCGCACACTGTCGCGGACAGCTGCAAGTATACTTAAAGTCACTTTGCCTGAGGATGCAGGGCCAGCAGCCCTCCATGCAGCCATGACAGCTGCCCTCAAGGCATCCTCGACAGCGCTCATGTTTGCATTACTGCCTTTAGCGCACAGTATGCCCCGGTCGCATGGACACGATGTCACCATGACTGTTGTGCTGTCAGAGCGGTTCAGACCTGCAGTTTATGCCTGGTGTGCACAGTATGCCCTCATGGTAAAAGGCCATACCATATGGGGGGTACTGGTTTTGTCAAGCACTCTACAAAACATTATAGTAAGAGTCAGTGGTACGGAGCGGTTGTCTGTGCTGCCTGAGCCGCAGGGCCTTTCCCTGTGGCGGACGTGGGTTATGCTGCGGGCCATGAGGCATGGTTATTATGAGTGACCAGGGGATGAGGACAATACGCACGCAGCTCTTGCAGATACAGTATCCATAATTTGGGGTAAGCAGAGTTATCAGGACAGTGGTAGCCAGAGTGATAGAGTGTTCAGGGCCTGAAAAGCAAAAACCTGACTGAAAGCAAAACAGTATTTGCTCTCTGTCAGGTTTTAGTTGACTGCCTGTCCTGACTGGGCCCTCTGGCTGTCAGGCAGGCCTGCGGGTCTGCTGGCCTGGAGGCGGCTTAGTGCCGCGCAGTGCCGTGCCGTGGCGGTCAGGCTCCTCAGGCCTCGATGGCGTGTTCACCGTCGGCGTGTGTGGCCGGGGCGGGCGCCGCCTGCTCTGAGCTGGAGTCTGAAGCCTGGGACGGGGCCGTGGCCGTGCTGTCGGTGGCGGGCAGGGCCTGGCCGCTTGCCAGAGCGGCGGCACGCTCTTCGTGGGCGGCCTTTTCGGCACGCGCCTGCAGCCAGGCGCGGTGCTGCTTTTCCATGCGGGCGGTCAGACGGGCAACACGCTCTTCATAATTACCAAGAGAGCGGGTAGCCGGCCTGGTGATCATTGGCAGCGGACTGGTGAAGTCAAAGAGGGCAATCTGGCCCTTCTTTAACTGCTTGACCTCGTATAAGGCGCAGTCGGCACTGTGGTAAATCTCAGCGTAGTTCTTGCCATGCTCAGGGGCAAAGGCAATACCTACTGAGCTTGATACCGGATATGGAATGGAGAGCTTGAGACACTCCTCCTGAATGATTTCATGGTACAGACAGGCAAGAGCTGAAGCCTGCTCCACAGTGACATTCTTGAGCATGACCATAAACTCGTCACCACCCATGCGTCCTACCAGATCACTGCTGCGGAAAGCATTTTTCAGGCACTCGGCAATCATCATGATGACTTCATCACCAAAGGCATGGCCATGAGTATCGTTGACCTTTTTGAAGTCGTCGATGTCGATCATCAGTACGGCATGATGCTCAAATGGATGCTCGAGCAGGGTCTGTGCTACCTGCTGCTCCATACTGCTCTTGTTGAGCAGCCTGGTCATAGGATCAAGCATGTTTTCATGATTGAGATCGGCAATTTTCATCTCATACTCATGAATGGAGTACAGTTTGCCAATGAGCATGGTATGGCCGGTACTCTGAGCGGTATAGCCGATTACGGAAAGCTCGTGCCACTGAAACTCTTCAACACCCTGAGGCTTCATTCTGAATTTGACCGTGCGTCGGGTATGACCGTCACGCAGGGAGCGGTCGGAGAAAATACCCTCAAAGAGATCACGGTCTTCAGGATGCATATAGTCCTGCTGACTCAGATAGTTGAGGAACTGAGGCTGAATGGACTCACGGGCCGGTACATAAATCTGATAATTGCCAAAGCGCTCGAGTACATCATCGTCCTGATCATATTCAAAAATCATTTCCTGACAGGCCTCGGCCAGCAGCTCGTTTTTGCGTATCCAGCGGGCCATACGGTCGTTGAGCAGCTTCTGCTCGGTAATGTCGGTGATCATGCCCATGTACAGGCCCTTGTCTCCGGCAATACCAAGGAAGGCTGACTTGACCTCAAGCCAGATGTACTCACCTGTGCGGCCATGACGGATACGGTACTCAAGGCTGACGCTCTGACAGTTGTCACCGGTCTGAGAGAAAGTGCTGAAGTACTGCTCAACATCATCAGGGTGGAGGATCTTGCTGGCAAATTCAGCTCCCTCAAGGCCCATAAGGAAGGCCGGATCATAGCCTGTGATGTCATAAAAGCCCTTGTTGCCCCACAGCAGATGACGCTGACAGTCAGCACCAATGGCCTGGATATAAACACCACAGCCAATCAGGCTCATCAGCACATGTATGGAGTGCTCAAGATTAAGCAGATTCTGACGCAGCTGATTTTCACTGTCGCTGCCACTGAGCTCCAGCTCCGAGCCAGCCATGGCCTCACCGGGGACCTCAGCACCCACACCGGCCCCTGCAGCTGCTACAGTGCCCGCGGCAATGGCACCGGCGGCACCTGGGGCACCAGAGACACCAGCCGCGCCGGCACCTGGGGCACCTGAGTCACCAGCTGCGGCGTCACTGCCGGCGCGGGCGGTGGCGTTAATGCTTCTCAGGCGGTCAAAGACGGCCTCGCCCATGCCCTCAAGGCTGCTGGAATGCAAGGAACCAAAACCCTGGCTGTCAGGCACAGTGCCGCATGTACCGCCGCTTGCGCCGGCTCCGCCAGGAACACCGGCCGGGGCGTCAGCAGCTGCTGCAGTCGCAGCCGCACTCGCAGCCGCAGCGGCGGCATCGGCAGGGGCACCGGCTGCTGGTACGACCGGGGCAAGGCCTGGCTCGGAGCGCAGCAGTACATTCATCTGGGCACGGGTGTGTGCACGGCTGCCAAAAATAGTCTCGGACAGAGCCGCCTGCGGGGCATCAGTACTACTGTTAAAGAGTGAAGAGCCATTGCCATTGGCAGAGTCAATATGAGGACGGCTGTGGTCATCTGACCAGGTATAGCGATCCAGTACAGCTCTGTTCTTTTCATGCTGAAGAATGTAGCGCTGGGCGTTTAGTTCTTCGGCACGGCTGTCAAACTCACTGGCATGCTTCAGGGCGGCATCTTTGTCAAAGAGCTCATGAGCAAAACCGGCCGCATGAGCGCCACCCCCGGCTCCGGCCGGTACACCGGCCGCACCGGCGCCTGCCTGGCCTGATGAGCCTGAAGCTGCGCCGGCATCAGCGCCAGTATCAGCAGCGGCAGAGCAGGCAGCGCCGGTGGTGCTGTCCTTGCGGGCCTGTGGCGGGGCGGCAGCCTCCCAGATAGCTTTGGCGGCCATCAGGCGGCTCTGATAGCTGTCATCACCTGTGTACGCAGGGACGTAGTCCGGGTGGTCATTCTGGCCCATGGTTCTTACAGCACCAGGTCTGAACTGACCCTGCATGTCATGGCTGTGACCTGACTGACCCACGCCAGCATCGCTGCCGGCACTGCCATCAGTGCCGCCACTGGTGGCACCTGCGGTGGCACCGTTGGCGCCTGCGCCATGGGCCGGGGCGGCCTGGCTGCGGCTTTCATTGGCAGCGCCGTTTTTGAGCGCATCCATGGTCTGAGGGCTGCGGGCCGGTATGTTGAAACTGAAGGTGGAGCGGGCGGTGAGCTGCTCGGTAATCTTGATGGCCTGACTGAGCTGCAGATAGTGCAGGGCTGAAGCCAGCTGCTGACTCTCAGGATCAGGAATCAGTCCCTTATTGCTCTTATCAATACCGGCTCTTTCCTCACTGGAGAGCAGGCCCATAAAATCATGAGGCTCAAAGTCTATATTGGACACGCGGGTACGACGGCCGCCCAGCGGGCTCTGGTGACGCTCACTGCCATGAGCGCCATTGCCGGCCGTGCCGCTGCTGCCATGCAGGCCACGGTCATGCCAGCCAGGCAGCTCTTGAACACCTGGCCAGGCGCTGTATTCTGACTGACGTACCACATGATCACGGGCGCGGGCGCTGACACGCAGCGGGGATACGCGCCTGTGCAGATGGGCACTGCGGCGGGCCATGGCAGCGCTGTGCACAGCCGCAGCTGCGGAAGCACCGGCCAGCTCAGAAAGAGTACCGGCCACGCCATCAGCTGCGCCTGTTGCAGCGCCGCCTGTAGCACCTGTGGCGCCAGAGCCGTCACCGGCGCCATCAGTGGTGCCGCCGGCCTGCCAGCGGTCGCTGGCGCGGCTGTCCCAGCCTGAGCTGCAGGATAAATCCTCTTCACAGGCACCACCTGCAGCAGCTACTGCTGCAGCAGCGTCACGGGCAGCTTCTGAAGCTGCTACTGTGCGTGAGGAGGCAGCTGCACCGCTTACGCAGGCTGCCTCACGGCTGCTGTAAGATTCAGGAGCGCAGCGAATGCCGATATTGCCACAGCGGCAGTGCTCAAGGCCGTCAGCATCACTGCCGGCAGTCGGACGGGATGTCATACTGTCAGTAATACCGGCAGCACGTGATGACAGCGAGCAGGTAGAAATTCTGATGAACTCCTCAGGAGGCATCTGACTGATGACCTGAGCAATAGCAGGGGAGCTGTGGATAACAGTCCCCTGGGCATCAGTAAGGGCAGCCGCCTGAGTGCCGCCACCTGCCCGGGCACTGCCTGGCCTGCCCATGGCAGCGCTGTCGGCAGCGCTGGCAGCTCCGGTAACGCCGGATGCTGAGTTTGCAGATACGCCGACATTTCCGCCAGATTCAGAGCCCCTGGAGCTGTCCTGAACATGAGCTTCATGAGGAATGCCGGTTACGGTCACAGCAGGATCCGATATGTGCAGCCGGGTATCGGAGCTGATGGATGAAGTGTTTTTAGGGGCAAAAGGAATGGTTTGCATGGCAGACCAGAGATCGTCGTCATCCGGGCGATCGGCCATGATTCTCTGACCACGGGAGCATGATGGCAGGCTTGAACAGCTGTAGCATCTTTGCTGATAGCTGCGGCCAGTGCCGCTGTCCTCGTCAACGGCACAGCCACTGCCGTAATTGCCCATCTGACGGGCCCATTCGTAGGCCACCATGGCAGCCTGCTTGAGCTCGGCTATGGTGGTAGGAGGCAGGAAAGTCTTGGCAGAGAGATTGAGGGCATGGGTGTCAGCCGCACCATTGAGAATTTCTGAGGCCAGCAGATGATTGCGGCGCATACAGTTGAGCACCGGGCTTACCTGGCCGTCGCCATAGAGGCACTCATGCTGGCAGGTCTGAGCACCTACACAGAACCACTGGCTGAAAGAATCGCGCTTGAGCACAGGATCAAAGGAGGCATGGCCACTGTGGCAGCTGCCCCGTGCTCCGCCCGCACTGCCATCAGCATCATCAGAATCACCAGCACCACCTGCTGCCTCATCAGCCTTGCCGGCTGCGTCACCAGCAGCGCCACCTGCGTTGCCTGTGCTGTCACTGCAGGTGGTGTCGCCGTTGCCATTGCGCTCGCCATTGCCATTGCCTTGGCCTGCAGCTGTGCCGTCAGTGGCATGCTCAGCTGCCGGGCATGAGGCGGACTGGCGCTGCTCTGATGAAGGGCAGACAACGGTAGTATCAGGGGAGGCGGCAGAGCCGTCCTGAGCTGTGCTGTGAAGCTTTTGCTCAGAGGCGGTCTGTTGCTGGCTTGGCTGATCCTTTGGTAACACGATCTTTATCCTGCAAAAATACTTGCGCAGTCTGGTTAACTGCACTTTGGCGCAGCCGGCATGGAGCCTGGGCGCTCAGGCACAGGCTCCGGATAAGGCCCTGTGCCGGGGATAAGGCTTGAAACTGCTGCCCTGAGCACAGCCGGTTACGGGACAGCTGTGCTCAGGGCAGCATGTCCGTAAAGCGGTGATATCCAGGCAACGCAGTAACGGTAAAATTCAAAAGCAGAGAGCAAAAAAGTGAGTGGTTATGCAGGCGCGGGCTAAGACACGCAAAAAGTTCCTTTTGTAGGTCAGGTACAACGGTGATTGACGAAGTTGATACTCAGATGTCTGTTCGGGCAGAGCTGGCCGCCTCTCAACAGATAAAGGCGTACAGTCACATTTGCAGCATCAGTGTCGTAACTTCAGTAAGCTTTGCAGTTTTACCGGCATGTGATCTGATGTCACCAGGGCATGTGAAAGAAAGAATATCTGTCACCATACAGCAAGGCGGCAAGACAGCCTGAACCCGGCCAGTGCCACGGGCAGGCATCAGGCATGGGGCATGACAGATAAGGAAGTTTCAGTTGCGCAAGATAAACATCACTGTCTGTTCTCAGAGTTGTGAGTTTTGATGCAATGGCTGCAAAGAGTGCATGTGAGCTTTGCCTCTGAGGTATACGGCACTTGTTGCCCACTGTGCTCACGTGTGGAGTGGCTGAGTGCCAGACATCTGACCAATGAAAATGCGTGCACAGGGGACCATTTCACTATTTATGTCTAACCATGATTTTAGATGATCCTGGTCGAAAAATTACCTGTCTTTTTTCAGCTTAGTCCGATCTTGTGACGGTCGATACAAAATCTTTTACCAGAGGATGAAATCTGGTGTACAAGATCGCTTCATAACAGGCTTAACAGCGCATAAAAAGACAGATATATTCTATCAGCCTTCATATCTATAAAACAGCTTGCAAATTGCATCCGATCAGGCTTTGTTGCCGCATAAAATGAATTTGGTGACACAGTGCACACAGTGAAGAAAAAGCATATCTGGTTACAGATAGCATCACACTTTGCCATCCAGACCCGGAACTTAAGAAAATATATGCAAACTCTTCAATAAAGACATACTTTCAGGCATAACCCATGGCTATGCCGACAGCCCCCGGAGTGGCCAAAATTATTGTCCTGAAATCAAGCATGTGTAAATTTCACTTTAAGCAGGACAAAGCATCAGAAAAAACACGCAGGAACCAGCCACCCCTCCACCACCGGCACCACAGGCACCATGCTCCCCAGCCCCAGGAGGAACTTGCCATACGGCAAAAATTTATGCAAACGTTGTCATACAGACAGGCTCGGTAAGCATGCTGTGAACAGCAATAACAGAACCTCAATTACTGCAAACAGACAGCAAAAGCCATAGTGTACAGTATCCTCCCGCTGCAGACCGCAGCAGGCAAGGCTGCCAGGAAAGTACCCTGGCTCAGTCTCAACTGCCTGCAGCAGCCTGCACTAAAGAGCAAGTGCCAGCTGCCGCCTGTAACACCCTGCAGTACGCTTTAGCATGCAGCAACATTGACGAAACACTATGGCTTACTGACTTGCAGGCAGGAGGGCTGGCAGGAAGGAAAGCAGGAAGGCAGGTGGGCTGGTAGAGAGTGCTGTTTTATCTTGAGCAATAGAGGTCGTCAGCAAGCTTATACGACTAATTTAAGCCTGTAGCCCGTCATGCTGACAAGAACTGCACTTGCAGGGCAGTGAGAGAGTCCGTGGTTACTGAGTATAGAGGCCCTGAACAGCTGTGACAGTATGACCATGAGGCTGGCTTTATCTGCAACGCTCATGCAGCTGATTTGCTGTGTCAGAGCCTTGCAGTTTGGCGTGTTGCGCTGTTGCAGTGTTGCACTGTTGAGTCCGCTGCAAGGGCTCTGTCGCGCTGTTGAATCGGCTGCAAGGCCTCTGTCGCGTGGTCACGCTTGCTAATATGGTGCAGGGTCGTGCTTAATGGCTGCTGCATGAACCGGTCAGCTGTCCCCTGGTGCTGCTTGAGGCATGACTGGCGTACTGGCGATGTATGGGGATTGGGGCTGGTAATGATGGGCTGGAGGGCCTTGGGCAGGGGCGTTGACCAGATACGACGGGGCGGAAAACATAACAGGGAAAAACTGATTTAGTTAAGTCAATATGAGGGTGACAGTGTGATGTGACTTCATTTTGCTGCGTGCTAAGTGAAAATTTTTTTATAAATTGTTTGCACGATGATACCGGGAACAAATACGATAAATATCGGCTTTGTGGCCAATTTTGTGAATTGGCAATGTTATGAAAGTGCTAATTTTTGCCTGTTTTTGGTCTGATTTTGTAAAAAAGTCATAAACAGGGCTTTGAATAATATGGTAAATGAGCCAAAATATGTATCGAGTTGATTGCTCAACTTGATCAACTCCAAAAAAGTACAAGGATATAGTGGCGGTGTCGCTGGGCGGCACCGGCACTTCTTAAGTTAAATGTTCCTTGACTTAATCAAATCAACACGAGTTTCTGTTTCCTGCAGTCTGGTATGAAGCTGCCGGATCTCATATGATTTGCCTCTGCCGTCAGCCTTGCTGTTGCAGAAATGACAATCAGACTACACATGTGGTGTCGTAAGGAAGTATGACTGTGACATCCCACAGTCGCTGAGCCTGCTGCTCGATTGACAGTAACGGGCTCAGGAGAGTCTGCCCCAGTTGCGCATGCACTGACAAGGCTGCACATGTCCGCATTGCGGCCTCAGACAGACTCAGCCAGCCTCAGACTGCTGTGCCGGATAACCGGTAGTCTGCAGGGCTCGTCAGTATGCACTGAGTGCCCTGGTAAATGGTAAGCAAACAATACATCAGCTTTTTATCCATTATAATCACACACCTCTACGCGCCTTTTGTGCAAACGTTTGCCTGACGTAAGGTCCGGAGAGTGGCCCGATTTTTTCAGCATGACCGCAAAACTGTACAGTTGTGACGGTCATGCTCAATGGCCCTGCACTTACCCAAGTGTAGGGCTTTTTTGTTTGTACAGCACGCCCATCCTGCCCAGGCCTTGTCCCTGCTGGCCATGGAGTGACAGGGTCATAGCCGGGCCGGACATGGCCGGAGGCAGCGCAGCTGTTGGCGATCAGGCGCCGGTCTGGGAGGCAAGCCAGGTGGCGAAAACCTGCTCTTCGCTTGCCTGCTGCTGGACGCTCAGGCGGCGGGAAGTATAGTAGTCCTCACGCAGGGCCGGGCTTAAATCAAGGTCGGTAAAGGCCTCTTTTACCAGATCAAGGGCAGGGATCAGCTGGCTCACGCTGAGCTCTGAGGTAAAGGTCAGGTGTTCAGGGAAGCGGCAGGCAAGCGCCATCATCATGGCAGCCGCCATGACGCGGGCTTCGTGTTTATTGCCATAGTGCTTGACCATGTGAATTTTGCTTTTGATTTCGGCATGGTCAGGAACAAAGAAATTGCCATCGGTAAAACTGAAGTCTATGGCGCGTTCGCCTGCGCGCATAAAGCGCACGTACAGCTCGCGGGCATAGTCCTGCCACTGAGCCCCCATTGGAATAGCCAGCAGCAGTTTCCAGCCCGGGGCAATGGCCTTAAAGGCAAAGTCTTCGTGAAATTCGTTGATATAGACAGTAAGTGCAGCCATATCGAGGGCAGCGCGCTCATAGTCGGCGCCGCTTAAAAAGCCATGCAGGCTCTGTATGGTCGGCAGAAATTTTTCTTCAATGACGTCATAACAGTCAAAGCTGTCATCAGCGGCGTTAATAAGCAGCTTGAGACTGATGTCAAAGCCATGCTGCGCCAGCAGCTGCTGGCAGGCTGAAAAGTTCAGATCGTAGAGTTCTTCGACCTTGACCCTGGAATCATCAGTTTTTTCCTTGGGCTCAATGATCCTTTCATGACGGCGGAAAATACCCTGATCATTGAGCTTTTCAAAAGCTGCAGCAAATGACTGATGGTCCATGCCAAGATGCAGGGCTATCTGATGATTATGTCTTTTAGGACAGAAGGTGGGCTCTTTGGCGCGGCTCATCCAGAACAGCAGAGCTGACATGACCAGGGGAATATCACTGCCCAGATCCCTGAGGCAGTTGAGCTGAGGATAAAAAGGTATGCGTACCAGTCCCTGTTTGGCCATGATTTGTCCTTGACTGTTGGGGGTGAAAAGAAAGCAGCGCCTGACCAGCCGACCGGCAGGGCCGGCCTTGCCGGCCCTGCCGGCGGCTGTGGGCTGCGTGGCCGGGATATGATACCAGCAAAGCCCGGGCTGACGTAATGGCCCTGGGGCGGTAAGAACCGGCTGATGGGGCGCGATTTTACAGTGGCCTGAAAATGACACAGCCACCTCACAGCTCCCGGTGGGATCTGTGAGGTGGCTGGGGAGCAGGGCAGGCGTAAGCCTGTCCTGCCTGTGCCCGTCAGGAGCTGTGGTCCTGACGTCTCTGCTCTGGTGATATTAGAGCTTGTGGCCCATTTCGTAGGCTGAGTCGTGAACGTCGGTCACGGCACGGCCAGATGGGTCAGCCATGTTCTTGAACTTCTCGTCCCAGGCAATGGCGGTCTCGGTGGAGCAGGCTACGGACTTGCCGTAAGGAACAGTCTTAACGGCAGATGGCAGCTTGAAGAGCTCCTCGAAGATCTCACGGTACAGGTAGGCTTCCTTGGTAAGTGGAGTGTTGACAGGGAAGCGGTCAGCAGCCTGAGCAAACTTGCGATCGGAGACGTTCTTCTCAGCGTGATCACGTAAGGCATCAATCCAGGAGTAGCCTACGCCATCGGAGAACTGCTCCTTCTGACGCCACAGTACTTCCTCTGGGAGCATGCCCTCAAAGGCCTCACGCAGAACCTTCTTCTCAATGGTCTTGCCAGGGCACATCTTGTCCTGTGGGTTCAGACGCATGGCCACATCCAGGAACTTCTTGTCCAGGAATGGAACACGGCCCTCAACACCCCATGACATCAGGGACTTGTTGGCGCGCAGGCAGTCATATAAGTGCAGCTGGGAGAGCTTGCGTACCAGCTCCTCGTGGAATTCCTTGGCATCAGGTGCCTTGTGGAAGTAGAGGTAGCCGCCGAAGATCTCGTCAGAGCCTTCGCCTGACAGTACCATCTTGATCCCCATGGCCTTGATGTAACGGGCCATCAGGTACATAGGGGTAGAGGCACGGATAGTGGTTACGTCATAGGTCTCGATGTGGTAGATAACATCACGCAGGGCATCGATACCCTCTTCGATGGTGTAGTTGATTTCGTGGTGCACAGTGCCCAGGTAATCAGCAACAACACGGGCCTTCTTGAGGTCCGGAGCGTCCTTTAAGCCAATGGCAAAGGAGTGCAGACGTGGGTACCAGGCCTCGCTCTTGCCACCGTCTTCAACACGGCGCTCGGAGAAGAGCTTGGCAATGGCGGAGATAACGGAGGAATCAAGACCGCCGGAGAGCAGAACGCCGTAAGGAACGTCGCACATCAGCTGGCGCTTGACGCTGTCCATTAAGGCTTCCTTGAGATCGGCAATGGAGGTGGTGTTGTCCTTGACATTGTCGTACTCCATCCAGTCACGCTTGTAGTAAGGATGGAACTCAAGATCCTGCTTTGAGTACAGGTAGTGGCCTGGTGGGAATTCCTTGACGGTATCACATACAGGGGTCAGGGCCTTCATCTCGGAGGCTACATAGAAGTGACCATGCTTGTCAGAGCCGATATAGCATGGGACGATACCCATGTGGTCACGGGCGATGAAGTAGGTGTTGTCCTGGGCGTCATAAATGGCAAAGGCAAAGTCGCCTACCAGACGGTCGAGGAATACCTCACCGGTGCGCTTGAACTCCTGGTACAGAGGGAGCAGCACTTCACAGTCAGAACCGGTCTTGAAATTGTAAGGCTCTTTGAGCTCGCTCTTGAGCTGCACGTGATTGTAGATCTCACCATTGGCAGCCAGGACCTGGGTCTTGTCATCATTGTAAAGAGGCTGAGCACCATTGCCAGGATCGACAATGGATAAACGCTCGTGCACGATAATAGCGTGCTCGCCCTGATAAATACCTTCCCAGTCAGGACCACGGTGTAACTGCAGCCTGGAGCATTCCAGAGCCTGGTTACGCAGGGACTGTGGGTTCTCTTTAATATCGAAGATGCCAAAAATAGAACACATGAGTAAACTTACATTCCAAGTTGATGTGAGCTTTTCTCGGGCGGCAGCGGCCAGAACATGGGAACTGGCAGCTGCACAGCCTTTGCTGACTGCACCGCCATGTCCGGGCAACAGCCCGTCAGGGCAGCCCGGCCTGCAGCATGCCCAATGCCATAAGGCAGAGCATGTGTGAGTCGAGCCTGCCGGCCGTTGCGGACCGGCTCAGCCTCCATAAAAACCCTTTCAGGCTGGAGGCTGTCTGTTGCAGTTTGTGTCGACGCGCACGTCCTGAGCTGCACAAAGCTGAAAAAGTATTCAGCCTGTAGCCCAGCCCGTAAGGAAAGCTCCTCCCGGGCCGGACAGCTCAGCCCCATCAGGGGCTGCGAAAAACTCAATGCCACCTGTAAGGCAGCATGCTGGGAAGATCATCCGAAAGTCTGTACGTTATCTGCTGCCCGGTAAGGCGCTGCAGAGACGCTGACATGTTTTCCGGATATTGAGTCGGTCAGCAGCTGCTGACCGGTACCTTTGCAGCCACACAAGGTGGCAGCCAGGTACCATGGCAGGGCTCAGTGCCGCCCCTGACCCCGGTCAGAGTTCAGAGCGGCTCTGAGTCTGCCAGACGCGGCCAAAACCGGTCTGAAAGAAATCTGGAGAAATCTCAAAGAGGGCTGAAAGCACTCTGACAGAACTCTCAAATAAATCGGGTGCATTACAAACCTGGCTGTTCATATGTGCTGTTTGCATATTTCACATATATAGTGCCCGGCAAACATTGCGTTCCTGTGTCTGGAGCAACCTCTGGACACCAGTCCTGTCAGACCAGTATGGTCCTTCAGGCCCTGAACAGCTGATGCGACAGCCATTTATGCACGAAAGCAATTGTAGCTTATCTTATTACAGGCGGCTAATTAAGCGGCTTGTAACGCTTGCACCAAAATAGCACAGTATCCTGGCAGCCCCTGACGAAAAATCCGCCCCGTTACAAAAGAAACCGTTGCAGCCCTGAAAAATACCACAAAGAGCATATCTGTAACTCATCTGGTCAGGGCACTCCAAAACTGCCATTTTTCGCGCTCAGCGCACAGCACAGGCAAGTTTAAGCCATTTTGTCGTGGATCTTTTTAGCGCAGCCACCATGACTGGTAACGTTTGTGCCGCCGCGACTGCACCGAAATAAGACGCAGCCATCAACAAAAAAGCGCCCCAAAGGCGCCATTGCCATCCACCAGTCCTCACAACAAACAGCAGCCCCTGCCTTACTCCCTGCCTGCCAGGCGCTGCCACCTGTTTGCCCAGCTCCTGCCCGGTCAGCTCCTGTATGAGCACTGGATATACGAGCTCAGTCTGTACTGGACATGAGGGCTAACCATTATATGGTGTGTGCCGGAGGATCCCTGCAGCCTGGGCTATGGCTGGCTTAATGGCTACTGTCCAGAGCTGAGGCGCTCAAAGCCACAGGAGGTCCCTGTGGATCAGGACTGCTGAGCATGTGTGGCCTGGCTTGCAGCAGGCGTGCTGTTAATAGCGGCCCAGAGTGCGCAGGTAGTTGACCAGCTCGGCCGTGGATTCTTCAATCTGGTCCACTATACGGCGGGTCTCTTCATGACGCTCATCCTCATAGTGTTCCATGGTGTCCAGCAGGTCACGCAGTTCGCCCAGGGAGTTATCAACCTGCATCACAATGCCCTTGATGGCCTTGACTCTGACCTCAAGAATGTCAGCGTCGACCTCATCGGACTTGTCGCGGGCTTCGATCATACGGGACAGGGTGTCATTGAGCCTGTTGAGGCCTTCAATGATCTGATCGCGATTTTGTGGGTACATGCTCACTCTCCGCCAATAACAAAACAATGTGCACGCCCGGCATACGGCTTACCATAATGTGGCTCCGGGACAAGAAGCCACCTTGTTCCTTCGGCCCGAAGACAATATGTTCAATCACACCGAAGCCACCGGCTTCCATCGGCCCGGAGTCTGACGGATACATCAGCCGGGTCATTATGGATAATCAGAAAGGGAGCTTTTGGCTCCCAGGACCAGTGTTCAATAAAGCCGCTGCCTGAACGGCCCGGCCGTGCCGTGCCGCGTGCTGCCTTATTCTAAACACATATGGCAATACTGCATAGAGCCTGATAGCGGCAATGTGACGGACAAAGCAGCCCAGCACGCTCATAAGGCAGGCAAATGCCCATCATTAAAGGCCTGCATAGAGGAAAAGGACAGACTGCCTTTTTCCTGCGGCAGTGGCAGCAGTAAACTGGCCCTGTATGCTGCACCATTGACTGTCCCTGGCTTGACGCCAGGCATACGCAAGGGCGCCATAGGGCGCAGCATGCTGAGACAAGCAGAGACAGGCTTGCAGCCTTCGTAAGCATGGCCTTCACAGACCACGTAATGTCAGCCACAGCAGAGTCTGCAGAAGTACAGCAACAGTCCAGATTCTCTACAGTTCAAGGTCGGCCCGGTCTCAACAGGCCTGGTCGTTACAGCCACTGCTTTTGGCGGGGCTGCAGACAGCAAAGGCACTGTCCTCAGGGCAGTGCCTTTGCTTATTAGTTCTGCCGGCCGCGCGCAGCACGGCAGCGCTACGCTGGATCCTCTGGAACCGTTTCTCGTCAGTCGCGTATTCTGATATCCTGGTCCACTCGTGACGGGACTGGGGTATCGGTAGCTGCGGTGGCGCTCTTTACGTGAATGTTCTTGGCCTGAGGGATAGTGCTCGGGTTCTGGCCAAAGTAGGACTTAAAGGTGCGGGAGAAGTGGGAGTAGTTGTTAAATCCGGCTTCCACAGCAGCACGATAGGGGTCCATTCCTACTGAAATCAGATAGCGGGCACGGGTCAGACGCTTTTTGACAATAAACTGGTGCAGGGACAGACCGGTAAGCTCCTTAAAGCGACGGGTCAGGTAGAACTTGCTCAGATTAAAGCGCTGGGAAATCTCATCCAGACTGAGGTTCTCATTGATATTAAGATTGATGAACTTAAGCAAGGCCGACAGCTTGAGACTCTCTGAAAGCTTGAGATTTAGATGCATTTCATCATCGTCTCCAGGTATCTCAAAATCTGCCGTCTCGCCATCGCCAACTACAGGAGCAGGGGTAAGTCCCTCTCCCTGCATAATCAGAGTCTGGAAGTCATGCCCATTACGCTCACGCCCACTGTCCTTATCGGCACCAGGGGCTGATACAGAATCATCCGTAGCGTAACTGTCAGAACGCCTGCGTCCGCCGGAGCTGCCGCTCTCCTGCGCAGGTTTTGCTGACGCAGCTACAGCCGCAGCAGCTGCAGCAGCTGCATTAATGGCCTCCTCATCACCGGCAGTTACAGAGGCGCCCGGAGAGGTTTCAGCCCCCATGGCGGCCGCCATGGCAGCCATATCAGTGTGTCCTGGTCGGCCAGTACCGGCAGCGCCTGGTTTACCAGCGCCATGGGCGCCAGCAGCGCAAGCTCCTGGTACAGGGGAGCGGCTGCGTCCTCTGGTCTTAAGACGAGAATTGGCAGCGGCCAGCGAGGATGCACTGTCTACTCCAGTGATGCTGCCATCGTCACTGGTAACCTGAGAGGACATGGCAGCACGGGCAGCAGCGGCATCAGGACAGTTGCTGATAATGGTCCCTCCCTGAGAGCATCCTGGCAGAGGACCGGCTCTTGAGCCGGCCTGCAGGGATTCAAAAGCCGCAATTTCATCTGCATCCCCTGAGTTACCAGCACCGTCAGATACCAGAGGCACATCAAGCTCAGGATCAGGATCAAAGAAGGAAACATCCTCAGCTGATGCTCCCTCCCTGAAAGACGGGGCAAAGGAAACCAGAGATGAACCTGTATACAGGGTTGAAAGCAGGACTTCGTTAAGCCACCCGCTCTGGGCAAAACAAGGCCTCTGGCTGCACAGGGACGAGTTAAAGCCAAAAGGTGTAACACTTTCATTTCGGCCTGAACCGGCAATGCTGTCAGGCAGAATTTCACGGCCCTGATCAAAGACATGCTCAATGCCGTCACTGGTATTGCCGGTGGCATACTGCAGAGGCATACCATTGAGATAACCTACCTGCTCCGGGTGCAGATGATGCTGAGCATTAACCACAGCCAGCATGTCATCCATTGACTGGATGGCCATAAAGTCAGGACGTGGCGGCTCACTGCCCTCGTGATGCTCAAGCTCAGCAGCCACAGCACCACGAGCTGCAGCCTGCCTTGCTGGCCCGGATGCGCCGGCGGTACCGCCGCCAGCGATATCGCCTCCTGGCTGCCCGTCGCCTGGCTGCCCGCATGAGGCACGAGCTGACTCAGCATCTGCTCCGGAAGCTGCATTTCCGGCCACGAACCCATCTGCGGCATTACTGCCCGCTGCAGCACTTGCAGCAGCTGAGCAGGTCCCTGCGCGGTTATCACTGTTCACGCCTGATCCTATATTGGTCAGATGAACACCTACAGATGAGATGGAACTGTAGCCGTAATTGCCCACGTCAGAGCCTGGCTCCATACCGGTGCCATAGCCCTCAGTGCCACTGGTCAGCACTGTTGAGGTGCTGCAGTTGGTGTTGGAAAGATCAGGACGGGTAGAAAGAGTAGTACGCAGCGGGCTGCCATCAGGCATCACAAGACCTGTGCTGCCCGCCTGCATGCCCTGCAGGCTGCCGCCTGACACTGAGCTGTCAGCTACGGCTGCCTTGAGGTTAATAGCCTCCTGCAGCGCCTGGGCGCTGTGGGTAATAGGAGGCATATTGCTGTAGCGCGGCTGATTGTACATGCCAGCAAAGGCATCACTATCAAGACTTGATGAGACTGTGCTGACATGCGAGGAGGTGGCGCTGATAACAGGGATTTCCTGGGCGCTGTGCTGGCGGTGCACAATCTGATTGAGCTTGGTCAGGATAATGGCAAAGTAGCTCTCGGAGAGCACTTCATCAGATGGGGTCTTGGACCAGAAGCTTTCAAAGAGACAGGAGAGGTCCTGCTGAAGCTCGGAGAAAGTGGTATCGTCCAGATGGATGATGTTGTTATTGTCCGAATTGAGTTGCAGGAAACAGTACTGAGGATCGAGCTTGGGGAAACGGCGGGCAAGACGCTGCATGTACTTTGGGTGGATCCACAGAGCGTAGCGCTCATAGCCTTTGGTGTGGTAGATAAGGCCGTGATGGAACTGCAGCTCGTCAATGAGAATGACATCGCCGTGAGAGAGGTGATAAGGACGTCCCTCTACCTCATAGAAGAAGTCGCCCTCGACCACAAAAATAATTTCGTAGAAAGCATGATGATGCGGGCAAATGGCTACGTCTTCGCTCGGATTGGTATCAAGGTGCTTATAGCATTCAAAACGATTGTTCTGCATCAGCTCGCGGTAGCGTCTGCTGGTAAAAGCTGCCTTGTTAGCTCTGCGCATCTGTTTTGCCTCCCTGTTAATCCTGCATGCATCAGGGGCACAGCATAACTGCAATGCCATGCCATACCGTGCCGTGCCATTCCATGCCGTGCTGTGCCATTCCATGCCGTGCCGTGCCATTCCATGCCGTGCCATGCCGACCTGAGCCCGCCCGTCAGCTGCCATGTCTGTAAGCTGCGCTGCCTGTAATTACAGGGCGCGCCAGCCTGGCAGCACCAAAGTGCTGCCGCCGTAGACGCGTGCCATTCCCGGACAATATGCCTTAACTTTCAGTCATTCCCCGCCCGGTCCAAAATTGCTGCCCTGCTCATGCCGGCCAGACCTGAACAGCCAACAAAACACTCCTGATCAGTATTGTACCGTCACAGTGCGCCCACAAGACTCAGCCACAGTACTCGCGCCAGAGTCAGCTGCAGCACGCGCACCAGAATCAGGTGCAGCATGCGCACCAGACTCAGCTGCCAACCCCGGTCAGACAGATCAGGGGAAATACCTTTGCCATAGCTGATGTCTGGCTTTCAGGCACACCGCTGTCACTGTCAATGTGCAGGACCGGCCCATAAGCGGGCTTTGGCCAGACATATGGCTGTGCTGGTACTGAAGAGCTTGACTTGTAGGACTGACAGTCAGGAAAAGACGGGCTATACCGGAAAGTTAAGGCAAATCCGGTGTTACTGGCTTACTGTGTGTATATTTGCTGCTGCATACCAGCAAACACAGAGGAATACTGGTGTTCAGCGGGCAGGCTACTGTGATGTAGTGTCTTAGTTCGTGGCCCCGCTTTCATGCAGCCTGAGATACAGGGCAGCATGGCTTAATCCCCCACGCATAAAGAACAGCGCTGCTGTACGCCCTGGTCAGCTGTGGAACAGGTCTGAAACAGCTCATGGTCCAGTACAGACAATCATTGCTGGTACCTGTATAAAGCCCGTGCGCATGGGCCGGGTCGCAGGAAAACTGATAAATTATACTAACACGGTACGGGACTTTGTGCTATCAGTAGTATTTATTTTGTCCCAGTCCATGTTCCGCCGTCCCGAAAAAAAACAAAGCCCCCGACCATAAGGTCAGGGGCTTTGCGTGGCAACTCAGCTTAGTGCCGAGCTCGGATTAGCTGTAAGGCTCAGATTAGCCCAGCAGGGACAGACCCAGCTGTGGGCGGGTATTGGCCTGCATCAGCATGGAGGTAGCAGCCTGCTGAATGATGGACTGCTGAGACAGATTGGCGGACTCTTCGGCGAAGTCTGCGTCACGAATACGTGAACGGGCATCAGACTGGTTGGCAGAAACGTTTGCCTGGTTGCGGATTGAGCTCTCAAGTCGGTTCTGGATTGCACCTAGGTCAGCGCGTGTGCCATCAACCTTGGCAATCATCTTGTCCATGCCTTCAATAGCTGCATCGATGTTTGCAACATTGGAGAATACGATAACAGTATTAGTCTTGGAGAAGAACTTGGTCAGTTCGGCGTCGGCTACACCACCTCCGATCGCAATCTGAGAGAACTTCATTGCCTGAACCTGGAAAGTAATGGTATCGCCTTTATTTGCGCCTACCTGTAAGGTCAGCTGGCCGATGGAGTTATTACCACCAGCCTTAGTGAGAAGACCATAGGCGCCGTCGAGGATCTGCTGGCCGCCGAAAGTAGTCTTCTGAGCAATGCGGGTAATTTCCTGAGCTAAAGCAGAAGCCTCTTTGCCCAGGGCTTTACGGTCTTCCAGGGTGTTAGTGCCGTTCTTGGCCTGTACAGCCAGAGTACGGATCTTCTGGAGCATGCCGGACATTTCGTCCATGGCACCTTCAACAGTCTGGGCAAGAGCGATGCCGTCAGAGCTGTTACGGTTACCCTGGTTGAGGCCATTAATCTGGGTAGTTAAACGGCTGGAGATCTGCAGGCCGGCAGCGTCGTCCTTGGCAGAATTAATTCTCAGACCTGAAGAGAGTCTCTGGTATGTGGTAGTGAGCTGATTCTGTACGTTGTTGAGGTATCTGCGGCCGTTGAGGCTGGAAACATTGGTATTGACGTAAACTGCCATAGCTGTTGCCTTTTGTAGTAGTGTCTTCCTGGTACCGTGACAGGGTGTTAATTTCTGCCATGGCTTCCTTATCTATTAGAACGAAGTAAAGTCCCTGTTTTCAACCTTATATCCAGTAAAAATCAAAGATGCAGTCATATCATCAAAGCTTGGTGTTATAGATACTGCAAGTATGGCTCCGTAAACGTTTGCATGCCCGTCTTTGTGCGATTCCATACTGTCAATAATGAAGAAAGTGTATGTTTGCGCACGGATTCATTAATATTGATTTTTTGGGTTAGTCCTGCATCAGTCCTGACTGAGTGGCAGATCTATGGCAGCTGTAAAAGCAAAGCCCCCGACCATAAGGTCAGGGGCTTTGCGTGGCAGCTCGGCTTAGTGCCGAGCTCGTGTTAGCTGTGAGGCTCAGATTAGCCCAGCAGGGACAGACCCAGCTGTGGACGGGTATTGGCCTGCATCAGCATGGAAGTGGCAGCCTGCTGAATGATGGACTGCTGAGACAGATTAGCGGACTCTTCGGCGAAGTCTGCGTCACGAATACGTGAACGGGCATCAGACTGGTTGGCAGAAACGTTAGCCTGGTTGCGGATTGAGCTCTCCAGTCGGTTCTGGATTGCACCTAGGCCAGCACGCTGACTGTCCACCAGAGCAATCATCTTGTCCATGCCAGAAATAGCATCATCAATCTTTGCTGCATCGCTGAATGTAATTACGGCATTATCCTTGGAGTAGAAGTTCTTCAGAGTAGCGTCCTGGATACCGCCGCCCAGAGCGATTTGGGAGAACTTCATGGATTGAACCTGGAAAGAGATTGTGTCGCCGCTGTTAGCTCCCACCTGAAGGATAAGCTCACCAATTGAGTTGCCGACAGCAGCACCTGCACCACCGCCTGCAACCTTGGTCAGTAAGCCGCCGGCACCATCGAGAACGGTTGCACCGCCGAAAGTGGTGTCCTTGGCGATACGGGTAATTTCCTGAGCCAGTGAGGTAGCTTCTTTTGCAAGGGCCTTACGGTCTTCCAGGGTGTTGGTGCCGTTCTTGGCCTGTACAGCCAGAGTACGGATCTTCTGGAGCATGCCGGACATTTCGTCCATAGCGCCTTCAATAGTCTGAGCAACAGCAATACCATCGGCGCTGTTACGGTTACCCTGGTTGAGGCCATTAATCTGGGTAGTTAAACGGCTGGAGATCTGCAGGCCGGCAGCGTCGTCCTTGGCAGAATTAATTCTCAGACCTGAAGAGAGTCTCTGGTATGTGGTAGTGAGCTGATTCTGTACGTTGTTGAGGTATCTGCGGCCGTTGAGGCTGGAAACATTGGTATTGACGTAAACTGCCATAGCTGTTGCCTTTTATATTAGTGTCTTCCTGGTACCGTGACAGGAAATTGATTTCTGCCATGGCTTCCTTATCTAAGGGAACGAAGTAAAGCTCAGATTTTCAACCTGAAAGCCCATGGAAATCAAAGATGCAGTCATATCATGAAAGCCTTGCGATATAGATACTGCAATTACAGCTCCGTAAACGTTTGCATTCCCGTCCTTGTGCGATTCTATACTGTCAATAATGACTAAAGTGTTTGTTTGCGTACGGATTGATTAACATTGATTTTCAGTATGTCAGGCCTGCATCAGTCCAGACCAGATTGCAGATCTATGGCTGCTGAAAAAGCAAAGCCCCCGACCATAAGGCCAGGGGCTTTGCGTGGCAGCTCGGCTTAGTGCCGAGCTCGTGTTAGCTGTGAGGCTCAGATTAGCCCAGCAGGGACAGACCCAGCTGTGGACGGGTGTTGGCCTGCATCAGCATGGAAGTAGCAGCCTGCTGAATGATGGACTGCTGAGACAGATTGGCGGACTCTTCGGCGAAGTCTGCGTCACGAATACGTGAGCGGGCATCGGACTGGTTGGCAGAAACGTTTGCCTGGTTGCGGATTGAGCTCTCAAGTCGGTTCTGGATTGCACCTAGGCCGGCGCGCTGTGAGTCAACCAGAGCAATCATCTTGTCCATGCCAGTGATAGCTTCATCGATATCTGCAGCGTTGGAGAATACAACGATTGCATTATCCTTGGAGAAGAACTTCGCCAGGTTAGCATCAGCAATACCGCCGCCTTTAGCTATCTGGGAGAACTTCATGGACTGAACCTGGAAAGATATTGTATCGCCGCTGTTAGCGCCTACCTGAAGGATAAGCTCACCTACAGAGTTGCCCTGAGCGCCTGCAAGCTTGGTCAGTAAGCCGCCGGCACCATCGAGAACGGTTGCGCCACCGAAAGTGGTCTTCTGAGCAATACGGGTCACTTCCTGAGCTAAGGCAGTAGCCTCCTTACTCAGGGCTTTACGGTCTTCCAGGGTGTTAGTGCCGTTCTTGGCCTGTACAGCAAGAGTACGGATCTTCTGGAGCATGCCGGACATTTCGTCCATGGCACCCTCAATAGTCTGAGCTACGGCGATGCCGTCAGAGCTGTTGCGGTTACCCTGGTTCAGGCCATTAATCTGGGTGGTTAAACGGCTGGAGATCTGCAGGCCGGCAGCGTCGTCCTTGGCAGAATTAATTCTCAGACCTGAAGAGAGTCTCTGGTATGTGGTAGTGAGCTGATTCTGTACGTTGTTGAGGTATCTGCGGCCGTTGAGGCTTGAAACATTGGTATTGACGTAAACTGCCATAGCTGTTGCCTTTTGTATTAGTGTCTTCCTGGTACCGTGACAGGAAATTGATTTCTGCCATGGCTTCCTTATCTAATGGAACGAAGTAAAGCTCAGATTTTCAACATGAAAGCCCATAGAAATCAAAGATGCAGTCATATCATGAAAGCCTTGCATTATAGATACTGCAATTACAGCTCCGTAAACGTTTGCATTCCCGTTCTTGTGCGATTCTATACTGTCAATAATGACTAAAGTGTTTGTTTGCGTAAGAATTGATTAATATTGATTTTCAGTATGTCAGTACAGCATCAGTCCAGACCATGTTTGAGATCTATGGCTGCTGAAAAAGCAAAGCTTCCGACTGCTGCCTCTCAGGTATCCTGCAGGCGGATGACGGACAGGGGGTACGGCTGGATGCCGTTCTACAGGTGGTTTGCATGCTGCTGCGGCACAGGGGCTGGACTGGGCTGGTGATAAGGAGGTTGGGTCCGGAGGAGCGCAAAATAAAAGAGCCATGACGCTGCGCTGTGGGCAGGGGCATGGCTCGTGTGATTTGTTTTTGGGTTGCGCGCTGCGGCGGGCAGCGGGCGGCCGCTTATCAGATCTTGAAGTACCTGAGGTTTTCAATGAGGTTATCAAGGCGCTGTGAGGTATTAATGAAGATATCTCGTGCTCCCTTGGCTACATTGTTCACCTCTGAGGCTTCATGGGTAATATCCTGCATGTTGTTGGAGATATCAGTTGAGGCGGCTGTCTGCTGCGATGCTGCTGTGGCAATCTGACTTATCTGAGTGTTAACCTCGTTTACGTTGCTCAGTGCCTGAGAGAGGGTTTCCTGAACGGCGCTGCTTGAGGCTGCTACTTGTGACATGTTGTCCAGATTGGTCTTCATGGCGTCGGTAGCAAGAGAGGTCTCACTCTGAATTCGGTCGACCATGCCCTTGATTTCCTGAGTTGAGGCCGTAGTTCGGGTAGCGAGGGCTCGTACCTCATCGGCTACCACAGCAAAGCCACGGCCGGCCTCACCGGCTCGGGCAGCCTCAATGGCGGCGTTAAGGGCCAGCAGGTTGGTCTGAGCTGCAATGTCATCAATGGTGCCGACAATGGAGCCAATCTTCATGGCCTGCTCAGCCAGTGACTGAATGGCAGAGGCATTGTGCTTCATCTGATCATACTGCGTCATGATGGAGCCTGATGCGTTGTTGACGCTCTTCATGCCCTGACTTGTCAGGTCAGATGACTCCTGTGATGACCGGGCGGCATCAGTACAGTTGCGTGCGATATTGGTGGTAGTGGCCACCATCTCTTCAGCCGATGCTGAAACGGAAATGGCCTTGCGCTCGGTACGGGCCATGGCCTCACAGATGTTGATTGCTGACTGCTCCATGTCCTTCATGGAGTCTTCAACCTCGCGTGTCAGGTCAATGGTTTCAGAAATGGTATTGCGCAGCTTGTCCGCCATGGTCTTCATGGCTGTATTGAGAATGCCAAACTCATCCCTGGTTGATGGTTTGAATTCAAAGCGGAAGTCACCATCAGCAAGGGAGCGGGCATTGTCGCACTGAGATTTGATGTTGCTTTCGATATAGTAGGCAAGCCACTTGGCAATAAAGAGGCTGAGAAGAACCTGAGTGAAGGTCATGCCCACAATGGTCCACAGGGCAGTAGTCTGGACAAGGGCTGTAGAAGATGAGTCCAGTACGGCAAAACGTATGGCCATCAGTCCATCGGCGCTGCGTTTGATGTCCGAAGTCAGCGGGGCCAGTACGGTCAGGTACAGCTCGAGGGCCTCATAAGCCTGATTGTTCTTAATGAGCCTGGTAATATCGTTGCGGTACACACTTGTGTATTTGGCCACATCAGCCTTAAGTACCTTCAGAATTTTCTGGGTATCGGCTTTGCCCTTCATAACGCCCACGGCCTTATCAAGGTTCTCAAGAGCTTTCTCTACCGCCATTAGATTGCCATCAGTCTGATTCCTTGGTGTGAGGTAGCGCACCATGTTCTCATGGACTGCCTCAATGGCGGCACTGGTCTCATGAATACGCTTGTACTGAATGCTCAGAACACTCTTGAGCTCAGTAGCGATTTCAATCGACTTGTACATGGAATTAATGGCCAGTCCCGAGACTGTCATTGACAGCAGCAGGATGGAGAAAAACGCAACACACATGCGGTGTTTGATAGAGAAAAACTTCATATCCAGCCCTCACTAAGGCGGTGGGTAGTTATCTGTCCTTTGACTTCAATATCATTGTCCGGCACCGGCATATATTCCGGTGATCCTTGAGTTTCTGGCCGACAGGCGTGCTGTGATGCTGCAGGTGCAGGTGCAGGAAACAGGCTTTGTCTGCAGATATCAGGGGCGCAGATGTCTCATCGAGCCGTGCAGAGTAAGGTATTAATGCAACTGCATTAATGGATTCCGGTATGCAGCAAGGCTTACAGGTACATCATGGCTTTCAGGGATAAAGGTAAGGTCAAAGTTTGTGACAAACAGGTCTGCTAAGCGCAGACAATGCTCAGATCTGCAGGCTTCAGTCAGCAAATAAGCGGTGCCGCAGTGATCTCACAGATTTTCTTCATTTACTGTTCATAAAGCTCTTACTTTCATGGGGACTCATGAGCTGTAAGTGCTGTGTAAGTCAGCTCAGAACGGCTTGATTTCTCATTCAGTGCAATCAACGGGCCGGTTGGACGAAGGCCTGTTTGTTTTGCTGTACAGCTGTTTCATGTATGAGCCACTCAGTGGTAAAAGGATAATTACCGGCATTCGGGAGGGTGGTTGCGAAAACGAAGGGAACGTATGGTGATCATGATGAGCTCACTCCTGCGCTGCTCTTATGTTGTGATTGACCCAGGCTTGCACCTGATAACTGCTCAATGATGCAGCTTAATGCCTCATCTGAACGGTCAGATTTCATCATTGTCGGTCAAAACGGCCCGCATCCAGGGACTTTGGATGATGTTAATGGTCAGTTTCTTCCTGATGAGAGCCATAATCCCCATCAGTCAGGCTGTTATCTGCTTAAGAAGTTTGCATCTTGCTCATAAGATGAGCGAAACAGTAAATCTATGACAAATCGCTATAGTGAAGTCAGAGCAGCTGAATACAAAACAGTGCAGCAGCGGTATAGCAAATAGAGCAGCAGCCTGATACAAAACAGCTTTGCACCTGAAGAAAGTGAGCATATGAGACTTTGTTCATGGCGACACAGGGGAACATCGGGCAGACTAAGGGAGCATCATGCATGGATACGCTAACATATTGAGGTATCGATATATTGGAAACTCGTTATCTGCCTTATGTATGTCCTGATGGTAATGAAACGCTCAAGCGTGGTAGTCAGCATGTTGATGCCAGGCTGAAAAGGGCTGCCTGGCCTGATGTCAGAGCTTCAGGGCCTCAAGTGTCTTTAAGGATCGATGTAAAGCGAACTGTACAATATGAAAATCAGATTTTAGGTATTTAGCATAAGGGAATAGAAGCACGAAAAAAAGGGAGTCATGAGCTGTGCGCTGAGGCACAGATCACGACTCCCAAAGAAACATGTAATTTTTGACTGAAAAACAGTTCCTGACTGACTGCAGTGGCATAACTTGATACAGCTACTTATGTCTTACCAGGAACGATTTGGTAACTGAAAGTACTACTAAACAGTCTAAAAGTACCCTTTCTCTCAGTTGCAGAGGGTGTCAGCAGAAAGTCCAGAATGCATTGATGCATTGATGCATGGCTGGGCGCAAGTTACTCTAATCAGATCAGATCTTGAAGAACTTGAGATTCTGTACCAGATCATGGAGGCTGTTGGAGGTCTCAATGGAGATCTGGCGGGCCTGCTGAGCCACATGCGAGACATCGCTCGAGGCATGGGTAATGGTCTGCATGTTGTTGGAGATCTCGGAGGTAGCGGTAGTCTGCTGCTCTGAGGCCTCGGCAATATGGGTAATCTGGCGGTTTACCTCATTTACGCAGTTGAGCGCGTCAGACAGAGTCTTCTGAACTGTGATAGTGCTGTCAGCAACCTCTGCCATGCTGTCGAGATTGGCCGTCATGGCATCAGTGGCATTGCTGGTCTCAGCCTGAATGCGGTTAACCATGGCACGTATTTCCTGGGTTGAGGAGGTGGTACGGGTTGCAAGAGCACGAACCTCATCAGCTACTACGGCAAAGCCACGACCGGCCTCACCTGCTCGGGCAGCTTCAATGGCAGCATTAAGGGCCAGCAGGTTGGTCTGAGCAGCGATTTCATCAATGGTGCCGACGATAGAGCCAATCTGCTGAGCCTGATCTACCAGAGTGTTAATGGTAGAGGCGCTGGCCTTCATCTGCTCATACTGAGTCTTGATGTCAGTTGCGGCCTTGTTAACCATCTCCATGCCATTGTGAGTCAGGTCTGAAGACTGCTGGGATGACTGGGCGGCTGTATCGCAGTTGGAGGCGATGTTCTGAGTGGTAGAAACCATCTCATCTGCCGAGGCAGCTACAGTGATGGCCTGGCTTTCGGTACGGGACATGGCATCACAGATGTTGGAGGAGGCCTGCTCCACGCTGGTCATGGAGTCATTAATCTGATTGGACAGGGTAACAACATGGCCGATGGTGTCGCGCAGCTTGGTGGTCATGGCCTTCATGGCTTCGTTGAGATGACCAAACTCATCCTGAGCTGATGGAGGGAACTGCAGGTTGAACTCACCTCGGGCAAGGGCGCTGGCATTCTGGCACTGCAGCTCGATATTGCGCTGGATATAGTTGGCACCCTTGAGGGCAATGACCAGACTCATGATGATCTGCAGCACAGTAACGCAGATAACAATGGTCAGGCTGCCAGTCTGAATAAGCTCAGCCGATCTGGTTTCGATAATGCCAAAACGGAAGGCCGTAATCTGATCTACCTCTTTTTTGAGCACGGTAGTCAGAGGAGCAATCATGTTGAGATAGACCTCGAGAGCCTCGTAAGGACGGTGGCTGTTAATAAGGGAAACTATATCCTTGTTGTAGTACTCGGTATATTTGGCTGTGTTGGCTTTCAGCGAGGTCAGCAGATTGCTAATCTGCGGAGCTACATGCAGTACCGATACGGTGCGATTGAGCTCAGCAATTGACTCTTCGAGTTTGCGGCGGTTGTCCTCGCTCTGATTGTTTGGCGTCAGATAACGGACCATGGCCTCATTGGCAGTTTCGATATTCTTGCTGATATCGTTGATCTGATACGGCAAACCGATGAAGGATATGCCTCTCAAAAATAATTGAAATTAATTGACTTTTAAAATAACTAGTGTTAGGCGTTGAGGCGTATTCGCCAAATATTGGCTTATTTATGCCTTTGTTGGCTCGTAGTTGTTCATAAAGTAGTTTCGTATGACGTACTCAAACAATCTACTAACCCTCATGCTGCTCATGC
>NZ_JALKIL010000029.1 GCF_023051105.1 Anaerobiospirillum sp. NML120449 | reverse complement strand
AAACAGGCATCAAAATCAGTGATGCCCAGATGAAATCGATAGACATGGAACCCATTGGGCCATTTCCTCTCTGGAACTATCGAATCAATGGTTTTAAAAGATCAATTTAATTGCTTACAGTTCCTTACTGCGCCCAAAGTCCGCTCAGCCCTATTTTGCACAGCAGCAGAACAGTGCGCTCAAATTCTGCCCCCAACCCTCCAGACCGAACCCGACCTTGACCGGCACGGCCTTGCCCGCCCCAGTCCAGCCTCCGGGTGCGGCGCGATGCGCAGCAGCTGCAAGGCAGCAGCTGCGTGCGTGGTGGCGGAGCCATGCTCCATAATGGCTGCCAGGGGGACGGCAAATTGCAGCTGTGCTATGCTTGACAGGGAGGCGGCACTGTTGAGTGCCCGGCCATTATTTTCAAGAGTTCATAGACCATGGATTTTAAAGAGCTTTTAGAGCAGCGCTATACCACCAAGTATTATGATTCCAGCCGCAAAGTTGATGAGGATACTGTCACCCGTATTTTAGAGTGTACCCGCCTCACTCCAACTTCTGCAAACAGCCAGCCATACCACTTTTATGTGCTCACCGGTGCGTCTAAGGACAATCTGCGTCCAGCCATAAAAGACTTTAACATGCAGCGCTATGATGGCGCTTCCCATGCTGTTGTAATCACCTGCAAGAGTGAGCTTGATGAGGATCATTTAAAGGCCGTTCTGGAAGCTGAAATAAGGGATGGCCGTCTGCCTGATGCCGAGCTGGTTGCCGCTCAGGACAAGTCCCGTCATTTCTTCAGCAATCTGCACGTGGAAAAGGGCGATTACAACGCATGGACCTGCAAGCAGGCCTATATTGCCTTTGGCACCATGGTCTATGCCGCTGCCGCCTATGGCGTAGACTCAACTGCTCTTGAGGGCATTGATTACGAAAAGTGCGATGAGATTATGCAGCTTGCAGATCGCAAGGAGCAGACCGCTGTTATCGTACTGCTGGGCTACCGCTCAGCTAAGGACTCAAATACCGTCGACAAGCGTCCTAAGTCCCGTCTGAGCCTCGAGCAGCTGGTCACCCGCCTTAATTAATTAATAAAGGCAACGAGCAAAGGCCACGAGCCAAAAGCATACAATCAGTCCGGCACCCCGGGCTCCCCACGCACCGCCGGGCTTCCTGCGATGCTGGGGCCGCTCCAGTCTGGGCTCTGTACGCTCCCGCAGCGTCAGAGCCCGGTATGGGCATTGGAGCAATTAACAGATGGTAGTGGCAAATGGGGCCAGGGTCTGCAAATGGCCCATGGAGCGGGGCTGATGTTGCCTGGGGATGCCATTCATTTTTGCTGATCGTGCTCACTAAGTGCACTGATTTATACTGGTATAATGGGCCACGACCGCAGCTGCGGTTGT
This sequence comes from Anaerobiospirillum sp. NML120449, assembly GCF_023051105.1. Lineage (GTDB taxonomy): Bacteria > Pseudomonadota > Gammaproteobacteria > Enterobacterales > Succinivibrionaceae > Anaerobiospirillum. The sequence continues at coordinate 57,456 of NZ_JALKIL010000029.1, read as the reverse complement.
GGCCTTTGCCTTTTTGAGGCCATATTTCCCTGTCCGGTATCTGCCGGTGTCTGAGTTCAGCACTGTTTCAGTCTGGCGCTGAGCGATATGTTAAGGATCTATCATGAGTGCTGATTTTCTTTCCATCCATCCGGATAATCCCCAGCCACGTTTTATTAAAAACGCCTGCAATATTCTGCGCAATGGCGGTGTAGCCGTCATACCAACCGACTCCTCCTACGCCCTGTGCTGTCTGATGGGCCAGAAGGATGCCATGGAGCGCATTGCCAGAATTCGTCAGATCAGCAAGAACCACAATTTCACCCTGATCTGCCGCGATCTTTCCGAGCTGTCTACTTATGCAAAAGTAGATAACAGTGTTTTCCGCCTGCTCAAGAACAATACTCCAGGTGCCTACACCTTCATTTTGCCGGCCACCAAGGATGTGCCGCGCCGTGTAATGAATGAAAAGCGCCGCACCATTGGCCTGCGTGTTCCTCAGTGCCGCATTCTTGAAGCTCTGCTTGATGAGCTCAATGAGCCGCTGATGAGCTGCTCGCTCATCATGCCTGGTGAGGATATGGCCGAGTCCGATCCTGTCGAAATCAATGACAAGATTGGCACTATTGTCGATGTCATTATCGACGGAGGTGTGCTCAACCCTCAGTCCACAACCGTAATCCGCTTTGAGGATGGTGTACCTGAGATCCGCCGCGTAGGCATTGGCGATCCTTCACCTTTTGAATAGCAGCAGGGCGTCCATAGCTGCAGCCTGATCTGCACCCAGACCTGCACCCTGCATATTGCATGGTGCCCACTGCAGCAGGCTTCTGGCTGCATCCTGCGGGATGCCCACTGCAGCAGGCTTCCCTGGCGGCAGCCCGCATGAATCTCATGCGCGCAGCCACGCCCTGGGGCATGCGCGCAGCTATACCGGCCGACATTACTGGTTACTTGTCAATTACGACGGTCAGTGATGTCGGCCGTCTGTTTTTCAGACCGGTCAATTTCTCCACGCCCTACAGCGTCAGGCCGGATCGGCCATGCCATGCCATGACAGGCCCTGCTCAGTCCTTATGTGGGCTGATTCCATGGAGCTCATGATGTTTGGTCAGCTTGCCGTGGAAAGCAAGGCAGTGCCGGGCAAGGCGCTGACCAGGTCTGCGTATGGCCTGCGCAGGTAGTGCGCATGTTCGTGCTGGGGCTGAGCAGTCTTCGTATGGCCGGTGCAGGGGCTTTGGCCGCTGGCAGGCGGCTGCAACGGCCTGCAGGCATTATGATACGCAGCATACATGTAATCATGTATTTATATAGATAACGACAGGCGATATGGTGGTCATGAGGGCAATGAAATGGCGAAATGTCAGACAGTAAGCCTGCGCTAATAGCTCATTAATACTGTATCTTGCATTGCAATGGTGCTGCTGCCATGGCGCGCAGTGATTTGCATTTTTAAGGTTTGGTGTGTGCCGATGCCTTAAAAACAGGCATTGGCAATGAAGCACAGGCAGGTTAGGCCGTTAATAATTACACACAGTTTGTCTGTACATGCTTTTAACTTGTCTACGATTGAACAGTCCGGGAATTACACATGGCGGTACAAGAGCATAAGGAACTTAAGGACAGCAGGCCATCAGGCGCTGCTGACAGCCGTTTTTCTCCGCAAGATGATCCTGCTGCAACCCTCCTGAGCGTCGGTGGCAATGGCCAGGCTGACAGCTCAGCCGCACCTGCTGCTCCAGCTGCGCCTGTACAGTCCGCCAGGTCAGGTCGAAGAGCCACCAGCCGCTCTGACAGTGGAGCCCCGGTTGCTGCCGGCACCGGCGCCGTCAGAGCCATTGGCCCTGGTGATGAGCGCCCTGAGCTTCCCTATGCCCTCCGACAGACTGCTATCGATACCCTTGCCTGCTTTAATCTGAGCCATCCGGCCGCCAGCCGTGACCATGCATCCACCGCTGGCGTCAGCGCTGCTGCAGCCAGCGCCGCTGGCAGCGCTATGGGCGCCGCCGCCTGCGCCGGTGGCGAGGGCCCGGACATTATTCGTGCAGCCTGCTCAGGACAGCCGGTACCGGCCGGTCTTACCTGGGCTCTTGCCTTTCTGGCTGCCAAAAACAATATCTACCATTGCCTGAACACAGCCATGCATCTGAGTGGTGTGGACCGTATGGCCAGGGGGCATATTGAGAGCTGGAGTGATGACATGCACCGTCGTATGGTCCATGGTGCGCTCAACTATGTCTTTGCCCTTGCCTTGCGCCCTGAGGCTGTAGCCCACAGCAAACCTTTCTCCCATCCATCTGACCACAGCTGCTCTCCTGACATGGACAGTGAATCTGACTGCTCTTACGAGACAGCCACTGACTATGTGGCTGGCAATGGCGACGGGCATGTGCATGAACATGGACATGGACAGAAGTACCTGCCCGGAGCTGAAGACAGTTGCGACATGAGTAAGAGCAGAACTCAGGGACAGTATGAAGCCGATCCGGCCAATAAGCCTGATGAGCTCGGTGGGGCAGGATGCGCAGGTGCCCGTGCAGACTCATGCGCAAGGGCAGGTGCTGGCAGGGCCAGGGTACATCTGCCGTGGCTTGAGCCAGGGCTGATGCAGCTGCCTTGTCCTGATGGCCAGCCTGAACTTGAGGAGCTCAGAAGCTTTATTTTGAGCCCTGTGTTCTCCCATGCCTTCATGGAAATGTTTCCGCACCTGTCGACCTCAGAGCGCAATGACCGTCTGGTGCTGACCAGAGCCATGGTGCCTGTCGATGTACGCGAGGCAGCACGTGAGGACTGTCATTCTGACCTTGAGGATGTCTATTACACTGAGGGCCTGTACATAGCCATTAACAGCGGCTGGCCGGGACTGCCGGTGTATTTTGAGCGGCCTCCTGTTAATGTGCTGCAGCTGCTGTCTGTGCGTGACAACGCCTCCCAGCGTGATGTTGATTACAGCCGCTTTGCCGCCTCGCTTGAGGACACCGGCCTGGACGGCCGCAATGCCATTGGCGTCATTCATGACGATGGCAAGGGCATTGCGGCTACCTTAAGACGTATGTTCATGGAGGAGCGTACCTTTATCTGCTCCCTGAAGCTGGCTTCTGGGTCCCTGTCTGAGCACATTATTGAGCGTGCCGAGCGTGAGGGCATACGCTATATGTGCAACCGCCAGGATCTCTTCAATCAGAAGTATCACTATGTGAGCTACCAGGAGCACATGGGCAATGTCGACCGCGCTTTTTACAACGACAGAACTCTGCTGTTGCGCGACGGCCGCATCAGTTACCATGTCTTCTTTGACCCTGTAGTGCGCATGAACCGCTATCTGCGTCTTACTGATTTTTTCCAGGACTGCTCAAACCTCATCAAGAGCGGCAAGAGCCTGAGCCATGAAGACAAAGAGCTGCTTAAAACTCTGACCTCCTACAATGAGGCTCCTTATTTCAAAGGACAGGGCCCGGCCTTTACCGTCAATCAGGATGCGGTAAAGGATTATCTGCGCTATCAGGGCTATATGGTGCTGGTAACCAATGACAATAATGCCTCAGCCAACAAGGTACTGCACCGCTATCTGCTGGCTGTCGAGGTCTCAAGAGCCATGTCCATGTCTCATGGTGATGACCTGAAAATCATGCTTTCATTCATGGCTCAGGGGCTGCGCAATGAGCTGGTCATGTCAGGCTACCGTGCCCGCACCAGCCGCCTGCCAGTTGAAAACAGCTGCCAGTCCATGGACGCTCTGCTCCGCACTCTCGATACCATTACCCTGACTTACGATGATCAGGGACGAGCAAGGTTTAATGTGCCGGACGAGGCCTCCGACCTGCTGCTGGCTCTGGGCATCCCGGCCCCGCCAGAGCAGTAAGCACAGGCCACCATGGCAGACCATCATGCCTGAAGTACAGCCAGCTGAGCGGCATCATGGTCCTGGCCCTGGCCCTGGCCCTGGCCCAGAGCCAGAGCGTGGGCCATGGCCTGAGGCTTGAGCCTGATAATGGGGACAGATGCGTTCTGCACAAATGATAAAGGGCAACCCTGGTGTTGCCCTTTATCGTTAATGGCTTGCAGCACAAGTCCCTTGCGGCCGGGGCCCCTATGAGGGAAACCTCCTGGCAGATTATCTCAATCCCGCCATATTCAGCTTGTCCCTGTATGCCCGGCCATGCCGGGAAACATGGGCTGCGGTTGACTGTCAGGTCAGTACCCGGCTCTGCCAGGAATTATCAGTATGACAGCCCGGCAGCGGGACATCCGTGCGTGGCCATGGCCGCAGTTGCCTGTCCTGTCAGTGTGGGAAGCAGGCACCGGCCTGGGATGGTCGGGTAGCGTGCAGCAGGTCCGGTCCTGAGCAGATGCCGGCACCGTTGTAGAAACTGCAGCGGGAGACAAATACGCGGTGCAGCGGCACCCCTGAGGCTGATGGGCCTGTCAGTACGGCTACACCCATGGACATGTCGTTATCGACACCTGAGTTGATGAAGGTGCAGTGGCCAATGGCTACCTTGCTGCTCTGTTCCACCACAATGCCCTTGGTGCACGGACCGCAGTTCCACTGGAAGAGCATATTGCTCAGGCTGATTTTCTCGCTGTTGAGCACATGGATATTGCAAAAGGCCGAATTGACCATGGTAATGCCGTTTATGGACACTTTCCGGGAGTCCTGGATCAGCACGTTGCGTACTCTTACCTGACCTGATTTTGCATGCAGCAGTGCTGCACCAGATCCATTGATGGCACCTTCGCCGCAAATCTCGACATTCTGGGAGCCAAGCACGCTGATAAGGCCCGGCGCTGCCTGGATCTGCTCTCCGCCAATATTGGTTGTGATGGACGGATAATCCTCAGGACAGGTGCTGGCAGTGAGCACAGCATCCTTTTCCAGAACCAGACGGATGCGTGAGGTCAGCTTGACGGCCGAAACACGGTAGATACCAGCAGGAATAATCACCTCACAGGCAATCTGAGGATGGGCGGCAGGATATTGTGAGTGCTTGCCGTGACCGGCAGGGCAGTGCCCGCCATGACAGTGGCCGCCATGATGAAGCATATGAGGGCCATGGCAGCCATGCCCATGGCCATGTGGTCCATGTCCGTGGCCACGAGGGCATTGGCCGTCTCCATGACCATGGCTGTGGTTGTGACAATGGTCATGCGGGCTATGGTCATGCTCAGGGCCGTGAGCCTCAGGGGATGGAGTTGCGGAGCTGGCAGCTTCGCTTATCAGCTGGGCAAGTCGCTCCTGGTAGAGGGCGGCGTTGATAAGGCCCTCAACTGTATGAGCAAAGGTGCGCGCCTCAAGTATGGCGTCCTGAATGGCATCGGTATCGTCGTGAATGCCGTCACCAACGGCACCAAAGTCCCTGACATTAAATGAGCGTGATACGGGAATGCGTGGAGCATGAGCGGTGCGGTGATACTCAATGCAGGTAAGCTCGGTACTGATATGGTTACTGTCGACGGTCAGACCCGGTGGGCCAGGCAGCTGTGATCCGTCGGTCTTTGAAGTGCACTTTTCCATAATTTTCCCTGCCTTATAAGTCTGTAATAATCATGCCGGAGGCATGTCATTGCCACCGCCAGGTCATGCCAGGCAGTGCAGACATAAGGATCCGGTGTTCTCTCTGTCTCGTCTGCCTGCAAAGTCCAGCACCATGCAATAGAGGTACTGTTTGATTGTCAGGCAGCGTAAAAATTTATTCTCTGTAGATCATCAGCATAGCATTAAGCAACAGCAGCTGCTGTGAGTTGCAACACCTTTCAGGCATCAATGATGCTGCAGTTTAACCTCGACATACCCGTGGCTGCCCAGTAAACAGCCCATCCACCAGCAATGTCACAAGCAACAGGTACTGAGATCCCAAACCTCTTCTACGCATTTGCTCTGGCAGCAACATACGCAGTCAGCAGTCATAACTGGCCGTCCCGCCAGGCCTGGCTATCAGCCGCACTGACAGGCACGGCAGTACGCATCTGCTGTACGGAACAGCTGGCTCAATATCAGTTACGGGGGCACCGCAAAGAGTGGCAGTGGCAGGGAGTGGCATGGTTAAGAGGGGCAGGGGCGTGCACCTGGGGGCTACAGATTGACATTCTGGTATGGGGGAGAGGCTGATGCTCTGGTGGCCGGTGTTACTGATTGGGTGATATGTATTTTTACAGCCTGTTTTCAGCAAAATGGCATTGTGACGGGAAGTAGGGCTAAGAAAGTGAAATTTAGTCCCTGGATCGCAAAGTTTTCTCAAAACTTAGCCTATAATTAGGGGCGGCCAAATGGGCTGCTGCGTTTTACTTAAGCTGAACCACTTCTCAGGATCGATTTTGATGTTTAATCTGCCAAATCTGCTGACCATATTAAGAGTCTTGCTCATACCAGTGTTCGTGGGACTGTTCTATTTCCCATCTACCAAGAGCAACATGATTGCAGCTTTAGTTTTCGTCATTGCTGCCCTGACTGACATGCTTGACGGCTATCTGGCCCGCAAGCTCAAGCAGACCACTAAATTTGGTGCTTTCCTTGATCCTGTGGCAGACAAGATCATGGTATGTACCGCTCTGGTACTGATTGTCGAATACTACAGCGTTCATGTAGGCGATTTTTTCCCTCACATGAATCTGCTGGTCTCCATTCCTGCAATGGTTATTATTGCCCGTGAGATTGTAGTGTCCGCCCTGCGTGAGTGGATGGCTGAAATCGGTCAGCGCGCTCAGGTAGCTGTGAACTGGGTAGGCAAGTGGAAGACCGCCATTCAGATGGCTGCAATTTCTCTGTTGATCTGGCGCCACAACGATCCAATGATTTACGCCGCTATCGGCCTGCTGGGCGTTGCTACCGTACTTACTATCTGGTCCATGATAGTCTATCTCAAGGTCGGTCTGAGCCACATGTCCGAGGAAAGTCAGGCATCAGTTCCTGCCCCGGTCGCACAGGCTCAAGCCACAGCCTCTGCTCCAGCACCAGCCCCGGCTGTCTACAGCGCCCCTGCAGACGCTCAGGCTCAGCAAAATGAAGGCGCAGAAAAGGCCTGATAATAAAGCTTTTGTCATAAGGACACAGCAAAAAAGGAACCCACAGGGTTCCTTTTTTGCTTTTGGTCCAGTAAAGATAGCCTGAACGGCAGCTGCAAGGCACTCAGCCCGGTATGGCCGCAAGGTCATCCCGGCATGCATGCCTGCCATAACTCACGCTCTGGCACAGCTGGCGTCTTGCTGTGCAGGCGTCGGGGGGTTAGTACAGGTTTGCAGTAAGGGCGGCCGTAGTAAGGGCGGCCGTGGCAAGGTGCGGGCATGGACAGGAACTGCCGTGGGGCTAAATGCAGCGGGCTGGCTTGGGGAGGCCTGCCAGAAGGGCGGCACACTTGGCCGCTCCGTCAGGAAAGAGTACGGCCAGCTTGCGTGAGTTGGCCAGCTCCTCATGCCCCTCTTTTTGCAGCAGCTTGATAAGACCGCGAACAGGTGGGGTAGAGGCATACTGCTGATAGTAGGAGCGCACTGTGTCGATAATGACAATGTGCTCAGCTGTCAGACTGAGTCCTGATTTGGCGGCCATGAAGTCGCGCAGAGCTTCGCTGTAGTCCTCAGGATGCAACAGGTAGCCCTCGTCATCAACCTCTATCTGGCGACCTTCAAATTCCATGTAAGGCATTTCCTCACTCCTGTTTTCAAAAGAGCAGTCCCTGAAGTCAGCTGACGCTGTGCTCAGAGGTCCTTGCTGACAGCTCCATGGCAGCAGCAACCGGGCATCAGTGCCGGACAGCTCAATGGCAGCAGCGACCGGGCATCAGTGCCGGACAGCTCCATGGCGGCAGCGACCGGGCATCAGTGCCTGACAGCTTGCTGCATCACCTCTATGGCGGCGGAGACAGCTCAGAATGGCGTACAGCCTGCTGCAGTCTCCAGCCTGCTTTACCGGGATGAGTCGAAAGTCAGGCGGGCAGACGCGAGCTTTGCGGGGCTGAAAATAACAGACCCAGGCACAGGGCCTGGGTCCGTTGTGGTCAGTGACTGACGAGATTATCAGTCCTGATGATGGAGCAGGTGGCCCATCTTTTCTTTCTTAACGTGCAGATAGTCTTCGTTGTACTTGTTCTCGCCGTACTCAAGCGGCTCGCGGGCTACAACCTCAATACCGTGCTTGCTGATGTCATCGATCTTGGCCGGATTGTTGGTCATGAGGATAATGCGCTCAAAGCCCATGGCACGCATCATGTCAGCGCAGATGCCATAGGTGCGACCATCGGCCGGGAAGCCCAGCTGGAGATTGGCCTCTACAGTATCAAGACCATTGTCCTGAAGACGGTAGGCGGCAATCTTGTTGAACAGGCCAATGCCACGGCCTTCCTGGCGCATGTACAGCAGAGCACCGCGACCAGTTTCAGAAATCTTGCGCAGAGCAGCCTCGAGCTGGAAGCCGCAGTCACAGCGCAGTGAGCCCAGAGTATCGCCGGTCAGGCACTCAGAGTGAATGCGGGCCAGGACCGGTTCATCGGTGGTCAGATCGCCTGTATAGATAATTGCGTGCTCACGTAACTGGTGGTCCTTGAACACTTTGATTTTAAACATACCGAAACGACTTGGAAGCATGGCGCTTGGGCCCTGCTCAAAGATTTCACTTTCTGCCACGACTAATACCTGAATTGTTAATAGCTTTCAGCAAGAGATACGACCAGGCGTATCTGACTGAATCCCTGGACGGTCCAAAGACCGTTCTGATAATGAGCTGGTATTATACATGAGGGACATTAGTACATGACAGTTATTACCTATTTTTATCATGAGCAAGCCCGTCAGAATCACGCTTGCGCAACTATATCCCCTCCTTAAACAGCACTGTTTGAGTGCCCGACCAGGACTTTTGGGTGACAGCCTGGCAGGCCCCATGTCATGGCAAAAGGACCATCCATGTCCAGGCTACAGAGCTGTGAGCATCCAACGGAAAAACCTGCCTGCCATGACATGCCTCCATAATCAGGACTGGCCAGTGCACGCGCCCAGTGACGTATCTGCGCCCAGTGGGGCAACCTGGCAATTCCCTTATCAGCCCGCCATTCAGTACCCTGATTTGCCCTGCCGACAGGACTAACTTCATGGCCTGCAGGACAGTGCAAGGTATCACTATCCTGTAATCCAGATGTATGTCGTGAGTGATGCTCAATAACAGTACCAGTGCTGCTGGTACGACAAGCTCAGCGCAAGCCCGGCACAAATTCTGGCCACTCATACTGTCATTCAGGTCAGGATGTCACCAGGCAGCAGGCATGCTTAAATGTATATATAAATGCATACCCGGCTGCTGCAGGGATGCAATCCAGGGTAAGTGCTGGCAGGATCCGGCGATGCCGGGCGTTCCGAAGATGGTCAGGTGACATGCTTGTTGCCGGGATGGGCAGTGCAGGTACGGTCCGATGCACGATTATGGGCGGCACGCGCGGTATGGCCGGGTGGCGCCAGGTGCCAGGCGATCAGCTTTGGGCTCGGAGATTTTACGGTGGCGAGCAAAGGGCGTTAAATGGCCATTTACCGCCGGGAATACGTGGTCTGCATTTTTGCTATGCATGGTGAATGTTGCTAAAATTGACAAGCTTTTTCAGTTGAGGCTGTTTGCCATGGAGCTGAGGAGCATCTCAGGAGGGCGGCTGCCGCCTGAGAATCTTTGTTTATGGATTTATATCAGTACCTGATCTGTTCTCCAGGACGGACAGGCAAGGTCCTGACCTGCTTAAGGCGGGCATTTGGGGCATGGGTTTAAATACCCGTCCATTTATGTCTGTGAGCATCTGAGGTCTGCCAGGTACTGCAAGATACGCCTGAGCCGGTGCAATGTTTACGTTGCCGGCACTGAACAGGGCGCTAAAGGAAGTTAACTTTGGAAAAGGCATTTGTTGTTGCTGTAGACGGTCCAGGCGGTGCTGGCAAGGGTGAGCTCACCCGTCGTCTTGCTAAAACTTTAGGCTATGATCTGCTCGATTCTGGCGCTATTTACCGCGTATTAGCCTATGCTGCCCGCAAGGCCGGTCTGGCCATGTTTGATGAGGAGTCTCTGGTTCAGGAAGCTCAGGTACTCTCATTAAGCTTTGAGGTTCAGGACGATGGTGTGCACGTATTCCTGGGCGATGAGGATGTCTCCCGTGCTATCCGTACCGAAGAGTGCGGTCTCAATGCCAGCAAGGTAGCCCCTCACCCACTGGTACGTCAGGCCCTGCTGCAGCGCCAGCGCGACTTCCGCAAGGAGCCAGGTCTTGTTGCTGACGGCCGTGATATGGGCACTGTTGTCTTCCCTGATGCTCAGGTCAAGATCTTCCTCGATGCCTCCCCTGAGGTCCGTGCTCAGCGCCGCAAGCTGCAGCTTGAGCAGGCTGGCAAGGAAGCCGATTACGATCTTATCCTCAAGGAAATCACCGAGCGTGATGAGCGCGACCGCAACCGTCCAGTAGCCCCGCTCAAGGCAGCTGAAGATGCTCTGGTACTCGACTCCACCAACATGAGCATTGAAGAGGTATTCAATGCTGCCATGGACTACATCAGGTCAAAGCAGCAGGCCTGAGCCTCACCGGGTTATTAAGCAGTATTGTCCTGACCTCCCTGGGCGCCCACACAAACGATGCGGGACAGCCGCAAGGCAGGCAGGGGCAAAGCACAGCACAGGGCAGAGCCTCAACAGGCTCTGCCCTGTGCTTTTTTTGAGCTCAGATGAATGATGTCAGGTTTTATGGCAGGGGGCTGCATGCTGCAGCGCATCACCAGGTGACTTGCGTTTGTCAGTACAGGTGTTCTTTTTGTGCTTGTGTGGGGTGCAGGGGCAGGCAGTGGTAGACTGACCTGTGTTTAGCAGCCATATTGCCAGATCCTCTTAGCCAACCCTTATATGTATAGGAGTTGGCTTTTATTTTGTCTGCAAATAATTTTTATGCTTCTGGGGGATTCAGGGGGCAGAATGATAGAATTGGGCTCTATCATTAGGTATGGATATTTGGGGGAACTTATGTACCTGAGGTTGAAGACCAATCGTGGCAGGAAGTACCTGCTTATGATGGAGTCGGTTCATGATCCTGAAACAGGCAAGTGCGTCAAAAGGGTGGTGAAGAGCTATGGCAGGTACGAGAACTTACCTGAGGAGGTAAGAAGAGCATTTGAGGACGAGCGAGCTCGCAAGCAGCTCACTGCTGAACTGGAACGTGACTGTCTGAATGCACGGCTGACCATGGCAGCAGAGGCAGCAGAGGCAGCGGTAAAGGCGGCTGATGTTGCTAAGGTTGATGATGATGGCCTGGAGTGTGACGATACCCCCAGGTTAAACGGGGCTTTCGAGCTTCATTACGGCCATCTTGCGCTGAAGCCAATATGGGAGATGGAACTGGGACTGAAGTACAAGATCAGTTATCTTCAGCAGGCTTATACCGAAATAGAGGCGTGGAGCCTCAATGATCTGCTGTTCTACCTGGCGTCAGTCAAAATTGTCAGACCACAGTCATACTTGCAGGCAAGCAACAACATAAGTGACTTTATCTACTGCCCATGGAGCTCTGTCAGTCAGAGCGGTTTTGACCATGCACAGGATTTCCTTTATGAGCACGGCAGTCAGCTGCTCAAATATGCAGTCAAAACACATGCAAAGCCCCGGGAAAAACCAGTCAAAACAGCCTTTATCAGCTGTTTTAACATCTGGTTGGAGGCAGCCACTCATGGCAACGCCCTGTTTGGCTGCAGCCTGCACGACAGCTGTGACCCGGAAATGATGAGCCATGGCGCCTGCCTTGCTGATGCTGATTGCGGCCCGGACAGCTGTGAGGGACTGCCTGTTATTTCAGTGGCTATTGCAGCTGACGAGGAGGGCTTTCCCCTTGATTGCCACATTTCGCTGGGAACTCCGAACGACCTGGACCTGCTGCCAGAGGCGGTTCAGGCGCTCAAAGATCAATACGGTATCAGCAATTACTGTCTGATTGCAGAGAGCCTCAGCAACGAAGCTCAAGTGGTACGCATGGCCCGCCACAACGATATGGGATTTGTGGTGCCGTTCCATCTGTCCAAGCAAAGTGACGAAGACCGCAGGCAAATGCTGGATCTGTCAGGTTACAAAAACTTCATTCCTGGTGATGACGGCACCTTTGTCCTGGAATCCAATGACAGCAGGATTCAGGAAAATGCCCCCAGATTCAAGGTTTGTGACTTCGTTATGAAAGTCAGGTCTGCTGCTGAACCATGCTGGCAATATGGCAGTGAGCTGGCTGGTGCGGCTGAAGTTCCATGCAGGATTGTTTATACATTCTGCCCTCAAAGAAGAGCCAGGGATCTTGCCTTGCTCAATGCGCTCAAGCAAAGTGCAGTCGCGGCAAAGGGGCTAAATGACGAGCGGATTAAAGCCAAAGAGAAAGTTGCGGGCTATGCGGCTTTAGTATTAGGCCACTCAGTCAGCAGCAAACACCAGCCGCTCAGTGATACCGAAGTGCTTGATTCCTGCTACAGGCTTGCCGGTCTTAAGGACAGCTTTAAGCTCATGACAGTGTCATTGTTCCCGGATTCTCCAGACGAAAAGCTTATCCAGAGAATCGAAGCTCACTGCTGCCTGAGCGTGCTTGCCCTGATGATGCTTCGTATTGTCCAGAAACAGTTGCTTCAGAAAGGCCACCGTATGTCTTTATCTGGCATATGTCAGGCACTGGCAGATGCCCGGGTGATACCTGCATCGGTAAGCAATAGCGAAATAAACTTCTTTAATGTCATGAGTCGCTCAGGCGATTATGCGCCGGTGGCGGGAAATTCGGGGACTCGCGAGCCCTTAACCATGCTGGAAACCGCAGATCACGGCGAAGAGATTTCAAGTGGTTATGAGCAGGGCAAGAGGCAGATTAGCAGCGGCGCTCAGACTGTGATGGATGCGGTCGGACTGGGAGTAATTCCCCGCTATGTTGGATTCAGGCAGCTCAAGAGACTGCTGAAGATTGGCTCATATCCTGACAGCAAGGTCCTTGCAGACGAGCACCAGCAACTCATTAAGCTCCTTGACATGCAACCACCCTTAACAAGAGGAAACAGGAGCTCAGAACTGCCTTTCTGACGAGTATTACTGGCAGCGCCGTGCGAGCAGATAGCGGCCGTCAGTCAACCAAAGAGCAGTACAGCACAGGGCAGAGCCTCAACGGGCTCTGCCCTGTGCTTTAGCTGATGGTAAATAATGCTATAAGCTGTGATCGGGGAGACTGGCAAAGGCCGCAGTTCAGGGCATGCTCTGGCTGGCTGAAAGCTTCCTTCGGGACCATGGCTGTGCGGCCAGGCAGGTATGATCCAGTGCGCTGGTAGGGAAGGAGTGAGAGATGCCCTGAAAAAGGGCATGTTTATGACGTTTTGTGGTCTGTTATGGGGAATAAACGGTACTTTTGAGAGGGCATGGTGTAAGTGGGGCAATTAGCAGGTAAGATACCGGCCAGGCTCAGGCTTATTTATGGCCTTTATTTGAGCTTACTCCTATATGGAAATAATTTGCATCTAATGGCCCTGTACAGGGTGGTGAAAACCTTGATCGGATACTTGATCATTGTTATAATCCGCGATCACTTGTTTACAGTGTCATGGATGATACTAAATTTTAACTACCTCCTTGAAGCAAGAAGCTTTAGGGTGCCTGTGGAATCAATCCTTAATGTCTATTAGTTTTGCCGAACTCCTCGAAGAGTCTTTTAGCCAGAACGAATCCCGTCCAGGTAATACCATCAACGCTCACGTTGTTGCCATCAACGCCGACTTCGTAGTTTTAGACGCCGGTTTAAAGTCCGAGTCTAACATTCCAGTTGAGCAGTTCAAGAACGCCCAGGGCGAGATTGAGGTTGCTGTTGGCGATACCGTTCCAGTTGTTCTTGAGTCCATCGAATCCGGCGACGGCGAGACCATCCTGTCCCGTGAGAAGGCCAAGCGCAATGAAGCCTGGAACAAGCTCGATGAGGCCTACAAGAACAGCGAAGCTGTTACCGGTCTGATCGACGGTAAGGTAAAGGGCGGCTTCACCGTACAGTTAGGCGGTATCCGTGCTTTCTTACCAGGCTCTTTAGTTGATGTTCGTCCAGTACGTGAGACTGCTCACTTAGAGGGCAAGGAGCTTCAGTTCAAGGTTATCAAGCTTGACCAGAAGCGCAACAACGTAGTTGTTTCTCGTCGTGCTGTTATTGAGTCTGAGAACTCTTCCGAGCGTGAGAATGTATTAGCCAACCTGCAGGAAGGCCAGGAGGTTAAGGGTATCGTTAAGAACCTGACCGACTACGGTGCATTCGTTGACCTCGGTGGCGTTGACGGCTTATTACACATTACCGATATGGCCTGGAAGCGTGTTAAGCACCCATCCGAGATCGTTAATGTCGGTGATGAGATTGAGGTTAAGGTTCTTAAGTTTGACCGCGAGCGTCAGCGTGTTTCCTTAGGTCTCAAGCAGTTAGGCGAAGACCCATGGGCCAACATCGCAGGCCGCTTCCCAGTTGGTTCCAACCTCGAGGGTAAGGTTACCAACTTAACCGACTACGGCTGCTTCGTAGAGATCCAGGAAGGTGTTGAGGGTCTGGTTCACGTATCCGAGATGGATTGGACCAACAAGAACATTCACCCATCCAAGGTTGTTTCCGTTGGTGACAACGTAACCGTTAAGGTTCTCGAGATCGATGAGGAGCGTCGTCGTATTTCTCTGGGCTTAAAGCAGTGCAAGCCAAACCCATGGATGGAGTTCGCTGAGGCTCACTCCAAGGGTGACCGTGTAACCGGTAAGATCAAGTCCATCACTGACTTCGGTATCTTCATCGGTCTGGACGGCGGCATTGACGGCCTCGTTCACTTATCTGACATCTCCTGGCAGCAGTCCGGTGAAGAAGCTGTTCGCGACTTCAAGAAGGGCGACGAGATCACCGCTATTGTTCTCCAGGTAGATCCTGATCGTGAGCGTATCTCCCTGGGCTTAAAGCAGATCGCTGAAGATCCGTTTGCTGACTACCTGGCTCAGCACCACAAGGGTTCCCTCGTCACCGGTACCGTTGAAGAGGTTGACGCCCGTGGCGCTACCGTACGTCTGGCTGAGGGCGTAACCGGCTACATCCGTGTTGCCGATATCTCCCGTGACCGCGTCGAAGACGCCTCCACCGTATTAAAGGTAGGCGACTCCGTTGAGGCCAAGTTCATGACCCTCGACCGCAAGACCCGTCAGTTAAGCCTCTCCATCCGTGCCAAGGATGAGGCCGAGGAGAAGGAAGCTTTAGACACCCTGAACGACAAGCAGCAGCAGGAAGCCGCTCCTAACGCTATGGCTGCCGCTTTTGCCGCCGCTCGTGGTGAATAAGCTCACTGTTAACAGTCAGTCAGTTTTTCTGACCGCCTGTTAAACTGCGAAACTTAACCGTTTCCAAAACCCGGATGGGGATAACCCTGTCCGGGTTTTATTTTGCACCTTTCCCTCTACAATATTTTCACAGGGCCGCAACGGCCCAAATTTCCCCAAAAACCAGCCTTTAACAAATAACCATTACACTAAAAGGCCCGGCCATCCATACTCAAAAATTACTGATAAATTATTTTATAAAGCGTTAATGAACAACAGCCCAGATCCGCCCTTCTGTCTTTATCCCCCGCCGCTTTTTACTCTCCATAGCGATTTATAAATCATATCTTCATAGACTTCCTGCCAACTCCATCAGGCGCACATTCATCAACTCACTCAAACACTTACGTACTCAGTCAGTCACCCAGTCAGTCACTCAGTAAGTAAGTAAGTCAGTAACTCACTCACCAGCACTCATTCACCCACACTCATTCATTCTGTCCATCCTCGCCACTAATTTTGTTCAGCTGGTTTACATGCCTAAGCAGAGCAGCGGTGGTGGCTGGCAGTCCGGCCTGTTGGTAACGGTGGAGAGGCCGCCTGCCTGCCTGTCTATCGGCCTGCAGCAGCAGCGTATGCTGATTAGGTGCATTGCTCTGATTGCCCATGCTGATGCTTCTCTGAGCTAACTATGCCTGCATCGTGCTCTATAAAAGCCTGCACTTCCTAAAGTCAGTAATATCTTACTTAGGGCTGATGGAGCATACGTAAAGCCCCATATACATGCGGTATTGACAGAAAGTCGAGCATCATGACAGTCCCAACCAGCCCCTGTGCAATCGTTTTCTTGCAGTATGTGCTCATTCACAGGCTCATGCTTTTGGCTGATACGATTGAGGCTGAGCGTCTTATATCAGGTCATGTAGCTCAACTGCAATTATGTGCAGATGGATATGCTTTCTGTATGATGTGCTCTACAAAATATTTTTCAGACTATTATCTGGGGTACGAGTGTTGACTGACCATACAGCTGCATTGAGCTTTTGGCTGATGGCTGTGCCTGTGAATATCATTATGATGGTTATGATATTCTCACTGTAAAAGGTTTTATAGAGTGTTCTTTATAGCGTGGTCCTGGGGGTGGCCGTTATACTTTTGGGTAAGGGGGAGAGTTTTTTGATTTTGCGGAAGGGAGCGGGTGTGTGTGTTTATTTTTGGGGCCATGCTGGTACGGGACACATTAGTGCAGGGCATTGGCTTTGCTGCGAGGCTGTGGTTCTGTATGCCGGCAGTGGGAGTCTGGGGAGGCTGTTTTTAAGTTTTTTTGCACTTCAGCTTGCTACTTCGGGGAGGGCAGGGTGAAGTGCCTGTTGCTGTTTTGGGGGGATTAGCGAGCAGTGTCGGGCACGGGGATCTGGTCTGTATCAGCTCATGACGCGAGGCGGCAATTGTGGGACTGGTGCCTGGTATTGTACCGCTACAGGCGCTTTGGCTAAGGCATTGGCTGGTTTCCGGTGAGTTAGCGCTACATGTTTTTCAGATAGACATGTACCTGATTGCGGCCATCAATACGAGCATACGTGTAGTGACTGGATATCTTCTTTATCAGGTACAGTCCCAGACCTCCTGCCTCGCGGCGGGATATGTCCTGCTTGATGTCTGGACTGGGGGCCTGAGTGAAAGGGTCAAAGGGCGGGCCACCGTAGGTAAACTGCATGAATATGCTTTTGATGCCGTCGAAAAAGACATGACCAGCGGCAAACTTGACGAATCTGCTGCTGTCAGGCGTATCCTTGTAAGCGTACTTGGAGACGTTCGTCAGCATTTCTTCAGCTATCAGCTGAATATCATATTTGAGCTTCTTACTTACTTGCAGCTGCTCATCTATGAACTTGTTAATGGTCAGCAGCTCTGATACCGAAGCTGCCAGAGTAATGGATTCCATCTCATCCCCGAATGAAGATTTCAAGATCCTGAGGATCTCTTAGTCCATATGATCAAATGAATCTGATAAGAAAGCCTTTGCCTGCATTTCAGTTGCCAAATACAGGGTCAAAAGTTGTCCTTATCATCTGTTACACAGCTCCGGAAAGGTACTGTTGCTTTCCGAACAAAGCGCATCTGGTATAAACAAGTGCTCTGACCGTCACAGGTTAGCACTGATCATTAATAGATTGTCATAACAGCCATGACTGCAGAACTTTCACCACTTGTAGTATACGCTGTCACAGCACTCCTGTGTCTGTTTGAAAATAAAGGTAATTACGCTCGTCGCAGTGCTCCGTTGCCGCTGGTCTGCCAGGGGCGCTTTGCACAGAGGCTGCCGCATAACTTCAGATCAATTTGTATCTGAATTAACGTTCAGGGACCTCAAAAGCCCCGTGTTTATAAGCAGTTTTGCATTAAAGCGCTGACCTGGACTGGTTGTCAGGGATAATTTCAGCACTGTACATACTTATTCGTGCCCCACGGCTATACAACTGCAGCATGGGAGTGCGTATACGGCTCATTGACACATATATGTGGCGCTGAAACGCTGCAGGGCAGAAAATCCATGAATGCTGCAGTGCATCAGGTCCAGGAGTGCTGCAGTGCATGAGGCCCAGGAATGCTGCAGGGCAGTAAATCCATGAATGCTGCAGTGCATGAGGCCCAGGAATGCTGCAGGGCAGTAAATCCATGAATGCTGCAGTGCATCAGGTCCAGGAGTGCTGCAGGACATTAAGTCCCCCTGTATTCCGACGGCGGTCGAGGCTGTCTGCTCGATGAACACTTGATTCTTTAATCCTGCTGGTAAGCAGGCTTTTGGCTTAGTTCAATCTAAAAACTCAGAACATTTGCTTTATAAAGCAACTTTATGCCGGTGCCTGTGCTGTGCCTTGGAAGGATATGGCTCAATTATCTCAGGACGCATTAAGGTCATAAAGTAATGACAACAGTCTTGTTGACTCAGAGCCCGGTTCAGGCTCAATGGCTTTTTCAGCTGAAAAAGCGCTTGCATTGCAGGCCACCTGCATCTCTGGCAACCGGCATGCGCATGTGCATGGCTATGTGGGCCGGCATGCGCATGGTGCCTGGGGATGAGCAGGCGCATGCTGCGCTGGTAGCGCTCTGTGGCCTGCAGGGCAGGCTGTAGCATGCCGGGCAGGCTATGGTAAGGTTACTTGTCTGCAGGTCTGCCGGGGCAGTCTGGGACCCGTTATGGCCGATGGCGGGCTGTTGACCGGCAAAGGCCACGGAAGGTTACTTGAGCATGGCAAGGCCACCTGGTATATCGGCGGCGATATTGAGGAATTCAGAGAAGCCGGAAATCTTGAAGACGTCAGCTACTGTTTTCTGCATGCCGCACAGGGCAATAGGGTACTTGTTCTGCTGGCAGTGCCTGACCACCATTAAAACGGAACGCAGGCCTGCTGAGCTGATGTACTGCAGACTGGACATGTCGATAAGACAGCCGGTGGCCGCCTGATCGATAAGCTCAATGCTCTTTGACTCAAAAAGTTCGTTGGTCAGAGCGTCGATACGACCAGATACGTGTAAGACAATCCACTTGTCATGAGTGGTAAATGTAACTTCCAAAGTTTATTCCTCTGATGATACTGTTCGTCCGGGCATGGATGTACGGCTTTCTGAAGTTTTATGACAGCTCTCTGGCTCTGTAAATCTCTGTTATGGGCAGGCATGAGAGCTCTGGAATGAGCCTGTACATGCAGTCTGGGGCTTTCTGTCCGTTTAGTATATGGACCGTAAGTCCAGACCTGTTTGTCATTGGCGGGCTGACAGTTCTAATCTTAATCCAGCATCGGGCTCGGAAGTGAGCCCGGGTAAATGTTCTTTTTCTGAGTTCCGGTACGCCATGCTTATGAAACTGCCAGGCAGCCGGCCACTGATACTGTTATCAGCCCTGGTGGCAGCAAATGTTTTATGGCAGCCGGATTCAGTCTGGGCCTGTACTTGTGCAAGTGCAGCCATGGCAACGAGGCAGGCTGCTGCCTGAGTCCTGACGGGACAGAAGGACCTGTTCAGGGATAAATCTGAAGCTGTAAACTGCTGATATTTATGCTCTGCCAGTACTGACTGGTAAGCTCCAGCTTACGCCCTAAGCAATGATTCGGTCATATAAGCACTGGTGCGGGGGCACCAGCAACTATTTTATCAGCTGAGCCTGGTAATTACAGCCAAATAACGTTTGATCCCAGCTGGGCAGCTGTGCTCTGAACTTTGATGACAAACTCACGGGTCTCCTTGAAAGGAGGAATGCCACCGTGCTTTTTTACCGAGCCCGGACCTGCATTATAGGCAGCAAGGGCAATGGCTTCGTCATTGTTAAACAGTTTGAGCATGCGGGCCAGGTAGCGGGCACCAGCTTCGATATTGCTGCGCGGGTCAAAGGGATCGCTGACCTTGAGCTCCTTTTGAGTCTCGGGCATCAGCTGCATCAGCCCCTGAGCGCCACGTGGCGATACGGCCGTCATTACGGCACCTGACTCCACCATGATAACGGCGGCAATCAGGCTCGCTGGCAGTCCGGTAGCACGAGAGGCATTTATGATGTGCTCTCTTAAATCCTCAAGGCGGCTTTTACCGGCAATCAGGCGCTTGTAGCCTGCGACATCAAACATGTGGCCAAAAGCCAGCAGATGAGCGCTGGGAGCCAGAGAGTAGACGTCCATCTCATCTATGCGGTTGACTCTTTCAGCCGGAGCGCTGATGGAGCGGGCATAGACAGTGGTAGTGCTGACATCCATGGTGATACTCACCTTTGATGCTGCCTTAAGGTCAGCAAAAGCCTCCTGGCAGGTCAGTACAGGCAATATCAGACTGGTAAAAACCAGCACTCTTACTGCATGGTACAGGTTCATAAAAACTCTGGTCCCTCCATGGCGACGGGGCTGGTTGTTAACAATATCTCTGTGGTCCAGGCCCGGGCACTATGACTGGGAGCTGGCGACAGTGCATGTGCTGCGACATGGCTGCCTCAGTCGGAAGTGCAGACAGCAGTGGCAGGGCAGCACCACTGGCAGCGCGGCCAGCGGTGGCAGCGCGGCAGCGCAGCTGCCGGGGGCGTCACGTCAGGTTGTAGCTGAGCATCATTCCCTGAGAGAGCTTGAGCCATCCGTCCAGGGTGACGAAGAGCATCAGCTTGAAAGGCAGGGATATGGTCGTTGGCGACACCATCATCATACCCATGGCCAGCAGAATGTTCGAGATAATCAGGTCAATAACGATAAAGGGCAGATAGAGCAAAAATCCAATCTGGAAGGCCTTGGTCAGCTCGGAGATTACAAAGGCTGGCACCAGGAATATAGGGTGCTCAGTGGTAAAGCGCTCCTGAATCTCCTTAGGCCAGATACGGCGGGCTGTGGCTTCAAATGATGAGATTACCTTGCTGTCGGTATTTTTAAGAATAAAGTCAAAAACAGGCTCACTGCAGACACCGGCTACCTCTACGGCAAAAGAGAACTCGCTGCTGCGCTCCTGATTGGCCTGAATATAGGTAGTGGCCATGTCATACATACGGGCGCCTACCGGAGCCATGATGAAAATGGTCAGAATCATGGTCAGACCATTGAGCACCATGTTTGGCGGAGTCTGCTGAATACCAAGGGCATTACGGACAATGTAGGCAACTACGATGATCTTGATGTAGGAAGTCACCAGGGTTAATACAATCGGCAGCAGACCCATGACCATCATGATGACCATGATCTGCATTGGATTAATCATTGTATCGAACATTGTCGTAACACCTTGATGCTGCAGGCCCGGCAGGCATTCTGGGCCTGTGGGCTGCCGGCATCTTTATGGGACGGCAGGCAGTTGCAAGCTGCCCGGCTTACGCCAGACTGCTCTGCCTTGAGCTTGTATCTTCAGATAAACCTGTGGTGCGTCCTGCCCGCATCGGCCACATCGGTCGCATCGACCGCAACCGCACAGGCGGTGCAGCGGCATCCGCAGTAACTGCAACTGCACAGGCGGTGCAGCCGCAGCCGCAGCAACCGCGCATCTCAGGCAGCGGCTCAGCCAGCTATGCTGGCGACAGGGGCGTTCATGTTGCGGCCGGAGCGGTGGCGCCTGAAATCTTATTTGTCAGCAGATTCGGACTCATCCGGGGCTGGCTGCTGCTCCTCGCTTGACTCTGAGCTCTCAGCATTTTCAGCTGGAGCATCGACAGTGGTCTGCTCAGCTTCGCCTACGCCTTTGCCATCGCCATAGCCATAGCCATAGCTCTCGCCTTCGCCCTCTCTTTTGTCTTCGCCTTCAGCGCTGGCAGTTTCCTCTGCCATGTCCTCTTCTTCAGTGGCTTCATCTTCCGGAGCCTTGATGAATGAGTCCTCGACACAGACACGTGGGACGTGCATAAGCTCTTTAATCTGCACGGCATAGGTACCGTCGATTTCGATAACCTTGCCGGTACCTATGATGCGTCCATTGACAAAAATGCTGATATTGGACAGTGAGTCATTGTTCAGCGGCAGTCTGGCGCCACGGGAAATCTGTCTGAGGTCGGCTACAGTAAGGTTTAAGCTTGAAAGGACACAGTCCACACGTACTGGCAGATCGTCAACATTTTCAAAGGCCATGAAGCTGTTCTCGCTGAAGGTAATTACGTCTGTAGTAAAAGGTTCCAGAATAACCAGGAAGTAGTCTGATACCTGCTGGCCCTGACTGTCATATGCGGCCTTGCCCGCAGCAATCAGCGCATCGTATACATTGGTGATGCCTGCAACAGCTGCAGTGTATTCAGTAATGGCAGCTGTTGCAGCAGTGCCGGCAGCAGCCTGAGCAGCGGCCGGAACTGCAGGAGCTGAGCCTGCGGCCGTGTTTGCGGCTGTGGCTGCAGCAGGTGCGGCTGCGTCTGTGCCGGGTGCTGCTGGAGTGGTGGCAGGAGCGGCTGCAGTACCAGGTGCTTCTGGAGCGGTGGCAGCGGGGGCAGCCTCTGCACCCGTGGCAGCTGGTGCAGCAGGGGCAGCACTGTCAGATGGAGCGCCGGCAGCGCTGTTGCCCTCAGCCTGTGGCTGCTGAGCAGCCGGATCCTGGGCCCTGGTGCCATCAGCCGGGGCACCTTGGGCAGCGCTTTGAGCACTGGCCTGGGCAGCAGCTGCAGCTGCTGCGACTTCGGCCGCTGCTCTGGCCTGAGCGGCAGCTTCGGCTGCAGCTGCAGCGGCGGCTTGCTGGGCGGCCATGCGGGCTTCAAACTGTCTTTTAGCCTCGCTTAGCAGCTGAGGAGTGCATACGGTATTGAGTACAGCCAGAGCGCTCTGACCGGCACAGCTTATCTTAAAGCGATCGTTGTTGATAAAGGTGCCCAGCACCAGGGCATCGCCTACGCACAGGCTGTTAAGCTCTCCTATGCTCAGATCGAGGCTGTCAATGATGATATGTGCAGGAAATGAGGCCAGTTCAGCTGCTGTTGTAACTTTAAACGGATTGTCAGCTTCCTTGAGACGCTCGATAATCAGATTCAGATCACATCCTGAGTCTGGATACAGTGAGATCAGCTCCTCGAAATTCTCAACCCCGTCCTCAGTTGTCATGTGGAGTGGCACTACGGCGCACAGAGGAGCAAGAGTGGATTTCTTCTCCAGCTGGGTGGGTGAGATATAGCCTGTTATCTCAACCGGGCCTACCATTTTGTCAAAGGTCTCGAGGTATGGGCGGATGATTATCTCCAGAGCTGCCAGCCTGTACTCATAAGGCAGATCGGCCGGATTAAGGTCAGACTTGCTGAATACTGGATTCCTGGTCACGCATTTAGAGGAGTGAGGCGCAATATAAAAGCGCTGCCCCAGGATATTTACAGCTATTGCTCCGATTTCAGCAGGAGCTGTAAAGCGGTCAACCAAGGTAATGTCCGGGCAGATCTGCATAATCAGATTTTGTAACCGGGTTCTCAAAGGCAGTTGGCACAACATTGCTCGGACCTTGTTAAATTGCAGATAAAGCCATTTGCAAAGCATCTGGCCACCATGCTGTATCACAGCTGTGTACGTATCATTATGCCTTTATGCCGTACACGTACGTATGCACAGTGACGTACAGTCACCGTGCCGCATAATTACAGCGACTAAGAGTCACCGTGCCGCATAATCACAGTGACCCATACAGTGTCACTGTCCCATTTGGCCTGTGCCGTCAGGGATTCATGTTCTCTGGTAAATAAAGGCCCACGTCACCGTGGCTTATGTGACCTGAGCCTGATTCTGTTATGCAAGTGCCCGATGGCGGCTGCTGCAAGCCGTCATGCGGCTGTAAGCTGCCATGAGCAAGCGGTATCGCGGCTGTAAGCAGATGTAGGCAGCTGCGTACGGCGCCATGGGCAGCTGAGGCAGGCGCCGGGGCGCCGGGCGTCAGCGTGACGGTCAGACTCTGCCGTAGATGTCGTCGTTATCACCTTTGCTATGGTTTTGAGCCATATGCTCATTGGCACCGTTGAGGATAAAGCGTACCTCGCGGTCCTCGTACTTCTGCACGCCTTCGATAATCTGCTCGCGGGCCTCAACAAGGCGGTTGAAGCTCTTTGGATTATTGGCGCTGACAATGATGGAAAGCAGGCCATCAAGGTCACGGCGCAGAGTAATGTCGGTCTGAGGCAGAGCTGATGATGAGTTAAAAGTAATGGTTACCTGGGAGTTTGCTGAATGTCTTGGATCAGATACCAGAATTCTTTCCACTACGCTGTCAGCAATTCTCAGCACATCATCTGGACTGGTAACCTGACCTGGGTTCTGGGCATCCACTGCCGGGGCAATCTGACGGCCAAAGTCCGAAAGTCCGTTTACGGCAGCAGTATTAGGGGTCTGGGCAGTAAAGTCATTTTGAGCGCTGTCAGAGCCTTTCTTGCTGTTAATATCGCTGGTGTAGCTGTCAAGACGAGCCTGGAGTTCCTGACTGTGATTGAGCTGACTGGCCGGCTGACGAGGAGCTGCCTTGTCTGAAAGGGCGTTGAGAATCTTCTCGAGCTTGTTCTCTTTGTCTTCATTTAAGAAGTCGTAAAAAGAACCGGAAGCACCTACGTTTCCTTTTCCCTCCATCATCTGGGCAAAAGCCAGTGCACGAGGGTCAGTTGGGGAAATGCTCTGAATAGATGAGCCAGATTTTACAGCTCCATCCTTGCCCGGAATTCCGTCGGAATATACCGAGCCTTTGAGCTTGTAACTTTCATCAACTTTCACTGTGCAAATCCTCTGTATGCCCGCAGACGCCAGATAAAAAAGGCAGACTGTGGGACGAATTAATGCTGTTAAAAAGGAAAACAGCCAGCTTAATTATAAGGCACCGATATAAGCTTTGTTACATCAGTTGCGAAATTAAGTTCTCATTTTTCTGAATTTCACCTGGCAGAGCTGGCAGCCTGCATCCTGCAGCCTGCAGCCTGCAGCTTGAGGCTGAGGCCCATGCCAGGGCCTGCGCAGGCTGGGATTTCAGGCCCTGAGCCCCGTGCACGGCTCTTGCCCTGTAATGCAGGCCTTCAAGGCAGGCACAGGCTGGCCATTCCGGCCGGCACAGGCCAGTCATCAGGGCTGTTCAGGGCAGCCAGGAGTGAGATCAGTGAGCAGGGCATGCTCTTTAAGCTGCCGGAGCAGACCATGGAGCATAACCTGAGGCAGGAGTTTTCCTTTTAACGGTTAAATAAAACTGTCGGGCCTGATGCAGGTCCGTTAGCATGTATAAAAATCTTTTTCTGCTGCTGCCCTGGCCGCATGGAGGGCATAAGTATGAGCTTCAGCCTTGCATTTCAGACGGGACACGGCCAGAGCCAGGCCGTAGGCAGGAGGGCTACTCCTCGGGCTCGTCAAAGAAGTTTGGTTTGCGGGGGACGAAGTCTTCGAGGGCCTGTTCGGCCTTATATTCTTCGATTTCTCTTTGCTTTTCGGCCCAGATTTCCTTGTGGCGGTCCAGACGGGCTACGTCCATGTCGCGCCTGTGCTGGAGCTGCTTGAGCTCCTCAAGGCGCTGCTCCTCCTCAATGACTTTTTGTTTCAGGCCTTCAAGTTCGAGCTTTTTACGCTCAACCTCGGCGTACATGCCATTGATGCGGGCAAAAACTTCTGCCAGCTCTTTCTGGCTTAAAACGAGGCCCATAATTTCATCGTAAATGGCCTCTACTTTTCTTTCAGTTTCACGCTTGAACTCTTCAAGCTCAACCGTGGCTTTCTCAACGGCAGCAACAGCATCTGCAACTGCTTTGCGCTGAGCTGCAGTGGCGCGCCGGGCATTGCCCTGGCGCATTTCGCGCAGATTGTACAGTGCCTGCAGTGGATACTGCTCCATAACATCATCCCTGCTGTGTCAGAGGCCGGCCGCAGGGGCCGCTGCTGTCGCCTGGGCGGCTGCAGCTGCAGCAGCGGTCCAGGACGCAGTGGCGGCGGCCGGCCTGGTATTGCGTTAGCATAACACTGCCTGTTTTTGACAGCTTATGAGACAAGTTCATCCCCGGTACCATGAGAAGATCCTTAGCCCATACGGGTTAAGTTGAGGAAGATCTGCTTCATATGCGGATAAAGGCTATGCATGAAGTCGTAGAAAGGAGACATGTAAAGAATTACCAGAAAGGCGGCAATGGCGCTCTTGATAGGCATGGACAGCACATATACGTTAAGCTGCGGAGCAAAACGGTTCATAATGCCCAGGGCGATGTCACACAGCAGGGCTGTAAGCACAAAAGGAGCGGCCAGCATCAGGGACTTTTCGGCAAGGAAATCAACTTCCGAGGCTATGAACACGGCATTTCTGTTATTGAGTATGGCTGGTACAAAGTCAAAGACCGGCCAGTACAGGTAGCTGCTGTACAAAATGCCCACAAAGGCCATAAAAGCGCCTGATGCAAGGAAGAGATTAACTGCAGCCAGGATAAAAATATTGCCCAGCGGTGAGCTCTGCTCTTCAGTAAAAGGATCAGGAACCTGAGCAGCCGAAGCACCGCGCTGGTTATCGATGATTACACCTGCTGCCATGGCTATGTAAAAGAGCATGGAAACAAGCATGGCCATGGCAAAGCCAATAATGCCCTCCTTGATAAAGAAGAGAGTCATCTTCAACAGAGAGCCCAGCTCGCCATAGTTTACTGGCGGCATCTGCTCATAAATAAGCGGGTGCAGGGGCAGATAAAGGGCTACGGCAAGAGACATGCGAATGCCCATGGACACGGAAGGACCGGCAAATGCGGCGAATCTGACCAGGGCCGCAATGCGGGCGCAGCCAAAGACAAAAGCCATGATGTGCTTTTGCATTCCGGCATCATCCATAACCAGAAGGAAATCATTAAATACGGTGGACATGGTGCTGACACCTCAGATTGCCCTGTGGCCTTGTCTGCTGAGTTTTCCTTTACCCATGGACCCCAGGGGCCTGCGCCCTTGTGCCCTGTCTGTTTTGCTGGCCATAATTCCAGCCAGTGATGCCCGGCAGTCAGGACGGCCTGTATGCCAGTCATGCCCGTTTGCCCGGCTTGCCCGTTCGCCCGGCCGGCCCATTTGCCAGTCCGACCGGCTGCAGGCCGTGCTCCGGGCTCTGGCGCTCTGCGCTGCCTGCATTTTGCAGCAGCCATCAGGCTGAGGCTGCAACTGGAGGCATTGCGGGGCCTGATAATCAAATTGCCTGAATGTAATCAAATATGGTGGTGCCGTATTTGAGAATTTCCGCACCAATCCATCCCAGCAGCATAAAGAGCACTACTGCTACAGCAACGAGCTTTACTGCAAAGGACAGAGTCTGCTCCTGAAGCTGGGTAATAGCCTGCAGGAGAGCAAAGAGAATACCGACAATGGATGCAATGAGAATAGGAGGCATGGACAATATCAGGACCAGAAAGAAGCCCTGGCTGACCAGTTCCTGAACTGTTGAAGTCAAAGGTAGCCTCCGGAAGATAAAAAGGTGCTTAAAGCAGCAGGTTAAATGAGCAGTCCATAAAACGGCCAGGCATGGATACTGCCAGTGATTTCACCGGCCGTCAGGTACAGTCGCGCAGCTTTCTGGCACAGCTGCCGGGTATACAGTGCGTGCAGTGCGTGCAGGTGCGCACAAAGGTCACTGTCATGCGGGCAGCCGCATGTGGGCAGCCGCTTGTGCCGCATGTATCCTGGGCAGCTTTGCTGAACACACCCGATGCCGGCCATATGGCTTAATGATTAAAGGTCTTGTGACTGACCTGCAGTCAGGTCATTGTTAAATACCGGCAAAACCTTGTCATTACATCATACCTGACTGACAGCTATATGCAGCAAGTTCCCATCAGGTCATGAGGCGGCCTTATCAGGCTTGCAGCACTGTCGGGCCCCATATTACTGATGTTGAATCTGGCATGCTGCAGCGCCACCGGTCGGCATGTGCCCGTGCACTGGCTGTACAGTGCAAAGCACTGATTTTCAGACAAAACAGGTGCTGACCCGGGGCGCGCTCACAGCTGTGGTGTGCCGCACAGCATATGTCATCATGGTTAACTGGTGTTATCAGCTCAAACAGGGTGCACCTTAAAGGGGGCCGGGGAAGGCGGAAAATTACGATTCAACTGTCGTTTTGACAAATTTTATAGTACAAATGGGCTTAGATTTTTTGACGCATGAACCGGCCATTTTCTGGCCTGTAAAGCCCATAGAGGCTGACAGTTGCAGCTGGTCGCCATCAGAAGCTCAACTGAGCTGGCATGCGTAGCCGTGTGGCCTTGCCACTGTTATTTCTGACAGGGCTACCTTGCTCACACATTGACAAATCAGGTCTGTCATAAAGGACCTGCCTCAGTTATTTTATGTTCATCCCGGGGCTGGCTGTCAGCTGCAGCTGCCGGAGACTGCGCTCTGCAATTCAGAGCACCATCAAGCCACACAAAAAGGGCCCAGCCATGACCTCATATCAGTCTGAAGATCACAGCAATAACAGCGCGAATTTTGACCAGCCTGGAGGGCCGGGCAGTGCTCCATCGGCCCAGTCCCAGACACCGGCCGCCCGTATGCCATGGGAGCATCAGGTCTGGCAGGGCCAGGAACCGGGCCAGAACCAGGCCGTGCAGCCGCAGTATGCCCAGCCACAGTCTGGCCCTCAATATGATCAGTACACCCAGCCACAGGGCGGTTATGCTCATCCTTACGGCAATGCGCAGAGCCACAGACAGGGTTTTAGCCGTCCTCAGCAGCCTCAGTTAAATGCAGGACAGCCTCAGTATGCCCGGCAGCCAGGTCCGTACGGCCAGTATGGTCAGCCACCGGCAGCTCAGCAGTCTGGCCAGTATGGTCAGCCATCGGCTGCTCAGCAGTCTGGCCAGTATGGTCAGCCACCGGCAGCTCAGCAGCCTGGCCAGTATGGTCAGCCACCGGCAGCTCAGCAGCCTGGTCAGTATGCTCAGCCACAGGCTGCCCAGCCGACAGGCCGGTACAGTCAGCCACAGGCAGCCTGTTCACAGCCTTATGGCAATACTCATGAGCAGGGGCCAGGCTTTAACAGCCCGCAGCAACAGCCTCAGTTCAATCAGGGGCAGCCTCAGGGCGGATGGCAGCAGCCACCACGACAGCCTCAGATGCCGTACTCACAGGGGCAGCAGGGCGCAGCTCAGTACCAGTCTCAGTTTGCTCAGGGACCAGACAGTCAGCGCCGTAATACACAGGGACAGTATCCTCAGGGACAGTATCAGCCTCAGTGGGCACGTAATGCCCCTGACAGAGCCGCCCCCAATGGACAGGGCTACGGACAGGGCAACTTTGGTCAGCAGCCTCCACAGCAGATGCCACCACAGGCAAGGCCTTATCAACAACCTCAGCCTCAACTGCAGACTGCAGTTCCTGCCTGGGGTCATAGTCAGGCACCGGCTGCAGCTGGGCCTGCTGTCATAGCCACACAGGCTCATGCCGACGCTCTTGCAGGTCAGAACGGGGGTTATGGCTATGCTCAGGGCGCCGTTGAGGATCAGGCATGGGCTGGAGAGGAAGAAGCTGCCGAAGGCGGAACTGTTTTAAGCCGCGATGAGGTCAAGCGCATACTGCAGCCTCTGACCACGACAACTCAGCAGCGCATTGAAATTCTGCGTAACAGCCAGGTGCAGGTTCCACATGTTGAATCCTATCTGCAGGGACCATGTGTTCTTAATGATGATGAGCGCCGTGCCCTGCATGAGCTCCTGTTTGCCCAGGCTCTGACAGAAATCGCAGTGAGGGACATGGCGTCTGCCAGTGACAGCTACGCCATAGCTGATACACAGGCAGAGGCTATTGCAGCTGATGCTACAAAGCCTGAATCAGTCGCCGTCGAGGCAGCTGCAGACGAGACAGCTTATGCTTCTGGCGATTCTATTGTATCGAAAGAAGCGGATGTGTCCGGTGCAGCTGATACAGCTGTACAGTCCTGTGCAGATAGAATCGCACAGCCTGTCTCAGTCGCCATGGAGGAAGCCAGTGAGGCTGACAATGCTGCTGATGTACAGGTAGTACATCCCGATGCGCTGGTAACAGATGAAGCTTGTAGTAAGAGGGACGCTGCTGCCGGTGGTGAAGCCACCGCACCGTCGACTGTTGCAGACTACACTCAGCCTGACTCGAGCCTGGTAGAAGCTGCTTCATGTGAGGCTGGCGCGGCCTCGGGCGAATCTGATGCTGTGAGTGTTGCAGATGACGCTGCAGAAGGTGAAGCCACCGTACCGTCCGCTGTTTCAGACTACACTCAGCCTGAATCGAGCCTGGTAGACGCTGCTGCATGTGAGGCTGGCGCGGCCTCTGGAAACTCTGATGCTGTGAGTCATGCAGATACCGCCGCCGCATGCGAAGCAGCCGCACCGTCTACTGTTGCAGACTCCGTTTTGCCAGTATCAGGACTGGTAGAAGCTGCCTCATGTGAGGCAGGCGCAGCCTCGGGCGAATCTGATGCTGTGAGTGTTGCAGACACTGCAGCCGCATGCGAAGGAGCCGAACCGTCCGCTGTTGCAGACTCTACTCAGCCTGACTTGAACCTGGTAGAAGCTGCCTCATGTGAGGCAGGCGCAGCCCCGGGCGAATCTGATGCTGTGAGTGCTGCAGATACCGCCGTCGCATGCGAAGCCGCCGCACCGTCCGCTGTTGCAGATTCTGCTTTGACAGAATCTGGACTGGTGGAAGCTGCTGCAGTCGAGGGTGGCGACTCCTCTGGCAACTCCTGTTCCATGAGCACTGCAGATGATGCTGCAGAAGGTGAATCCACCGCATCGTCCGCTTTGGCAGAATCAGGACTGGTGGAAGTTGCTGCCGAGGGTGAAGCTGAAGTGGCGTCTGCTGTTGCAGATTCTGCTTTGGCAGACAGTGGCTCACTGGAGGCTGTGGCTGTTGGGGACGATGAGGTGGGCAGGCGCGTGGCTGAGACTGTGGCCTGCCTTGCTGTGGCCGGGCAGTGGTCTGAGGACAGCTATGGGGCCTATTGCGAGCATATGCGCAGCAAGGGACTGGCTCCTTTTTCGGAGGCTGAGCTGATTCGTGCCTGGGTGCATACTGTCTTTGCCCCTGAGGGCCTGCTCAGTCGCTGTATTGATGGCTACAGCTGCTCTGAGCAGCAGTATGAGCTGGCTCAGAAAATGGCTGCACTTGCTTATGAGCGCAGGGGCGCAGTGGTGCTGGTGCAGGGGGCATATACAGGCAGTGATGACCTGGAGCTGATGCTGCCTGTGATGCTGGCTGGCAGAAATGTCATGATTGCATCGGCCTCAGTCGAGCTGCAGAACATGATTGTCAGACAGTTCCTGCCTTTTGTGCTGGGCCGCTGCGGTCTTAACCAATGGAAAACTATCAGTCTGCAGACTCACTCAAGATATCTGTGCCGTCACATGATTGATACCAGGTATCCAAAGTTTGTCAAAGGATCCCTGCCTTCAGCTTTCAAAATGGCACCTGCCTTACTGCACCTGTATCACGAGATCAGGAGATTTGCCGCCGAGGCCGGCAGTCGTGACGGCGATCTGCGCGATGGCGGTTTTGGTGAGTATAACTGTGAGCTCAATGATCGCATTGCTGACTGGTCCACCTCTTACATCACAGAGTGTCGCAGCTGCCACTGCCAGTATCGTGCTGCCCGCAGTGAGGCTGCCGCCAGTACTGTAGAGCAGGTAAGGTACGCCCTTGGTGAATGTGAAAAGCAGTATGGTGTCGGCAGCCGTGAGTATGAGAGCAGATGGCATCAGCTCATGCGTGCCTCTGGAAAGGTATGCGATCTCAGCGGCTGCTTTGTCTATGCTGCCCGTGATTTTGCAAAGCAGGCTGATGCCGTGGGTGTCAGTCACTATATGTTCTTTGATGCCTGCAGACAGGCCAGCCCTCCGGGCCATCCTGATGGTGAGCTGCCACTGCCTGATGTGCTGCTCATTGAAGAGGCTGACATCATTATCGAGAGCATCAGAAAATCACTGCGTCAGGAAATAAAATCCAATCATTTTGGAGAGCTGGCCCGCTTGGTACCGAAAATTCTTACTGCCCTGAAAAAGGCCCGCAAGGCACCTCAGGTCGAGCAGCTCATTGCAGATACCACTCAGTATCAGCGTATTGAAAACTGCTTTAAGACAGCCAATCACTGTGTCTGGCTCATAAGAACCTTTGCCCGTGTCATGGGGGCAGGGCCATGGCCGATGCATGCCTTCAAGTTCCAGCACCGTCTGTGGCAGTCACCATACCAGCTCATGGGCCATGAGCTGCTCAGCGAGTACTCTCTGGGCATACTGCCGCCGGACAGCCAGTTCAGGCTCATGGTCGAAAAGATGCGCGCAGCCAGTCCTGAGCTAAGGCGCAAGGTGCCGGGCTTTACTTCCTATGGCCAGAGAAACATCTGGTTTGAGAACCTGAGCGCTCATTATCAGCAGACCCTGGCACAGCACTGTCAGCAGCTGGGTGTGAGCCTGTATGAGGGCCGTCCTGAAATTGCCCGTTACGATGCCATGGCAGATGTGATGTGCAATGAGCAGGGCCAGGCTCTGGTCGATCCGATTTTCAGAGCCCTGATGAGTGATTTGTACCGCAATTTACGCGAGGGTATGCGCATTCTTGAGCATCTTGAGAGGCATATTACCGGCCTTCAGGGCACTCCTGACATTGAGCGCCTTGAGCTTGATCCGGCCCTGAGTGATGCCTTAAAGGCCGTCAGGGCTGTCAGCGATGGTCTGCCTGAAGCTCTGACCACCATTGCCGACATCATGAACGCTGACTTCAATGTCAAAGGAGAGGCTGTGTGGAACGCTGCAGCCACGGTAACACCGCGTGGCAGCACAGCCGTGCTTGCTCTGACTCCTTTTGATATCAGCAACGAGCTCAACGGACTTTTTGAGGCCATAACCTCAGCCGGTACCTCAGTGGTGCTCAAAACTGACAGCCTGAGCTCCCCTGAGGAGACCCATGAGGCTCTGAAAGATTTGGGCCTTGCCCCTGACAATATCGAGCTGGTCATGCTCAGCGACAGCAGGGAGCTGCGCCAGCGCGCTATGGTATATCTGTCAGACTGCCAGGGTTCAGCCTCTGATGCCGCTGATGCCGCTACAGCGTATGGTGCCGGTGCAGCGTCTGAGGGCGCAGCACCGGCAGCTGCACCGGAGCTGGCTGCGTCTGGTGCCGGTGCATGGTCTGGCGCCGAGGCTGGAGCTGTTGTGGCTGAGGGACCTGGTGGGGGCAGTCAGGCTTATCTGAGCTGGGAGGGGCTTGCCGGGGAGCTTGGGCGTTTGCGTGAGCTTTTTGAGTCCAGTGCCGGTGGCATTGAGGTGGTGCTTAATGACCCGCTTCATATGAAACGCTGCGCTGCCTGGTTCAATGAGCTCTTTAAGGGCTCCAGATCCGTCATTGTCCAGAGTGAGGCGCCTTATGCTGAAATTGCACAGCGCCTTAAGGACGACAGCAATGCTGTGCTCATCAGTGACAGCTCGCTGCGCCAGCTGCTGCATAAGGCAGGTGTCGGCACCTGCTGGCATGACGGTCATAAATGGGCGCCATCTCTGGTGCTTATGGCCGGGCTTGCTCTACCTGATCTCTCTGATCCTTACTATGATGCCCTTTATCATCATCTTAACCTCAGGCAGTCAGGTCTGTGGGAGCAGCAGGTGGCTCTGCCTTTTGCCCGCCGTGCTGTGCATTGTGCGCTTAACAGCCTGATGCGCTCAGGTCATGAGCATGCAGCTCTGATTATTGCAGATCCGGCCATTCACAATGGTGCCATGGGCCAGCAGATAAGCGCTGCCCTTAGACAGGACTGGACTGTCACCGGCTGTTTTGCTGAAGTAAGGAGCTTTCTGGCAGGCTAATACTTCGGGCGCCGACTGAAGCAACAGCATACCGGCGCGGTCCTGCCTGTGCAGCGCCGCTCAGGACGCTGCCCGCTGCGCGCAGCCCGGGCTGACCGCGCTGCGGGCAGCTGTGCGGCTGCTGCGATATTTGCGTGGCGACATGATCACCATCATGAAAGAGCCTGCCGACATGGAGGTGGCAGATGATTAAGGAGCGTATCCCCATTACAGGTGAGCTTAAGGATAAAGTGCAGACCCTGATGAAATATGCCGGCTGGCACGAGGACCGCAGGGTTGATATTTCTGCTGCTGAGCAGTATTACGCCCGGCGGGGCATGCCCATGATGAAGAGCACAGCCAGATTCTATCGTCGATACTTTGGGCTGTGCCCGCAATGGTACCTTGAGGTCAGGAAGACCACTCATGCGGCCGATTTCTGGTTTGCACTCTTTCCTTATATGGTCGACTCCATAAAGGACAGTTTTCAGGATGAAATGTTTGCCAGTATGGCAGGTGAGGACCTCAGGATAATCGAGTCCTGTGCCGGTATGCCATGCCAGCCTGTAGGCCATATAGGCTATTACTATCCGGCTGAGGTATGGATAAGCGAGCACGGCAAACTGCTGGCACGCTGGGAGTATCAGGATGAGACAGAGATTTTTGATTCTGTCTTTGATTTGATTGAGCGTGAGCTGCGTACCTGCAAATTTGACTCGGCAGCCATGAAAAGCCTCAGGGCATTCGACGCCAGGTCATAAGTGCCTGTCAGGCGCGACTGCCCCGTAAGCGCTGCGCAGGCCGGGCTGACCGCGCAGCGGGCGGGGCGGCGGCTCGTGCAGCGGGCTTACCATCAGGCTTTAAGGAGATGTTTATGCTGGCAAGAGCCGGTGATGTTTATACTGTCTATAACGAAAAGTATGGTGTCTGGACGGCCTGTCAGATTACGGCCGTAGTGCCGGCTGACCACCTGAGTTCTGATGATCAGGCTGTGGTTCTGACTTATGACTGGGTGGGGGACAGGGCCCTTGAGCCTGGGCAGCTTGATAAGCTGCAGGCGCTTTACTATGACTTTTATTACTGGAAAGGGGAGCTCTGTCTGCTCAATGTTCCTGTGCAGGTACCGGGCGATTATATTCTGGTCGGTCAGGTAAAGCCTCTGGAGCATGAGCGCTGCAAGAGTTACGGCTTCTGGGACCGGGGTTACTATGCCTGTCGTCAGCATTTATGGAGTCAGATACCTGATGAGCAGCGTAAGTCCTTTAAGGCAGCCATGTCAGATACAGGTGTTATTGAGCTCAATGGCTGTCAGGTCCAGGCTGCCACCAGGCGCGTTAACGATGAGGTTGAGTCATTTGACTCGGCTCTGGAGCTCAGGGCCCTGCCCTGTGTGTACTCACTTGAGTGTCACCGCTGGCACCCTGATCTGATTGAGTTTTTGCAGAGCAATCCTTTTATCACTCAACTTACGCTGATAAATCATGGCCAGAGAACTCTTGATCTGCGTGGTACGGCCATTACCAGCCTGATGCTGGACATGAACGGACTTGAGCAGCTGTGGACAGGCGAGCGTACTGAGGAGCTGCAGTTCCAGCAAAAAGAGGAGGACCACTGTACTGTTCATGCTCACGACAGTGGTGCCCGGCTGCAGCTGAGCTTTATTGCGCGCTGCCGCCCTCATCATGAGCTGTCGGCGCTGCAGAGCCTGCATGGCAGCCATATTGATGATTTTGATATTGCGGCTCTGCCTGAGGTATATCCTGAGCTTAAAGAACTCAGACTGTGGGGCGCCCCGGGGCGCTTGCGCGGCATGGACAGTCTGCACAGGTTAAAAGCTCTGCAGAGATTATCCACTTATGATCTCTTTGGTTTTGGAGCTGATGATGTGCCCCGTCCTGACAGCTGCACTGAGCTTAACTGGCTGTGGATGACCAGTCTGCCCGCCGAGGCGGCCCGTGAGGTCAAAAAGCTGTGGAAAGGACGCAGCGATGTCGACCTGAAAATCACTCAGCCACGTAAGGAGGAGTGGCTGGCGCAGAACCTTGATAATCCTCTGCGCAGCTTGGACGGCTGTGAGCATATCCCGGCCAGAGCGGCCCAAAAAGCGGCCCGGCAGTACCGCAAAACCAGGTCAGAGCTCATCAAACTTGCCGCCAGTGCTGCAGCGGCCCGGGGAGCTGATGATGAGCACGAGCAAATCAGGGAGCTTACCGATAAGGCCCTTGCAGCTGTCAGCGCCTATACTGAAACTTTCAACAGAATGGATTTTATTGAAACTGAACAGCGCGAAGAGGTCTATATGGCTCTTAAGGAAATACTCAACAGCATGGCTCAGGGTGGCCTTGACCGCGATGCTCTGCTTGAGCACTTTGAGCAGCTGCGCGACTTTTAACCGTCCCCGCCCCGTCCCCCTTACATGGCCCCGGACCCGAACAGGCCTCAGCCTCGGCCTCAGCCTGGCCTGCAGGCCTTGCCCGGATAGCCAGGCTGCCTTTTGATGGCGCTGGAAAAGCGTTGTGGGGCAGGACGTGAGAGTGCGCTCAGGGATTGAACAAATTGATATTGCCACTGGGGCGCGCCTCAGTTATTGTACCTTGTGAGATTTTTCTCAGGTTGCCCGCTGTAACAGGTGGAGCATGGCCCGGACAAGCAACAGAGAGTCATCATGGTCCAGGAAAACAGAAACAGAAAGACAGCCGCCAGTCTTAAGGACTTTGACCAGGCATCTTTTGACTCCCGCATGAATGATATTTTCAGGGAAAATCCCCTGGGCTATGGCTTTGCTTCCACCGCTGCTGACGGCGCTGGCAGCCTTTACAGCCCTGGTGCTGCAGTTGCAGCTGCATCTGCCACCGCTTCAGCTCCGGCCGCCGCAGCTGCTCCTGCCCCGGCCGCCCCTCAGGGCCTGTATGCAGCAGATCAGCCTCTCTGCCAGCTGCCGAACCAGCAGCCTCAGGCCCTGACAGACTTTCAGATGCAGGAGCAGCCAGGCAGACAGGTGTTTGAGTCCGGGCAGACTGGCATGCAGGGGGCACAGACTCACAGTGGAGTTCCGGGCATGGCAACTGCAGCGGCCGCTGCCGCAGCAGCTGCCGCAGGCGCGGCCAGTGCTGGCGGTGGAGCAAACCCATGGGGCAGTGCCGCTCCTGCAGTGATGCCTGGTCAGGGCTGTCTTATTAGTGATGAGTCTGAGGGTATGGACCGTGCGGCACTGGCAGCTCAGGCTGAGCAGGTGGCTGTCATGGCGGCAGCTGCTGATGCGGCCGGTGCATATCGTGTCAGCCGGAACCACAACCGTGAGGCCATGAGGCTTTCCATGCCATCCAGGCAGCCGCCCCGCTCCATGAGCATGGATGAGTTCTTAAATCAGAGCCAGCACCATAACTCCTGGATAAACACCATACCTGAGCGGCACAGTGCTGGCAGTGCTGCTAATGCTGGCGCAGCTGATGCTGCGACGGCTGCAGCCGCCGTCGCCCGTAGGGCTGGTGGGGCCGGTGCTGTGGCGCCTGGTCATGCCGGGGCATTAAGTGCCCCTGAGCCGGCCATTACAGTCATTGATACTGAAAGCGATTATCCAGCCATGGCAGGTCTGCCGCTGCCTGATCTGCAAGATCAGCAGATCGCTGGCTTGAGCATGACCGACGGACAGATCAATTACTATGCTCCTGGTCAGAGTGCTGCAGGCATGCAGCCAGGACCTGCCGACCATGCTGCTCAGTCAGCCATGACGGGGCATGGGGCTGCAACAGCCGCTGCAGCCGCAGCAGCGGCAGCCTGTACCCACTATGGCGCAGCTGCCGGTAACTTCGGTAATGAGGCCGGAGCTGCCATGTTCAAAAGCATGGCAGGGGAGCCTGATACTCAGGCGGCTCAGGTTCAAACTGCTCAGGCCCTGGCGGCCCGGCTGGCTGCCGCTCAAAATGGCATGTCTGCTCAGGCCCCTGCAGTCGACCCGGCTCAGGGACAGTTTGCTGTGCCGGGCAGGGCAGCTGCCCAGCCTGCCGGGGCTTCGACAGCTGTGCCACCATCGTCAGCCCCATCATATGCTCAGCTTCATGGCAGTGGTCAGTATCAGGATCAGGCGGGGCTTGAGTATCATACTCAGGCGCGGCTTGAGTATCAGGCTCAGGCCCAGACCCAGTCTCAGGAGCACGTACATTCGGCTGTGCCGGGCAGGGCAGCTGCGCATACTTCTCTGCCTTCACCTGCGCAAGCTGCGCCCTCAATGTCCTTTCCTTCATATGCCCATCTTCAGGGAGGTGGCCAGTATCTTGAGCCAGCTCAGGGTCCGTCTGCCTTTCCTCAGGCTGGTACTCATGTTGTGGGAGGCCAGTCTGACGGCCAGTCTGAAGGCCAGGATCAGGGCGGAGCGCTTTATCTTGATGGCTATGCCAGTACTGTGATCGCCCGTACTTTTGGTATTGCCGCTCAGAGTATAGCTGCAGGGGCGAGCGCCGGGGCTGATGCCTTTGATGCGGGCACCGGGGCTGCAGAACAGGTATACTATGGGGCCCTGCCTGATACAGCCATGGTCCCGGGCATCAGAGATCTGGGCCACAATGGCGCGGACACATCATCGTTCAATCATCCTGATATGGCTGCAGGCATGGGAGGCGCTACCGGTGCAGCCGCCACTGCCGGCCCGGCCGGGGCAGCCAGAGCGGCTCAGGGGGCTTATGCGGCCCACGCCGGTGCCTGTGGCAATGATGGTGTATGTGCCGACGCCAGTGTCGACGCCGACGCCGGTGCATATGCCGGTGCCGGCGCCGGTACGGTGCAGCCATGGAACTTTGTGCCTGACAGGGCATGCGTTGATGAGGGCGCTAATGCCCTTAATGCTGTGGACGAACTGTCCAGCCAGACCATGAACTTTGGGGCAGCCTCAGATGACAGAGGCGCTGCTGTCATGCAGACGGCCACGCAGCTGTGTGACAGTTTCAATGCCGCTGAGCAGGCTAATGCGTCTGAGCTGGCCAATGTGGCTGTCAGTCACTGTCAGGATCAGTGGGGCACAGGTGCTGCTGCCGCTGCTGATGATGCTGGTGGTGGGGAGGGCGCCTATGGCGCCGGAGCTGAGCCTGATGCATTGGCTGATGCTGCCGCTGAGGCAGAGGCTGCGGGGCTGCCATGGCTGCGTGCCCGCAGGGGCACGGGCTGGGCTCAGAGCGCCATGGGCTGGTTTGATGAGGCCGATGCCCATGTTGAAGCTCTGGACGACCCGTTTGCCAGGGCGCCGGGCAGCGCAGCTGACGGCGCGGGCAATCCTGACCTTGATGGCGGTTATGACCATGGAGATCAGGATGGGGCAGGAAGCATGGCTGACGCTATGGCCCCTGCCACAGCCCAGGCTCCCGCTACGGCTGAGGCCGGAGCCGGGCGGAGCCGGGGCTATATCAGGGATGCGGTCAGGCAGGCCCTTGAGAGCATGAGTGATATGAGTAAAGGAGATAAGCAGGTGGATGGGGTCAATATTACCAGGGGCATGGAGGCTGCCGGCAATGATGTCTTAAAGCAGCGTACTTTCCGCTCCATAGAAATTATCAAAGATCTGGGTATGATTACTGATGACACTGTCTATTCAGCCTACTGTCAGCTCATGCACAAGTCAGGTCTTGATCCTCTGACCCGCTTCCAGCTCATTTCCATCAATGTCATGGCCTTCTTCAAGGAAGGCGGTCTGCTGTCCAGCTATATAGACAATTACAATCCCCGCCAGGGTCAGATTGACTTTGCCACCGCAGTAACCAGCATGCAAAGCCGCAACGGCTTTCTGGTTGTTGAGGCCGGAACAGGAACGGGCAAGACCTTCTCCTATCTGGTGCCGCCAATTCTGGGCGGTCTTAAGGTCATGGTTTCAACCCGCACCAAGGCCCTGCAGGATCAGCTCATTTCCAAGGATATCCCGGCCCTTTTTGACATGCTGGGCAAGGATCATCTCCATGCCATCAGTCTCAAGGGCCAGAGCAATTACATCTGCCGCTATCTGCTTGACGGCCACGGCCGCAACTATATTGACAGCCGTGATTATGAGCGTATTTCCTCATATGTGGACGAATGCACTGACTCCATGGACAGATCACCGCGTAATGCAAAGTTTGGTGAGATTAACTTTGCGGTTAAGGATCGTGACCGTCCTTTCATGGCCTGTGATTACCGTCAGTGCCGTGAGATGTCCGCTACCTGCCCATATGCCTCCAATCGCCGCGAATTTTTAAATCAGCTCTCTGAGGCTGCACATTATGAGCACAGTGCTTATGGCAACAGCTCAGATGATGAAGAGAGCAAGATTTCTCTTAAGAATATCGATATCAAATCCCTGCCTGATATTGACGGATCACACTGTTTTTCCTTTGCCGCCCGTCAGGAGGCCCGCAAGCGCGATGTGGCCGTAATCAACCACTCGCTGTTCTTTGCGGCTCTGCAAAATCCGGCCGGCTTTGGTGAGCTGGGCTCAAGTCTGCCTCTGCCTGATGTACTGGTCTTTGACGAGGCTCATACTCTTGCAGAGGTGGGCCGTGAGTTCTTCAGTCGCAGCATTTCCCATGAGGGCATTATTAACCTGGTGGAAAAGGCTCATAAGGCCTTTGAAAATACCAGTACTACCATAGGATCAAGTGATCTTGGTACAGCTCTGACCCGTCTTGCCTATCTGTCCAATATCATTAACAATGCCCTGATGCTCATGCCTGAGGGCCGTAACTCTGTTACCCGCATCAAATACCATCACCGCCTCTATCCATCTCCTTTCCAGCTGCTCGGTGCTGACCTCTGTGCTCCTCTGACTTTATCAGTGCTGCCTGAGGATTCGGCCTTTGTCAAAATGGTCAAAGAGGCCCGTGCCCGGGGCAGTGCTGCCGGAGAGGGTATTGATGCCCAGAGCGAGGAGCTCATTGATGACAGTCTGAATATGGACAAGCTGGGCACAGGCACTGAAAAGCAGTTTGCTGTAAAACTGGGTGTTCTTTATGAAAAGCGTCGTGCTGACTGGAATCGCATGACAGGATTACATACCAGCAGCAAGGACTCTATGGACTATGAAAATGCCGTAGATGAGCTTAAGGATGTAATCTTTGATGCCAGGGGACGTCCGGAAATTGATCCTTACTTCCGCGCCCTGATGATTGATATGCTCATACTGACCCGTGAGTGCAGAAGCAAGTTCGATAAATTCAAGGAAGTCAATGAGTCTGAGATCGAACCGCTGATTGAGCAGTGTGAGGAAATGGAGCAGTTCATTGCTGACTTCATGACCACCGATCGCGACAAGAGCGGTGCTGTTACCTGGGACAATGCCGGCTGGGTTGAATGTGAGGGTGACCGCCGCTCCCTCGTGGTCTGTCCGGTGGAGATTGGTTCCTATCTGGGCGCTGCCCTGCGCAAACTGCGTGATCTGGGCACAACTGTGATCTTTACCTCAGCTACCATAACTGTGGAAAAGACCTTTAACAAGTTCTGTTACGACATTGGTCTGGGTCTTGATGAAGTAGCCTGCAAGATTGTGCAGTCTCCTTTTGACTATGCCAGCAATTCCTGCATTCTGCGCTCGGCTGACTTCCCGGCCATCAATGCCAGAAACCGTATCAGTGATGGCCTTGAAATGATTGACAGGCTTATCAAAGCCTCACCTGGCGGTGTCTTTATCCTGACCACCAGCAATTATGCCATCAAGGAAGCCTGGGAGTGGGTAAACTCACGCTATGGCCGCAGCCGCAAGGTGTTAAAACAGGGTGATGGCAATATAGGCACATTAATGAAGCAGTTCAGAGAGGACGGCCATGCCATTCTTATCGGCACCTCATCCTTCTGGGAAGGAGTGGACGTACCGGGCAATGCCCTTACTCTGGTTATTATCGACAAGCTGCCATTCAAGCAGGTAGCCGATCCTGTGCTCCAGGCCCGCCGCTACCGCATGGAGCTGCGCACCGGAGGCAACTTCTTCAGCGATGTCCAGGTGCCTGAGACCATTATTACCCTGCGTCAGGGCGCCGGACGCCTGATCCGTAATGAAAGCGACACGGGCGTGCTGGTACTGCTCGACCCACGTGCCGCAAAGTCAGGCTACGCAAACAGAGTTATCAATTCCCTGCCTGAGATGACCCGTGTCAGCACAGTGGATGAAGCCCTGCGCTTTTTTAACTGACGCCCACCCGGCCGCCCGACCGCCCGGGCGGCCTTCCATGCTGCCAGCCACCGCCACGGCTGCTAAACACCACGCCCCTGGTCTGGACGGCCAGCCTCCGCCACGGCCATGGCCTCGGGCATGGACGCCCGGCCTCTGCCAGAGCCGCCAGGCACCATCTTTGATGCCTTACTGGGGCTGGCCATGACTGGGGACGGATACAGGGAAGTACGGTCATCACAATGATTGCCCATAATGACAAAGCCCCGCATTGCGGGGCTTTTGCCTTTGTGCCTCAGGTACAGTCGGCTGGCACAGAGCAGCTGGAGCGTGGCACTGTACAGAGTGCCTGATGCATTGTGCAGTTCAGTGCAGTGCACTGTGCTGTGCTGTGGGTGCGGACTTTTCAGGGCTTTGAGTTGTGCAGGGGCTTTGAGCTCTTTTACTTGGGCTGGCCGGAGCGATCGTTCATGATTTCATGAACCTTTTCCAGGAAGCGGACCTTGTTCTTCTCCTGCTCAAGGCGTTTTTGCAGTTTCTTTGTGGTGTTCTTAAGCTGCTTTTTGAGGTGAGCCTGTGCAAGGTACTCCAGTGCCTCTTCACTCTCTACCCGGTCAGCACTGAGCCCCTCTATCAGCCGGTCGCGGGTTTCCACCTCTGACCTGAGTTCATTGACAGTCTCGTGAGTATTAACTGAGCAGTTGTTGGCAAACCAGTTGGCAAGCTCCCTGATCTTTTTAACATCGACATTGAACTGGCTGCACATCATTGCAGTTATCGGTGAGTCATATCCAGCTGATTTGCAGGCCGTGCAGACAGAGTATGCCAGCTCAACGCTGTCAAAGGTTGCAGGCAGCTCAGGCATGCGCTCCTCCATAGGAAGCTCATTTTTTACTATGTTGGAGGCCGTACTGGCAGCTATGCCCAGTTCTTTGCCAATAGCATTGAAACTCTTTCCTTCTTTGAACAGCTCTATGATCCTGTCGCGGGTATCTTTGTCGAGATAACGTGGCATACTGGTCTACCTTAAAATTGTGGGAGGCATATTGTGGTCAGGCCATCAGTCATATGCCCTTATCTTTTGTCGTTGTAAAATATTTTGTAAAGAGAAGCGCTTAAGCGTCATTCAGACACTGAGCGCAATTGTACTGCCCGTGGCACATGTCTGCAGTGGTAACTGGTCCTGTGTCGGGCACTTAGGCGCATCTTGCTGCAGCAAGACAGGCTTGATGCGGGCATGGCCGGCCTGATGCGGGCATTGCCGGGCAGGTGTTGGCATTGCCGGGCTGATGCGGGCATGGCCGGGCAGGTGTGGTTCTTACTGGCTGTTGAGATATCTTGAGAGCTTAAGTTCCAGCAGCTCGTTCATATTATTGCACAGCTTTGTGACCTGGTTGCGCTCATGAGCGTAGTACAGTATGGTCTGTTCGCCTGCAGTGAGCAACAGCAGATCGCCATCGGCCTCTTTAAAATACTCGCCCAGCACGCAGTACCTGTGGGCATCCATCTCAAGAATAAAGGTGCTGCTGAGATCTACCGTGATACCGGCGCTCAGCCTGATGCCGGCTGTGAGTGTAAAGAACTCACGCACTGCATCAGGAAAGGTGAACTCAAGAAGATGCTCCTGCTCAGTAATAAGTTCAGGCGCTGCCGGCATTCGTATTTCATCTGTTACCTCAAGCACCCTTGCCAGAGCTCTGCAAAAGCGTGGATAACGGGTACACAGCTGCGGAAAGTTTGTTTTGAAGGTGCTTTGCTTTTCCTTTTGCAAACGTTTTTGCTCACGGGAGAAATTATCCAGCTCCTCAAGATAGCGCTCATGGTATACAGGGCTTGCCTCAACACTTATACCTGCACTTTGCAGTATGGCAACTGCAACCTTCTGGCCTGCAATCAGGGGTACCCATTTAAAGCCGTGCTGGCGCGGTCTGAGCTGCAAAAACTCTCCCGGGCTTAACAGTGAGGCTGTCTGTTCTTTATGTTCATCCCACCACTGCTGCCAGCTCTCCGGAGTGTCCTTTCCCTGAGCCAGATCTGCAAGTCGTGCCATGAGTTCATCTTTTTCCACTTACCGTTTACCTCTGAGGTTGTAAGAGCTCACTGTTCACTGGTGCAAAGGCAATCGCTGCAATGCTGATGCGCGCGATATAAGCTGTTGCAGCGGCGCATTTGTGCTCTCCGGCTGCGCAGCACCTGTATGGCTGCGCCAGTATCAGCCTTTCGGGCCATGAGGTCAGCGAGGGCCTGGCCTGGAC
Organism: Anaerobiospirillum sp. NML120449; assembly: GCF_023051105.1. GTDB lineage: Bacteria > Pseudomonadota > Gammaproteobacteria > Enterobacterales > Succinivibrionaceae > Anaerobiospirillum. Next base: position 13,606 of record NZ_JALKIL010000029.1, on the reverse strand, counting down.
AGAGCATCCCTGGCATGGCCAGCGCTGGCCATGGCCTGGCCTGGCATGTCAGCCAGGCGGACAGGCAGTCAGTGCATGACGGACATACAGCCAGGCTGCCTGGCCGCTGTGTGGCCGTCAGGCGGGCCGGGCTGTGGCTTACAGGCGTATGTATACGAGGTCAAAAGGGCCGGAGCTCTGATCGTCGAAGGTCAGGGGCAGCTGGTTGTCTCTTTTGAATTTTACCTGATAGACGCCCTCATACATGCAGTTATGAGCAAGGGAGAGCTTCCACTGATTGTAAGGGGCGTTGCGTGAGGAGGCCTCATTTACCATATGGGCAAATTCGCTGCCCTCAAGTGAAGGGGCAGCCGAGCGCAGCTGCAGGCCGCTGGTAACCAGAAAGCGGTTGTTGAGGGCGCTGGTCAGCCACGGACGGACACTGTCATCGCTGTCGGCAAGGCTGTCAGGACGGATATTAAGTCCCCGGCCCATTCTGATGATAAAGCAGGGCACGCTTTGATCTTCAAGGGTGATGCCGCCCGGGCTGATTTGTGTGGCATCAACGGTGATAATCTGAATATGCTGGCCAAAAAGGGCACTGAGGTTACGATTGCTTGAGGTAAAGCGCATCATGATGGAGCTGAAACGGTTGCGCTCCTTTTGCATGTAATCAGCAATGGCGCTGATGCTGGCACGCACATTAAAGGTCAGAGGCAGATTTTCATCATTGTCCATGCCCTCAAGACCGGCGAGGCTTTTGTTTTCACGGCGGTTTTCAAGAGCGCCAAAGGTTCGGCGGCGGCTTAGCATGTCCATGATGGCAAAGGCATGGCTGTTAAAGCCTGCAGAGGCATAAATGCCCCCTGAGGGACTGAGAGCCTGAATATAGTCAGGAGCAGTGCTGTTCACCTCGCCCAGCACATACTCACTGCAGTCAGATGCCGTAAGCACCACACGCTCATGATCAGTTTTAAGGCCAAAAAGGGCAGCTGCAGCTGCGGTGGCCTCAGGCGACGGAGCATCATTACTTTCAAGCTCAACTTCAGGGGCGTCGCTGCGGCCCTTAGCGCCCAGCAGCATACGTGCTGAAAGCACTTCATTGCTTTCATGGCTGAATGCCGGCATGACCTCAGGGGCAGCCTTGGAGGCCGCAAGAGCGCTCAGGCGACGACCTATGGCACCGCCGGCAAAGATCTCTTTGTCATCAGTTGAGGCCATTTTGCCTTTACGGCGGCGTACCGGTTTGGGCAGATCATCCCAGGCAAAGTCACCCATCTGGCTTTGTAAAGCATTTTTCAGTTCGCGGCCCTGAGTGGTTCGTCCGTCAATACGGGTACGCTCTCTGGTGTTGAAGTAATTGATTTCTTCTGTGGGGTCACCAATGCCGCTTATGGTGCGGGCATCACTTTCAACCAGCTCATCAAAGGCATCAAACTGCCGATCCTCCGGAGCCTGATTGCGCCGCTGCTCATTGCGGTTAACCAGGGATCGCATGGCCTGTACCGATTCATTGCTGTCATTGAGAACATTGCGGTACTCGCGGACCATATTGTTGTAGCGATCTGAAGTCTTAATCAGGCGGTCATACAGATGGTAGGTCAGAGCCAGCTGGTCATCGCACAGGTAAATCTCACGGAACTCCTGAATCTGCATCATGTAAAAGAGCACCCTTGGGGCAGCTCCGGACATAAGGCGAAAGAAATTGCCGTAATCAGCACTGAAGACTGCACGGTGTTCACTGAGCAGACTTTGCAGCAGAGGCAGGCAGATCTCGCGATGCTGCTCATTGAGAATAATCTCACAGACAAGGCGGTGGTACAGCTCACTGGAGAGCTCCACAGTCTGTGAAAGCAGACTGTCAGGAGCACTCGAGCGTCCCGACGATCTGTTTTTAGCACCTGTTCTTGCCATAACGCACTTCCTTATCTGAAAACACAAGTATTACCAGGCTCCGCACCAGGCCGTACCGCCACAAACCTGAACGTACCGGCACGGACCAGGCCGTACCGCCACAAACCTGAACGTACAGCCACAGACCATGGCGTACCGGCACTAACCATTGCTTCCGGACCGGCAGCTGCCGCTCCTGCCGTCCATGTTCCTGCAGAGCAGGCCCATGTAATACCTGGCAGCAGCAGGTCAGGGCCGACACTGACCATTGCATGGCCATGCTCAGGCTCACAGCCGGGCTCTGGCCATGAACAGGCCACGGTCATAGCGGAGCTCTGTCCATGGCCTGACAAAGCACATGCTGGGGCATGGCACATGGCTGGCAAAGCACATGCCTGAGCATGGCACATGACCTTTCCAGGTACTCGACAGGGACTGCCTGGCGCAGCCTATGGACTCAAGCCAGTGTGCAGTAGTTGCTGGCTGAATTATGGAGCTGTGCTCCATGCCGGGCAGCTGCTGCACACATGCTTGTAAGCGTGATTATCTGTGCATTTTAGTGGAAAAGCGCGCAACGCTCCATACACAGCCTGATCCATGCCCCAGGTCATGGGGCAAGAGACAGGTAGCAGGCAACATGGCAGTGACCTGCTGTTGGGCATGGAACAGGGAGCGACAATCAGGCTGTTGTCAGCTGCGTAGCATGAGGCCGGGCACGGCAATGCGGCAGTAGCCATGCTGTGTAGCATGGGGCCGAGGCTAATACACAGGCCGTATCTCTTGAAGTGCTCGTAGCTGCAGCTGGTATGTCAGCGGCAGCTGCACCATGCACAGGCATGCCACAGCCGGTATGGATTCAGACGTGGGTACAGGATATTTGCAGACAGGCGGTCAGATCGGGGCTCATTCGTTCAGGTCTGGTTCAAAGGGGCGCAGTACATGCGAGCGCATGGTTTTCATACGATAGAGTCTGTCACGCAGCTCAAGCTCCTGCTGTCCGGCAGCGTGCAGGCTGGTAAAAGTACTTTTATACAGGTTGGCCAGCTGCTGCTCATGAGGGTCAGGGGTACTGTCCTTTAAGGCAAAGTGTTCCCGGGCTGCCCTGAGGGCAGCCTCACTGTCAGCAGAGCCGTGGCTGGCTGACATGGCCTGACCATGAGCCTTTGCTGCACCTGGGCTATCGGCTGTTCTGGGTGGATGCTTGCGCGGGCGGCCGCGACCTCTTTTGACCACAGGAGTGCCGTCAGGGTTAAAGCGGGGGTCATCAGGCTTTTTCTTTGAGACAGCAGACCGGCAGCTGGCAGCAGCAGAGTCTGCGGGAATTTCTCTGACCGTCTGTTCATTAAAAGGCGGTATCGGCAGGCCCATAACACCTGTTTCAAAGCCATGAATGCGGTAGCTGAAGCTGCGCTGATCGACTGTCACAAAGGCACAGGGACTGCCTCTCTCCAGTTTTTCGGATGTGGCTGCGTGCTCCATGCTGTGCTCATTGGCGTAAGCCCAGTCATGACCTGCGGCACCCTGAGCCACCACAGTTTGAATCCTTCCATAAGGATGGTCCCACATGGCAAGGGTACCTGGCCTGCAGGAGCGCTCATGGACAGGGCCCGCGCCGCCGTCTTTACGAGCGCTTATGTCGGCTTCGGCAGAGCGCTCATGGACAGGGCCAGTGCCACCGTCTTTACGCACGCCTGTGTCAGCTCCGACAGAGCTCTCATGGACATGGCCCGCGCCGCCGTCTTTACGCACGCCTGTGTCAGCTCCGACAGAGCGCTTATGGACAGGGACCGCGCCGCCGTCTTTACGTACGCCTGTGTCAGCACCGACAGCGCATTCATCATGCTCATTAAGGCCGCTCACACCCGGCATGGTCATAGAGGAGTAAATACCTGTTCGCTTGAGTCTGGCATCGGAAATGTCTCTGCCATTGTCACTGTTAATGACCTGGGCTGCATTGTCAATGCTGTTATCGCACATACAGGAGGAGCCGGAGCCCGTCTCGAGCTGATCATGGGAGTCAGGGCTGACAGAGAACAGAGAGCATGGGGGCGTGCCTGAATTATCCCTGTGACCGCTGCGGTCAGCTAAATCGTGGGGCTCGCTGCCTGACAGACTGGTATCTGCAGCATGCCCCTGATAAGAAGCATAGTGGCAGTTGTCCTCAGGGTTACAGTTATGCTCGTCACCGTATGGGTGACTGTCACTTACTGGCTCAGAGGCAAGCTGTGAGGCAGTGGAATTATGGACGGAGCACGGCGCCAGCTCTGATCTGTCATCACTTGCCATGGCAGTGCCATTGGCACCGTCTGCGGCACAGCTCATGTGTTCAGCAGGCTTTTGCTCAGCTGGCCAGTCATCAGTCCCGTGCTGCTGACTGGACTGGGACGGTGGCTCGTGGGCTGGCTCAGTGTCAACAGCAAGGAGGCCTGTATTTTTGTCAGTCTCATAAGAAGTATCAGTATCCGCAGTAACATCATCATCAGCATCGGTCTCAGCAGTAACGGCAGCATCAGCATCAGCAGCATAGGTTTCAGCAGTAACGGCAGCATCAGCATCAGCAGCATCGGTCTCAGCAGTAACGGCATCAGCATAAGCATTGTCTTCACTTGCCATGGGAGAGGCTGTGCTTTGGTTTGTGGAGCCTGCTGCGGCGGGCAGGGGATCTGTGCTCTGGCTGTTGTTGGTCTTGAGAACATCAGAGTCAGCGGGGACCTGGGGCTGTGCTGGTCCGTTAAGGTTCACAATGGTTGCAATCAGGCTTTCAAGGTCAATGCTGTTATCTGCAGTACCCTGACCACTGCAGTTACTGTCATGACTGGCATCAGGGCTATTATTGTCGTGGGCGCTGCAACTGGCGTCATAATATGGCTCAAGGTCAGCACAGGTAAGGCGGTCAATCTCACTGTACAGTTCGTCTTTATCAAGGCGTGGGGCGGCCTCATGACGCTCCCATTCCTTTTGCAAAGGGGACTTTGACCTAAGAGACAGACTGGCAGACAGGGAAGGCGCATTGCGTTCAGGGCCAAAGCGCTCAGGCTCAAGGGCGCGGCGCTTTTCAATGTCCTGCTGCTTTTCCTTATATTCAGCAGATGCCGTCAGGCGTTTCCATGACTCCATAACAGCCGCATCAGGCTTGTAGCTTTTGGCAGGGGTAAGAGGGTGAATGCGCTTGCGTCCCCGCTTGCGCTTTTCAGGCTTGTTATCAGTCTTACCGTCCTGAGTGGCGCTGACGGAGGGAGCTGCAGCGGCAAGGGCTGACGTGGCTTTATCGGCATGCTGTTCAGCAGATGCGTTGTCGGCATGAGTTCCATTTGCAGTTGCAGCGGCAGTATCGGCGCAGGCTGCTGCCACAGAGGCAGACTCATCTCCAGCAGCTATGGCAACAGGTGCAGGGCAGACGGGGGCAGAGGCAGTGCATGATGTAGCGGTTCCTGCAGAGCTCTCTGTATGGGCTTTAGCAGATGAGTTTGCATGAGCTGCGGCAGTGGCGGCTACAGCCTCGGGGTTACGTGCACCATGATCCCCTGCAGGGGAGTCTGAGTAAGTGTCTGAGTTGTCCCAGCCAGTATGTGCAGCATCAGCTGGTGGTGCAGCTGCGGCTGCTGCATTTTCGGCAGCTGATGTATTTACTCCAGCCGCTGCATTTGCAGCTGCTGTTGCGGTTCCAGCTGAGCTGGATGGTGCTGGTTCTTCTGGCTGCCCATCTGACAGGTCCATGCTGCTTTCAATTTCAGGCATGTGCACTGGAGGCAGTTTGGGCTCTGCAAACATGGAGGCATAACGTGGGCTGAAGTCAGCCTGGGCACGGCGTACCAGAATGCTGTCATTATAGACACGGCGGCTGTCGATAAGGCGCTGTCGTATAGAGCGATAGGCTGTGCCAGCTCGCAGTCTGAAAGCAGGCTGCTCATTTTCATCAGCTGTCTTTTGCTCTTGCGGAGCACTGTCGGCAGGGTCAGGCAGTTTGGCAGTGCTGACCTTGCCCTTATTTAAGTCCCATGGGGCTAAGCACTCTGTCATTGAAGCACCCGCAGATGGATCTGCCCCTGACTCTGGTGCTGCAGACTCTGATGCTGCAGGCTCTGAAGCAAAAGATAATGATGAGCCGTTGCCATCCTTGTTTAATGTAGCCGGGCATGAGGCGTAATGAGCTGAGGCGGCCGGATTTGAGAGCCCGGGATGTTCTGTGCCAGCCGTCAGGTCGCCATAGGATGAGCAGGAAGATGCGTGTGCAGTGGGCGTACTGGATATTGCCTGGCCTGGTTCTGTGGCTGCACAGGGAGTTACAGGCTTTATCAGGCTGTCAGTGTGCCTGTGCTGGTTTTCGGCTGCAAGCTCCTGAGCTGGCAGAAAGCGCGGGTCAACAGGGTTGCTGTCACGGTTGCCAAGTATGTCCGTTACAGGCTGCATGCGACGGCGCTGCACTGTGTAGCTGTTTTTGTTCCTGTGGTGTGGCAGACGGTCCTTGCGTGACGGTACTGCATACTGAGGCGGGAATACGGGCTCCAGAGATGGCATCCATGAAGGAGCGGTGCTGGCTATTCTGGAGCCCATTTCCGAGTACTGCTCATCGCACAGCGCTGCGGCAATAACAGGTGAAACCTGAGCACTGTGCCATGCGCTTTTAACAAAGTCAGTACGTACGCTGGTGGCATAGCGGGCAGACTCATGCATTTCATGTTCTTTGAAGTACATGTGGGCACTGCTGTCGCGGGCGGCAATGATTCTGACATCCTCGCACAGCTGCTCATGGGACAGCTCACTTTGTATCTCCATGGGATAGCGATGGACACCGAAGATACGACACAGACGGCTGCTGAGCTCGAGACTGGTAAGCACCCCGGCATCTTTCAGGCGCAACAGGGCACGGTACTCTACGGCCAAACGGTGGACAAGGCAGAACTCAATAAGTTCTCCACTGTACCAGGCGCGCAGAATAGACTGCAGATTGAAGTGTTCTCTTAGCTGATGAAGATCTTTTACCTGATATTCGCCCATCATCAGAACTGAGGAGCGGGCGCTGTCATGGACAGAGGAGCCGTCGCCATTTTCCTTGCTGACGGCTGATTCTTCAGAACGGTTTGACGGTAAGTTGCTCATCTTTAAACCTTAATCACTTGCAGTAGGCCTGCCCGGCGCACAACATCCCGGCTTTTCAGCAGATACTCATCCCTCAGAGATGGCAAGAAAGGTCATGGGCATGGCTGCAGCCTTGCCTGATGCCGTGACGGGCATTACAGAGTCTCGCCATACTCAGGACACAGGGGCGCTCCATATGCCCATGCCACATGACTTGTCCACATGCCCAGGTCACAGGGCCTGATAAGAGCCTCGAGCCTGACTTTCAGTTGCTGGCTGGCATGTTTTCAGGCGGGGCTGGTCATGAAACGGGAAAGAGCATCTTCCGGGTGTATAACAGCAGGGCTTTGTTTTTCGTTTTACTGTTATTGCCTTGCCAGTATTGCTTTTTATAAAGGCCGTACTCTGTGCCTGAAGACAATTGAAGACCTTTATGGTTAGCAATACCGGCTTAAGCTGTCCTTAGCGGTGGCCTGAAGAGCAAGCCACCCTGATAATCAAATCGAATGCATCCGTCACATCAGCCCGGCCCCCATGGACTCAATGTATGTTCCCCGAATGCTGTCTCTCCTCCTCCGTCTGTCTGCCAGCCTTCTTACATGCATGCATGGACTCATGCATTTGCATCTGCAAGGAGCTCAGTCTTTACGGCATGCCCGGTCACATGCCTGAGACACATACCCCAGACACATGTCTAATACACATACCACGGAGACATGCACCGGAGACATGGTCGATGCCGCTCTGTCTGTGTAACTCCAGTACTGCATACGCCTGATCTTTGCTCCGGGATTGTCCTGGGCAATGAGCACCAGCTGCTGTCAGTCGTGGCTGAGCCGTGTTCAGGCAACATACACTGGCCGGGTGCCTTTTGGGCATGAGCAAAGACGGCAGACAAAGGGCAGATCTTCTCTGTCCCTGATTACCGGGCTTAAACTATGGTGTGATGGGGAACTACAATGGATGGTCCTGAACTGCAGTCAGGATGCACAAAAGCTCCGTCTGGCAGGTATAACCCTGAAAACGCAGCAAAGGGGGGCACTGCGCGGGCGTGCAAAGTAAACAGGTAGAAATGCCCTGATGCCAGAGGCTCGGATAGTAATCTGTATGGTGCAATATCAAATGTCACCAGTGCTGCACATGGTCCAGAATGCAACATCATCAAATGTCACCAGTGCTGCACATGGTCCAGAATGCAACATCGCAGATTGGTCCATTAGCTCATGGGGTCATTGGCCCCAGCTGTTGTACAGCACAGAGGCTGTCCTTGCACAGGCAGATCGCAGGCCGGAGCACAGGCCAGAAATATGACCTTGCAGTCGCTTTTGATGGCTCTGATGGTGTTTTGCTGTTATGCAGGCAGAGTCATCAGTGAGCATCAGGACAGTGGGTTCCTGATAAGGTGACAAAAATTTAAGAGGCGTGAGGTGTTCTGCCAGCAGGATATGGTGCAGCGTAATACGGTTTCAGAGTGTCTGCTGAGCAGAAAGCTGCTGTTAAGCAGATATAGGTAATGAGCTCTGTTATCAGTTAACTGTACAGAACCAGTACTGGTTACTGTCAGAGTGGACTGCCGTCTGTCAGACCGGGCAGCCATATGAAATAGTGGAATGGCAGCTGTCAGACTGGATCTGTAGAAATCTCTGGCTCATTGACCGGTATAAAAGGTTATCACGCACCTGACTTTTGTGCAAAGATCAAAGCCGGCAGCGCTGTGCTATTATTCTCAGCGGCGCGTCAGCTACGCAGCCCGGGAGCAGCCCGCAGCTGCATTGTTTATCTGCCTTCAAAGGGATTAATCATGAGCCAGACTACAGTCTTAGCTATCGATACTGCTACCGAGAACTGCTCGGTAGCCCTGAGCCACGGAGATAAGATCTTCTACAAAGGTCAGGTGGCTCCACAAAAGCATGCCAGTCTGGTTCTGGGCATGATTGATGACCTCCTCAGGGAAAACGGTGTAGAGCGCTCCGATATAGACTGTGTAGCCTTTGGCAGTGGCCCTGGTTCCTTTACCGGTGTGCGTATCGCTGTTTCTGCAGCTCAGGCGCTGGCTCTTGGTCTTGATGTAAATGTATTTGGTGTCAGCGACCTCAAGCTGCTTACTGTAAAGCAGATGGTTGCACAGGGCTCCATGGAGCATCCTTGCTATGGCCTGTCCTGCATAGATGCCCGCATGGGCGAGGTCTATCTTGCTCTGTACAGGTACGACGGCAATAATCTAAGTACCGTGCTTGCCGAGCAGGTAATCAGACCTGAGGCTGCTCTTGAGCTGATTGCCGGAGAGCTGTCCAAAGTGGAAGCAGGAGCGGTAACAGTAACCGGCGGTACCGGCATGGCTATTTTAAAGGAGGCTGCTTCAGCCAGACCTGATCTGTCCCTGCCTGACCTGAGCACAGATGAGACTCACCTCTATCCTGAGGCTGACGCTATTATCATGTGCTCATGCCTTGGTGATATGAATCTTACCGACCCGGCCCTGGCTGAGCCTCTTTATTGCCGCAACGAGGTCACCTGGAAGAAGATAGGCGAGCAGTAGCATCCCCCATACAGCCATGGCAGCCTGCCCGCTCAGACAGCCGCAAGCTGCCTTGCCAGGGCATACCCTCACGCTACGTCCCATGCCAGGGCATGCCCCCAGCGCTACGTCCCCTGCCTTGGCATGAGCTGAGGCCAGTTCCTGGACTGGCCATGTATGCAGGCAATGCAATGCAGCATCACCTTGCGCTCTCTCATTGGCGCCTGGCTCCTGCCTTTCAAGGCCTTTCATCTCTGTCGCAGATACAGATGCCTGGAGCAGTCCGACTCGCCTAACTCAACTCAAATCAACTCCTTTCCGCTCCAGCCACTCATCTTACAGCAGCCTTGCTCACGGGCATGCTGATCCTCCTTAATACCGGGCAACTGATCTCAGGTCGCCCTTCAGCCATTCCATTGAGCTGACGCGCTCAACCACGCAGCCGTGCGCTTAACGCCATGCTTCAGTCAGTAAGAAGTGGCAGGTGATAAAGCCCATACAATGGCAATTCTTTCACGGGACAAAATGGCAATATTAACCTTTGGACAGGTATTAATTTGCCGCAGAGCCGCCAGGTAAAGCCAGGTCTTTTAGGGCGGTTGTGCAGTGAAGTTTGTCCGGGAATGATGATATGAAAGGGTGGTTGCGAGTTAAGGACTGTTGTTCGGAATGTGATAAAACAGGGGTTCTACAGCAGCATGATGGGAAGGGAGCCAGGACAAAAGTTGCAAAGTAAAGTCTTTTTGAAAAATGGCACACATTTTTCATATGGATATACTGTTCCTAAGACAGGTACGTTCAGGAAGATCATCCTTAACAGCTTTCTTAGGCATGCTGCAGACTGCATATCGGTCTTCAGATGCGCCATATTGCCCTTCAGACAGACCTCTGGTCTGGGCCTCAGAACAAGAATCTGAATTGATTGAAATGCTTTTACGCCAGGAACAGGCGTGAGGAATTGGAGCTCTCAGTCGATGCAGAGAACCCTGACATGTAACAGGCAGGAGAAGTTCTTAATGCGCTGGGGCACTAAGAGGGGTGGCATCAGAGCAAGCTCTGATGCGCAAACAGAATAACAGTTGTGCATTGCCTGAAAACAATGCGGCAGGTACTGCAATACCTGCACTGTTTACAATCGGAGATTAACTTCGATTGAAAGATCTCTCCTGAGCGATCTGCTCAGTGGCTGGGGGTTTTTGGACTTAGGAATATGGACCCTCAGCATTCTAAGTATAGAGACGGCCTGGATTCAGAAAAATTTAATCTTTTTCCAAATTTTTCTTTCCTCCCTAATTTTCACCTGCATTTCTAACCCAGATAAAATCCCATATTCTGGCGGTTTCCTAACTTTTCTCTCCTGCATACGATTTGCGACAATTTTTGCCGCCAAGTGCTCTATCGCGCGGCAGGCGTGCATATACAGGCTCGAAATAGATACACCGATTCCCATTTCCGGACCCTGAAAATCCGTTATATCCGGCAAATATTGCCGTCCATGATTGTGCGTAAATCCCACCAAAATAGCTCAATCCAAACGAAAAACCCCGTATTAATCGCATTTTCAAATTGAGCAACTTCCAGAACAAAGACTATGAGTGCTGCAAGATCAGTGCTCCTCCCCTGCAAACGATTGCGTTGAACCGAATCCATAGCTCAATGGAACTTCCCCTTTAATAAAAGCCATCATTGCAGTACAAATCAGCAAACCTTTGCCTTACGGTCATACCTGCACATGTTCTCCCTATCCCTGGTCACATAAATGCATTTCAATGTGTTGCTTTGCAGCTCCATTTGTCAGTCCAGGTCAGCAGAAACCTGTAACGGGCAGCTCAAGGTCCTTCAGCTCTGGATTTCGCAGCCTGGCGCGGTGTTCAAAAGCCACAACAAGGGCCCGGCAGCTCATCCCGTCAGTTAGGCACGCCTCGCCTCATAAGCTCTGATGTGCCAATCCTCATAATTCATTCCTTCATCCATTCATCCATCCGTCCATTAATCCATCCATCCATCCATCCATCCATCCATCCATTCATCCACTGGCAGAAGTCTTATGCAGCCACTCAGGCTAATGCCCGTCCGTCTACGTGCATCAGGCAGGGCATGCTTGTCTGTAAGGCTGCTCAACAGGTGGCTAATGGCCATGAGCCTCTATGCGTGGTTGAGATGTGGTGAGAAACCCATTGTCAGCTTATTCATACGTATAGCAGGAACGATCAATATGGGGACAGTGTCTTTCAGATGACCAGCTGTCTTTTGCCCCGGCTGCAGATGTTAAGTGGTTGACGTGCATTTTTATCCGTCTTCTTGTCTGGCGGGCCATACCCCATTATCTGGTGCGGCCAATGAGGTGGAGTAAGCAAAATGGAGATACGGGCTTATCTGAGGAGCTGCCGCTTATGGGGCCTTGCTCATGCATTGAGATTTACCGTCATTTCTGCGCGTGCTTCATATCTGGGCAGCCATTGTCCATCACTTGCTGCGGCCACTCAGCTGGAATGAGCAACATGGGGATAGTGGTTTGTCTGAGGCTTTGTCTCTTTAGGGGACTAAGGTGCAGCAAGGTCGATTGGGCATAATGGCAATGCGGGCTTATGGTCCTGTCTTTCTTCATGATTTCATGCGGCCGCTTTGCTGAAGTAAGCAGCGCATGTCTACAGGCCAAGGTCTGGAACGCTTCGTTGAGCCTTGGCAATGTGAGCTTATGTTGGCTTAATCTGTTAGGGCGGGCTATTAGCTCATGGTCGTTGTGAGGGCATAGAGATCTTAGATAAGACTGTCAAGACGCTGAGGAACAGTTGGAGGAGGAGGAGGAGAAGGAGGAGGAGGAGTAGGAAGCATTCGTGATTATGCCTGGAGCTGTCATAGGTGGATTATTTTCTGTGTCATTAATATTTAAATCTATGAAATAAGTTTGCAATCGCAAATCGTAATGTTCTGAGCAAAAAGGAGATGATAAATGCCTTATAAGTAGGATTTATTACAATGAATGCTTAGAAATTACAGTGTGTTTATTGTATCTATAATTTTTGTGTAAAGGTCAGTTAATGCGAAAATTACATTTTTGATCGTAAAAATAACAGTATCTATTTGCTTTGCGTTGAGAGTAGTGATCTTCTTTGAAGCGAAGTTCTGGCGCATGCTTCATTTGTAAGAATTATCTATGGTTGTTAGACAAATAAGGAGGCTCTCATGGCCGTATATGTGAATACCAATGTGTCCAGCTTAAATGGCCGCCGCTATCTCAATAATGTGCAGGGACAGCTCACAACTACATATCAAAGACTCTCCTCTGGCCTGAGAATTAATTCCGCCAAGGACGACGCAGCCGGCCTCCAGATCTCCAGCCGTTTAACTACTCAGATTAATGGTTTAAATCAGGGTAACCGTAACAGCTCCGATGGTATCGCTCTGGCTCAGACCATTGAAGGTGCCATGGATGAAATGACTGGCATGCTTCAGAAGATCCGTACCCTGGCTGTACAGGCTTCCAACGGAACCAATACCAGCGATGACCGCAAGGCCCTGGATACTGAGGCAACTGCTCTGGTTGCTGAAATTGATCGTATCGCATCTCAGACCAAGTTCGGTGGAAAGACCATTTTAGACGGTGCCGATCAGGGAAAGAACTCCATTTATCTGGGCGATAAGGGCAGCGTTGGTCAGCTTACTCTGCAGGTAGGTGCTAACAAGGGTGATACCATTTCATTTGATGTTTCCAACATGAAATTCACCAAGGCTATTGAGTTAGCTGGCCTGAAAGCAGACGTTAACAAGTTTTTTGATGCTAATAAGAAGCTGCTGCTTTCAACCGCATCCGGTGCCCAGGCTACTATTGAGGCAATGGATAAGATCATCGGTGCTGTAGACGCTCAGAGAGCTGGACTAGGTGCAATCCAGAACCGACTGGAGAGCTCAATCCGCAACCAGGCAAACGTTTCCGCCAACCAGTCCGATGCCCGCAGCCGCATTCGTGACCATAGCCCGGCATTTAAGGATCGCCTTCTAGACATATATTTTTTTATCGATACGTTGTATCTATGATGCAATTAAAAAAATATTGATAATACTTTTCAACTGTCAAGTATCTATCTGAAAATTGACTATAAATAGAAATATATACATACATGGATAAAATTTGGC
>NZ_JALKIL010000028.1 GCF_023051105.1 Anaerobiospirillum sp. NML120449 | reverse complement strand
AATCTGAGCCATGATCAAACTCTTCACTTTAATGATTCGTTTGAAGTGCAACTGTAACCAGTTGCCAGTTTGTTGGCAAAACTCAAAGTTCTTAACTTAAAGAACCCACACAGATTGTCTGTACTTATCTGATTTTTAAAGAACTTCAAAGCGCTGGGCTTTTGCAGCTGATTCGCTCAGTGCGTCACAGCGGAAACGTATTTTAATGATTTTCACCACCGGGTCAACACTTTTTTCACAGTTTTTTTAAAGTTTTTTAATACTTTGAGCAAAAACACGATATCTACGGGCTTTTATCCGCCAATATTTTCCTTTTTTCTGAGATTTGGATCTCATCCCCGACCACAAAACAACGCACCGTCATAGTGCAACCCCCACATTTTCCGCATTTTTAAGCCTGCCAGATACTGAAAGCTGTCTGCTCACCTGTCCGACACGAAGATTTTGTCTGAATTTAACAGCACTGAGGCAGGCAGCCGCTCAGCCAGCAGCTGAGCGGCTGCGCCCCTGTCGGGCGTTTATGCAACGGTACCGGCATCCTTGAGTATGAAGTTTCTGACCTCAACAAAACCAAAGCAGCGGAAGGTGCACTCAAACATGTCCTTTTCCTGATCGGTAGCATTACCTGTATACATGGCAACCTGCGGTCCGCTCTCTACGGCCCCGCCAGCAGCGGCGCCTGCTGCGCCGCTGCTTTCCTGCTGACCTGCCAGCAGGGAGTTGATTCTTCTTGCTACGGCCTCACCTGAGTCAACCAGAGTAATGTCCGGTCCGAGCACCTGAGCAATGTCATCGCGCAGCAGCGGGAAGTGGGTGCAGCCCAGAATAAGAGTGTCAGGACGATCACCCTGAGGCAGGGACAGAACCGGCTCTAGAATCTTCTCAAGGCGCTGATGATTGGTACTGTCGTCATCAGCAATATGCAGATGCTCATTCTCAAGCATGCAGCTGTGTCGGCCCTGAGCATTTTCCAGATCAGCAAGATGCTCGGCACAGAACCTGCGACCAAACTTGAGCAGCTCAGCTTCGGCAAGGCGCACCAGGTCCTCACTGCCAATGCGCATCACACGGCAGTCATAGGCAAATTCGTTGATCAGGAAATCGGTATAGGCCCTGTGAACTGTACCCGGGGTAGCCAGCAGGGCAATGTGTTTGTTGCGGCTTATGGCTGCTGCCGGCTTGATGGCCGGAACCACACCTACTACAGGAATGCTGAAGATATCTCTTATGACAGGCATAACTGTGGTACTGGCGGTATTGCAGGCAATAACAATCAGATCAGGATGCAGCTCATCAGATACTGCCTTTAGCAGTGCAGACACACGGCGGCGTAAAAAGACCTCGCTCTTATTGCCATAGGGAAAGCACTCATGATCAAAGAGGTAATAGAAAGCGGCATCGCGATTGAGCTTCCATGCCTCAGTAAATACTGACAGGCCGCCCATGCCCGAATCAAAAAACAGAACTGTCGGTTTGCGCTTCTGGGTCATAAGCCCTCCTCAAAAACTGTCATAGTAAGACCTGCTGCTGACCACCTTGCTTCCCGTGCAGCTGCTGCTTGCTCAGCAGTGCAGCAGCGCCCAGGGCAGGCCGCATTGCCCGCCAGTACAGGCACTGCCAGACCGCATTGCCCGCAATTACAGGCACTGCCAGGCCTCGTGGCCATCAGAGCCGGCCAAAATTCGATGTACATCCGATTATACTCCAGGCCCGCATGTCCCTGGCCTGCATTGGCATATGCCCAGCCGCCACTCCTGGCCTGCCATTCAGGACAGGCCAGCATGGTTACACTGTTTTGCGTGAACCGTGCGGATGGTGAGCTGATGACAGGAGTTGATGGTGTGAAACTGGGCTGGGAAAAGCTGTTTTATGCAGTTTAGTGACTTTTTTGCTAACATGCAGTCGAGTTTTTTTCTGAGAAATACAGGATTTTGAGCATGTTACCAGTTCTTTTGACCACGACTGACAAAGACAATTATCAGGCCTATCTTGATGAGAAGGTCACCAGAGTATTCGGCATGCTCAAAGAGACGCTGCAGGATTCAGATGATCTCAGAGGCTATGAGGATCTGTGTGGCCTTACTCCTGAGGTACATGCATCCATCCCTGAACACTACCGCATGCGCGCTGAGTTTTCCGTCTTCCACCACAATGACGGCACCTGCGATTACGCCATGTATGAGCCAGGCAGCAAGCCACGCAAGATCATTCTGATCAAGGACTTCCCAGGCTGCACTGTCTCCATTAACAGGGCCATGGCCGCTCTGCGCGAGCTCCTGCCTGAATACCCTCTGGTCAAGCGCAAGCTGTTTGGTGCTGACTTTCTGAGCAACAGCCATGATGATGTTGTTATCAGCCTCAACTATCACAAAAAGCTCGATGAGGCATGGCAGGAGGAAGCACAGGGTCTTTATACCCGACTTAATGAGCAGGGTCTGTCCATTTCCTTTGTGGCCCACGCCCGCAAGCAGGCCATTGTCATAGGCAAGGATCATGTCATCGAGACTATTCCTACCACCAGAGGCGATATCCGCCTCAAGCAGGTGGAAGGTACTTTCTCTCAGCCTAATGCTACAGCCTGCTCAGCCATGCTTAACTTTGCTCTTTCCTGCGCTCAGGACGGCATTGATGAAGCAAAGGCCAAAGGACAGAAGGCCAGAGATCTGATTGAGCTGTACTGTGGCTCCGGTACCTTTACCGTAACTCTTGCCCCACTGTTCCCACGCGTGTTTGCAACCGAGGTTGCCCGTCTGCCAGCCGAAACAGCTGTATTTAACATGCAGCTCAATGGGGTGGACAATATCAGCATGGCCCGTCTGAGCGCTCTTGAGGTAACAGAGGCCCTGACTCATGTACGCACTTTCCGCCGTCTGCAGGAAAAGGAGATCAATCTTGATGATTTTGACTTTGGTACCCTGCTTATCGACCCTCCACGAGCCGGTCTGAACGATGAAGAAGCCCTGAAGTTTACCAGCTCCTATGACCGCGTCATTTACATCTCATGCGGTCCTGAGTCCCTGGCCTCAGATCTCAAATATCTTACCCGCACTCACCGCATTGCCCGTCTGGCTTTCTTTGACCAGTTCCCATACACCAGTCACATGGAAAGTGGCGTACTGCTGATCCGCCGCTGACAGCTGCCACGCGCAGCCAGCCGGACTGCCGGGCTGGCGGCCTGCCTGCCAGACAGCAGGACTGCCTGATGGGCTGGCGGCCTGACAGCCAGCAGGGCACGGCAGACAGCAGACATGGCAGACCGCTCTGTATGGCCTGTCCATACTGCCGCCCGGCCATATGGGGCGGTGGCGCCGTTAAGTGCGGCGCCATGAGCCATGGGCCGGGAGGATGCTGTTAAAGGCGTAAAAAAAGGCATTCAGAATTTTCTGAATGCCTTTTTTTGATCACCAGATTAAGGTGCCAGTCTGAGAATTAGTAGTTCTCAAGAGCCGGGCTGTAGTTCTCTGGCATTGGGATCTGAGCAACACCGCTGTCAACGGCAGCCTGTGCTACAGCACGGGATACCTTAGGCAGTAAGCGTGGATCCATTGGCTTAGGAATTACGTAATCTGGACCAAACTCAAGCTTGTCAACCTGAGCAGCCTTTACTACCTCAGCTGGAACAGGCTCCTTTGCCAGTTCACGGATAGCCTCCATGGCAGCCAGCTTCATCTCCTGGTTGATGCAGGTAGCGCGTACGTCCAGGGTGCCACGGAATAAGAATGGGAAGCACAGAACGTTGTTGATCTGGTTTGGATAGTCGGAACGGCCGGTACCAATGATGATATCAGGACGTACACGACGTACTACAGCTGGCTCAACCTCTGGATCAGGGTTGGAGCAGGCAAATACTACAGCCTTAGGAGCCATGCTCTTTAAGTCTTCTTCGGTTATCAGGCCAGGGCCGGATACACCCAGTAATAAGTCAGCACCGGCACAGGCCTCAGCCAGGGTCTTAGGACCGGCATCGTTTACAAAACGTGGCTTCTCACCGTTGTTGTACTGGGCACGGTCAGAGCGGATTACGCCGTGACGGTCAACCATGAATAACTTGGACTTGTCAGCACCTGCTGCGATGAGCAGGTCAGAGCAGGCAACACCGGCAGCACCGGCGCCTACGCAGACAACCTTACAGTCTTCAATC
Organism: Anaerobiospirillum sp. NML120449; assembly: GCF_023051105.1. GTDB lineage: Bacteria > Pseudomonadota > Gammaproteobacteria > Enterobacterales > Succinivibrionaceae > Anaerobiospirillum. The sequence continues at coordinate 59,467 of NZ_JALKIL010000028.1, read as the reverse complement.
TTCTTGCCCTGAAGCTCGAGGGCATTGAGAATGCCGGCGCAGCTTACGATGGCAGTACCGTGCTGGTCGTCGTGGAAAATAGGTACCTGGCAGCGCTTGATTAACTCGCGCTCGATCTCAAAGCACTCTGGAGCCTTGATATCTTCGAGGTTGATACCACCGAAGGTATCGGCAATGCACTCGACAGTGGTGATGAAGTCTTCAACAGTCTTGTTCTTAACTTCGATGTCGATGGCGTTAATGCCGGCAAAACGCTTAAACAGGAGGGCCTTGCCTTCCATAACTGGCTTGGAGGCCAGAGGGCCTAAATTGCCTAAACCTAAAATGGCAGTACCATTGGAAATAATGGCTACGGAGTTACCCTTGCCAGTGTAGCGGAAAGCATCAGCTGGATTGTTGGCAATCTCACGTACTGGCTCGGCTACGCCTGGGCTGTAGGCTAAAGTTAAGTCGCTGGCGGTTTCAGCGGCCTTGGTAATTACAACCTTGATTTTGCCAGGAACTGGCTTCTCGTGATACTCCAGAGCGGCATCGTGTAAAGACTTCTGATCCAAGGCATCCCCCTTAAAAAAATGCATCAGCCTGTTTAAAAAATTCATGCCTGCTGCACGCTTCGGCAGCGGTCATCCTGTTCCCGGAAGGTTCTGAAAATCTCAGAACAGCCCCAGGTTCAGTTTGAATAACTCAACGGATGAAGAGTTTAGTCAAGAAGTACCGAAAATTGTGAGAAACCAGTCGTATTTTTGAAAGATGTGTTGAATTAAATCCCCAAAGATTGATCCGTCTCTCACTTCACCGCAAAGCCTGTGGAAAGGCTGTCCGGCGCGTGTCCAGGCACATGGTCATCATAGCTCCAAAGTAAGTCCGCACCTGCAATTGCAAGAATTTATCAGTTCTTGAAGACCCCTTTCATAGATATAAAACTGACGCTTTTTAACTGACAATGGTCGAAAGACTTCCATTATTAAATCAACTTTTTTAAAGTGAAATCACTATTATGTGCATTTCTGACCGAAAGTACCTATCCCCGTGTCTTCGTGACTTGTGACGTGACCTGCATCTCTTTGGACAAATCAAAACCACAGCCTCTGCCGCCAAAATTCCCCCGTGTTTTATAACCGTCCCCGGGCACCAGCAGCTTTGGCTGCCACCTGACCAGCCTGACTGCTATGTCTCAACCAGACATGGCCCTCGGATGGAGCTTATGGCCTGCAAGGACGGCAGACAAACAGACCGACAGACAGACTTGGGCCGTGCAGATGTTACGGGCATAAAAAAACGCCTGTTCCCACGGGGCACAGGCGTTTTTTTGATATCCCGGCTCAGCCGGGACGGGATGACACAAAAGGCAACTTCCTTTTATGAGTCCAGCGGTACGGTCAGAACATGCTGGCCATAGCTGGCGGTGCGGCCCATCCCAATGCCGCATAATCAGGTTTATGGAGCATCCTGTCCATGAATATGGCAGGAGGCCTGACCCAATTACTGCTGCTTCTGAGCGCCGAGCATACCGAAGCGCTTCTTGAAGGCTTCAACACGACCGCCGGTATCAACGATCTTCTGCTTGCCGGTGAAGAATGGGTGGCATAAGGAGCAGACTTCGATATCGATGTCGTGACCTGCAGTGGAACGAACCTGGAACTTGTTACCGCAGGAGCAGCGTACGTTTACTAACTCGTACTGTGGGTGAATATTCTTTTGCATTTGGACCTCAAGTGCATGTCGCCATTCCGCCACAAACTTAATATTGCGCCGAACACCACATGCGGTTATGTAAAAAAGCGCCTCATGATAATTTAAATTTGACAGAAAGGCAACATATTCATTCACTAAGACTTAACTTTTATCTGGCAGCAGTTGCGCCTCATATTTACCGGCTGCATGCCGCGCCTGGCTCTGCAGCATGGAATGGCAGCGCCAGCTCCTGCAGCTCCGCCCTGGTGGTGCCTGGCCGGGCCTTACTGTCCCGTACGTCATCCGGGGCGGGACTGCAGATTAGCTGTCGGCGGGCTGAGCACAATGCGATCGGATAAATCATGTCCCAATATGTTAAAAGGACCATTACAATTAGCATCCAGAAAATTCTCTGTACCGATCTGGTTTGCTATAACTGAAGACAGCTGGTGCCGCTCACAGTGAGCCGCGCTTTCCTTTCCCACAGCTTGATAAGGAGTTGTCTATGACCGGTCAGAATAATGATTCCCCTGCCGCAGCACCGGGCAGCAATACTCTCCGTCACTTCGGTCAGACCAGTATGGACCGTGAAATTGCCGAGATTTCTGAGGCAATGAAGGATCTCAGTTCTGACGAGGCCATGATGCGTGAGGCTGTAGGCAAGGGCAGCGAACTGGAACTGCGCGTAGCTGAAGCACTTAAGACTCAAAAAGTGCCTCTGCCCAAAGCCGCTCCTGCCGGCAGGGGCCGTCGCCGGAGCCGTGCGGCCGTTACAGGCGCTGCAGCAGCCCAGACTGAGCTTAAGGATCCTCAAGGACGTTCACTTATGACCACTAATGACAGCAAGGACAAGACTGCCTCAGCCCATGGCAAGGCTGCAGCTGACATCACGGCCGTTCCGGCAGCCGGTCGATCTGCCGGTGGCTCTGATGCAGCAGGTACAGACAGCAGTGCTGCTGCATGCGCTGCCACCGGTGCGTCTGCTGATGAGAGCAGCGCTGCTGCCGGCAGCAGCACCGGTCGTGCTCGTCGTGGCACAACGAGCGGCTCACAGACTGCTGCAGGTAAAGGCAGGGGGCGCAGGAAAAAAGATGCTGATGCCGGTGCTGTTGAAGCTGCCAGGGCTTTGGGCATGGACGAGGAAGATGAGGACAGTTTTACCCTGACCCCTCAGAGCGCCCGCCCGGCTCAGACCGGCAAGACCAGGAAAAAAGGCGCGCGCGCATCCGGACGTATATCTGTGACCACCACTGTCGAAGAGGACTTTGATGAAAGTGAGTGGACTGTAGTTCAGGTTGCTATTAACCGCGCCCTGTACCAGACCTATGACTACCGCATGTATGGCAGATACGGCAATGAGATCATAGGCTGCCGCGTCCATGTGAGCTTTGGCTATGCCAAAGGCAATAAAGAGGTAGGTGTAATTACCGCAACAGGCGCCATGTCAGGCATGCCGGTCAGGTCACTCAAGGAATGCTCACTTATTGATGCAAAGCCTGTGATTGTGCCTGATGTGATGCAGACCCTGCTCTATGCGGCCGCCTACTATCACTACCCTGTAGGTCAGACTGTTCCTGTGGGACTGCCAGCAATTTTGCGAGATGGCGGCCATGCCTCCTATCGTGAGATCCCGGGACTTGCTTTAACTGTACCTGAAGATGAACTTGAAGATGCTCTTAAAAAGCTGCGCTCTGTCGGTCAGAAAGAGCTCCTGATGGCATTGCGTAACGGTCCGCGCAAGAATACCGATCTGCGTGAGCAGGGCTGGACCTCAGCTCAGGGCAAGGCCCTGATCAAAAAGGGCATGGCCCGGGCCATAGACTTTGCCCATGATCTGCAGCCCTATGACCTTGAGGCTGAAGCTGCAGCTGACAATATCATTGCTGACAAGCCTTTTATCCTCAATGATGAGCAGCAGGCCGTGCTTGAAGCCATTAACTCCCAGCAGGGCTATGGCGTCTTCCTGCTCAATGGTGTTACCGGTTCAGGTAAGACCGAGGTCTATCTGCAGGCTATTGAGCACACCTTGAGACAGGGCAAAAGAGCTCTGGTAATGGTGCCGGAAATTGCTCTTACCCCTCAGACTTTCAAGCGCTTCTACCAGCGTTTTAAAGTACCTGTAGCCACCATTCACTCAGGACTTAGCGACCGTGAGCGTCTTGATGCTTTCCTCGACATGTACACCAGCAGAGCAGCCATTCTCATTGGCACCCGCTCCGCCCTGTTTACGCCGGTGAACAATCTTGGGCTGATTGTCATTGACGAAGAGCACGACAGCTCATTCAAGCAGGGTGACGGTCTGCGCTATCATGCCCGCACCCTGGCTGTATACCGTGCCCGTCTTAACAACTGTGTGCTGCTTCTGGGCTCTGCTACTCCATCACTTGAGTCAGTCCACTACTGTCAGCTGGGCTTTTTCCGCAGACTTGATCTGGTAAGACGAGCTCAGAAGGCAAGGCTGCCGCGCATGCACCTTATTGATTTGCGCGCCGATGAGCTCAATGAAAATGTGCTGGCCGGTGTGGGCGAGGTGGTGGAAAAGGCCGTAGGCATTGCTACTGCACAGCACCAGCAGGCACTGCTCTTCCTTAACCGCCGTGGCTTTTCCAGCGCACTGATCTGCCCGCACTGCGGCTATGTGGTCATGTGCCCAAAGTGCGATGTTGCCCTTACCGTGCATAAGGAAAAGCATCAGATGTGCTGTCACGTCTGCAACTCGTTTTTCCAGCTGGTAAAGCACTGTCCATACTGCCGCGCCAAGACAGGACATCTGTACCCACTTATTGAGATAGGCGTTGGTACCGAACAGGTGGCCGGATATCTGAGCGAGCGTTTTATGGACGTGGGCATTGAGCGTATCGACCGCGATGTCATTACCTCAAAGGAGGGACTTGATCAGAGTCTGCAGCGTATCCTGCAACATGAGAGCGAAATCATTGTAGGAACCCAGATGCTGGCCAAAGGTCATGACTTTCCAGATGTGACCGTGGTAGGCATTCTTGATGTTGACGGAGGTCTGTTCTGCGATGACTTCCGTGGCTATGAGTACACAGCTCAGCTTGTTACCCAGGTAGCCGGACGTGCCGGACGAGCTGACAAGGAGGGTGATGTCTATATTCAGACCCGCCATCCTGATCACCTGCTGCTGCAGTCACTGGTAGATCCGTCCTTTAACTACCTGCGTCTTGCCTGCGAGCTGCTGACCATACGCAAGGACAAAATGCTGCCTCCTTATACTTTCCAGGCCATAGTCATGGTCAACTCCACCGACCGTGACCTTGCTTTCTACACTCTGCGCGACATCATGACCACGTTTGAAAACCGTACCGACGGTGTGCTCAATGAGGTAAGGCCAAGCATTATCTTCTCAGACCGTACTGAAAAGCGCTTTAACCGCTTCCATTTCCACTGCAATATCATTGCGCACAGCCGCAGTGCCCTCGACCGTGTTCTTGATGAAATCACCACCGTTTACAGCGGCATGAAAAACCTCAAGGACCTGCGCTTTGCCATCGATGTCGACCCGGTATCTTCAGTCTAGCGCCCGGCCAGCACTGCCCTTGCCTGCCTGACTGTCCGCCATGCAGGAACCATGACAAAGGCAGGAGCTGCGCCCGCCCATAACCTGAGCATGATTCTGCAGCCAGATCGGCCGCCATGGCTGCATGGCCTGCAAAGCAAAAGCCCCCGTATTTCTGCGGTGGCTTTTGCTGTGGAGCTGTTGCCATGTCAGCTTCGGACTCAGTCAGATCCTTTGTCCTTGCAGGCATCTACTGCTGACTGAGGAGCATTGGACCTGTTGATGTGAACTTCCATTGGATTGTCTTTGAGCCTGAGGCCTGCCTCCCACAGGAAGTAATATTTGAGCAGGGTATACATGAATGCTGACTGAGCAGCCAGATAGCCTGCACGGCCATCAAGAAAACCAAGCTTGATAAAGTACAGTTTGATGAAGCTGAACACAGGGCTGAAGATGATCTTCATCAGTGAGGCTTTCTTGCCTTTGACCATATAGCTCTGAGCTGACATGCGGGCATAACGTATTGTGCGGCGGAAGTGGTCATCAATATCACGGTAGGAATAGTGAATGATGAAACCATTGAGGCGCTTTACCGGGACATCAGAGACCAGAGCCTCATGAACAATTTCACCTTCCCAGCGCGGATTGCTGTCACGGCGCACCAGACGCAGACGGTAGTTTGGCTGCCATGCATGATCTAGAAGCTTTCCCAGATAGTGGGTCTTGCGGTTCATCTCAAAGCCGGCCAGCTCATTGGCCTCAATAACACGGATGATGTCATTGCGCAGATCGTCATTAAGTACTTCGTCAGCATCAAGAAAGAGAATCCAGTCCTGGGTGCACTTGGGAATAAGAGAGTTTTTCTGCTCCACATACCCCTTGAACTCCTCGGTATAGACCCTGGCACCAAATGCCCTGGCCACATCAATGGTGCGGTCAGTGGATACCGAGTTTATCACCACAATCTCAGAGGCCAGATCAGCTGCAGCTGCCAGAGTTGCAGGCAAACGGTCCTCCTCATTATGAGCAATGATGGCAATGGTCAGCGGCAGTCTGCCACCTGGCAGCGGAGCGCTGCCGTCAGCTGTAACTCCAGGCGCAGCCTCATGCTCAATAACCTGAGATGTAGCAGCTGCGGTTAAATCATTTTGCTGTGTACCTGGCATGTCCGGGCCTCTTGTTTCGTTGCTGTTCTGTGGTTGTTCTGATGATTATATATACCTGCAGTCCTCATCGGACCATGCGTGACCTGCAGGGGCATATCCCGGTAATGGGGCCATACCTCATGCATGGGCCCAGATCTCCGTCATGGGGCCATGCCTCATGCATGGGTCCAGATCTCCGTCATGGGGCCATGCCTCGTGCATGGGCCCAGATCTCCGTCATGGAGCCATGCCTCGTGCATTGAGCCATATGTCAGCATGGGGCCGCAGGTCGGGCATGAGCCATGAGGCCAAGGCTTGAACCGGGGCTGCCGGCGCTGGTGACGGAGCCGGGACTGCCAGGCAGCGCCGCTCGTCATGACCTTCATGAAAGCAGGCTCTTAAGTGCGCTCATGGCCGGGGCTACAATCTGCTGCTTAATCTCTGGGGTCATGGTAATGAGCTTTTTGGTCTCAGGGTGAAGATCTTCAAGCCTGAGGGTCACAGGGTGCTCATCCCTGTCGCCATAAAGGGCCCAGCGAGTATGGGAGTTGGAGATGCGGGTAGAGTAAAAGCAGATACAGGCCTTGCGGTAATTGCCTGCAATCTGGGTGATGCCTGTGCTTGGTCCAATAAAGAATGTACAGCGATCCACCATGGCAGCTGCCACCATAAGACTTGCACTGTTGATAAACAGATAGACCCTTGATCTGGCCTGCTCATCAAGACCAGCCACCATCTGCTCCATACTCTGAGCGTTTTGCTCCATGCCCATGATAATCACATCAAAGGCGTGATCGGCAGTATTGATGCCTGCATCCTGAGCCGTCCTGGGATCAAGCAGAGTGGCAATTACCTGAGCATAGTGCTCATCGTTGATATTAGAGCCCGAGCCACCGGTAAAAGGATTGATCAGAATGAAAGGTCGCGAACCGGCGCCCTGCTTTTTGAGCCAGCTGTCGACCAATGCAGCATCATCTTCACTGTAGTGTATGCGTGAGGCCTGAATACCCACCTCATCAAAGCGTGCCGGATCGAGCGAACGCACCAGATCAAGATTGTACTCAGCCTCACTCTTTATGCTCCGGGAGCGACGCTGTCTTACCCCTCTGTTGTAATGGAAAAACGACATCATCTTTGAGTATGGGCCGATACGAATCGGGGCGCCGCTCTTTTTAGCCAGCGCGGAAATCTCGTTATTTGATACCAGGGCCACAAATACATCAGGCTCAAGAGCCCTGATGGCAGCAAGAAGCTGATCTTTGTCCGCGTAATCATCTATATTCACACAGTGATCGATACAGTCGACATTGCGGGCAATGATGTGATTGTTTTTGCTCACCAGAGCGATGATGCGGGCCTGAGGATACATGGCCTTCATGGTGGCGTAGGAAGGTATTGAGACGACAAAATCGCCTATCTTGTCGGTTCGGGAAATAATGATATTGCGATACTGTGCCATTAATTACTCTTCCTGTGGCTTGAATCCATATTTGCAGCCAGCGCCGCCAGCAGCGCCTTACCCGGCCGCTCAGGCGCCATAGCCTTGCCTGGGTCTGATCCGGGCATGGATATCGGGAATGGACCTTGGGCATGGAACTCGGGCTATGGCCCCGGGCCTGCAGCGCTGTGGTATGACAGGCAGGTCTCAGGGTGGGCCCCATGCTATGCATCAGGGGCGTCATAAAGCATGAATAAATCGGATCTGTTAGCGCTGTGCTTCAGTCTTGCCGGCTGTTTTGCTGCAGGTAAAAGCGCCATATGAGCGCATGGTGCTATGTTATAATATGATATTTTGGTTCTGACGGTAATCACAAGCCTCATACACCCTGCAAAGCTGATAAACATGCATTTATCAGTCTGGTTTGCATTCTGGTAACAGGCGCTGCTGTCAGCACTGCGAGTGCCCCGTATGTCAGGCTGCTTTTGTCGGCCTCACCGGGGGAATAACATCCTGTTGTGCCCAGTATAGGAGACCTGCAGGCTTATATGGCAACCACCATATCCGGCCTGCGATTTTTTATGAAAGATATTGTTGCTTCTTCAGTTCTTGCAAGTCTTAACAGCTTAAAAGCAGATTTTGCCATCCCTGATGATGTTGAGAGCAAAATCCGAATTGACCGAACCAAGGACAAGAGCCATGGCGACTTTGCTACCAATATCGCCATGATGCTGGCTAAGCCACTGGGCAAAAATCCCCGCGAACTGGCTCAGCTCATTGTAGATAATCTCCCTGACGACAGCCGTATTGCCAAAACCGAGATCGCAGGTCCAGGCTTTATCAATTTCTTTGTCAACTCAAGCCACACAGCCTCCCAGCTTGAGGCCATGCTCGCCGATGAGCGCCTTGGTGTAGCAGTTGCTGAACAGCCTCAGAACATTGTAGTTGACTACTCAGCTCCAAACGTTGCCAAGGAAATGGCCGTTCACCATATCCGTTCTACTGTGATTGGAGATGCCGTAGTACGCGTTCTGGAGTTTCTGGGCAATAACGTTATCCGAGCCAACCATGTTGGTGACTGGGGCACCCAGTTTGGCATGCTCATCGCCTACCTTGAAAAGTGTGAAAAGGAAAACGATGATGCCCTAAATCTCAGCGACTTTGAGGCTTTCTACCGTGAAGCCAAGCGCTGCTATGACGAAGATGAGGAATTTGCTGTCAAGGCCCGCTCCTATGTAGTACGTCTGCAGGGCGGTGACAGCTACTGTCACGAAATGTGGCAGAAGCTGGTCAAAATCACCATGGATCAGAACCAGCTTATCTACGATCGCCTGAATGTAACTCTGACCCAGAAAGACATGATGGGTGAAAGTATCTACAACGACATGCTCCCTGAGGTGGTTACAGACCTGCTCTCACGCGGCATTGCTGTTGAGGATAAGGGCGCTGTAGTTGTTTATCTTGATGAATACAAAAACAAGGAAGGCGAGCCACTGGGCATTATCATCCGCAAGAGTGATGGCGGCTTCCTGTATGCCACTACCGATCTGGCCTGCGTCAAGTACCGTGTTGAAAAGTTCAATGCCAACCGTCTGATGTACTTTACTGACTCCCGCCAGCATCAGCACCTTGAATCTGTGTGGCAGATTGCCCGTATCGCCGGCTACCTGCCTGAGAATGTAAGCTGCGAACACGAAGCCTTTGGCATGATGCTGGGCAAGGATGGCAAGCCGTTCAAGACCAGAACCGGCGGCACCGTAAAGCTCAAGGATCTGCTCGATGAGGCCGAAAAGCGCGTTGACGCCATGCTTACCGAGCGTGGCTCTGTCTACGAGCCAGGTGAGCGAGAGCGTGTGATTCATGATATTGCCATTGGCGCCGTCAAGTATGCTGACCTGTCCAAGAACCGTCTTACCGACTATATCTTTGACTGGGACATGATGCTCTCCTTTGAGGGCAACACTGCTCCATATCTGCAGTATGCTTACAGCCGTATTCAGTCCATCTTCCGCAAGACCGACAGAACTCCAGGTCAAATCGTGATTAATGAAGAGGCTGAAGAGGCACTGGCTACCCGTCTGCTGGCTTTCTCTGATACCGTAAACTCAGTAGCTGCCAAGGCCATGCCGCACCTGCTGTGTACTTATCTCTTTGAGCTTTCCGGTACCTTCATGCGCTTCTACGAGGCCTGCCCGGTTCTCAAGGAAGGCGTTGACGAGCAGACCAGCCGCTCCCGTCTTGCTCTGTGCGCTCTGACCGCACGTGTGCTCAGGCAGGGCCTTAACCTGCTGGGCATCCAGGTAATGGAAAAAATGTAATACTCCCTGATTTCAAGGAGTTTCACGCCTTTATCAGCACTGACAGCCAGAGCATGAGCCTGCGTTACAGGCAGCCTGTACTGGCTGAGAAGCTGCTGTGCAGCTGCAGTAATTCCGGCCTGCCAGCAGGTTCAGCCTGTACCGGTTACCTGGCTGAGAGCGGCATTGCTGCAGCGCTGATAACGACTGGCACTGGTCCCTTATGGGATGATTGAGGCCCACTGCCGGCGAAAGTAACATTGAACTGCCTTGTGCAGCCATCATGACCAGATTTCTGCAGGCTGAGCCTGACAGATGGTCATCATTGAGGATAGAAAGGTGAAACTGATCGACAATCTGCTCAATGGCAAGGAAATGCCACCTCAGAAAAAGCGCGTACTTGCACTGGGCGGCATAGCCTTTATCGTTCTGCTGTTTGTAAGCTTCCTGCTGTCTCTTACTGAAGATGACAGCAAAACCCCGGCTGACAACGGCTCAGGCAATGTAGTCGAGCAGGTTCCTGCCAGTGGCCAGGACGGCAGTCTGAAGCTGCCAAGCTCACAGCGCTATGATTTTGAAAATGACGGCAATCATGTGGGCGGCGGTCTTGAAAGCCTGCTCAACGATGCTCCTGCCAGTCCATCAGATCAGGGCATGAACAATGATCCTTTTGCCGGCATGAAGGGCGATTACTCCAATGAGTCTACCGTTCCTGGACCTGCTCCTCTGCCAACAGAGGACGACTATGACGAAACCACTCTTGCAGCCCCTCAGGGCCAGAGTGCTCCTCAGACCCGTCCTGTTGCTGAAAAGACCATGCTCTTTTGCGACAGCTACACTACTGTAGCAGCAGCTGAAAGCCAGAAGGCTGTACTTGCTTTCCAGGGCATCAGCGCCAGCGTCATCAAGAATCAGGATGGCAGCCATGGCCTGCAGATTGGTCCTTTTGACAAGGCTGAAGAGGCCCGCAAGACTTTCAATGATCTGGCCAACAAAGGCCTGCTGCAGCGCTGCGCTCTTATCAAGCAGTAACCCGCTCCGGGATTTCATGCGCTGTTTACCTGCAGCGCACATAATAAGAGCCGGTCCCCGCAAGAGGACCGGCTCTTATTTATTTGCAACCCTGCACTCAGCCCCAGGCCCGCCCTGCCAGGCATACCGGACAACAGCAGCGCTGCTGCCGGCATGCTCGACCTGCCCTGACACTGGCGGCGCGGCTGCCCGGCATATCCTGGTTGCCCTGACACCGGCGGCGCGGCTGCCCTGCATATCCTGGTTGCCCTGACACCGGCGGCGCGGCTGCCCGGCTGCCTTATTGCCAGGTGGCCAGGCCTGCGAGGCTTTTGGGGCATTCTGGGTCTTTCCCAGGCAAGATGCACTATGCTCAATAAAGTACTGCAGCTGTCGAAGTCAAAGCCATATGTTTGCTTTTTGATGGTCATTGCAATGGTGCTTTTGCATCTGACCTTGATATTCGGGCAGTGCGCCCCCACTTAGTTAAAGATATTATTGCCAGATCAGAGTACTGACGGGCATTGAACTAAGGCTCAGCCTAAATTGGAATTATATTGCTATGACAACTATTGTTTCCGTACGCAGAAATGGTGTGGTTGCTGTCGGTGGTGACGGTCAGGTTACCATGGGACAGAGCACCGTCTTAAAGGACAATGCCCGTAAAATCCGCCGTCTTTTCAAGGGCCGTGTAATTACCGGCTTTGCCGGCTCCACTGCCGATGCCTTTACCCTGCTTGACCTCTTTGAAAAGAAGCTTGAGGCCCATCAGGGTATTTTAGAGCGCGCCTGCGTTGCTCTGGTCAAGGACTGGCGTACCGACAAAATGCTGCGCAAGCTCGAAGCTATCCTGATCGTGGCTGACAAGGAAAGCAGCTTCCTCATTTCAGGCTCGGGTGATGTTGTGCGCATGGATGATGACATCCTGGCAACAGGTTCAGGCGGCAACTATGCCCTGTCAGCAGCACGTGCTCTGGCGCGCAATACTGATCTCAGTGCTGAGGAAATTGTCCGCCAGTCTCTGAAGATTGCAGGCGAGATCTGTGTCTTTACCAACCAGAATCACATCATCGAAACCATTGATTTCAATGAGGGTGCTGAAAACAAAGACAGCAGCACAAGTGAAAGCAAGCCTCAGGAGTCCGGCTCCTGGAGCGCCGATTAATAAGGATCGACACCATGTCAGAATTAACCCCACGTGAGATTGTCAGCGAGCTCGATCGCTATATTATCGGCCAGAGCGAAGCCAAGCGTGCCGTAGCTATTGCCATGCGTAACCGCTGGCGCCGCATGCAGCTTGATCCCAAGATTCGTCAGGAAATCTACCCTAAGAACATACTGATGATCGGACCTACCGGTGTGGGCAAGACTGAAATTGCCCGCCGTCTGGCAACCCTTGCCAAAGCTCCTTTTATCAAGGTTGAAGCCACCAAGTACACTGAAGTGGGCTACGTAGGCAAGGAAGTTGACTCCATTATCCGTGAGCTCATGGAAGTTGCCATGAAGCTGGTCAAGGAAGAGGCTTTCAAGCGCAACAACACCCGTGCCCAGGAAGCTGCCGAGGAGCGCATTCTCGACGCCCTGCTGCCTAATCCTTCAGCTACCGAAGACGAGAAAATGTCCAATCACACCCGTCAGATCTTCCGCAAGAAGCTGCGTGAGGGTGAGCTTGATGACCGTGAGATTGAAATCCGCACCCAGGAAAAGACTCAGGGCTTCAGCCTGATTGGTGGCGGCAGCTCTCCTATGGATGACATGAGCAATCAGCTCCAGTCCCTGTTTGATACCCTATCTCAGGGCCGCAGTGTCACCAAGAAAATGAAGATCAAGGATGCTTTCAAAGAAGTCTGCCAGGAAGAGGCTGAAAAGCTCACCTCCTCAGATGATCTGCGTGCCGAGGCCGTAAAGCTCTGTGAAAACCAGGGCATTGTCTTTATCGACGAAATCGACAAGATCTGCGGTGGCGACAGCAGCAGCGGCGGCTCCCGTGGAGAAGTGTCACGCCAGGGCGTACAGCGCGATCTGCTGCCTTTAATCGAAGGCTGTCAGGTCAACACCAAGTACGGCATGGTACGTACCGACCATATTCTCTTTGTAGCCTCAGGTGCTTTCCAGATTGCCAAGCCTTCTGATCTCATACCTGAGCTGCAGGGACGTCTGCCAATACGTGTTGAGTTAAAGCCATTAACCGCTGAAGACTTTGTACGTATTCTCAAGGAGCCACATGCCTCTCTTACCAAGCAGTATGAGTACCTGCTGGCCACTGAAGATGTAAAGGTTACCTTTACTGAAGATGCCATCAGACGCATTGCCGAAGATGCTTTCACCGTCAATGAAAAGACTGAGAACATCGGCGCCCGCCGTCTGCACACTCTTATGGAGAAGCTGCTCGACAGCATTTCCTTTGAGGCCCCTGACATGCCAGGCACAGCTGTTGAGATTGACGCCGAATACGTCAACAGGCACCTGAGCGACATTGTCCAGGACGAGGACCTGTCCCGCTACATTCTCTAAAGTCCCCCAAAAAGACCTCCGCTCGCGCCGCCACTGCCGCCCGCGCCCCTCAGGCACGACCCCGCCCGGGGCGCCCGCGCAGCCGGCCTCTGCCCCAGGCTGCCATCAATGGCAGCCATGGGCGGCCTGACGGTCTGGCCTGACGGTCTGGCCTGCCATGCCCTGCCCGACTGTCTGTCCTGCCAGGCCATGACGGACTGTCTCCTGCCCGGGACTCAAACTCTGCTGTTTCCATTCAGACAGCAGAGTTTTTTTATGCCCGCATACGGGGCACAGATGAGAGCTGGCATACAAAAGTAAGCTCTAATTTGACTTTGAACGTACGCGTTCGGCCTGAAAATGCTACTATTACAATGTCTCAGTCCGTGCCTGGTCGCCGCTGAGTCCGATCTGTCATAATGTCCGCCCTCATAGCTGACATGCCACTGTGCAGGTGACAGTGATTCATCTGTCTGCTGCAATTGAGGATCTGTATTTTCAGAGCACCATTTCACAGAGCACAGGCAGTTAAGAAGAACCTTATTAACGCAACAGCGCAGGGAGACCGCCCGGCTGACTGAAATCACAGGCAGTACCGGCGCCGCAATTTTATGAATAACCGTGAACAACTGAGCCTCAGAGAGCTTGAGATGATTCAGGAGCTTACTGAGATTGCTGCCAAGACTGAAAACATGAATGACAGCCTTGATGAAAAATTCCGCAGCCTCGATCAGAAGGATATGGAAATAGCAGCACTCAAAAGAGAGCTCGAAGAATACAAGCAGGAAAATGCACGTCTGTTTGAGATTATCCAGACCTGGCGTTCCCGCATGGACAAGGTGCTTGTGACCCTGGGTCAGATTAACTGATCGGCCCCGGCACATACGCAGCATAAGGCAGGAATATAAGCTCCCTGCTGACCGTCACTGCCGCGCCAACTAAGCGGTTTTATAAAGCACCATAACAGACAGGCCCCGAAGAACTAATCCTTCGGGGCCTGTTTTTTATTCTCAGATCTCAGGCATCGGGGTATATAAAGCCATGCGGCCCGGCCCCGGCAGGCAACGTGCAGCCCCTGTCTCCTGCACTGCCACTGAGGGCGGCAGTGCTGTTGCCAGGAGTGCCACTGGCAGCAGCGCTGGCTGCGGTGCACGCGCCAGTGCGACCTGAGGCCTTATTTGCGCCGGGGATGTAACCTGACTTCTCAAGCTGCTTTTTAAGGTTTTTTATATCGCGTACCGGCGGGCAGCCAAAGAACTGGCGATAGGCGGTCAGGGTCTGGGAGCTGCAGGGCATTTTCATAACCCTGAGAGCCTTATCAAGGGACATTTTGTGCTCAAGCATCAGTATTCTGAGCTTGATGAGCCTGATCCTGTTATACCAGCGCAAAGGAGTCATGCCGGTCTCAGCACTGAAGTGGCGGGTGAACAGATAGGGGTCCATGCCATGCACCTTTGCCAGCTGAGCGGCATCAAAGCTCCAGGTGAGGTCGGAGGCCATAAACCTTACAGCCCTGTGCATGGTCTGAGCACTTTCATCCTTCATGGCGCGCAGGATCATAAAGCCGGCCTGTGGATGGCGCAGCAGATGATAGGTCATAAGATTGACAGCCAGTTCAAAAGGCACTTCATCTGGACAGTCACCAAGGTACATGTCCACAATTCTTTCGAGCATGCAGAGCATGTCATAACTGCAGGCCATGACCTCAGTGCTGCGCCCGGTCTCAAGCTCATCAGCAGCAAGAGCTGTATACACCCTGAGCTCATCATCTGGCGGCGCAGAGCAGCCTGCAGCCCCTGCAGTTGCCACTGCAGCAGTCCCTGCAGCCGCACCGGCGCCAGCGCCTGCAGCGTCAGACAGTGCAGCGCCGTGCTCCCCGTTCCTGCGTGTTGCGGCCATGGTCCTGACCCTGGCCTTGTACTTGAGGTGCTCGCGCGAGGAAAAAGAGGCGCGCATATGGTCGCAGCGGCGCATATCAAAACGCAGCGCCAGGGAAATAAAAGCATGGCTGTTGCTGTCAGGTATGTTAACCACTTCCACAGGCAGAGGCACACAGGTAATGAAAAACTCACCAGGACCAATGCAGAAGCGGCTGTTACCGGCTGTAATGTACTTCCAGCCTGACAGCACAAAGATAAAGCAGGGCTCATAAAGCCAGCGCCCGCCCATGCACCTCGTTGCTGGCTGTACTGCACCAAAGGAGCCGCCACCGGCGCCCACTGCGTCCAGGGCTGCAGCACCGGAGCCCGCTTCGTCCAGGACTGCAGCACCGGAGCCGCTGCTGCCTGAGCTCACAGCAGCGCCCTGAGCTGCGCCTGCCTCATGGCCGGGCCATAAGCTCTCGTATTCAGGAGTGCAGTACAGATTCAGATCCCTGTGCCTGAGGTTGATTAGTCTGCCTGGCTGAGCAGCCCTGAGAGCTGCTTTTTGCAGGCGCTCGAGTACCTGACCTTTTTCCTGTAGCGTATCCATGACTGCCCTCCTCTTAAGGGCACTTGCCCCCACTTCCAGACACAGTGCAGTCATCATAACCTGCACAGCACCTGATTAGCACCCGGGCACAATTATGCAGCCTGGCAGAGCATCATTAAGCAGCCTGCTGCCAGGTCATGACCAGTAAACTCATTTCGCAGCTGTCAGTGCAGATCATGCGACGCGACCGGCTGCTGCAGCTCAGCAAGGCTGCGCATGGCGGCATGGTCAGGCAGAGCATGACGCCGTACTGCTGATATCGTAACGCCCTTAAATCAGGGATTTTGTTCACTTAATCTCATAGGCTGAAACTTTTCGTTTACAATATTGGAACGTTATTTTTGCCGGCACCGGTCACCTGAGCCGCACAGGTACATCAACTGGTCATAATTTAAGGGTTAGCGATGCATTCCGGAAAAACTGTTTTTCACGCACTTACAGCACCTAAGACTCTGGCAGCACTTGCTCTGAGCTCCATTCTCTGCGTCTCTGGCGCATATGCTCAGACTGGCGCTGCAGCTGACAAAGCTGCCCCTGCCCCTGCCGATCCCGGCGCTGTTAAAGCTGAAATCATGCAGGACGCAGACAGCACCCTGCGCGCACTGAGTGACAAGAACACTGCTGTAAACGAAAATACTGCACTGAGAGAAAGCTCCCGTGAAAAGTCCCGTGTTTACCGTGACCCTTACGGCAATCGCATCAGTGCTCCGGTAAAGCGTGCTGCCGGTGACAAAGCAGACAAGACCAGAGACAAGATCCCAGGTACACGTACCCAGGGCAAAAAGACCAGCAATACCTCTGTTCCGTCTTCATCACTGCCGGCATCTGCCAAGAAGACCACAGCTGTTGCTGCAGCAGCAACTGCCGGCTCCTCTATTGGAGCAGCCATGGAAGCTGATGACAATGCTCCACTGAAAGTGGCTGTACTGTATTTCAGCCAGCCGGAGAATGAAAAGAGCACTGATACTGACGTGCTCAGCGGCGCCTCAGTAGTAGTTACCTCAGAGGGCAAAACCCAGGGCTCTGTAGAGCACCTTGCCCGTCTGGCCGCAGATCGCCTCAAGGCCGATGTCTTTGCCATAACCCGTGCTGAGCCATATTCAACTGAACACGATGAGCTTATCTACCAGGCAGCCGAAGAGATCGACAGCAAAGCCCGCCCTGAAATTCAAATCAGCCCTGATTTCAGCATCGACCGCTACGATGTGATTTTGCTGGGCTATCCAATCTGGTGGTACGACCTGCCAATGGCCGTGTACTCATTCATGGACCAGTACGATCTGTCAGGCAAGACCATAGTTCCATTTTGCACCCATGGCGGAAACCGCCCTTTCAAAACCTTTGCTCTTATCGCCCAGAACGAGCCAAATGCCCAGGTTACCATCAACAGCGGGCTGATTGTTAACCGCTATGATGTGCCATCCCGTGGCGGAAAACTGGTAGACAAGTGGCTGACTGCCCTTGCCTCAGGTGTGATTGATCAGCAGTACCTGCGTCATTTCATCAAAAATCATAACCCTCAAATCACTGCACCGGCCCCTGACAGCGCCAGCGATGCAGGGCAGGCTGCTGCCCCTGATGAGCTCACCAGTGCAAAACCAGCAAGACCAGCTAAAAAGGATAAGGCCGAGCCTGATGCCGACGCTGCCCCTGCAGCTGCCAAAAAACCAGCCACCAGCAGCCTCACTGCTCCAGCTGCCCAGACAGCATCATGATCCCGTCATCAGGCCCGGCTGATTATAGCCGTTCCTGGCTCAGGTCACTCTGCCTCTGTCAGCTCTGACCTGAGCATAATCTTCGCGCCATGGCCGCGTATCACCTTTTAATTGCTCCAGGCTTTCCCTGCCGCTGCATTACACTTCTTTCACTGCTGATTGCTCCCGTACTCCACACCTGCTCCTGAGCCCGCCTCTGGATCCGCCCGGCCCCCCGCATCAGTCATGGCACCAGAATCTGTCCCGGCTCCAAATCTGAACCGGCGCTCGCATATGTACCTGCACCCGCGCTCGCATCTGTACCGGCACCTGTACCTGCACCTGCTCACTCTTCTGTCTATGCGTTCAGGCCAGATTCCGACACTGGAGCCTGTCTTTGCCCCTGTCTTTTTATGGCACCGGCCCCGTCTTTGTCCCTGTCTTTTTATGGCACCGGCCCCATCTTTGCCCTGGTCTTTTCCGGCACCTGAACCCTGGCCAGGCACAGGCCTGACCTGAAGCCTTCCCCCTGATATCTGTGCCTGACATACGGCCATAACCAGGCTCTGATTTTTAACGGTCAATATGACGGAAATACTCAGGCACAATGTCTGCATAAGCACTTGGGTTGACGTCATCTGCTGGCTTGAGTGGCCAGGTTTGTTATATCTAGATTTTTCTGAAATAACGCCATACAATCGGATTTACAGCTGTATCCGCACCTGAGGATCACCCTGATCCTGACTGTTTGCTGTCTGACAGTCATGTATATGGATCAGCTGCCTATAACACCGCCCTGACCTGAGTACTCCGACCTGCAGGAATTATTGTCACAATCAGCTGTATCTGCGCCTTACCAGCATGTCTTCAGTCCTGTGAGCTCCCGCTCCTAACCTGTATTCCGGACCTGTTGGGCATATACAGCCACACTCACGACCTGACATGAAGAGAGAGCTGTCAGGAAGATTATCTCAGGCTGTAAGGGCAATGTGTCATTACTGCAGCCATTACCCTGTGCACCATACCAAAGCCGAGAGCTCAGCTCCCCTGACGGGCTGACCGGCCTGTAGTTCCTATCTGGCGCTGCTGCGCCTGTCCACCAGATTGCGTTATGACTTCTTTGTTTAAAAGCAGATTTTTCCAGCTATGCGCATTTGTACTTGCAGGCGTTGCAGGTACCAGCCCATTCTGGCTTTTTAACAGTGATCAGCCCGCTGCCATTGCCTCTGACAGCAAGGACCAGGACTCGTCAGGTCACGACATAGCCGTGGGCGCAGCATCGAAAAGACCTGATGAAAGCACAGCAGACAAGTCTGCCGAAACTCCAGCTGACAGAACCGCAGCCGGTGCTCATTCCACATCCGGAGACAAGACTTCAAAGGGCAGCTCCAGTGACAGCAATAACTCAGCAGAGGGCAAGAGCGCTGACAGCAAGAGCGCCCAGAGCAAGGACTCAAAGAGCGACCAGAGTGCAGCCGTCACTGGAACTGACAGCAAGGATTCAGACGGCAAGAGCACCAGGGATGGCAAGACCGCCGATAAGACCGGGGCAGATGCTGATGCAAAGGCCAAAGGTGCTGACAGCGCAAAGGGTAAAGATGCTGACAGTAATGATGACAATGGTTTAAGTGAGAGCAAAGGCAATCCAGGCGAAATCATCAGCGCCCTGTCTGCCGATAACATGCTCGAAGAAACAGTGATTGAGGAGCACCAGGCTGATGCCAGGGGTGTGGCCGGTACAATTGATATCAAAGGTACTGCCAAAGGCAGCTCTGACATCAAGGCACAGGAGGTGGCTAATGAATCCTCAGTCACTGGTAAGAAAGATTCAGTTTCAGCTGGAAAGGCTGATCCTGCTGATAAGCTACAGGCTCAAAGCTCTTCGGGCAAAGAGCAGAAAAAAGACGGTTCGTCGGGACAGAATGGATCAGATGAAAGCAAAGGCAAGAGCGGCGGGAATGATGGCAAGGGAGAAGACCAGTCAGCTCAGACAAAAGGCCAGAGCCTGGAACAGAAAGTAAAAGCCCTGACCGAATCTCAGACCCGTGAGCAGAAAGACGCCTATGAGCGCTCCCTTGAGGAACGTCATGAGCAGGTCGAGTCGGCTATTGCATCAATTGCAGAAAACAGCCGCATGTATCTGCCACCTCTTATCAGCTCCCGTGCTCTGGTGGTCTACTATCCGGCTCCTTCCATTGACAGCCGCCGTACGCCAAACAGCTCACGCGTTGATGCTGTTACCGGCCCTACCAGCGTCAAAATCGATGGCAAGGCCGAGCCTGCCATTGCAGGCATTGCCCGCACCATAAGCAATGAAAGCGGCGCTCGTCTGTACCAGATAAACGCAATTTCCAGCTACCCTAAAAATGGCTATGAGCTGTACGAATACGCACTCAACGAGCTCAACACTAAAAACTATCCTGAGCTTACCGATGATGAGCCGCTGCATATGGAAGACTACGATACTGTCTACCTGTGCTATCCGCTGTGGTGGGATGATCTGCCAGGCGCCATGTACAGCTTCCTCATCAAATACGATCTGTCTGACAAAAACATCATTCCGGTCATTATCCATGCCGGAGACGGTTTTGCAGCAACGCTCGACAATATCGCCACCTATGAGCCTAATGCCGTGGTCTACCGTCAGGGTCTGTCATTTTCCATCAATGAAAATCTCGAGGACGATCACTTCACAAGAAGAGTTCGTCAGTTCCTGACCAGACTGAGCACCGACTTTAACTGACAGGCATTAAGCCCTCCAAAAGCAAAGCCCGACCTTATGGTCGGGCTTTGCTTTTGGAGCTGACGTTATGAACATCAGCGCTCACGGCTGTCATCAGATGACAGGCTTTGTCTGCTCTGTGCCTTCTGCCCGCTGACCGCTACTCTGTTCAGACTCCTGATTTTGAGACTTCTGGCCGTTAGCTGACAGCGGGGCTGCCTGATGAGCAGCAGCACAGGCATCAGCTGACAGAGGATCTGCCTCATGGGCTGACTGAGCACAGCCTGCAGCACCTGCAGCGTCAGTTGCTACGGCTGCGACGGCTGCTGGTTCTGCCGCCCCGGCCGGGGCTGAAGGAGCTTCAGCCTGGCTGTCCTGAGCTGGCTGAGTGGCCTGGCCGGTTGCAGCTGCATCAACCTGAGCTGCAACAGTAGCAGCTTCCTGAGCCATGGATGGGCCGCGCTCAGGAAGCTGACCTGAGGACAGGGAGCTTGCGGCCTCGCGTGCCGCTTCGTCCTCAGCTGCAGCGGCCGCAGCAGCTGCCTGAGCTTCGGCCTGAACTGCAGCCTGATTAGGGCTGAGCATGGCAAACATCAGGGCACCGCAGAGCACGCCGCCCAGCAGTGAAACTATATAGAACAGCGGCTCTGTTGCCAGAGGGAAAAGGAATATACCGCCGTGAGGAGCACAGATTCCACAGTGGAAGAACATGCTCAGACCGCCTGCCACAGCCGAACCGGTGACACAGGCCAGACGCAGACGCTTTAAGGTCAGGAATGGCAGTACGGCTTCGGTAATAAAGAGCAGGCCTTTGAATATGGCTGAAAGGGCGGCTTCGCGCTCGCGGGCTGCAAAGTGACCAGGGGCAATAAAGCGTGCAGCTACACCCGCCGCCATTGGGGGCACCATACCGCCTAACATGACGCTGGCCATAACCATCGAGCCTGGTCCGTTTTCTGGCAGACAGTCAGCAAGCAGCAGTACGCCTGAGGCATAGGCCAGCTTGTTAAAAGGTCCACCCATGTCAGCTGACATCATGCCTGCCAGCACCGCTCCTATGGCTACCAGGGTAATGGTGCTGGTATCAGAGATAAAGTCGTTGATAACATTGTCGATCAGGGCCGCCGGCAGATTGGTAATAAACTGGGCTATCAGCGTGGTCAGCACCGCGCCTGCCAGAGGATAGACCAGCAGCGCGAACATGGCATCATGTCCTTTGAGAAAACGCTGGGCTATTCGCGCCACCACAAAGGCTACGCCGCCTCCTACAAAGCCGTTGAGCAGAGCTCCTATCACACCGGCGCTGGCCATATCAGCCATAACACCGCCGGTAAAGCCTGCTACCAGAGCCATACGTCCGGCCATGGAGAAAGCAATAAAGGCACTTAGTACCGGAAAGAGCAGACTGCCAATACTGTAGCCAATGGAATCAAGGAACAGACCAAGGCTGCTGGTCTTCACAAACTCAAGACGGGCTACAGCCGAGAGAATACCTGCAGTGGCAGCAAGAGGAAGAATGTAGGTCAGACCGCTCATCAGATGGCGGTAGAGCTTCATCGGCAGGTTGGTCGATTCAGTCGACATTCCGCCTATCCTGTATACAGGACAGTCAGGTGAGAGGGCCTTTTTGATGAGCTCTCCAGGACGGTGTACGCCATCGACCACCCCGGTACGCACCATTGGCTTGCCGGCAAAGCGGTCAATATCCACAGCACGGTCAGCAGCCACAATAACAGCACGGGCAGAGGCAATATCCTCAGGCATCAGGCTGTTGCGGTTACCGGCAGCGCCGTCAGCCTCTACCTTGATGGTAAGTCCCATTTCTCTGGCCTTTTGCTCAAGAGCCTCAGCGGCCATGTAAGTATGAGACAGACCTGCCGGACAGGCAGTCACGGCTACAATGTCATAGCCCTTTTTCTGCTCGGGACTGTCAGCCTCTTCCTCCTGACGTGCCTGCTCACTGGCCTCTTTTTCATCCTCCTCAGACTCGGCGCTGTCGATAGCCTCAAGGAACTCATCTACGCTGTGAGCTGAAAGCAGGGAAGAGCGGAAGTGCTCGTCAATAAGAAGAGTGGACAGGCGGGCCAGCACATCAAGATGGGCATCTGATGCCTGGTTTGGCGAGGCGATCATGAAGATGAGATGGACAGGCTCACCATCAATGGAATCAAAATCAACTCCATTAGGCACAACCATGGCTGCAAGGCCTGGACGGTCTACGCCAGGGCTCTTGGCATGAGGTATGGCAATGCCCTCACCAAGACCGGTAGAGCTCTTGCGCTCACGCTCAAATACATCTTCACGGAAACGGTCAATGTCATTGATGCAGCCGGTTGAAGCCATGGCATCAACAAGCCTGGATACAGCATCTTCTTTACTTACCGGGCTGGCGTTGATACAGACTGACTGTCTTTCCAGCAGATCCCGAATGCGCATATGCCTACCTTAAATTAATCTTTCTGTGTGCCGGACCATGCCGGTTTAATGTCCCCATATGTATGGACCGTCGTGCCGCGCTCCACCTGTGCAGGCTCCAGCCGTGCCAGCCGTGCCACGTACCGGCCGTGCCAGCCGTGCCACGTACCAGACGTGCCACATACCGGCCGTGCCGCGCACAAAAGACCGGTACTTATGCATATGCATGCACCACTATCATCTGCATATGCTGCGACCGCAGAGCCGGCTGCCACTGCAACTCAGAGTGCTGGTGCTGCAACTCAGAGCGCTGGTGCTGCAACTCAGAGTGCTGGGGCTGCAGCTTGTGCGCTGGTGCTTCGGCATCTAAAGTGCAGCTGCAGGTCCAACTGTGAATGCAGGGCAACGCACTGTAATGACGTGTCTGGGGAATGTCTGTACTTGAAGGTGCTCACAGGCAGGCTCTTAAGAACTTGGATTGAGCATCTGGTCAGTTATGTTCCGCTGACCTTGCGGATAACAATAAAGCCTTACGCATGAAAGCATGGCTCTCATACGCCCATACGCCTGCTGCCTGCGGTCAGACCGGCTGTCTGAGGCCGGGACCACGATATCTGACAGCGCAGGATGATTGTGGGTGAAATGGCCCTACTGTGCTGACTGTATGAAAATTGATCCCTGATTCTAACATTTTAGACAAGTGATGGTGCAAAACACCGTTACATCAATGTTACAAAAGCCAGCATCAGGACTAAAAAAGGGATAACTGCGACAGTCATCCCTTTTTCATATTTATCCTTTACTATGTTACCAGGTAACAGAACTTACCTCGGTCAGGACAGCGCCCAGGTGCACCATATCAGGCTATGCCATGGAGGCTGAGCCGTGCTGTGCAGCCTGTGCTGCAGAGGAAGCTGGCGCAGCAGCTGGAGCACCTGCAGCCTGGGCAGCGCCCCTGTCACTGTCACCTGCTTTGGCGCTGGCAGCGGCTGCAGCATCGGCTGCTGGCTGCGTGTCGTCAGCCGAGGCGCTGCCTGAGCGGCCATAGAAGTTGACTGGCACCTGACAGAACTGACTGTCGATAAAGGTAATGTCCTTAAAGGTCTCGTTATGATCCGGCTCCATATGCAAAGAGATGTCAGCATCAGGGAAGAAGCGGCGGATATTGTGCTCGGCCTCGTCAGCAAGATCATGAGCCTGACCAAGTGGCATTGAGTGATCAATTACGATATGGCACTGAATATAGTGCTGAGGACCGGCCTTACGGGTACGCAGATCATGGAAAGAGTCGATGCCGTCCACAGCCAGAATGGAGCGGATAATCTTGTTGTTATCCTCAACACTCATGGACTTGTCCAGCAGAGTACCTACAGCTACATGGCCAATATGCCAGGAGCTCTTCATGATGTACAGACCAAGCAGAATGGTGACCAGACCGTCAGACCACTCATAGCCCATACGGGTCAGTACCAGAGAAACAATAACGCTCAGGTTCAGTCCGACGTCAGAAAGATAGTGGAAGCGGTCAGCTGCCACGGCCTCTGACTGGGTAAGCTTGCACACATAGCCCTGGAACATGGTCAGCATTATTGTGAGCACAATGGAGGCTATGGACACATAAATGGCTATGTCGATAAAGCCAATGGCCACTGGCTTCATCAGGCGCTCATAACCGTTGAAGATCAGCAGCAGGGCTGATCCGCAGATAAATGCTGCCTGAGACAGGGAGGCCAGAGCCTCGGCCTTGTAATGACCAAAGCGGTGCTGCTTGTCAGCCGGCTGCAGAGCATAACGCAGTGCCAGCAGGTTGATAAAGGAAGCACCAAGGTCAATAAGAGAGTCGGTAAGAGATGCCAGAATGGTGGCCGAACCTGAAAAGAGCCACACCACAAACTTCATGACAATCAGAAGTACGGCTGTTACTACTGATGCGGTACCGGCCAGCAGTACCAGCTTTTTGTAGCGCTCAGGAATAACTTCGGCACTGCTGCTCTCATGTGAGCAGCCTGAGCTTTTACCATCAGGACAGCCCTCACCTCCTGCAGAGGCAGCGCAGCTCTGACAGTTTTTCATGTCGGCCGGGGCACACTTGCAGTCAGTAGCGCCGCTGCCACTGGCAGCACCGGCGGCGCAGTCACTGGTGCAGGCGGTATTTTTGATTACTTTGATCTTTTCAATGCGGGCCGCTTCCCTGACGGACATGCTTTCACTGTCCGAATCGTCATCAGGCATATGCCCGGCAGCGCCCTGCATGTTGCCTGCAAGCCCCTTACGAGCCAGAGTCTGAGCTACATGAGAGGGAGCGTCTTCAGCCTTGCTGAACTGTTCTAACTTTTCCACTGCTCTTTTCCTGTTTTTACTTTCTTCCATGCCTGTTCCTGCCCGCCTGCGCCACCCTTATGTGCAGCGCACAGCGGCAATGCCCGGCGGCCCCGATGGCGCTCGCCTCAACGGCGGCCTCGATGGCGCCTGCCTCAACGGCGGCCCGATGGCAGTAGCGACGGCGGCCCCGATGGCGCCTGCCTCAACGGCGGCCTGATGGCAGTATCGACGGCGGCCCCGATGGCGCGCGCCTCGACGGCGGCTGAGTCATCTTTCAGAGGTGCGGGCCGGTAAACTTGTCATTGTGGTTGCTGCAGGCCCGGGACTGAGCATAGAATAAGAGTTTTATATTGCGGGTTCTGAGCTTACCGTTACTGAAAAAAGATGCAAGCCCACAGCAACAAAAACTCATTTAAAGCCTTATCTTACCGGAGTTTTACAACTCTAACCCCCATTGTGCACCTCTAATTTTAGATACTGAGAGCTAACGGTTTTCCTAATGCTGAGCTTGCTTTGTCCAGTTACAATAAACTGCGACTGACAGGCCGATCATGCCTGTGCACCAGGCGCAGTACTGCTGTTGATACCCGTAAGCTGTTCCCGGCTTTTTCTGCCGGTAAGGCTGCAGCTCATCATAAGCCTGAGTGCGTCCAGATGTCATAATTTTTTTAATGACTTTATTAATTGCAGTTAAAAAATAATATGACCCAGGAATGCAATAGCTTTGCAAAGTACGCGCTTATGCATCACGTTTATGGTTTTGCAGACATTGAAACCACCCTGGACCGTAATGACATGGACAGGATAATCAAGCTCTAAGGACAAAAAATTCTGTCTATTTTTGAAATATGTGAGATACAACCAAAAAGCAGTAAAAGGCCCTCCCCATAAGGGGTAGGATGTGGAATTTGTGCCTGCATTGTGTACATTGTAGGTATTGACTGAGTTATGGCCGATGCGTGGGGACATCAGGCCAGTCAAGCATGTGATTTTTACGGCTGACAGCTCTCCCCAGCGACGTGGCAGTGATAAGGAGTCTGAGACCACGGATTCCCTGCCTGACCTTTCTCTTTTATTTCCCGCCCCGGTAAACCTGTTTAATGCCGCTGACAATAAGGAAAGGGGCCTTACTTGCTTTATACCGGCCTGTCACGCCTGTAAGAGCAATTGCGATTGAGCAGCTCTCTGCCAAATGAGGAGCCTGACTAATATGATGGTTAATCGTTTTCTACGCGCTCTTTTTTACTGGCCTATCAGGATCACTGCCACATGTGAGCCTATTCCTTTTGAGCCGCTCAAGCACTTCAAGATTAATGACTCAAAGCAGATTGTCTACATCATGGTGTCCTCATCAGTAGGCAACATGCTTACTGTCGAGCGCCTTACCAGCAAGCTGGGCTGGCCAAGTCCTTTTGACAATATCATCATTGGCGATCGTGAGCTGCCACGTACCGCCTATCTGCGCAGTCCTTCTTTTTTCAGCTCCAAGGCCTATGCCAGGGATATCAGTGAAGTCATTTTTGAGTGGTTTGATGCCTGCGAGCACTTTAAAACTGACGTTCAGATCATTCCTATTTCCGTGCTCTGGTCACGCGACCCTTCCATTGAAGGCAAGGCTATCCGGGGCATCGATCTGTCTACTCCGGGCTGGCGCAAATTCCTTACTCTGACCTTTGCCGGCCGCGATAACAGCACCATCATTTCCGATCCCTGCCTTGCCTCGGTTCTCAAGGGGCGTCTTGATTTGATTGAAAACCCCGAGACCCGCCGTACTACCTTAAAGCGTCTTATCTCTTTTCACTTTCTGAGTAAGGCCCGCTCTATTGTCGGACGCCCTTTCCCTAACCGTACCCGCCTGCTCCAGGAGCTGGTTCAGCGTCCGGGAACTCAGAAAGCCATTGCCGCAAGCATGGCCAAAACAGGTGAGAGCAAGGAAATTGTGGAGAAAAAGGCCTATGACATCTTTGATGTCATGATTGCTGATACCCGCTATCCGCTGCTGCGCTTTTTCAACACCATAATATCCCTTATCTGGAAGCGTATTTACCATGGCCAGAGCATTGTAGGCGCCAACAGAGTGCGCGAGCTGGTCAAGAACGGCTATGAAATTATCTACATTCCCTGCCACCGTTCGCACATGGATTACATCCTGCTGCTCTTTGCCATATTCCATGAAGGCCTGCCTATTCCTCAGGTGGCATCAGGTGACAACCTCAACTTCTTCCCTGTAGGTCAGATTATCCGCCGCTGCGGCTCCTACTTTATCCGCCGCAAGATGAAGGGCGACTCTTTCTACACTGCCCTGTTCCGTGAGTATCTGTTCGTGCTCTTTGAGCGCGGCTATGCCACCGAGTTCTTTATTGAGGGCGGCCGTTCCCGTACCGGACGCACCCTGCCGCCACGTACCGGCATGGTATCCATGACCGTACAGGCTCAGTTGCGCGGTATTGAACGACCTATTGCCTTCATTCCAACCTATCTGGGCTATGAGCATGTCATGGAGGTGGGCTCCTACATGCACGAGCTGCAGGGCGCCAAGAAGCAGAAGGAAAGCATCAGGGGCCTGCTGGGTATTTTCAAGCGTCTGCGCTACTACGGACGCGGCTATGTCAATTTCGGCGAGCCTGTTATTGTGCCGCGCTTCCTGTCTGAGCATGTGCCTGACTGGCACAGCTGCATTGACCCTGAGGGCAACTCACGCCCTGAGTGGCTCTATGACACGGTCAATCAGCTCAGCCATGAGATTATTATCAAGCTCAATGACTCAGCCTCGGTCAATGCCATTAACCTTTGTGCCCTGGCCATCATTGGTGATGCTGACCACACCATGAGCATTCACATGCTCAAACGCTGTCTCAAGCTCTATCTCATCGTGCTCAGCTGCGATCCGCGCCGTAAGAATCTCATGCCTACCTCAAGCCTTGAGACTCTGATTTCTCAGGCTCTCGAGCTCAACAAGTTCAAGGTCTATGATGTGGGCGATGACATGAAGTTTGTACGCCCAAGCCGAGGCCAGACCCTGCAGCTGACCTATTTCCAGAACAACATTCTGCATCTTTTTGCTCTGCCGGCTCTGATTGCCAACATCCTCATCCGCAATGGCCACATCATGCGCGAGGATGTCATTACCAACACCCGCTCCCTGTTCTACTTTCTCAAACATGAGCTCTTTGCCCCTGTGCGTGAAGAAGAACTGGACCATATGATCAACAAGTACATCAATGCCTTTGTCACCGGCGGCTATATCACTGAGCTGGAAAATCACATGCTCACTCTCTCCGGCGACGGCTTTGAAGAACTGCTGATCCTCTCAAGCTCCATTCGTCTGAATCTGGTGCGCTACCTCATTGCCGTATCCATTCTCAGACAGACTGGCGACGGTATGATTCAAAAGCAGGAATTTATTGATACCTGCGTTGATCTGTGCAAGAAGGTACCATCAGACATTACCAATAACTCTCCTGAGTTTGCCGATCCCATCATGTTCAACATCATGTGTGACACCTTCATCCGTCACAATTACTTTGAATACCATGATGATCAGACTATCTGCCCTCATCAGGAGAAGATCATCCGCCTTGCTCATGCAGCCGAACCTCTTCTGGCAGCCAAGCTGGTACGCCATCTCAAGCGTGAAATTGCCGAGATTAAGATCTCCAATGCCCGCCGCCGTACCGAGAAAGCTGCAGCCGATGCCGCTGCCCAGGCAGCTCAGCGTTCAGCTGAAACCGCAGCCCGCATAGCCGACGGCCGTGCCTCAGCCATACGCCCGCTGCGCCGGGACCTCTCTGACGACAAGGCAGCAGCCGGCGCTGCCAGCGCCGCTGCTGGCGCCGCCACCGCAGGTCAGGACCAGCCATAAGTCCTGGCCTGAACACGGCCCGCGCCCTGTCCGGTGTTGGCAAAACCAGGCCCACGCCCTGTCCGATCTGGGCAAAGCCAGGCCCGGCCCAGGGAACGGGCCCGGGACCCGGGCAAAGCCCGTGATTTGTTGCTGACAAAGCTGATACATACGCCGGGCCTGCAGGCACGTTGCGTGGCTTTGTTGGCAAAGCTTTTGCAAAAAATGTAAAATCAGCCCCTTATCGGGGCAGAATCACATATTTTTGACATCCGCAGAGCCATGTACCTGCAGAAGTTAATTTATGTGCCGATTAATTCCATGATGGTTTGCTTATACCGTCAGGACGTGCAGCCCTGCCTGGCAATGCCTTGCCCCGCCGTTAAGGACAGGCAAAAAGCTCATGGTCGAAAATTTAGATCAAGTCTTGTTCATCATGATGCGTTTTACATGCATCAGGTTTATTATTAGGCAAGTCTTGTTAGCAATCAGGAAATTAGTCCGTCATGTACCAGAAGATTTTGCTCACTGCCGCCACTGCGCTGCTTTTAAGCTCCACTGCTCCTGCATTTGCAGCAGCACCACATGAACCAATTGATATAGCCACCGAGGCCCAGGATCCTGCAATGGCTCTGGCTGAAGCCATGACTCCTGAGATTGGCTACTATGATATGACCCCGGACTTTACCACCAACCTGGCAAACTCCGGCGGCGGCCGTCTCCACTATTTACGTGTTCATGTAAATGTGATGGTCAAGGACAGCCGCGATCTTCCGCTGGTAACCGAGCATGACGCCCTGATTCGCGACGCTATCATTACCATTATCGGTGCCAAGGAATACAACGCCATTGCCACCGCTGCAGGCCGTGAGGCTCTGCGTGCCGAGTGCCGTGCCCGCGTTGCCGAGCTGCTGGCTTCCAAGAAGAACGGCCCTGTTATCCAGGATCTGCTCTTCACCAACTACATCTACCAGTAGTCTCAAAGTTTCTCTGCTCAGGTCCTTTGCCTGATCCAGTGCTTCACCTGGCTGCAGCCTCAGGGCAGCAGCCATGAAAAAAGCGTAATCTCCCATAGAGGGGGATTACGCTTTTTTTATGGTCCGCTAAGGCACAGGGCCGTCTGACGGCCCGTCCAAACGGCCGGTACACCTGCCTGCGCCGGTCAGGGCCAGTACCATCAGAGCCATCGGACCTGATGGTGCTGGCCCTGGAGGCACTGGAGTCTTACCTGCTCTGGCGTCGGTTGAGAGGACGACGGTAGTCAATAAAGCCAAGGGCCAGACCAAGGAGCATGCCACCTACGTGACAGAGGTTGGCAATGCCGCTGAAGAAGAAGCCTATACCGATGAAGATAAAGCTTACCAGCAGCAGACCCTGAGGCAGCCTGAGATCATCTGGCAAATCCTCACGACGTGAGAGTATGCCCATATAGCCGATAAGGCCGTAGACCACACCTGACATGCCACCAAAGACCGCTCCCTGAGGAATAAACATGACCTGCAGGAAGTTGGAAACAATGGCGATGGAAATCATTATGTAAGCCAGTTTCCAGGCACCGAAGTGACGTTCAATCGGACGGCCGAAAGCCTCAAACATCACCATGTTAAAGGCTATATGGAAGATGCCAAAGTGCAGAAATACCGGGGTGATGACACGGAAAATCTCAAAGTTGCCTGTTATCTCATACACAGAGGTCCAGGCAAGAGCACTGAGGAACATGTCCTCCATATCAGGAACCAGACACAGCAGATAAATCGCTATGCAGAGTACCTCGGTAATTGAGGTCAGGCTCATGAGCTTCCACTGGTAAGTACCCATTGAGAAGCTTAAAAAACCGCTGCCCTGAGTCTTTTCTCTTTTTACTGTGCGACCCTGAGCCCAGGATGCCCTGTTATAGGCCCTGGCAAAAGGATTGTCGCCAAAACGCAGCAGCTCAAGCTTGGCCTTTGAGACATCGGACTCGTTGGCTACATAAATTGAGTAGCTGGCACCAAAGCCCGGTTTGGCCGTGGCCTTTATGCCTATGGAGTTGAGATAGTCAGCAAAGGTCAGAGCCTTGCTTCTGTCTTTTAAAACTCCAATCT
Source organism: Anaerobiospirillum sp. NML120449 (assembly GCF_023051105.1). Classification (GTDB taxonomy): domain Bacteria; phylum Pseudomonadota; class Gammaproteobacteria; order Enterobacterales; family Succinivibrionaceae; genus Anaerobiospirillum. Next base: position 28,339 of record NZ_JALKIL010000028.1, on the reverse strand, counting down.
CAAAAGGGAAGTTGTAGTCGTCTATTTCTTTGAATTGAGCCATTTCATGTACTCGGCAACGCCCTGAGCCACGGTCTTGAACTCAACATCGCAGCCGGCAGCACGCAGTCTGGTCAGATCGGCCTGAGTAAAGCTCTGGTAGTGACCCTTGAGGTGATCAGGGAACGGGATGAATTCAATTTCACCACGGCCATGATGGTCAATAACAGCCTGAGCAACATTGGAAAATGGCTCGGCACGACCGGTGCCGCAGTTATAGATACCTGAAGGGCCATTATGCTCCCAGAACCACAGATTTACCTTAGCTACGTCCTCAACGTAAACGAAGTCACGGGTCTGGCCGCCATCGGCATAGCCGTCACAGCCCTTGAACAGCTTTGGATTTTCACCCCTGAGCATCTGATTGTTCAGGTGGAAAGCAACTGAGGCCATGGATCCCTTGTGGCCCTCGCGTGGACCATAGACATTAAAGTAGCGGAAGCCTACTACCTGGGACTTGAGAGTGGCAAGTCGAGGGCGCAGATACTCGTCAAAAAGGAACTTGGAGTAGCCGTAGACATTGAGCGGTCCCTCATGGGCGCGGTCCTCAACAAAGACAGTTTTGTCGCCATAGGTGGCTGCAGAGGATGCGTAGAGGAAAGGAATGCGGTGGGAGGTGCAGAACTCAAATAGGTCTACTGTGTACTGGTAGTTATTGTCCATGACATACTTGCCGTCCCACTCGGTGGTAGCAGAGCAGGCACCCTCATGGAAAACGGCATCGACACTGGCACAGCCGTACTTGCTGTTAAAGGCGCGCTCATCCTTAATCAGAGCACGGAAGTCCTCTCTGTCCATGTAATCGGCAATATCAAGATCTACCAGATTGACGAATTTGTGGCCGTTTTTCAGGTTGTCTACTACCAGGATGTCACGACGGCCGCGCTCATTTAACAGCTTTACGATATTGCTGCCAATAAAACCGGCACCACCAGTTACGATAATCATAATTACACGCTCCTACTGTCATTTCGGCTCAGGCATTGTATGAGATCCTGCTCTCATGCCCACTGCCATGATGCTCACTGCCCCTCCCGGAAAACTGACAGGAAAAGACCTGACGCCCGGGCCTGGCAGCTCCATCATTTTCGCCGCTGCAGCACTCATAAGCAAGCTGTTTAATCCCGCCCGCCTGCCCGCCCGCCCGCCAGGGCAAGCAGCCGCGCCTGCGCAGCCAGCACCCGCGCACTGGCAGCCGCGCACTGGCACCGGCGCCCGCACAGCAAGGCCCTGGCCAGGCGGTGCCACCTGCGCAGGGAGCGATGCCGGCAATGCCTGCAAGGCCGTCCAGCGCAAGCAGCCGCCCTGCCTGAAAATGCCGCCATGCGCGGCCGGGCCCTTGAAGTATGGTGTTCTGTCTTTAAGGACCTAATGCTGATACACTAATCCCATTGCTTGATTAAGGCCTCCGGCAGAACTGCGTCAGCCGCAGCGACGGTGATAACAGGATCTGAACTCGTGCACCGGACGGCTTATGGCTCCTCTCTCTTAAGTGGTACACATGTCTGCTCGTATTCTCATCGTCTCACCTGCCTGGCTGGGCGACATCATCATGTCCCAGAGCCTGCTCAAAACCCTTAAAAAGCAGGATCCTTCCTGCACCATCACCATGTATGCCCCTGCCTATGCCCACTGCATTATTGAGCGCATGCCTGAAGTTGATGAGATTATGGAAAACCCTTTTGCCCATGGCGATCTGCTGCTGTCAAAACGCATGCAGGAGGGTAAAAAACTCGCTGCGCTCAAGTTTGACCGTGCCTTCATCCTGCCCAACTCTTTCAAGTCAGCCCTGATTCCTTTTTTTGCCGGCATTCCTGAGCGCATAGCGCTCAAGGGCGAGTCACGTTATTTCATTGTCAACAGAATGCGCTCGGACAAGAAGAATTTTGCCCGTATGGTCAACCGCTATGTGGCTCTTGCCTGGGTTGATGACAAAACTGTTACCGGTGATGAAAGCCTGCCGGCCTTTGACTATCCTTTACTTCAGACCCGTCGTCCTGACGAGGCGCTGCTTGAGCGTCTGGGACTGAGCCTGGACCGTCCGCTGATGGTCCTTGGCTGTGGCGCCAACTACGGTCCTTCCAAGCTCTGGCCACCTGAGTACTTTGGCCGTGTCAGCGCTCATTTCATTAAAAAGGGCTGGAGTGTGCTTGGTATGGGCTCTCCAAAGGACAAGCCTACAGTTGAGCTCATCAAAAACAGCATAGTCAGTGAAGATCCGTCCCTTGAGCCATATTTCCATGATATTGCAGGCCTTACTGATCTGACTGAAGCCCTTGATCTGGTGGGTTCATGCAGTGCCGGTGTCTGCAATGACTCGGGCATGATGCATACCGTGGCTGCCGCAGGTGTGCCTCAGGTATGTATTTTCGGCTCCACCTCCACCCTGTATACCCCGCCACTTTCTGACAGAGCTGTATGTGTAGAGTCCACTCAGCCATGCCATCCCTGCTTTAAGCGCACCTGCCAGTATGGCCACTATAACTGCCTGAAAGAACTCACCCCGGAGCAGGTCATTTCCAGCCTGGAAAAACTGCTGCCAGCCATCCCTACAGCCTGACAGGCGCCCGCACCTGCTGCAGGACCTGCCTGCTGCAGGACCTGCCCCGTCAGGGCAGGCCTGGCAGGCTGCCCGGCCGTCTGCCGCGCGCAGCTGGGCAGGCCCGGATCAGGCCAGAGCCTTGCCGCTGGCATACGGGCACGCAAGCTGCAACATAAAATGACAATGGCCACTGGCGTCTTATTCCTGGCGCCGGCTGCCTGATACTGTGCCTGAAACAGTAATGTTCTCTCCCAACGAATAGCTGTGATTATGTCCTTAAAATCCCGACTGATTTACTGGCTGTATGGCCTGATCACCACCGTGATAGCCCCGCTGGGCATGCTGTACCTCATGTACAAAAAGAGACGTGATCCGCCTTATGGCCGCCGTGCCTGTGAGCTTCTGGGCCACTACAGCACAGGCTTTCGCAACTGCATCTGGTTCCACACTGTAAGTGTGGGCGAGGCTATTGCTGCCCGCCCGCTTATCAAGGCATTCATGCGCCGTCATCCCAAGCTTACCGTGCTGGTGACCACAACCACTACCTCAGGTGCCCGTGAAATTGAAAAGATCGAGGGCATCAACCATGTCTTTGCTCCTCTTGACTCCCCTCTGGCTGTATGGCGCTTTTTAAGAAACTTCAACCCTTCTGCTCTGTATATCATGGAAACAGAGCTGTGGCCATCTCTGCTTAATGTCACCCATGCATGGGGTACCCGCATCTGCATCATCAATGCACGCATGCCTGAAAAGACCTGCCTTAAGTACCTGGAGCACCGCACTCTGACCCTGGATCTCATCAGCAGCAAACTTGATCTGGTACTGTGCCAGACCGCTGATGATATGGAACGCTTCAAGCGCATTGGCGTACCTTCTGACAGACTGCGCATGACAGGCTCACTAAAATATGATCTCTCACCTGACGAGCCCCGCTTCCGCGCTGCCCGTCACGTGCGCATGCAGTGGTCTGACCTTAAGATTATCGGCGCCATATCCACCCACGATGGTGAAGAGGCCATGATTATTGAAACCTTCTATGCCATGAAGGAGCAGTACCCTGATCTGCGTCTGGTACTGGTACCGCGCCACCACGCCGGTACTGCCCGTGCTGTCAACTTCCTCAACAATATCCATGGTTCTTTTGCTCTGAGGACCAATCTCAACCCTGATCTGAGCAACTTCACCCAGGATGTGCTCATTGGCAACTCCATGGGCGAAATCGAGCTCTACCTGGGCCTGTGCGACATCATCATCATGGGCGGCAGCTTCGTTGATGTAGGCGGTCATAATCCTCTGGAACCGGCCTTTTTCTCCCTGCCTGTCATTACCGGTCCTTTTTACTACAACTTCGATGAGCAGTACGATAATCTCATAGAAAACGGAGCGGCCTATGTCGCCAATGATCATCGCCGCCTGTTTGCTGTCATCAAGATGTTTCTTGATGACAATGAGCTCATGGTCACCACGGGCATGCGCGCCTTTGACATTCAGCAGAACGGCCGTGGTGCCACGCGCAAGACCCTCAACGAAATGGATGGCTGCCTGCGCATGCGCAACTGACCGCCAGGCGGCACCTCCGTGCCCATCCACGGTCCCGGCTCCTGGCACCTGGCCACTGGCCCCAAGCGTGCCCGGCCGGGCCAGAGCCTGGCCCCGGGCAAAGCCCCGGTACCCGGGACGCTGCCTCAGCCTCAGCTTCAGAGTCCCAGTGACTGCAGACAATTAAGCCTCATGCCTTGAGGGCGCGATCAGCGGCCCCGTGCATGAGGCTTTTTTCTTTATCCCGGTACTGATGAATATAACAGGACAATCCGTCGGATTTCGTGCACTTTTCGCTATTTACGTGTCGGAGCACTTGTGACAGTTATCAAGATTTAGCTGTTCCGTTTTTGAGATTTCTTGCTTTTAGATACATAAAGTGTGAGTATTTCAACCATAAGTTTATAACTATGGATGCTGGCTGATGGCCTGTATATCTGTGTTTACAGACTGAGTACCATGAAATTGTCATGAAGTTATGTACAGATCGCTGGGCACAGACGCCGTCATGGAATCACACATGTGCAAGGACACCTGAGCCACGTAAACACCTGGAAGTGACATCAGAAGGCACGCTCCTTGTTCAAGGCTGTAAGGCCCCCATTTCAGTAAGGCAGACTGCGCACTGAAAGATCAGCCAGAAAGACAAGCCGGAACCCCCGGACAAAACTCTCCGCCGGAAATACCGGACATAACTCTCCGCCGGAAATCCCTGACTTAATATCCGCCCTTAAAGCCAGGATAAAACTCAGGACAGACAAGGAGTCGCAATAAGGATCAGGGTTTAGATTCATGTATGGCCCTGTTTGGACATCAAGAGGGACAAACCTCATCCCCGGATAATTATCACACTCTGCCTGAAACAATCATCACTGCAACATCAGGAAGTTCTTATCACAATGCAGCCCTGGGCTGCATTATTGCGCGTGCCTCCGTGCATTTTTTGCATTGAGTGCCTCGTGCACTTTTGCACTGCTGCGTTTGCGGCACAAGGCCAGAGCCAGGGTAGCACCAGCCATGAGAGCTGGCCTGGGCCTGCAAATAGAGCCCGGGCAACAACGGGCATTTTGATGACTGGCAAGGACGTACAGGCAAGAAATACTGTACCTGGGCTGCGCAGTATCAGCAGCACAAAAACAATCAGCAAATTAAGGATCAGGTCGGCTCAGCCGACCATTTGAAAAACTGGACTGAGATGCCCGCAGTCCGTGGCACAGTCAGCATAATGTCTGTCCGCCTGCAGCTGCATCAGGCCAGAACAAATACATCAGAAGGACATCGCGACCAGGCATGGAGACTCATACCATGAGGATCAGGCCATATGGCTTTTCAAACGATATTAAAAGGTCCTGCCTGCAAATACTGGAATTATTACTGAAATTTACCGCCTCAGATTAAGGGCTGTACGGCCATGGCAGTACTTTGTCTGCTCCTGTCAGCTGTGACCACTTAAGGCTCAAAAGGTCACTGCTGACAAAAGATAATACGCTTTCCATAACTGCATATAAAGAACAATACATAAACAGGTGCAGCCACCGGCTACCCCTGTCATGTACTCCGGCTCGAAAGTGTCTGCCCCTGAAGAGCTGCCGGCGTATGGCTCATGACCATGGCTATTGCAATGGCTGTAGCCATGGCCATGGACTTGGCCCATGGACTATGGGCTGAGTGCTGACAGCTGAGCGGTATTGATTAATTAAGTATTACCAGACAGGATTTGAGAGGCCTGCAGAACTCAGGCTATTATCGACAGTACTGTAACAGTACTGCGCTCACTGCGTGAGTCTGTAGCCTACTTCAACACCCGTTCCCGCCCTGAGCCATAGCCGCTTGAGCTGACAGTCTGCAGTTATTTGGAGCAGCACGCCTGTGTCATAAGACTTAGCCTGACTCATCCTGACTCAGCATGACCAGGTATTGCTCATCCTGACACGGCCTGATCAGGGTGTCTCATTCTGACAGGCCCTGATCAGGGATGTCTCAGCCTGACTCATCATGACCAGGGCTGCTCCCTGAAGCCAGACAGATAAGACTTCAGGCTGCCGCCCTGACAGACGTTAAGGCAGCTGTACGCTGCAAGGTGTTCATCTGTATACCCTGTCAGTTCCCCTTGTGACTCTGAGCCGGGGCAAGCGGAAATGACAGGGCCGGCCCCAGGGTACACATGGCTTTCTCAAGGCAATTCGCTCCTGCTACGAGGCAGCTGCGAGCACAGCGGGACCAAATCAGGACAAAATAAAAGCCGGATCCATTCACTGGAATCCGGCTTTTATTTTGCTGTCATGGTAATGCCCTGGGGCTGTGTTCCTAAACGCTTACGGAACGCAGGAACTCAACATAGCCACGTGCACTTTCAGCTACAGCAGCGCTGTCTGGGGCACCCTTGGCTGGCTTTGCGTTGTAGAAAGTGTACAGTCCGGCATATTCAGCGTGGCAGCGCTTGAAAGCTGCAATGTATGAGTTGAGGAAGTCCTCGACTGAGTAGCCCAGATCGCCATCCTTACCGTATACGCTCTCTGGAGAGCCACAGGTTACTGCAAAGGCAACCTTGCGTCCGGTCATGTGTTTGCCGCCTGCAAAAGCCCATCCCGGGGTCAGCACTGAATCGACCCATGACTTGAGCATTGGAGGGCTGTTCATCCAGAATAACGGGAACTGCAGCACTACAGTACCGTTGTTATCGATAATGGAGTGCTCTAATGCCGGATCAATGGCGCTTCTAGGATAAGAGCTCTGTAAATTATGTACAAGGAACTCTTCAGGATACTTACGAACTTCATCGAGCCAGCGGCGGTTTACCACTGACTGATCGTAGTACGGATGATCCACAATAATTAATGTTTTCATCTTCAAGTCCAAAGTGGCATAGCAAAAACAGCATCCACTTCCTAAACACGAATTACAAAATCAGAGAGACTTCAGGGCGCGCTGACCCTGGTTAAGCATGCAAACGGTCCTGCAAGCTCATTGCAGGCCTGTCCTCACTTTGAGTGAAAGGAAAGTCTCTGTCAGATACTAATCACAGACACCTGGGCGACTGACTGACAAAAGGAAGCTGAGACTGCTCTGCCTGGAAACGTTACAGGTACGCTACAAGGATAAACACAAATATGTACCTTTGATGGAAAAGGGGCGTGCACTGACCGGCATCAAGCCCGTCTGGTCATACCTCAACAGGGCAGCACTTACAGGTAAACTGGTAAACTTGTCTTTTCCTGCTATTCCCATGTATGTTCCACTATCTTCTGCTCCCGGCTATCAGGCCGTTTATGCAGAATGATCATTTCCTGATTTTATCTTTTTTTTGATTATCACGCAAAGAAAACACAGTAACGAACGGAATAAAAGGGCAAATGCATCGCCTTTGGCAGTACTTTTAGCCTGTCACTGTATGTATATCTATAGCCTGATCTCAGGGAACAAAACAGCCATTACGGGCTGACTAATATCCACGGCCAGCCCCGGTAACATCCACGGCACATCTGCACAAGCCCCTCGGCACATCCACGGCACATGTGCAGCAGCCCTGCGGCACATACATGACAGGCCTGCAGTAAAACCCGTGGCCAGTATCAGCTCAAAAGCCAGTCGGCACAGGATCTCTCAAACGCTGTGCCCATCAGGCTGCTGTCATGTGCAGCAGCCCCGGCCATTATTTTCTTGAGCGGCGACGACGCGATGACCTGCGACCACCAGATGACTTCTCATCGTCAGAGCTGTCGCTGTCATCAGCCGACTCAGCGGCCTTATCAGTCTCTTCCTTTGACTCAGACCTGTCAGCTTCAGTCCCGGCATCCTCTGCCTTGTCATCATCAGGCTTTTCGTCCTGTTCCCTGTCAGTCTCAGGATTTTCGTCCTGCTCCCTGTCGTCATCATCCTGGTCAGCACCAGAACTGTCTGACTCAGAGGAGCTTTCCTTTTGGGCTTTGACGTCCTTTGCATCATCTGACTCAGCGGCCACGGCCTTGTCATCCTTTGCATCGTCTAAGGAAGCATCATCCTTGTCATCACTGGCAGCATCAGAATCAAGGATGTCAGCCTTCTCTGCCCCGGCCCCTGAGTCAGCATGTGCGGCGTCAGATGCGGCGCTGTCAGCGGAGGTGGAGACTGACTGGTCTGGGGTGACAGTCGACTCGTTCCTGTCGGCGTCAGCGGCTTCTGCAGCGTCAGCTGAGCTTACGGACTCAGCCCTGGGTTCTGATTTGTCCCTGTTGCTCAGGAGAGCTGCCGGAATGCCCGGTACTGATGAACGTTCAGAGACACTGCGCCGGGCAGACGCAGGCTGCACAGTATCAGCGGCTGCACGTACAGATTCAGCTGCTGGCCTGGAGGTCTGAAGATCATCGTCCTCATCCTCCCCCTGGTCGTCCTCATCAAGAATATCGTTTTCATCAGGAACATAGGCCACAGCCGCTCTGATGTCGTACATGATGGCGTCAACGTCAAGCCTGTCAAGCTCACGCAAACGCTTCTCCTTGTTAAAGGAGCGCTCGAGGCGTTCGAGCATTTCGACCTTGTCGCTGTCGCTGAGCGGATTACGGATTTCGCACTTGTCAAAATCGATAATCCAGCACTTGTCCTGCTCGTCGACAAGAATATTGCGGATGTTGAGATCGCTGTGCCATACGCCCTCGGCAAAGAATTTTGCCAGGGTAGAGCCAATAGACCAGCGCAAACTGTCAGTAATGTCCTCTTCCTGCTCAAGCACCTCGGCTATGTTGCGGGTACCAGGAATTTGCTCGACCACAATATCGTTGGTGATAAAAAAGCTGCCGCAAATCTCACGGGCAATCAGCGGACGTGGAACCGGCAGACCACGACGGTAAAGCTCAGTGCACAGCTCAAATTCAAGGCGGGCTCTGCAGGCCCAGCTGTCAAAGCGCCAGAAGCTGTCCTTGAAGAAGCGGGCCATGCCACCACGGCAGTAGTGACGCAGCACCAGGTGGTACTCTTCGCGGATATTCTCAAGATCAGGCAATACGAGATTGCCCTCTTTCTTGATAATACCGGCGTTTCTCTGAGCCTGAATGGAGGCGGCCAGATCAAGATCTTTCTTGGGACCGTACAGTCCGCCGATAAGCTTGTAAGGCAGGGTGTAAAGCAAAGTCTCACCACGTCCGCCCTTGGTAATTACCCTGGAGGCAGACCTGTCGATGTACTCATGCTCAAAGAAACGGTTTATGACCTCATAGCTGGTACTGAAGTTGAAGCCACTGCGACGACTGATCAGAAACTTTACCCGACCTCCTGGGCGATCAAAGCTGAGCTCACGGATTTCATCATCACGATCGGGCATCTGATACCTGCTCATGTTACGTTTTCCTCCAGCTAACGAAGAATCAGCTCGCCACTTTCGGCATCACTGGTGTCAATCACAATCTCACCCCAGGCGCTGTTGGCACCGTCTTCAGGCTTGTCCTTAACCTCAGGCTCACTTTCCTGTGCCTTGCGCTCAGCCTCAGCTTTAGCTCTGGCATCAGCAGCGGCCTTTTTTTCAGCCTCAGCTCTGGCTTTTGCCTCTGCTGCCTTTGCCTCGGCATGAGCTTTGGCCTTGGCTTTGGCATCAGCCTCTGCAGCCTTTATCTTTGCCTCAGCCTCAGCCATTGCCTTGCTGTCGACTCCTGCCTTTTCCTTTAAGGCAGCCTTGTCATCCTTATTCTTTGCTGCAGCATCAGATGCGCCGGCCTTGCCCTCAGCTGCGCCGTCCTTGCCCTCAGCTGCGCCGGCCTTGCCATCCTCAGAGGCCTTTGCAGCTTCATCTGAAGAAGCCTTACCACCTGCTGCAGCATCGTCAGCAGCTGCCGGGGCAGCTGCGGCACCCTCAGCCGCTGCTTTTTCCCGGGCTGCACGTTCTTCTTCAGCCTTCTGGGCTGCAAGACGAGGAGGCAGAGGAATCTGGCCCTTGATTACACGATTAATGGACTCGTGATCAAGCTCAGGGTGTCTGCTCTGACTTTCTGCCTGATCCGCAGCGGTCAGATGGGCGGCAAAAGGCTCGCACTTGTCCTTGCCAAAGCCTCTGAGGCAGTCCTCGTAAAAGCCCTGTACCGGACGGTAGCTGTAGTGGAACTTGTCTGAGTTGACAGCTGCAATGGAGTTGGCCGCAGCAAAGAACAATATGGCAGTAATGGTGTAAGTGCGAATGTACTGATGACGTACCGAGATAAAAGCCAGTACTGGCATCAGAGCAAAAGGCATGATGGCTGAGATCTGCCAGAAATTGAGCACTACAGGACTGGCACCGGCGGCCACAATCACCGCAAACAGACAGCTGATGGTCATGCCACGGACAAAATGCAGTCGTTCCGAACTGGCAGAGGAGCGGAAACGGGTGATAACAAAGTAGTTACCGTAGGCTGAAAACAGCACAGAAGCCACACCAATAACTGAGGCAATGCCAATCCATCCCCAGGATAAAAACTCCCATATGCCCTCAGGTTCACCAAACTGCTCGTTGGTTGTAATGGCCTTGTTGGTAACCATCAGAGAGCCAAAGCGCAGCCAGTAGAGAATGCCCTTGAGTATTGGATAGACATGGGTAAAGCCATATCCAATGTAGCGATCGACAGCATAATCATCGCGGGGACTGAGCAGCGTTGGATTGACCATGATCTCCTGGACATATGGGACCATGGAGGCGCCAAAAATTGCAAAGCCCAGAATCAGACCTGTGTAGCTGACCTTGATATCCCTGCGCAGCCACATGAAAAAGCAGATAGCGGCAATCACTGTCCATGAGTAGTGCAGCTGCAGTATGAAACCAATGCCCAGAATCACAAACATGGAGCTCATGATACGGCCACCACCGCTGCTGACAGGATTGTTGCGCTCGACGCGCAGACGCACCAGCGCATTGAAGACAATGGCAGAACCAAAGTGAATATAGGCCGGGTTATAGAGCATGGTCATGTACATGTACCATGGGCTCAGAGCAAAAAGGAAAGTTCCCAGAACCACAATGACGCGGCCAAAGATCTGTGCCAGAGCATTGGCAAAGATAAACACCGCCAGCAGTCTGATAATCAGCTGCAGGGCTATGACAGATTCAATGCCGGCATAAATCTTCAGCGGAAATCCAATCAGCCATGATGAGAGCATGCCCGGTACATTACCCATAGAGCTCGCTTCGTTACCAAAAGGCAGATACTCGTCATTGAAGTAGGCATGAAAGCCCTTGAGAGCCATTTGCAGCTGATCGCCGCTGTATACCTGGTTGAGTTCATATACCAGTGACAGCGGTACAAAGACGATGGCAATAGCTAAGAGAGCCAGGTAGTCTCCAGGTCTGAGAAATTCTTTGTTCCTGTACATGGCCAGAAATATTCCTCTGTTTCAATTCTGCCAGGCATTGGCCGGGCAACTGGTTTGGCTCACAGCCGCTGCCATGAGAAAACCGCCTGCTGACAGGGCATCGATGCACCTTATGTCACAGCCGATGTCTTTCACACCCGCTGCGCATCACTGCCGGTGTGTATGACATCCACTGTCTGTCACAGCTGATGGGTTTCACACCCGCTGCGCATCACTGCCGGTGTGTATGACATCCACTGTCTGTCACAGCTGATGGGTTTCACACCTGCAGCGCCTCACAGGTACTGCCTGTCACATGTACTCTGTGTTATCTGCATCTAAAAGGGCTGTCAGCCAAGTTATGTGTGCACTCACTGTCAGAGGTGAATGCCGGTGAAATCTGCTGCCTTTTGTACCTGACAATACTTAGGGCAGGGCACACTGCCATGTGCCTGCTGTTATACACCCTGTTTTCCGGTCTGACCGGATCACCAGACGTAATTCGTTTTACTCCTTATGACAGAGGAACATCTGCATGGAGCCCTGGCATCAGGGACTCATATGCCAGTTACTGCAGAGACGGGAATCCCTGATATACAGTTGTAAAAGTTCCTGTCTGCAGGCCCTGATGAGGTCTTTTCCCTCCTGGCAGCGCCTGTGACTATTGTCCTTATGTTTACAGGCACCAGCAGCCTGGCCTGTATACTGGAGCCGCTATCTTTATAACGGCAAAGTATCAGCAGGCTGCAGCATCTGCCCCTTAATAGACAAAGCCCGAAAGCATGAGCCGCTCAGGCATATTACATCCTATGCTGCCGGTTCACTGGCCACAGCTTCCTGCTCAGCAGCTGGTGCTGCTTCAGGGGCCGCCATCTGAGCCCCACCGGCTGCCTCTGCAGCGGCATCTGCAGCAACGTCTGCAGCTGCTGGCGCTGCTGCCGGTGCGCCAGCATCAGGAGCCTGTGCTGCCGCTTCAGGAGCCCTTGCAGTAAGGCGCTGGCGGGCCTTTGCGTCATCACGGGTCATATAGAATGACATGTCCTTGATAGCCTCAAACAGCCAGGCATCACGACTGCGATCCCGGGCAGACTGATAGCGTTTGTTCTTGAAAACAAGCATACCTACTCTGTCAATAAGAACAATGCGATTGCTCTCAATAATGGCATTTTCCAGGTCAGAACCTGCCAGAACATACTTCCTTGGTATGGCATTGAAGAGATCCTGACCCACTGTGTAGTCAGAAGCATGATTGCGCACGCCAAAAACATGAGGCAACAGGGTGGCAGTAATATCGTAGGCCGAAGTCATTTCCTCAACCTTACCTGAGCCCTTGCCCGGCCATCTGATGATGAGCGGAACCTTTACCTGGGCATCAGTAAAGTTGCTGTCATGTCCCCAGTAATTGTCCCTGTTGTCATTAAACTCCTCACCATGATCAGAGGTGATGATGACAATGGTATTGTCAGCCCGGCCATGCTTTTCCAGCATGTCCAGTACTTTTCTTACGTTACCGTCAGCATAGTAGACCGCGTTGCGGTAACGGTTGAAAATAGGAGCCGGATCAGTGTTATTGTTCAGCTCCAGCTGATGTACTGCTCCCAGCACCGGCTGGAAAGGCTCAGGTGATCCATCCGGATAGTCATAGGAGTTGACACTGTCCAGATAAATAAAGGACAGGAACTTCCTTGAGCCGTCCAGACCGCCAAGGAAAGAGTCAAAGTCTTTCATGGCATCGAGATCGCGCTCTATGGCATTGCCGCCCTTTGAGCGTAGCCTCAGGTTTTCAACACCTGAAAATACTGTCTTGTTTAACTCGGATCTGATGAGACTGGATGAGCTGAATACTCCCAGATCGTAATTTCTGTCCCTGCCAGCTGTTATCAGAGCTGCCCGAATGCCTGATGACAAAGCCACCTCCCAGTATGAAGGAGGGATACCGTAGAACAGACCGAAAATTCCGCCCCGGGCAGCATTTGATGATGAATAATGATTCTGGAAGATCCATGCATCCTGGGCATATTTCCAGGTCTGAGGCATGTTCTTCCCGTTAAACACATCGTGGCGCAAAGTGGCAACGGTAAGAACGAGCACATTGTATGGCTCGCGTACGTTTTCAAAGTAGTAAAGCGGCTTTCTTGGGTAGTCAAACAGACCGGAGGAAATCGGTGCTGCCCTGGTAGCGTTGAGATCATCTCTGGTGATAACGCCCAGACGCAGCAGCAGAGAGTTCATGGTCAGAGGACTGTACAGAGGAATGCGGCTTTGCAGCTCGACCACTGGCAGAACCTGACGGGCCGATGAGTAGGCATGGACCAGATTGGCTACGGCATAGGAAAGCAGCGCCAGAGTGATAAACAGACGGCACTTGACCCCATGGTAGGCAAGGAGCATGGACAGGCCCAGCACCACAGCACTGTAAACCACGCAGACTATGGCCTGAACGTATATGGCAACCCAGGTCTCAGCTGAAAATGAAATGACCTCTCCTCCTGTATTAAAGAAGAGATCGAGCATGGCATAGTTGATATGAAAGCGGTAGACCTCATAGACACCGGCGTCGGCTGCAATGATGATGTGCAGCAGCGACAGCACTGCGGTAGCATAGCTGAACCGTATCCACCTTACCTGAGGGCGGGCCGCAAATACTGGCAGAATCAATACCAGGGAGGACAGGGCAAAATACAGAAAGAAATGGCCAAAGACAGCGGCACCAAATGCTGCAATCACAAAGCCCGGCACAATACCAGGAGCCGGAGCATAGGCAAGACCGAAATACAGAGCCAGCGGAAGATTGAGAATACCCAGCCACATAGCCAGGTAAAAATTCTTTTGAAACATACAAACTCTCCACTGACAAAGCCACGGAACTCTCCAGATGAGTCCTGTCTGACCGTCATTCAAACTGCCCATGACAGCCCAGGACCATTTAAGGCCCTCTTACGCTGCCCCCTGGCCCTCATCACAGCAGGGCCCTTCAGAAGAGTTTTAAGACAGCATGAACAGGCTCTTGCAGGCCTGAAGCTTTACCGCTCTCCCCTGAAATAATTTGTCCATAAAGCATGAGTCAAACTGTTTTGAAATCATCAGATGACAGCCCTGAAACTCTCAGACAACAGTCCTTAAATATTCTGGCAACAGCCCCGGAAAGCGGCCTGAAAAAACCGCAATGACAGCCATTATGGAACAGAGTGCACATATTATCATACGGCCTTGCCTTGTGCCCGGCTGCCCCTTTATATGCCCGTTAAAAAGCCCTTGCCTCACAGCCTGTCACAACTGCCGCCCCACAGCACACCACAAAGCCTGCACAGCCGGGAAACCAGGTACCTGCTTTACAAATCAGACAGCCACCTTGTGACCTGCAAGTGCAATACTCGTCTGCAGGCCCCAGCCTGGTGCATGCCACAGAGCGTGGCTGTGTACCAGCTTTCTGCAGGAGCCATGGACAAGCAACTGCACCGTGCTGTATGCCTGCTGCAGTCTGCATTGTGCTGCAGGCCGTGCCTGGTGCCGCAGGCCGTGCCTGGAGCCAGTACTCATTGCCAGGAGGTCCGAGGGGTGCATGTTATAATGCCGCCCAGCGGCAGCCGCCGTTAAATCATGGCTGCAAGGTAATGTCAGAGGGTTTTGTGCCTGTCTGATAACGGATCAAACGCTCTGCGGAGGACTCATGGAGCATAACAAGTCTGTCTGTATCTTACGTCTGTCAGCTCTGGGCGACTGTATTAATGCCTTTGGCATGATTGGCGCCATCAGGCAGACCTGGCCTGGCACCAGTCTTACCTGGGTAATAGACAGGCGTTTTGCCCCGCTCTTTTGTGATGAGCAGGAACATGATCTTGTGTCCATGCACCGCGTTGATTTCAAGGGCAATGTCCTGTCAGCGGCACTGCAGCTGCGCCGTGAGATGAAAGATGAGCTTGCAGGCATGGCAAAGAGCAGCTTCGATGTACTGCTCAATATGCAGACCTCCATCAAGTCATCGCTGTGCTCACTTGCCATTGCAGCTGACAGCCGCTATGGCTATGACAGTGAGCGCTCCCGTGAGGGCCAGAAGTTCTTTGTAAACCGTCAGGTTACCTCCCCTGAAAACCCTCATGTTCTGGCAGGATTCATGGCCTTTGCTCAGGCCTGCGGCCTTCCTGTAGCTGAGCCTTACTGGAACTTCAATCTCGATCCTTACATAGTAGACCGCGCCCGCTGCCTCGTTGCCCACGAAAAGGTCTTTGCTATCTGCCCATGCTCGGCCAATGCCAGCAAAAACTGGAATGTTGAGGGCTATGTGGCCATGGCCCGTCACTCCCTTGATCACGGCATGTGCCCGGTACTGCTTGGAGGTAATGCCCAGATAGAGCATGAGACCTGTGCGGCCATAGCCGCCCAGTGTCCTGAGGCAGTCAATCTGTGCGGTCGAACCACCCTGCGCGAACTGGCAGCCATGCTTTCCATAAGCCGCCTGGTGCTGGCACCTGACTCAGGCAGTATGCACCTTGCTTCAGCCCTTGGCACCCCGGTAATAGGTCTTTTTGCCCGCCATGACGATCACAGAGTAGGCCCATGGAACTTCATGGACCTTAACGTCTCCGTATATCACCGTCTGGCCCGTCAGGAGATCAAAAATGGAGAGATTCCATGGCGCTATCGTGTCCGTCAGGACGGAGCCATGGATCAGATCACCCTGGACATGGTGCAGGCCTCCTTTGAGCGCGCCATTGATGTCTACCGCATCTGACCGTCATAAGGCTGTTCAGCCCGCCCGTACGGGCATGGACTGAAAGGCCCCGGCCGGCCATATTGCACGGCATGGAGTGCCACAATGCAAGCTAAGCCTCCATGCCAGCTATGTCCTTTTGCTCCTGCTTTGCCCCTCTGGATTGCCCCTGATTTTGAGGCCCTTATGAATATTGCTGTTTTTCCTGGAACTTTTGACCCTGTAACTCTTGGTCATATGGACATTATCAGACGCGCCGCCCGACTGTTTGACAGGGTAATAGTCGCTGTTGCAGCCAGTCCGTCCAAAAAACCGCTGTTTTCTCTGGAAAAACGCGTCGAAATTATAGAAAAATGCACCAGTGAGCTCGAAAATGTCTCAGCCATGGGCTTTTCAGGCATGCTGGTAGACTTCCTGGCAGAGCATAAGGCTACAGTACTGATCCGTGGTGTTCGTACCGTGGCTGATTACGACTATGAAATGCAGCTTACCGGCATGTACCGCATTGCCGTACCTGATCTGGAAATTGTAATGCTGCCATCTAATGGCAACCTTTCATTCATCAGCTCAACACTGGTACGCGAAATCATCATCCACAAGGGCAATGCTCAGCCTTTTGTTCCTGAGCCGGTGGTCGAAGCCATCAAAGAATGTCTCTGATCTGACAACTGACAGCAGCGGCTGCAAATGCAGTCGCAGCCAGCACCGCATGGTCAGTGCCCTGGGGCACAGACACAAAAGCCGACCTCAGGGGTCGGCTTTTGTGTTTTAGTGCTGCGGTGCGTGGCGGCAGCCGGTTGTGCAGCCGCCGGGCAGCCGGTTGTGCAGCCGCCGGGCAGCCGGTTGTGCAGCCGCTAGGCTGCCAGTTGTGTGACGCCAGGGAAACCGGGGTGCAATGGCTCTGAGCGACTACTTCTGGCATTCAGGGCAGAAGAAGGTTGAGCGGTTCCCCTGAACAATGCGTTTGATTCGCCCACCACAGCAAGGACACTCCTCGTCACAGTGGCCATAGACCTTGAGGTTCTGCACGAAATAGCCCAGCTTGCCATCAGCACCTTCAAAGTCACGAATGGTGGTACCGCCACTGGCAATGGACTCAGTGAGAGTTTCCTTGATGTTTTTGACCAGATCTTCAGCTTCATCTCTGGTGATGGAACTGGCCCGACGGCGCGGATCGATATGGCAGGCAAAGAGCACTTCACATGCGTATATATTGCCAACACCTACTACTACAGCCGAGTTCATCAGAGCCTGTTTGATAGAGAGTTTGCGTCTGCTCAGATTATGGAGCAGTACCTCAGTAGTGAAGCTGTCTTCAAGTGGTTCAGGGCCAAGTTCAGTAAGAGCCTTGTACTGATAAGGGTCTTCATCAGGACCAATGTAAACCACCAGACCAAAACGGCGGGCATCGTTGTAGCGTACGCTGGTGCCGCTGTCGAGCATGATTTCAAAGTGATCGTGCAGTACGCGGTCGCTGCTGCTGTCGACAATACTCAGGTGACCGGTCATACCCAGATGAATAATGAATGAGCCTTTGTCGGTAAAGACGATGATGTACTTGCCTCGTCTTTGCAGACGCTCAATTCTTGCACCCACCAGCTTTTTAAGGTCCTGGCTCATAGGAACTCTCAAAGAGAGGCTGCCGATAAACATATCGGTAATGGTATGGCCCACAAGAACCTTTTCTACACCTCTTTTAGTGACCTCAACCTCTGGTAACTCAGGCATAAACTCCCCCGCCTACAGAACATAACCTGGGCCGCCATGCCGCTTATAAACACAGGATTAAAGCATGCCTGGCCTGAAAAAGGCCTCATTAAATCTGTTTACATACAGACAGGCCATAAATGCTAATAACATATCAAACCATGGCAAGATCAGATCCCTTTCTCATTCCAGCTGAAAATTAATAGCATCTGCCCCTTATTCTGGCCATCTCATAGATCCACCATGATGCATTTAAGTACTTTCTGATCCCAATACCTGAACACCACCCACCTGATCAGCCCCTCTGCCATGCCGACGCCATGACTGCATCATGAGTCTCCGCCTTACAGCATCCGGCAGTCGGCTCAACAACAGTCGTAATGTTCAACGCAAGAGCAGTAGCGATAGTCGGAGCGACAGGAGGGGCCACGGTCTTAGCAGCGGCTGGAACAATAGCCAGGCTGCAGTCGGAGCAGTGGCCGACGCAACGGGCTTTGGTACTGTCCAATGCTGCAGTTATGTTCTGTATGAATGTGACCGCATATGACAAGTATGTGCAGCTGTAGCCCCGATATCGCCCTGAAATCTCTGAACCTGCTGAGTTCATCCCGTCAAAATGCCCCAGAATTCTGCGCAACTGCGCATGGAACATCTGTTCACAAATGATACTCCTGCATACATTGACAGGCCTGTAAACCCTGCTGGCCTTAACTGCTCCCCGCCCTGCTCTCACTTGCCAGGCAAAAATAACTGCCCATGGTGTGCAGTGCTGTACAGTTTTTCAGCTGTATTTTTCCGTACTTTTACAGCCCTTTTCGTGCAGATCTGGTACCTGTTAAATGCAAACATTCTTATATATTTCGATGTATTTGAAGACAATAATCCCAAGCTAAAAACATCTAAATTAAAAATGTTTTGATTAAAAAAATAAAAAATACATGAAAGATCAGGTTCAGGTGTGAGACCGGCACTGGATCATAAAATGGCCTGCTTTCAAGGCTTGTTATCATAAAATGACGAATACAATGTCACTTTTAAATATATTATGTCGGTTTTTGGTGGCAAAATTTCTGACTTATAAATAATAAAACAAAGTTATTTTTAGTTTGGAAAAAATAAACAACGATAGATTCAAACTTTGCACAAGTTCACAATTTTGCAGATATTGCACGTGCTATTTTAATTACAGTTTTGTGTTTGGACAGCCTGAGAATGATCAAGGCTGTGTGTGTGTTTATTACCAGGCAGCCCTGTCAGAACAGCTGACAAGGAGCGCTCTGGACATCGCAATCGGAACTGCTGCGGCAGAGCCATTGCGATTTATTTATAGCGAGGAATGTAAACGTTGCCACACCTCACTACTGCATCAGCAAATTTAAGAAAAACTGCTCTGGCACTAGCTCTTGCAGCCTGCTCAGGATTAATGGCCTCACAGGTTGCTGCTGCCGATATTGCCGGCAGTCAGGACAACATTTTTCTGGCCTCAACCGAGCCTATGGCCACCTCATCAGCTGTAACCCATAACACTGATGGCGACCATGAACGTGTTGCTCCAGAGCTTAAGCTCAAGGACAGCAAGTTTGACTGGAAAATCTACGGTGAGATTGGTCTTGGCGGTTATATGAAAACCGGCGGCGAGTATGCCCACAAGTATGAGGCCAATAACTACGTGGAAGCCGGTCTGGAGCTCAAGTACGGCGGCTGGTACAGCCTGTGGTATGTAGCCGCAAACCCTGTTCAGACCAGAGATGGCGAGAGCTATGTACCAGGACATGGCTATGGTGGCTTTGAAATGGGCACCAACAGCCTGTATCTGGGCTATGAGTTCGATAATGGAACCAGGCTCCAGTACGGTGTTTTCGGCTCCTCACCTCTTGATGACGTGGCCTACTGGACTGACTTTACTCCTGAATTTGGCTATGGCCACCCTATCACTCCTGATCTGTTTAACTACGTTAAGGTAGAAAACCTCAAGGGCAAGTTCAAATGGTCCGTTGCTGCCTCTGATGCCGGCGACTTCAATGAAGAAGACGACGCTCTGATCCATACAGGCAAGCATGACAGCTCATCTGACAAATTTACCTATCCAACAGCTGTTATCAATGGCTATGCGCGTTATGACTGGGCTGATGGCTACGGTGTAATGTTCGGTTCTGAAGTGACTGACGGTACCGGCGCTTACTTTACCCTGGCTGCACTCATGGGTGACTACGGCCTGCGTGTCTGGCACCACACCGGTCGTGGCGGCAAGTCAGATATGTCCATGTTAGGCGATGAAACCGGTGTAATAGCCTCCATCAAGTATGAGATGTTCACCAAGTTCTGGCTGTCAGCCTCTTACACTCACTATGTAAGAAACTTCGATCAGATCCAGGGCGATCCTGATGGCGAATTTGGCGAGTACGACAGCACTACCTCCTCATTTGTAAACGGAGGCTTCTGGTGGGAGTACATGGGCGGCAGCATGGCCAGCGCCTTTGATATCAGAACTTACACCGGCGCCAGCAAGAACCGCCCTGAAGAAACCATGATCTTCCTAGAGCAGTTCATCTACTTCTAAACGTAAGTGCTCTATTTTTTTGACCTGGTCCGCGCTTTCATGTAAACGCTTACATTAGACGGCTGCAAAGCAGATTTTTATTTGAGACAGGGTTATTCTGCCCATGAATTTCATGGAGCTCCGTCATGTTCCTGAATGCCTGGACTGGTTAAAAACATTTACGCACTATATATTCTTGAAGAGCATTTACCAAACAGGGAGATTAAAGCTGATGAATTTAAGGAAATCCGTTCTTGCAATGGCAATACCGGCAGCACTGGCAATGGCCAGCAATGCTTTTGTCGGCACCGCACAGGCAGCAGTTCCGGATCAGACTGTCAGGCCACAGGCTCACAAGGTCATGGCTATGGGCAATTATGCAAATGTAATTGACCGTCGTGGTGTACCTGCTTTCATGCATGATTTTGACAGCGACGCTCATCAGCGCTTCAGCCCGCTGTTTGACATGGGCGCCTGGCACGGTCACCTGCTGCCTGTAGACAAGGCATCAGCAGGCGGCTTTCCTGGACCAGCCGTCCTTACTGAAGAATACATAAACTTCCTGGCCTCCAACCTCGATCAGCTCAAGGTATATGCCGATGGCAAGCTGGTTGATTTTGAATTCAGTGCCAGCTCATATCCAGGCGAGTTAAAGCAGAAGCTGGTCAACGTTCCTATGTCTCTGACCATCGACATGGAGCTGGTATTCGTAAACCCACGTACCTCTTTAATGAAGACCACTGTCCACAATCCAAAGGGTCTTAACCTCACTCTTTCCTGGAGCGGTGCCCTGATGGACAGATATGAAGGTGTCGACGGCAAGGACACCAGTGGTCTGACCGTAGCTCAGAAGTATCCTGAGCTGACCCGCAATATCGCTGGTAATGAATTAAACGGCGTTACCATACACCTCTCCAAAGTAAGACAGTCCGGCTCCCTTATGACCTCCGGCACCTCGACCTATGAGATCTGCCGCAGTGCTCCGGCCGGTGCTGCTGTTATTACCTCTGACGGTCTGAGCTACGAACAGGTAGCACGCGTCAAGGACACCCTTCTTACCTTCCACACCGCCTATTCCTACTTCCTTTCTGATGAAGACAGAAAGACCCATGAGCAGTTTGCCGACATCATGGCAAATGCTGATGCACGCATTGAGGCTGCCCGTGAGCGCTGGCAGGGCTACCTGATTAAGGGCCTTACTAATAATGAAGCCTCAGATCGTCAGGAAAGAGTAGCTGTAAAGGCCATTGAAACTCTTAACGGTAACTGGCGTGGTGCCGCAGGTGCCTTAAGCTACGACACCGTTACTCCTTCTGTTACTGCCCGCTGGTTCTCCGGCAATCAGACATGGCCATGGGACACCTGGAAGCAGGCCTTTGCCATGGCACACTTCAACACTGAAGTTGCCAAGAGCAATATCCGCGCAGTCTTTGAGCATCAGATCAAGGCTGATGACCCGGTACGTCCTCAGGATGAGGGCTTTATTCCTGATCTGGTAGCCTACAACTTCAGCCCTGAGCGTGGTGGTGACGGCTCCAACTGGAATGAGCGTAACACCAAGCCAAGCCTTGCTGCATGGGCTGTATGGGAAGTTTACAAGGTTGAGCAGGACCAGGCATGGCTTGAGGAAATGTATCCAAAGCTTGTTGCCTACCACAACTGGTGGCTGCGCAACCGTGACCACAACGGCAATGGTATTCCAGAGTACGGAGCAACTCTGGACAAGGCCCACAATGATGCCAACGGTGACATGATGTTTACTGTTACCTATCCGGGCATGGCCGAAGTCTCCACTCTCAAGTCAATTCTGACTGCAGAGATGTTAAGACAGCTGACTCAGGTTGCTGCAAGCCACGCTGATGATAATGACCGCCAGAACGCCAACAAGATTGTGGGCGCATTCAGCTCCTACTATCAGGACTTCAAGGAAACTGCCAGACGTAATCCAGGCATCTCCCGTCTGCTCAACAGCATTGGCAGCCAGGCTGCAGCTCCTGCTGAGGACGGTACCATTAGCCTGACTGTATACGGCATTGATGCCTACAATGTGGTTACTGCCATTGGCGGCTACAAGAATATCGATCTGCCAGCTCAGGTTGCTGCCTCATGGGAAAGTGGCCGTGACGATGCTGCAAACTTCGGCTTTATTGATGAAGAGCAGCTTGCTGCCTACATCGAGGCCGGTGGCAATCGCAATGACTGGACCGTCAAGTTTGCCCAGAACTTCGATGAAAAGGGACAGGCCCTTGGCTACTCCCTGATGCAGGAATCTGTAGATCAGGCTTCCTACATGTTCTCTGACAACAGGCTTCTGGCCGCGATGGCCACTGTGCTTGAGCGTTATGAGGACGCAAAGAAGTTTGATGCTCTGGCCGGCAATATCAAGGACTACATCAACAAGTGTATGTTCGACAAGGACAGCGGCTACTACTATGACATTGCCATCAATGATGAACCAATGGCCAACGGCTGTGCCGGTGAGCCTCTGGTCAAGCGCGGTATGGGCCCTGAGGGCTGGTCTCCATTATTCAATGGTGCAGCCGATCGCGAGCAGGCAGATGCCGTAGTCAAGGTGATGATGGATCCTGAGAAGTTCAACACCTTCGTTCCTCTTGGCACCGCCAGCCTTGATAACCCTGCATTCGGTCCTGACATCTACTGGCGCGGCCGTGTCTGGGTAGATCAGGTCTACTTTGGCCTTAAGGGTATGGAGCAGTATGGCTACCGTCAGGAGGCCCTCGAGCTTGCTGACCGCTTCTTCCAGAATGCCTATGGACTGACAGGCGATCGCCCAATTCAGGAAAATTACAACCCTCTCAACGGTGCTCCACAGGGTGCCCCTAACTTCTCCTGGTCCTCAGCTCTGCTGTACATGCTCTACTACGATTTCTTCCGCGACTCTCAGAGCTACCAGCAGGATGCTGAAGCCCAGGAACCACAGGTCTCCGCTGCTCCTGCAGCTGACGCTGCGGCCCCTGCCACAGCTGCAGCCGGCGTTGCAGCTGCTGTAAAGGCTGCCCCAGCCCCTGTTAAAGCCGCCCCAGCTGCTGCACCAGCCCCTGTTAAGGCAGCCCCAGCTGCTGCTCATGCACCGGTTAAGACTGCTCCAGCTGCCGCCCCAGCCCCTGTTAAGGCTGCTCCAGCTGCCGCTCCAGTCCCTGTAAAGGCTGCTCCAGCTGCCGCTCCTGTACCTGTTAAGGCTGCCCCAGCTGCTGCCCCAGCCCCTGTTAAGGCAGTCCCAGCTGCTGCTCATGCACCTGTTAAAGCCGCCCCAGCTGCTGCTCATGCACCAGTAAAGGCTGCTCCAGCTGCCGCTCCTGCACCAGCCCCAGTAAAGGCTGCCCCAGCCCCTGTTAAGGCAGTCCCAGCTGCTGCTCATGCACCAGTAAAGGCTGCCCCAGCTGCCGCTCCAGCCCCTGTTAAGTCTGCCCCAGCTGCTGCTCATGCACCAGTAAAGGCTGCTCCAGCTGCCGCTGCTGCACCAGCCCCAGTAAAGGCTGCTCCAGCTCCTGTAAGGGCCGCACCGGCTCAGGTTGCCACTCCAGCTGCACCTGCAGCCCAGGCTCCAGCCGCTGCACCAGCTCAGGCTAAATAAAAGTCAGGACCGAGGCAGCTTGCTGTTCGGACTATCTTGCTAATATTTTCTTCCCAATTAATTAAGGCAGCCTTCGGGCTGCCTTTTTGCTCTTAATAATCACGCTCAAGTATTCTCTCCCGGTTAAAGGTCTGTCAGCTGTTACCTGCTCCCCGCAGAGCCTCAACAGAGCCATTGGCTGGCCCCAGTCATGCCATAGCCGCTCGGGGGCATGCAGTCTCAGGTGGTGCGCAGCTGCGGAGCTTTCGGAGCTGGCGGCGCTGATGCCGGGACGCATTGTGAGTGCAAGGGCTTGAGCGGGTCGATTGTCTGTAGGCTTCCTTAACGGTAACATATTGATGATTATCTTAGGTAAAATAGTGCCATGCTAACAGGGGGTGATATGCCGCATGGCAGTTCCCAGGACGAATGACGGGGGGCATGTCCGTCGGATATTTGGCTTGCAGGCCGGGTTGCCATGACAGGTAGCTCGGCCGGTGACCGGATGACCGACATGCCTGGCATCCCTGACTGATGGCACGGACGCTGGCTGGATTGCCAGCAGGCCTGGTTGCCATGACAGGTAGCGCGGCTGGTGACCGGATGACCGACATGCCTGGCATCCCTGACTGATGGCACGGACGCTGGCTGGATTGCCAGCAGGCCGGGTTGCCATGACAGGTAGCGCGGCTGGTGACCGGATGCTCGGCAGGCGGGCGGCCCTGACTTGTAGCGGGACCGATGACCGGATAGCCGGCAAGCCAGTCCACAGACTGGTCACATGTCCGGTGGCTGGCAACTGGCAGGCCGGACCGACCTGACGGGAGGAAAGGCGGTGCCTCATGCACCCAATCGACAGTGACAGATCCCTGTCTAAGGCTGGAGGAAAAATATTTGACCGTTCAGGAAAGGGGTTTTAGATTTAGAGGCAAAGGTGGTTCGATGGCAGGAAGCGGACGCACAAAACCCCTGGGTCGGTATCCCTTCCCAGAGGTAATAGACGGTATCAGTACTTTGGTTCAGGCATAGTCAACCGGTCTGACAGCAGCTGCTGAAGACGTAGTCAACCATACCTGACAGGTAATAAAATGTTTTGGAAAGCGCCTGAACCCAAGAGACATCTAAGGTCTTGGAGGCAGCTGAATGTTCAGGGCTAAAGCCCTGTCCTCGAGCCTTTTAACCATGGCCTCCATAGCAACGCTCCTTGAGCGGGCATCTTCAGCTATCTGGAAAAACACATCATTCATGTGCTCTCGGCAGTCCTGAAGAAAACTGGACAGCCAGTTAATGCTGTTGACAGCAATCTTCCTGAGTTCTTCACGACTTTCTCCTGTTGCTTTCTGAGCGTTATGCCAGGCTACAGACACATGGTCGATCAAGAAGTTTATGCTGTATGAAAGATTTGATCCTGCCATGCCCCTGCTTCTCAGGCTGCTGTTGGTATTTGAAAGGAGATTTTGTTCACTTGTAAACTTTTTGAGAACACCAGGTTCGATGACCTCTTTAACAAGCTTTAAATCATACTCTCCTGAGCTGGTGTCACTTTCAAGATCATTGTGCATCAATGTACATATGTCTATCCCGTGACTGATTTTATTGTTTATATGACTTAAAAAGCTCTTGACGGAAATTGGGCGGTTGTTCGTGCCTTTGTCATATTCATCATCAGCTAACAGTCCGCACTCCTTTGCAAATTCATCAGCTTTAGCGTTTTCAGTTTCAGCGTCCGTGCCGCGTTCACCGGTCAGAGCCTTCTCAAGTTCACTGGACTTAATCCTCGCTATCTTGTTTGCATTTCTGGCTCTCTTAACAATCTCTATTATCTGGTTGGAGCGAACTGCCTGATTAATTTCTTCCTCTTCTGCTTCAGATAATGACTGTGTCTGATTATCCTGAGCCTGCCCGGATTGAGGTCCTGGCGCTCCCCCAGGGTCAGTTTCAGGCCCTGGCGACGTACCCTGGGCAGGGTCGGTGCCTGAATCAGGCTGACCACCTGAAGCCGCAGCAGAGGATTGTGCATGCTGCCTATACTCATCAGCAACGCTGTTAAACTCTTCTTCACAGTCATTTAAATCTGATTCATGACGATCTATTGAAGCGTAGATTTTGCGGAATTCCTGCTCATGAAACCTGTTTAGCCACTCCTTAAGGAGATCATGGGCTCTGTCATTGATCTTTTTGTAAATTTCTTCACCAGAGCCATTGGAGCTTCCAAGTTTTTTTATGGCTGACTGAGCAGTCTCATTAAAAAGTACCGGGATAAGTTTCACAAAGTCTATGCCTGGCATCATCTCAAGGAGGCGATTTTCATCGGGCATTGGCAGCACACCCTTGCTGTATGTAGTATCTTTTTCTTTGTTGTAGCCGATATTTCCTTTCATGATTTCATCATTCATGATAAGGGTAAGCAGCTGCAGGTAGCAAACAAATGACAGGTCTTTCAGGCCCTGATAAATGTCAAGTCCATTAGCTTTCAGAGTTTCAACAACTGTGCGGGTAGCGCAATCAAGCTCAGCACCTTTGACAGATACTGTCAGGTATCCATTCTTGCGCTGTAAAGCAATACCGCTCATAACCTGCTCAGTATCATTGTTATGAATAACCATGTCGACATTATTAATGCAATTATAAAAATACTCCTTGTGGTTGAGCAGATACACGCATGGTGATGCATAGTCATTGCCTTTGACGGTGCTTACCCACTTGCCTTTCTTAAGTGTGTACTGATCCCTCATAGTATCAATAACATCATAGATCAGGTCCAGAAGCTCGCACATAGGTCCTAAGCGCAGGGCCGCAGCCTCTTCACGACAGGCATCAGCTTTGACAAGGTCCTCGTCAGTGACGTTTTCGCCGTTCTTAAGGCTTCTTGACTCTTCAAGCAGATCCTGAACTTTCTGATCAATGGCAAAGAATGATCCGTACAGCGAAATAACAATTGTGCTTGCAATATTGCTGTTGCCGCCTTTCAGGTAGCTCTTAATCTTATTAATGCGCTCTTCTTTATCAAACTTATCGATAAACTTTTTGAGTCCCTTGGGATTGGCAGATTTAAAGAACTCACTGCGTCCATGGGCATGACACATGAAAAGCTCAATACCAAGCCTTGCTGACTCATAGACATAAGGCTGGTAGCCATCAGTAAGCATCTGCTTCAGGCACATGAGGTCTCCGCCATTGAGCACACTTTCCACATCAGTCCAGAACATGTGAGTTGATGTTTCAAGGCTGAAAACACTGCGTCCGAATGACAGTGTACAGGCAACAGCCGGAATCTCGGGCTCATTGCTTTTCCATACAATGCTATAAGGCTGAGAAGTATCAGTTATATGGGAAACATCGTCCTCAGACATGTTTGACCTGATTTCGTCGCTTACCTTGGAGCGCCCCTGAATTGACAGCACAGAGGTAGGGGTTTCATCAGTCGATGCCCTTGGAAGGAGTGACACAACTGCCCTGATAAGGCATTGAGCAAGTAATGAGGTAAACTGCTGATGCTTTCTGACAAGCCTGTTTACGTAATCCTGGCTTATGGAGAATTTCGCAGCTATTTCAGTGGCATAGCTGTTTATTGAACGCCTGCCATTGAAAACTCCATTGAGGATGTCATTAACAACCGCCATGCTCAGCAGGCCGTTTCCAGCAGCCGGGTAGTCCATACCCTTTTCAAACTTGAGATCAAATTCTTTTTTGACCTTGTCGAACAGAACAAGGATTGTGTTCTTGGCTACTGTATACCTTTGAATAAACAGAGCAAAATTAGTCAGGTAATTGGTGCATCCAAAAGAGGTCACCATATATAAACATGAGCCGTTCTCCTGGCGGCCAATAACGAACTCTTTTGGGCATAAATCCGACTTATGGTAGGAAAAAATAATGCTCCTGGTATCATCATCTCCATATGATTTAAAAAAATCGCCGTAATGATGAATGAGGGCATCAGGAAGAGAGATCGCAGGTAAGTCCCTTATTCGAGGCTTACTTCTTTGACTGGTTTTGCTTTTTTTCCCGGCCTTCTTTCTGGAAGATTTGTGTTTCTTATTGGCTTTACAGGCATTTACAAGTTTCTTTGCATCTTCTGAAAGCTCTTCCTCCTCGTTTTCAAGCTCAGTAGCAGCCTGATTCACATCATCTTCAAGGTCATCATTGGCCTTTCCCTGGGACTTTGCAGATTTGTTTAACTTCTCATCACCATGAGGAATGCCAACAGGATTACGTCCAGAGGAGTTTACAAGCTGATCCGGATTACCTTCAGAATCGGTTCTGACTGACTTGGTGAACTCAAATACATCCTGCTGATCATGGGTCTTATCGTACTGGGCGACCAGCTTGCCGACACTGGTGGCAAATCCGTTTCTGTGGTCTTTGAAGTCAAAATATTCCTTACGCAGGCCATGT
>NZ_JALKIL010000027.1 GCF_023051105.1 Anaerobiospirillum sp. NML120449 | reverse complement strand
ATCAAAAACACCTAAATGCACAATTGTTTGTACACAGATTTTGAGTCATTTAACTGCCATACAAGTTGTATTTTAGACATAAAAAAACTACCTCGAGGGTAGTTGCTTATAAACGGCTTATATATGCGGTTTTCTGGCAAGGGTCAACACCATAGGGGGTGGCGATTGTTTTGGATAGCGCCAAGCCCTGCACGCTGTCCGTCAGCATCAGCAATCATAGCATCAATATGAGCAATCATCTTGCTGGCTTCATCTGCAGTGCCCATTTTAAAGCCGTTAGCGGCAGTCCAGA
Organism: Anaerobiospirillum sp. NML120449; assembly: GCF_023051105.1. Lineage (GTDB taxonomy): Bacteria > Pseudomonadota > Gammaproteobacteria > Enterobacterales > Succinivibrionaceae > Anaerobiospirillum. Next base: position 65,504 of record NZ_JALKIL010000027.1, on the reverse strand, counting down.
TATCGGCATTAGCGGTCTGGCCCTTAACTCGCTCAACAATCTGAGACATTCTCATATTGTTAACTTCAAAGCTAATTGTGTCGCCACTGTTAGCACCTACCTGAAGTGAAAGGACACCCTTTGTTTTGTCTGAGCCATTTGCTGCATCATACAGAGTGCCGGTATCTCCACCTGCAAGAATTGTCTTTCCGCCAAACGTAGTCTTTTCAGCAATTCGGTCGATTTCTGCTCCTAAAGCATCGGCCTCTTTCTTAAGGGCGGCACGATCCTCTGCTGTGTTAGTGCCGTTTACAGACTGGACTGCCAAGGTGCGAATCTTCTGCAGCATAGCAGTAGTTTCGTCCATTGCGCCTTCAATGGTCTGAGCAAGAGCAATACCGTCAGCGGCATTGCGGTTACCCTGGTTGAGGCCGTTAATCTGAGTTGTGAGGCGGGATGATATCTGGAGACCGGCAGCGTCGTCCTTGGCGCTGTTAATTCGCATACCTGAACTGAGTCTCTGGTATGTAGTAGTCAGCTGATTCTGTACATTATTGAGATAGCGACGTCCATTCAGGCTGGAGACATTTGTATTTACATAAACTGCCATAATAAGGCTCTCTCTCTACGATCTATAGTCGTGCCAAATGGGACAACAGTTGCAGCTGTTGCCCTGATAAAAAGACTATAGATTATTTAGTGTTGCGTTAAATATTTTGGAAAGCGTTTCGCGGAGCGTGACAGATTACTGATGTAGTGTATCACGTTGGCGCAGCGCTCCATGGACGTTGGTGCTGGACAATATGTCCTTAAAATTCCTAAGTCCCTTTCAGGTCATTTCTGTGCTTTGGGCACGAGCACGACCTGCTAATATTCCACATAAAATAACGGATAGTCTTGATACTACTGGTATGTAAGTGTTTTTCAGAACTGTTTTCCATTTTTATCTTGGTAAATATGGAATATAGATACACTGAAATTGTTGAATCTTTTATCGGTAGTCTCATAAAAACGGACTTTAAATGGGTCTTTCATGCGTTAATAACGTGCGTGCAATGCACGTGCAATGCACGCACGGTTCCGACTAAGGGCAATTCCAGGTATTTGAAGTTAAAATATGCAGCTTAGTACCCGGCGGGATGTTCGCCGGGAACATTTGTGACTGTCGTTTCGCATCTGCGACCCTTTTTGATGGAGAATCAATTTTATGGCCAAGACAGGAGCCACTGGTTTAACCCGTATCATTAATGCCGGCAAATATTCCATGAATGGATTCAAGGCAGGTCTTAAGCATGAGGCCGCTTTACGTCAGGAGCTTGGAATTGGCATTATCCTGACTCTGATTGCCATTATTATTTCTGACAGCATTGTTGAGTTTTTGCTGCTTACCATCATGCCCTGGCTTACCTTTACTGTAGAGCTGCTAAACTCTGCTGTTGAGGCCGTAGTAGATCGTGTGGGCGATGAGTACCATGAGCTTTCTGGACGTGCCAAAGACCTGGGCTCTGCCGCCGTTTTTGTCATGCTCTGTCTTACTGCTCTTACCTGGATACTGGTAATTTTCAGCTAATCGCAGTACATGCAACCCTTTAGTCCCAGGTGATTACCGGGCTGTTAATTGAAGTTTATCCTGTGTCACCATCAAAGCTCATTACTGTTAATGGTGCAGGATAATGCTCCACGTCTCTTCCCCTTCCACATATCTTTCCTTCCCCGTATCTTTCCTGCCCTGACAGCATGTGTTTAAGGGGGGAAGGGATATTCCCTCCAGATGCTTTAGTCTTCTTTAAGACTCACCTTTCGTTCTGACTCCCTTTCTTATCCCTTTTTCTCCCAGTTGTTACTCCTTTGCGGTTACGTATATCCCGTATTGTGGACATAAGCTGTATGTTTGCACATTCTGTAACTGGGGATTAATTTTGCCTGAAGATGATCTGGTCTTAAATTGCCGTATACAGGCTTAGTATAGGGCTTATAGATCGCATGTAAATCAGCTTCGTGATTATCCATGGTCTGCACGTGTCAAGTTCTCTGTATAAAAACTATATTGGTCAAAAAGATCTCTGTATAATTTATAATGTGTGCACGCGAATATGATTACTGCAAGACTTTCCCGATCCATATGTGGGGGAAGCATTCAGCCTTTGTGACTGCTGTAAGGCGCTTCAGGGGCATGGATTCTCTTGCATTTTCCTTCGTAATCTCACCTGATTATCTGGCCACTGACTACAGAGGCCTTGCTAGTTTCGTCATTTCCCTGAGCCTGGTGATTCTTGCCTTTCGTTATGCAGGCCTGATTTATTAATGCAAAGGGATCGATTCCTGTATGACTGCAGGAAAGCTGTATTGAGGCCTTTTATGTCAAATAAGACTGATGAAGCAATGTTTAAGACAGGAGCAATCAACAACAATGATGTTAATGTGGTTGATGTAACTGCAGCTGCATCAGGAGATGACACTCTTGAAGCTGGTCAAGGCCATAAAGGAATGGGCCATTCTTCAGGTGCCTTTGATCCTGTGCGGTCTGAGGGCGCTGCTCATGCTGAGGCTGCCGATCCATTCGAGGCTGCCCCTCCATCTAAGGCAGCCGCTCCAGCAGAGGCAGCGGTACCGGTCAAAAGACCTCGCGGCAGGCCTCGCAAGAACCCGGCAGCGCAGACTGCGGCTTCAGGTACCAGGGCTGAGGGATTATCAAGTGATGCTTCAGCTGATGATGCTGGCGGCTCTGAGCGTGCAAGTGCGCGCAGAAGCTCGCGGCAGCGTGGCTTTGAGGCTGATAAAAATGGAAGGCTGCGCTCCTCACCAGGCTTGCGCTGGTCCTATATGGACCCAGTAGCAAGCCCTGCCATGGCTTATAGAGCAGATGGTGAGGTTTCCTATGATGGTCCAAGCCTCCACGATGTGCTCAGCTCCATAAGACCAGATGATTTGGCTGGTGAGTGGGAGAGCAGATCAGATGGAGCTGTCCAACAGGAGACTGATTCACAGGCTGAAGCTGCTATGCAGGCTGTGCTTAAGAGCATTCGTCCTGATGACGTGTGTGTTGCTCCATGCAAACAGCCTGTAGAAAGCGTAAATCAGGAACATGGTGTAGCTCTGTCCAGCATTATCAGCGCCCTGCGTAATGAAGAGCTCCATTTTTCTCCTGAGATGTCCACTCACAGGGCTGCTTTAACTGCTGCTCATGCTCAGGAGGCCAGAGAATTAGGCGCACAGGAGTATGATTTACCGTTATTTGACCAAAGCAGCGGTGCGGCAAATTCAGAGCATGGCAGTGAGCGGCCTGTTACTGCCATGGCTGCAACTGACCCGACATTTGCCGGGGCTGGGGCTCATTACGCATCTAATGCAGAAGCCCGTGCTCATACACGCCTGTCCTCCTCAGCTGTCGATGTCAAAAGTGCTCCTTCTGATTCTGATGTTGAACATTCTTCTGCAAGCCCAACGGAAACTGATATTTCTGCTGTGAAGTTAGGTGACCTTGTCAGGGAAAGTAATGCCCGTTCTACTGAATATGATGTCGAACGTGTGGTCAATAATGATATCTACAGATATTCTGAGCTTGAAGGAGCACCGGGTCGTTTTGGAGTTGTTGCTGCAGTGAAAGATGCAGCAACAGGCAACCTGGACAGCTTTGATGATGTCTCTCTGAGCTTCAACGAAAACAGCGTAACTGATTACGAAAGTGACAAGGAGCGCTGGCTGCAGAGCCTCAACAGCATTGATTCGGCAGAGTCTTCTGAAAGCTCCTCTAATGATAGCGGCAGCAGCGACAGCACTGTCGGACTGAATGGCCAGGAGTCCGGTTCAATCCCTGGTGCTGATGAGAGCTCATGTAATGCTCCAGTGATACTGGCAAGCGAGCTTGAGCCTCAGGAGCTGGCTGAGCATGAAAGCTTCATGGCCATGGCCATGGAACTGGCCTTAAAAGCAGAAGAGCTTGCTGAGGTTCCTGTAGGTGCCGTGGTTGTAAGTCCAGATGGCCAAATTGCAGGCATTGGCTACAACCGTACTATCATCGGGCATGATCCTACTGCCCATGCCGAGATTATGGCCATTCGTGAGGCGGGCAAAAGCATTAAGAACTACCGTCTGGTAGACTGCACTCTGTATGTAACTCTGGAGCCATGCTGCATGTGCGCCATGGCCTGTGTGCATGCACGTCTTAAGAATGTGGTTTACGCTGCTGCCGATCCAAAGACTGGTGCCTGCGGATCAGTATTTAACATTCTGAACAGCAATAAGCACAACCACAAAGTTAACGTAATTGCCGGAGTCCTCGAGCAGAAAAGCTCAGCAATGCTGTCTAACTTTTTTGCCGAGCTGCGCAAGAGAAAGAAGGCAGCAGCAAAGGCACTAAAGGGCCAGCAATAGACTAAATGGCCAGCAACAGACTAAAGTGCGGATTCTGACATGACTGTGGTCAGGCTTCGCTGAAATGTCTGAGCCCACATCTCTGAACTGATATGACTGAGCGTGATTACGTCACGGGGGGCAGCATGGTTTTGTACAGTCGGCGTTGGCTGCTCCTGAACACTTAAGCACAACGGCAAGCACTTTATTGTGGCCTTAAGAGGGCAGGTATTGGTTTTCTGTACCTGCCCTTTGTGTTTATGATGCCAGTTCTTGTGCCATGCTTAGATAACAGCAAAGTAAACTTACTAAAAGTAAAACACTATGTATTTTGCTTTGTAAATTATTATATTGCATGTGCTCGTGTCCGTCATACAGATAAAGATGCCATTGCTACAGTGGGCAAGCAGGCCATTTCATTTGACCTGATCCTGCAGTATGGGCAGTAATTCTATGGTCGCAGCTTGCTCGTGCTCACGCTCACGCTCATGCTCATGCCCATGCTCACGCTCATGCCCATGCCCATGCTTACGCCCATGCTCATGCTCATGCCCAGGCAATAGATCGAGGTAGTCAGGGGCGTCGTAGACGGTGGCGTTGTCGTTCTGGCTGTGGTTGTGAGGGCAAAACAAAAGGGGCTGTCTTGATGTTAAGACAGCCCCTTTTGGGTTTTGTAAATTACTTTTTGATATTGTTATCTTGTTTTGTTTCAGAGCCTGGTGCCTGATCACGATCAGCCGGCGTTGTCGGTTGATGGTTTTTAAGGATGCTGGCTGCTTGCAGATTTTACTCCGTGGCTGCTGGAATCCTTGCTTTGCATCAGAACAGCAGCATTGGTGCTCAGGCTGGTATCAAACATATTATGCTGACTGTTGCGAGCCTCTTCGTCCTCAGGCATGCGGGCGTTATAGCCTGTGCTTGTGTCGGCTCCCTCGATATGGGAGTAGACGTTGTCGATGGCCAGTAAAGCCTCAAAGCTTGGCTGCCATTCAATAAGACGTGCTGTCTGCATGTTAAAGCTGATGCTCAGAGGGGCGTGGAAATGCTGGCTGATTTCTTCAGGTTTTTTACCTTCGATAATGATCTGACGCACTACATTTGCCTGGAATATGGCAGCATGGGTCAGATCGCTCTCAGACAGTGACAGCAGGGCCCCACCACGTACATCCTGCTCGCCATACTGGGAGTAAACAGGAATGCCACGGTCAATAAAAGGCTTGATGTAAGGGAAAAGTGGCTCTTCTGGACGGTACACAAGAGTCAGGAAGAGAGCGTCGATATTCTCTTCTGACAGCATGGCAAGACAGCGCTTGAAGTCCACATCAGCCTGAGCAGGAACACGGCCCATGATGTCGCCATAACATGGAACCAGCTCAAATCCCATGGTCTTGGCCAGTGCTCTGATCTCAAAAATATCCTGACCTGACTGATTATCCTCGTTGCTGTCAACCAGAATGCCCATGCGCTTGAATTTAAGCAGATTGTGGAAGAGCACAACCTCAGCTGAGTAGCGGGTTAAGTCCTTCTGCACATGAACATTTGGCTTGTTGGAATAATCACCTGGACCAATAATGCCAGCTCCCTCAGGAGAGGTTGAGTCAATAACCAGTACCGGCACCCCAAGGCCGCTGTCAGCAAAGTAAAGGCCTGAAATGGTACCAAAGGTCCAGATCATGTCTATTTCGCCATTGTCGATCATGCGCTTGATGCGCAGCTTGTCTGACAGAACGCCTTTGCGGTCCCAGTTGTAGTTGGAGAATGTGCCAGGGACAAATTCAATGCAGCCGCCTTTGGTGGCTGTAGCCAGGGCATCAAACCGGCCCGGGTCGTCCAGTTTGAAATTGATATTACGCAGAGGGGCATACTTGCGGACCAGACCGTCTTCGGTCAGAGCCAGCACCATGCCACGGAATACCTTACGGAAATCAATAAAAGGACCTGACTGATTTACTGCAATACGCCAGCGTTTGCCCTGTGGGCATTTGGATGGATCTGTAACATATGCAGGGTCATTATTGTCTGAGTTGAACTTTCGTGAAGACTGAGCTGCCAGACTGGTATGGCTCTCACTGTCATCGGCGCCGTAGTTATGGGCGGCGGTTTGTGCAGCGGAACCAGCGGCTGCTCCTGTATCAGCTGCATTTTTACTGTCAGCCTTGCTGCTGTCTTTATGGCTCTTTTCAGCAAGTGATGCGCTGGTATTTGTCTTATCTGTTCTGCTTGAGGAGATGGCGCTCTGCGCGGCGTTACGGGCGCTGGTAGCATCACTGCCTGATGGGCTGTGACCTGAGGCAAAAAGTGCGGTAATGCCACTTAAGCTGTTGCTGTCAGAGCCTGCAACTTTGCCATGGATAGAGTCGACATGCTTTTCTGGAGCCAAAAGCAGGGAGGATAACAGATTGATGTTTTGTAATACGTGGGTGTCAGGCAGGCGTGATCCATAGGATGCTCCTGTAATCAGGGTCATCGATGAATCATCAGTTCCTTTAGCTTGGGCAGGAACTGCAAGGAGCAGGCTTAAAGCTGCCAGTCCTGGAGTTGCTTTGGCAAATAGGGAAAACAGGGGCATGACTAAACCGGTGAAGTAGTAATGAGCAGACGCAGTCACGCGTATATTCAGCTCTTTGCCGACCTCTCTGAAATGACGCTGCTGACCGGGCAGGTAACAGAGTCTCAAGTGGCTCTCTCAGGCCACATAGTGTCAAGGCAGAGCTCTGTTTAAAATCCTTAGTTAGTTAGTTATTTTAACTGTGTCTGAGGCAGATATACTGAGCACAACAGTGTCTGCACAGTTATGCGCATTATACTGTATTTGCCTGGATAAGTACGCTTGAATTGAATTGAATTTATGGGCCTGCAATCGTGTGCAGGATGCGCAAAAATGAGATGTTCAAAACCTGTCTAAATCTGCTGCTATGATAAAGTTGCACGCAATAAATGCATGTCTGTTCTGAATTTTGCATCTGAACCATCGACTGGTCAGACAGAGCTGTAAAAGACAAAAAGCATATGTTAAGGCGCAACCTTCTGTGATGAGTGGTCGCGGTACCAGGCTTTTTTTGGGGCCGGTTGCTGACCTCCTTTGTTTTTGTATGTTTAAGGGCGCCTGACGGGCGATTATGAGATGTCGTTAAGAAGCAAATTGATCATGATGTTTGCCATGCTTACTGCCACTGCAGTAAGTGCCATGACGGCATATTCATCTTTCTATCAGAGACAGACCTATATTGAAAACGAAGTTCTGACTCAAAAGCAGGTACTCTCCCTGATTCGCAATAATGTATCCGTGCAGCTGTATGCCTTTACCAATGAGCAGCTGCAGGGCATACTGTCCATTCGCAATCTGCTCAGGGAAAATGGCCAGACCCTCAGTCACCGTATTCAGGAAATGCAGTACTCCATTGAGGAGAGCTACGGTGTCAAATTCAATCAGTTCCCGGGCAGTAATGATCCCCGCTCCAGCTGGAGCAAAAATCAGCGCGAAGCTGAACGCATGTTCATGCGCTTTCTCACCTTTGAAAAGGACAGCTACAACCAGGTAGGCTCTGACATCATTGTTACTTACGACCTGGATGTACTGCTCCCTCCGGCCAATGAATACATAGCCAGTGGTGTATCGGTCAGTAACCGTGCTCTCCTGCCAACCATGCTGACCAGGACCAATCAGTACAGTGCCGGTGTCTATATTTCCATCTTTAACCGCGAGTTCTCTACCGTAGCTAATCTGGCAGATAACATTGCCCTGAGCACTGCATGGGTGCGTCGCCATAAGTCTGGCTACGACATTGCCCCTCCTGAGGACAGAGCTTTCCTCAACGACGGCATCTACAATCCTCACCGTCCGGTTCAGACAAGCAGCAGCCAGATTTCCAGCCTTCTCAGGCAGCAGTCCCCTGGTGACGATCATGAGTCCTACCAGTGCTGCTCCAGCCCGATCAAGGACAAGCATTACAGCGATGCATCCAGTGATGCCAGTGCATCAGCAGACGGTTCAGCCTCTGGCAGCCTTGTGGGCGCCGGAGACGACAGTGCCGGCAGAGACAGCGCTGGCGCCGCAAGCGGGGTCGCAAGCGGTGTCGCTGCTTCCGGAGGCGGTTCTGCTCTGACCGTTGCAAACCGGGACCATGACACTGTAGATACAAGGCCTGCAGGAGCCAGTGCCGGAGCTGCTGTTGATGATGGTGGTGGTGTAACTGATGATGAGTACAGTGCCGGTCTGCGTATTCTGGAGGCAGCCAACCGTCGTCTGCAAGATAATCAGCGTGAAAAGGAGAGGCTGAGAAGCCTTGAGCCTGTCAGTGCCATGAATGTCTCAGATGGCTACAGCAAGGCTACCTATACAGGCAAGAGCACCGTTGAGGAAATCAACAGAGTGCGTGAGGACCTTGAGGCTGAGGGCGTATTTGCCGATGCTGGTAAGTCTGATGTTCTGAGTACTTTCTATTCCAAAAAGCATCAGGGCACCCCACGATCACTGCCTGTACTCGAAAGAAGCATGTACGGCGACGGTGTGGGGCGCAACTACCTTTCTTACCTCTTTAAGACTGAATCAAACAGCCCGTTCACCTATGCTATTGTTCAGAGCGTAGACGGCATGCTTGATCAGTATCATGATGTTGAAGGAATAATTCTCAACCGTATCCAGGATCATATGGACGGTCTTACCAATTATATGCATGGTGAGGCCATGATTCTCAATGCCGATGGCAAGGTGCTCAGCTCCTCAAGTGCTTCACCTCTGTTTAATATGGCTCCTGAAGTGCTGATGGAGTACTGCAATGAGCAGCGTCTCAAGCAGCTTGAGTACAAGGCACAGCACGGTGCTGCCTACGATGAGCGCTTTGAGGAAAACAGCAGCTTCATGCTGGATGTGAACGGTGAGACCTATCTGGTCAATACCCTGTATTTCCGTCCACTGGGATGGTACATACTCAATGTTGTGTCCCTGGACATGATTGTTGATCCTGCTCTGTCCAATGCCATGGCTCTGGTGCTCATCGGTACCATTATTCTGATTATCAGTCTGATTGTGTCGGCCGTACTGAGTAATTCCATTGCCAGCCGTATTATCGGTCTGGCCCGTCAGGCCCGTATCATGTCCTCGACCAATATCTCCGACTTTAATGCCATTCAGGAGATTACGGCCAATATTGAAGTAGACGGCAAGGACGAAATTGCTGACCTTGGTCAGGCATTTAACCGCATGGGGCTGTCGCTTAACCGCAACATCAATCTGCTGATGGCTGCCAACAGCCAGAAGAACAGAATGGAAGGTGAGCTCAATGCCGCCAAGGACATTCAGATGGGCATGCTCCCGGGCAACTTTGAGCTGCCTCAGTCTGAGCGTCTGTCCAATGCCGCGCTGCTTTATCCAGCCAAGGAAGTAGGTGGTGATCTTTACGATATTTACCGTCTGGATCAGGAGCACATCATGTACGCCATTGGTGATGTGTCCGACAAGGGGGTGCCGGCTGCTCTGTTCATGAGTACTACCGTGACCCTGGCCCGTACCTGCATGTGTCTTGGCATGTCGCCAAATGATGCCATGACCGTACTTAACGGCCGCCTTGGTGAGCGCAACCCTAACATGATGTTCGTCACCATGTTTATCTGCGTACTCAATGAAAAGACAGGTGAGGTAGTAGCCTGTAATGCCGGTCACTGTCCTCCAGTGGTTATCAGACGTGAGCTCATTGATGGTTACATAAGCGATGGCGCCCACCAAAGCATGCAAGATCGCATCATGCGCATGACGGCTTCATCAGCCAATGCTGCGCCAGCTGGCGGCACCAGCGTTCCGTCAGCCACCAGCGACCTTGCCCCTCAGGGATCTCTGAGCGCCTCTCCTGTGCTCTCATCTGCCGGTGTATCAGCAAGTTCCTCATACTTTGGCCGTCTTAAGGTCACCAGTGTTGAGGAGATGGCAGAGATCAGCGGTCCGGCTGTAGGCCCTATGCCTGATATTGAGTACACCCAGTACAGCTTTGTCCTGGGCAAATATGACCTGCTGCTGCTCTATACCGATGGTGTCAGTGAAGCACAGAATGCCGAGGGCGGCTTCTTTGGTGTTGACCGCATTCTGGATGTGGCCCGCATCGCAGGTAATGGCAGCCCTGAGGGGCTGGTTACAGCTCTTGATGATGAGATTGTGCTTTACCGTGGTGAGTACTTCCAGAGTGATGATATAACCATGCTGGCCGTCTCACGTATCGGTCATGGCCATGGCGATACCTCAGGCCAGGGTAATGTCATTATTTCCCCGCAATCTGATGTACCTGAGTACATCAGAAAGCATGTGCAGGACAATATCATCCATGAAACCGGTATGCAGAGCGGTCAGGTGGACAACTTATGCGAGGTTCACGACATCGAGCCGCCTGATGCCTCCAGAAGCTCAGTTGCCGACCGGGAGGCTCCGGCCTCAGGGAGCAATACCCCGGCAGGAAGTATTTCCCGCACCGAGCCGCCACCAGCGGCACCTGGCGAATACCTCTGACCTACCGGGCCGCTGCCATGCAGCGCCGCAGGCGGGTCAGACCGCCAGGCAGCCATGTCAGGCAGCCTGTCAGCCAGGTCAGAGCGCCACGCACGGCCATGCACGGCCATGCAGGGCGCGTCATTCAGGGCAGTTATCAGGACTCAAAAAGGTCCTGACAACTGCCCTAAATGCTTTTTGCGCCCGGCCACGCAGCCGCAAGGCCGGCCGATACGCCAGGCCTGCCAGCCAGGCGACAGCGCGGCTGAGAATGTGACCTGGCTTACAAAAAAGCTCCCTGCGGCGAGCGCGCCGTGCCGCCGGGCGACCTTGCTATGATGAAAGTCATAAGCCCTGCACAGTCTACAGTGCCACAATAGGCACTTAAGAACTGGAAAGCAGAGGCTCAAAATATGGACGTTTCACTTATCCTGACCCTTGTGGCCTGCGGCGTTATCACCAATATGATGTCCGCTATCTTCGGCATTGGCGGCGGCGTGCTCATGGTGCCTATCTTTCTAACTCTCTTTCCTCAGTTTCCTATCCAGATGGTGGCAGCCACCTCGCTGTCCATTGTCATAGGTACGGCCTGTATCAATCTCGTCAATTTCGTCCGTCTGCATATTCCTCTCAGTTACCGCAGCCTGATTTTATGGTCCCTGGGCATGATTGTGGGCGTGCAGCTGGGATTTGAGCTTTCCTTTTACGTACCACGTCATTACATAGTGGGCTTTTTCGTGCTCACCATGCTGGCTCTGTCCTTAAAGACATTTTTAAAGCGTGGCGGTCCTGAGCCTGACTGTGCTCAGCCTTCAGTAAAGGAAAATGCCCGTGGCGTTGCTTTCTGTACCGTAGGCGGTTCCATTGCCGGATTTACCGGCATTGGCGGCGGCTCCATCATGGCTCCGCTTATCAACCAGCTCAATTTCGTGAGCAAAAAGCAGGTTCCTGTTTATACCAATTACATGATGGTCATTGGCGGTCTGGGCAGCATGTACGGCTACATCACCAAGCCAATTGATTTCAATGCCGAAGGCATGTGGCAGCTCGGTTACATCAACCTTACAGTAGTCATGACCGTAGTAGCTGCTTCCTTTGTCACCTCTTTCTTCTCTATCAGAATTTCCCGCCTGCTCTCACCCAGGGTGGCCAACATCCTCCTTGGCCTGATCCTGCTGGCCATTGGTGTCTACACCTTTATCATCGAACTTATCTGATGACCCCATACTGCACCAGTCCCCAAAATCCCCATGATTTATCCTGGCCGCACGCGCTCATCCCCGTGCCGGCCCCAATGGCGCACACCCGCGCCGGACGCATGCCCGGCACTGGCTTTGCCCGCGCCGGCCGCAACGGCGCCCGCCCAGCACTGGCTTTGCCAGTGACGGCCGCAATGGCGCCCCATGCCGGGCGTTGCCTCTACCCCCATAAGTCAATGTCCGTTGATCACGGCTGGCCCGGGTAATAACCCCTGACTACAGGCCAGCACTCCTCATGCTTATACCGGCAATATCGCATGCTTTGACAGGGAGTGTTTTCCTGTCAGGACTTTTAGCGTATGCTGTAGCACCGGCACCTCAAGAACAGAAAAGATAAACCCGCATCACGCACGATCTCAGGTCGCTGCTGGCAGCACCGTGCGCGCCGCACGAGTCATGCGTCTGGCGCTGCTCAGCTGCAGGACGGCCATGCCTGTCGTACCAGATACGGTAAAAATCTGATTTTGCGATGCAGGTCTATAAATCTGCATTAGTTTGTGTGCCCACAGGCCACAGTTAAATTACATTAGGTACATGCCGCCCTCACCGTCCCGGTCAGCCTTGCTGAGAGAACGTGACGGCCGGCCGTATGAACCCCGGGATCTGTTGTAATGACCGTGAGCTCCTGTGTCGCGGCCAGACCTGAATGTGGTGGTAATTGTTAATTCAGGACTTTTCAGACCGTACAGGGGCCAGACATACAGTGGCAGCGGCACTGCCGCTGGCAGTGTCAGTAGCAGTGCCGCTGGCACAGCCAGTGCCACAGCCAGTGCCGCTGCTGCGAAGCTGCGGCAGCCTTGCAGGTGCCGGGCTGATGTCGGCGCCGGACTGCAACCGGAGCTGTCTGTATGATGTACGTATAGTGTGTTGTTTTGAAGGAAAGAAGATGCGTCAAGAGCCGTACCCAGTTTCAACTCTCAAAAGCTGTGAAACAGCCGTGGTTGAATCTCTGCCCAAGGGCAGCTATCTGTACTGCCAGGGCGATACCTCCAGCTCCTTTTACTATATTGAATCGGGGCTGATCGGACTGTATCACATGGTGGACAATGGCAAGGAGAGCCTGATTCGTCTTTACGACAGCCATCAGTTCTTTGGCTACCGCACCTGGTTTTCCCCAGGTCAGACCTATCACTGCAGTGCCCGCGTGCTCATTCCGGCTACCCTTATCAAGATATGTCCCGACTCCAGGAAGTTTATGAGCGACAATCCAGAGCTCATGAAGCGTCTGCTGTCAGATATCTCTGCTGAGCTTGCCAATGCTGAAAGCCGCCTTGCTCATATCTCCTATGAAAAGAGCATCAAGCGCGTTCATGATGCCATGACCTATCTGTACGAGACCTATCCTGAATACCCGTGGTCCTACCGTGAGGTTGCCGAATTTGCCGGCTGCGAAACCGAAACAGCCATTCGTATCGCCCGTGAGCTCAAAAAAGAAGGCAAGCTCCCGGCCGGCCGCCAGTAGCCGCACCTGGCCCTTGCGCCGGCAGCTGCTGGCAGCCAGCAAGCAGCCAGCGCTCTGCGGCCAGCCCAGCTGCTCATCAGTCTTGCCGCCCACATAAACAAAGCCCCGCCGTCGTGTGACTGCGGGGCTTTGGTTTATGGGCTTACATGGGCTGTCAGCGCATGTTCTTCATAATGCCGGCGGCTCGGGTCAGCTCAGGCATGCGGGCATCAAAGAAAGTTTTGAATGCCTTGCAGTGGCGGTTCTTGCCCTTGACGCGCTCGCGCAGACAGCCATTGCGGCACAGTCTCAGATATGGGCAGGTACGGCAGTCCTCAGGCAGCGGCAGGGAGCTTTTGACAAAGTTACGGCCGGTATCGCTGTGCATCATCTGAGCAAAGCCTTTGTCCTTGAGGTTGCCCAGAGACCAGTCATCATGGGCAAAGAAGTCACAAGGATAGACCTCACCTGAGCTCTCCACCACATTCTGCACGTGGCAGACACCGTTCATATTGCAGGCATTGATGTCCATGCCCAGAATCAGGCAGATGTAGTTCTCAATATGGCGTACGGACACATAGGTCTGCTTATTTACCAGCTCGTCATACCATACATCGAATATGTCGATAAGGAAGCGCCCATAGGCCTCCTCACTTAAAAACTGACGCTGCTCACCGCCGCCATCATGGCCGGCTGAGCGGCCGCTGTCGCAGCAGCCGCTGCCGGCAGAGGCAGCGCCAGCCGGGCCGAAGGCGGCAGCTGCAGCTGCCCTGGCAGGGGCGGGCATGTAGCTGTTGTCGAAAGGGTCAAGGCAGGCAATGTACTGATGGTGCTCAAAGCCAAGGGAGCGGAAGAAGGCATAGACCTCCTTGATGTTCAGGGCATTGAGATCGGTTAGCACGCACAGCACGTTCATGCGGGCATTACGGGCTTTCAGGCCCTTTATGCCGTCCATGACGCGGTCAAAGGAGCCTCGGCCATTGCTGTAGACGCGCATGGCATCGTGCAGAGCCTGGGGGCCATCGAGCGATACACCGAAGTTAAAGTCATTGGCCACCAGAAAGTCCATGAGCTTTTCAGGTATACGTGAGGCATTGGTCTGGATGAAGCGCGTAATCTGCACCTGAGGCAGTTGAGCAAAATACCACTTTTGCAGCTTTACGGCATTTTCAAAGAACTCAAGGCCGGCCATGGTGGGCTCGCCGCCCTGAAAGAGTATGTCCAGATAAGCAGGCTCAGCCTGACTGGCATCAGCAAAATACTCTGCGGCCCTCTTCATAATGAGCTCAAAGGTCTCAGTGCTCATAATCTGAGGCCTGGTAGTCTGATGACCGGCCAGATCATGGTAGAAACAGTAAGTGCACTTAAGGTCACACAGGGATGAAGCTGGCTTTACCAGCAGCTGAAGATATTGCATAAAAGGTTCTCATGCACAAAATAACGGTCTGCCTGCGGCCTGACCCCGGGCCATGCTGCAGACAGCGCCAGGGCCGCAGCTGCGCCTGATGATGCGCCAAAGCTGCAGCCATGTACTTAAATTGTAAGGCAGGCCACCGGCATTGGCCATAGCAGCGCCGCCCTGGCCAGCACTGTGTGCCCGGCCTGGCTGGCCTGCCTGGGCCTTAACCTGGGCCTGGGGCCGGCAATGGCCAGGGGCGCTCCATGGGACTTAACCTGGGACAGGGGCCGGCACTGGCCTGGGTCGCTCCCTGGTTAATGGCCGGACGGGGGGCGGGGCAGTATGAGAAAAAACAGCCCATGCACCAGAAGGAGCACGGGCTGTTTGAGTAGATTGCTATTAGTGACCGGGCCGCGAGCTTTGTAAAACGGCGCCGGTCACTTCAGTGGAGGAGTTAATCAGTCTTCGATAACCGGACGGCAGTGCTCGGCCTTTTCAATCCAGCTGAGCAGCCTCTCGCGCAGCTGCAGCTTGATTTCCTTATAGGCCGGGTCAGCTACCACATTGGTCAGCTGGAATGGATCCTTGTCGAGGTCGTACAGGAAGTCATCTCTGTACAGATCGGCTGAACCCTTTTCGCCGCCGTTCACGCCTGGAGCGTATACGGAGTAGGTGTACTTGTCGGTACGCAGGCAGCGGCCGATACGGCTCTCGGAAATCTGGGCAAAAGCTTCCTGCCTGCGCTGAGGATCCTTATGGGCAACAACATCGATGAGATTCTCACCAATCATCCTGTCGCCTACATCAACACCGGCCAGAGCCAGAATGGTCTTTGGCAGGGAGTCGGTGGAAACAACCTCGTCAAAGCTGATGCCGCCCTTGAATGGACCGCCGGCAATTACCAGAGGTACGCGCAGGGCTGCGTCATGGCAGGTACGCTTGTAATCGTCAATGCCGTTTAAGTGGCTGTCGGTATTGCGGGTCTTGAAGTGGGAGCCATGGTCAGAGCCGAAGATGATGACGGTGTCATCATAAATGCCCTCTTCCTTAAGCTTTTTGACCAGACGTCCCAGGTTTTCATCAAGGCTGGCTACCTGACCCAGGTAGTCAGGATATTCCTCAGCAGCATTACCGCCCAGAACTGCAAGGTCATGAGGCAGGGTGAAGTTGCTGTACTTCTCCTTTGAACCCTCAGGACCCTCATAGTGAGCATGGTCATTCTGGTGGTGAGGCTCAATATGGGAAATGGTCATGAAGAAAGGCTTTGACTTGTCACGAACCTTGAAGAAGTCCAGAGCCATGTCAGTGATGCAGTCAGGACGGTAGCCCTTGAAGTCGATACGGTTGTTGTTCTCGTCAAAAACGAAGCCGTCATAACCGTGAGAGGTAAACTCCAGCACGTCAGCGGCACGCCAGAAACCGGTATAACCGCCACGGTATTCCTGAGGGACAGCAGTTACGGTGTGGTCAATAACAGGCTTTGCCTCAAGCTCACCTTCAGAGGCAAGGTGCCACTTGCCAATATAGGCAGTCTCATAGCCGGCCTCTTCTATGTAGTTGGCAAGGGTCTTTACATCCTTTGGCAGCATCTTGTTGTTACGGAAGCAGTTGGTTTCGGTAGCGTACTTGCCAGTCTGGAACAGAGCGCGGCATGGACCGCATACAGGCTGAGGAGAGAAAGCCTTGTTGAACTTGACGCCTTCCTGAGACAGTTCGTCCAGAACAGGGGTGATGTTCAGGGGCTGACCGAAACATCCGCAGGTGTCAGCGCGCTGCTGGTCGGTGAAGTAGAAAATGATATTAGGGCGGCGGGACTTGTTTAACTCGGACATAGAACTTCCTTCCATCACAAGATGAGTCAGGACCGCAGGGCAACAGGCCAGGCCTTGCAATGCCACGGCCCTGCAGGGACTGTCCTGCAGGGGCTGCCCTGCCATGCAATGCATGGTTATGAGAGCACGGGCATGGGCAAAAGCACCGGATTTGATGCCATACGGTATCTGAGCCTGAGGTCAGGGGCTTTGTGTTTTGCAGGCCGGGCTGGCCGGAGCTCAGTAAAATCAGTAAGACACTAAAGAGGGCGCTCAGGGCCAAAACGCTTGCTGAGCGCACTGTGTGTGTTTAATCGGTGGGACCCGTCCCTGTCATGCAGGCCGTTGACCAGGCTATGCGCCTTTGCGCAGGCTATGCGCCTGCCGGCGCTTTGCGGCGCCAGGTGGCGCCTTGCGCAGTCTTGCTGCTGCATGCAGGTCGGTACTGGTAAGTCTGTTACTTTGCAGAGTCGCTGTCAGCTGCACTGGCCTGATCTGAGGTCATGGCGGCAGCGGCTTCAGCCTCCTGCTGGCGGCGCTGTTCGCGCAGCATCTTTTCTTCCTTTAGCTTGCCCTTGATGATGGCACCCAGGGCCAGAACAATCAGGACAATGAAGATCCAGCAGTAAACGCTGCTGAAGAAGATTGACGGATCGCCATCAGAGAGCATCAGGGCACGACGGAAGTTGGTTTCAGTCATATCTCCCAGTACCAGACCCAGCAGAATAGGGATGGCTGGCAGGTCAATCTTGCGCAGGAGCCATGCAGCTATACCGAAGTACAGAGCGATGGATACGTCAAAGTAATTCTTGTTGATGGAGTAGGCGCCAGCATAACAGAAGATGACAATGACTGGGGTCAGAATCTCCTGAGGAACAGCTACTACCCTGGCAAATACGCGGGTCAG
The DNA here is from genome assembly GCF_023051105.1 of Anaerobiospirillum sp. NML120449. GTDB lineage: Bacteria > Pseudomonadota > Gammaproteobacteria > Enterobacterales > Succinivibrionaceae > Anaerobiospirillum. The sequence continues at coordinate 47,880 of NZ_JALKIL010000027.1, read as the reverse complement.
ATAGCGACCCTGAATTAACATGAAGATGTTAACCAGAATCAGACCCAGCATGATGGCGTACATGATGTCGCCATCAGTTGTGAACAGCGACAGGCCAGGATTTAAGCCGTTGATCATCAGAGCTGAAAGCATGATGGCCACGGTTCCGTCACCTGGAATACCAAGGGTTAGCAGAGGAATCAGGGTAGCACCGGTTACGGCGTTGTTGGCTGATTCAGCAGCGGCTATGCCTTCTACGCTGCCCTTACCGAACTCTTCCTTACGCCTGGACATGTTTTTGGCCTGGTTGTAGGAGAACCATGAGGCCTCTGCAGCGCCGGTGCCTGGTATGATACCAACCATACAGCCAATGAAGGAAGACATAAGAATAGGACGGACAATACGCTTCTTTTCATCTTTTGTAATGACACCGTCATCGAGCTTCTTTCTGTCTTCAATCCTGAGCTGCTGTACGGCACCGTCAGCCTTGGCAATGATTTCAATCAGAGCGAACAGACCGATAAGACAGATAGCAAGGTCAAGGCCCAGATAGAGGCGGTCAACGTTGAAGGTCAGACGGTCATAGCCTGTCATTGGGTCAGAGCCGATACAGGAAATGGTAAGACCGATACAGGCTGAAATAATACCCTTGATAATGCTCTTGCCGGACACACCTGCGATGATGGTCAGACCGAAAACGCAGACCATGAAGTATTCGGCTGTGCCCAGCTGAGCGGCTACTTTTGCTACCTGAGGGCCCAGGAAGAGCAGCATAAAAGCTGATATGGTACCTCCAATGGTGGAGGCGTAAAGAGCAATCTTGAGAGCTACACGTGAGCGGCCTTTCTGTGACAGAGGGTGACCGTCAAGCATGGTTGCTGCAGCATGAGGAGTACCCGGAGTGTTGATCAGAATGGCGCTGACCGAACCGCCGTATGAACCGGCGCAGTATATGCCCAGCAGGAACATCATGCCGGGAATGGCGGTAAGCTGATAGGTAAGGGGTAAAAATAGAATAACGCAGAGAATAACGCTCAGGCCTGGAATACAGGCAAATACTGCTCCGATGAAAACACCCAGGTTTATCCAGATTATGTTCTGCAGGGTAAAGAGCAGCGAACTGGCGGGGATAATATATTCCAACATACTGTCACCCTGATGCTAGAAGTTAACGCCAAGGCCGAATTTGAAGGCCACCCAGATAAGAACTGCAATGCTCAGAGTAATGGCATAGTAAAGAGGCTTGCGGCAGTTGAAGAACAGCAGGAAAGCCAGTACGCAGAAAATGCTGCCAGCGACAAACAGTTCGGTGTATTTGCTGATGAGATAGGTAGCAATAAGAATGCAGATAATGACTGCGGCCTTGATCTCAACGTAGATGTTGATGGTCTTCATCTCCAGTGGCTGATGGGTAATGATGCGGATAACATCCTTGATAATCAGCACAGCTGAGCAGATCAGCATCAGATACATGAGCAGCTCAGGGAAGACGCGGCCATTTACGGTATCCTTTTCGGAAACCTCAATCTGACCCGGAATGGCAATGAGCATGATGATGGCCAGAACAGCACAGATCACGCCTGCCGTAATGTTGGAGGGATAGGAAAAAGTCTTATCCTCGAAGCGGGCCCTGGTTGCGGCACGCAGGGCATCAAGCGGGGCAAGTATAAAGTTCATGACAGCTCCTGGACTGCTTTTGCAGTTCCGGCCCTGAGTCTTTCAGGGGGAAAAGTGCTCTTTAAGGGCATTTTTCGGGGAAAAAACTCAAATTTTGGGCACAAAAAAAGGCACAGCACGAAGTTTTTCAACTTAAGACTGTGCCTGCGAAAATATTCATCTGAAGAAAGGTCTGGCTCTGGTCTGACACCAGCTGAGGTCAGGTCATCACGCCGGGGACTGTCTCCCTCTGGCGGCCCCCATTGTTCAGGCGGCCCCACTGTCCAGTCGGGCCGGACGTCCATGTGGACCCGTTGTCCAGTTGGACCCTTTGTCCATGTTGACCCGTTGTCCATGTGGACCCTTTGTCCATGTTGACCCGTTGTCCATGTGGACCCTTTGTCCATGTTGACTGGATGTCCTGGGGGCTGGACATTCAGGCCAGAGCGGACCTGTTAGCCCAGAACCTTGTCCTTGTAGGTGTTAACCAGCTCGCGGGTCTGCTCGAGGTGGGCCTTGAAATCAGCATCGGTCATAGGACGGATTTCGATTAACATGGTCTCCTGAACCCACTTTACAAAAGACTCATCCTTTAAGATGGCGTCGTACAGGTCACGCAGCTTCTTGACATCAGCCTCGGAGGTGCCGGCACGGGCAGCTACTACGCAGGCATTGGTGATGAATGGATAGCCGTGCTCGCCTACACCCTGAACACCGGCAAATGGACCGTGCTCAAGAGTCTTGTCGGAGAAGGCGGCGATAACGTCAACCTTGCCCTGCTGAGCGGTTTCGAGAATCTGAGTCTGGTGAGAGATGGCAAAGTTGGTCTCGCCCTTGGCAACAGCCTGAGCAGCTTCAGCAGCAGAGGTGTATGGAGTTACTTTGAAGTCCTTGCTGCCCATATCGGAGAACAGAGCGGTAGCAAGGAAAGCCTCGGTGGAAGTAGCGCCGTTAACAGCGATGTTAACCTTGCCGCCTTCCTCTACGTACTTCTTGAGGTCATCAATGGTCTTGATGTTCAGATTGCTCTGGGCGGACAGTACGAAAACAGCAGAGTAGAGGTTCTGAATTACTACGAAGTCGTCCTCTGAGAAACGTACCTTCTTGGCATCGATGATAGGGCTGATGGCAAGCAGACCTTCGTTGATAAAGGTCAGAGCAGGATCACCGCCCTTCTTGTCCATTACCCATGTGTTGATGGTTGCTGTGTCACCCTTGACAGCCTCGGCAACCAGAATGGTGTCCTTGGAGTAGGTGGTGGACAGGGAAGCGGCCTTCTGGCTGGCCATGGCGGCTACACCAGATGGTGCCCACGGACAGGTTACAGTCCAGGTCTTCTTGTCAGAGCCACAGCCGGTGGCGATGAAGGCTGAAGCGCAAATTACTGCGGCAGTCTTAAGAAGGGTCTTTAATCTCATATTAACTAAACTCCTGAAAGTGTCCTGCATGCCTGCCGGATATAAAGCATCGCCACAGCTCCAGCACTTATGCACTGAAAGTCCGTGGCAGCCGGATGTCCGGCATGGTGCACAAGGCCCGGTGATATACCAGTTAACCCTGAGAGCACCGAAAAAGTACAAGTTACAGTGGTTAGATCTGACTAAACCCCGTAGACAAGGTCAGACAATAAAACCTCAGTCGGAGCTGGCCCTCCGCCCCGTTGCCGGGCGGAGTCTGGCAGGCATCAGTCACTGAATAAGGACCGTCTTGCGGTCACTGCAATCTACGAGGCTATTGTCACCCCTAATACCTGGATTCAATATGACTAAAATCATAAAAAGTCCCCGGATCCCCGCTTTAACCCTGCCCAATTTTCAAAAGTGTGAACAAGGCCATATTTTTCGCCGCCCCCTGGCCAGAAATTCAATACATCAGCTCCTCAGCACATAAGCCTCACAACACAGCCGCCTCGCAACGCCCCGCCCGGCCGCACCTCACATTCACACTGCCCGCAACGACGACAGCCATCGCCTGAGCCAGATTCCGGCCCCGTCGCCATAGCCCCATACGCAGGCTTTCCCAGATTCAGGCGGCTGACCGGCAACAGGCAACAAAAACCTGCAACCGGCCTTCAGCCATCAGCCAGCCCGCACGCTGAAACCAGGCTTGCACAGTCCACGCAGGCAGAGACCACGCAGGCTGAGACCACGCAGGCAGAGACCAGGCAGGGACCAGGCAGGCAGAGACCAGGCAGGGACCACGGAGGCAGAGACCAGGCAGGGACCACGGAGGCAGGGACCAGGCAGGCAGAGACCAGGCAGGCAGAGACCACGGAGGCAGAGACCAGGCTGGCAGGGGCCTGCTTGATGAGACTGTACAGACAGCACTGGATGAGCTCCGCTATGGTGCAGCTTCAGGGAGGGCGTAAAGCGCAGTGAGGACGAGTGTTATTGGTATGCTGAAGGGCAGGCTGGAGAACGGGATGGACAGGCGGGCGCGCGCATTGAGGGGCGGAGGACGGGCTTTTAATAAGGGGTAGAATATGCACAATTACCGAGCATTCATGCAGGCTTAAAAAGTGAAATTAATGTGTAATAATTCTTCTATGTGTCAGATTGATGCGTAATTTGCTGGCTGTACATAAAATGATGTTTTCGGCCAGGTTCTGGAGCATTAAAGTCCTGTAATGACCGGCCCTGGCAGCCTTGAACAAGATACAGCATAAGACACCGTGTGCCCCGGGCATTAGGGCATGGCTGGAAAAATATGCCAGGCACGGTAGATTTTATGGAAAAAAACTGCAAGCCCTTTGTTCAATTATGGCTTTTTTAACATTAGAATATGACCCCGGTTACATTCAGCTCAGGCAGTTGTGACCGAATGAAATTTCTTTCCTGCCTCAGGTATATATCAGCTTTACAGCTGTTACTGCATGGCACAGATCCTCATGTTCTGAGCTTCAGACAGCACTCAGGAATGACCCTTGTCTCTACCATAGAAGTAAACATGGGTTACAGGACAATCCCAGGTCATGTAAACGTTTAAAACTGCACGTAAGCAGCATGGCAGTCAAAACAGCATCATGCTGTGTGAGGGTAAATTTCTGTGCCCTGTCAGATGAGCGGCACAGGCTCTCTTGCTGGCCATGACATGCAGCCTGCAGTACATGACATGCACCTCGCAGAGCCTGCATACGGCTTTCAGGACATGACATGCACCTCAGACAGCCTGCATACGGCTTTCAGGACATGACATGCATCTTGTAGAGCCTGCATACGCCCTGTCGGGCATGCTTGCAGGCTGTGCTGCGCCAGAGCAGGAAAAGAAATTTGCAGGCGTGGGCTCTTTGCTGTGCTTTCTCAGGAGCCGCGCTGCAGCTGTGAATTCTTGTTTGTCTCTATCTGCTGTACAGGGTCAAAGGCCATCTGGCCTCAGCGTTCATCAGATGTACTGCTCAGACTTGCGGCAAACCGATTGTAGTGACGTAGCTGGTTAGAGAGGATCGTACAGATCTTTTGCTTTTTGTCCGGCGCCATGAGCGTTCGGCCAGCAAACGACAAAACAAAAACATAAACTCACCAGGTCATTTCAGTGCTGATTGACAGATTACAGGAATCATATGGCCAGGGCACGTAAGCGTGTGATCTGCTCTGCAGCATCCTCGCGCGCATCATGCTATGCCCGGTTACGGCCATGCTCCTGCCCGGCTCTGTCCCGATGCCGTTGTCTGTTGTTAAGCATCTGAGGTGCATGCCTGTCTGTTAAATGCTCTCAGGCAGCAATTAAGCTGTTCAGGGGAGCCCTTGATTAAGGTCCTGCGGATTTGTGAACTGCTGACCTGTGACATGGGGACAAGACAGTAATGACTGAGGCTGCGCGCTATGCAGGCGCAGTCGCTTTGCCGTGGTGAACTCATCAGGAGTTGAAAATGGTCACATGGTATTATCAGCTGGGACTGCGCGCCAAGCTCTTCCTGAGCTTCGGTGTTGTTATCGTCATGAGCATCATCATTGCCGGTACGTCCCTGTCTCAGATGAACAAGAGCCGTGAGCTTGCCGACTACATGCAGTGGTCTCTGGCCGAGCGTTATGCCCGCGTTGACGGAACCCTCACCGCCGCTGTGGATATGATGAACAACGTTAACAAGTTCATCGATTCAGGTAAGACCGGAACCTCCTTACACGATGATGCCAGAAAGGCCCTGAACAAATTCCTTGACCTCGCATCCAATCTGGAAACCGGTCGCTTCCCTAATGAAATCAACCGCATCAGAGACAATGCCGGCCGTCTTCGTGATGTTTTTGAAAACAAGATTCACCCTCTTGTTGTCAAAAACGACATTCCAAGCGCCGGTCACATATTTGCCGAAGAGGTAACTCCTCTGTTCATGGCTCTGGTAGGCGACCTTAACGTAGTTCGTTCCTATCAGATTACCGACGTACTGGGCAAGTCAAAAGAGGCTGCCAGCGTTGAGCCTGTTATCTGGGTAGGTATCCTGTCTGTAGGCGTTATCATTGCCTCCATGATTGTAGCCAGCCTGACAGCAGCCTATGCCCGAGGTGCCCTGACCGCTCTTGATGAAGTTATTACCCGCATTGAAAAAGGTGAACTGGGCAAAAAGATTGATCTTAAGTATCACGATGAGTTCGGCCGCCTGGGGCAGTCTCTTGAGACCATGCGCGGTATCCTGTTTGAAATCATTCAGGACATGATCAGTGCCAGCACCTTCGCAAAGAAGAGCATGCATGAAATGATCGACCGCATGACCAGTGTCTACAACAATGCCCGCGAAGCTGAAAACCGTACCGTTACCGTAGCTGCTGCTGCCAATCAGATGGTATCTACCAGCCAGGAAATTGCTCAAAACTGTGAGGCTGCCGCAGGTCTGTCCAGGGCTTCAAGCAATATCACCCAGACAGGTATTGGTCACGCCAAGGAATCCATTGCCAGCATCTACCGCCAGTCTGAACAGACCCGCTCTGACAGTGAGCAGATTGAGGCCATGATTAAGCAGACCCGCTCCATTAACTCAATTGTGGGCACTATTGACGAGATTGCGGCCCAGACCAACCTGCTGGCTCTTAACGCTGCCATTGAGGCTGCCCGTGCCGGTGAGGCAGGTCGTGGCTTTGCAGTGGTAGCTGACGAAGTACGTGCTCTGGCCAGTCGCACCTCATCATCCATCAGTGAGATTAATGACATGGTCAGCCTGATTGAGCGTGATGCCAACAATGCATCAGCCTCCATGGAGCGCTCAGTTAATGACATGGGCAATATTGCTGAAGAGACCTCAGGCCTTGAAAATGTCTTCAATGACATTCTCAAGCACGTCGACAACGTAAATGCCCAGATCAATCAGATCGCAGCATCCGTTGAGGAGCAGACCACAGCCTCATCCGAGATCTCATCTCACATTCAGAACCTGACCACTGATGCTCAGAACTTTGCTGAAGCAGCCGAGTCCACCATGGCTGTAATGAAGCAGACTGCCGACGATATCGACACTCTTAACAGTAAGATGAGCCGCTTCAAGCTCTAATTCTGCGGTCATGTTAAAGCCTGGCAACTGCGACCCTGTCTGCAGATGTCGGCCAGACAGTTACCTGGGACCAGTGCCTGCAGTAAGGCAGCCGCTATGCCGACAGTGACCTGGGACCAGTGCCTGCAGTAAGGCAGCTGCTATGCTGACAGCGTTTTTGCCATTTCTGTAGAAACCTCAGTGTTAAGGAATGGGGACAGTTACCCAAAACAGCATAATAATCAGGGCGCATGCCGGACATACCGGGATGCGCCCTTGCTTTTTGCGCAAGCATGGCAAGTACCCCGGCCAGGCTGCGTGCACCGCGATAAATGCTCAGGTGCGTACCAGGCCGCAAGCGGCCTGCGGCTGCGCCTTTGAGCTGTGTTTATCACCTTGATTACAGCTCATTGACACAGTGGGAAACAGTTGCTATGTTGATTCCCGTGTTTACCATCTATACCAGCCGGGTGCGCAATCACGGCCCAATGAGGCCTCTGGCCCCCGAAGATACTCGTCATCAGCATTGCCATAAGGACATGCTGAGCGCAGATTTCCTGTTGCATCAGGACAGGAAAGCTGGTGGTCAGGCCTGGCTGTGAAAGCCATGTCGCAAGGACCGGCAATGCCGGACCTGACAGGGCTGACTGTACTGGTCAGACAGCACGGGACAGTCCAGGCGGGACAGCCCAGACGATACGTCCGAACGGGACGTCCGGACGGAAAGACCGGACGGAAAGACCGGAACAGGCCTGACGGCGTGTCCATGCAGGACGCGGCTGACAGGACGGAACAGGATGGCTGGCCAGGCCATGCCAGGCTGTGAAAACCGGGGCTCAGCGTGCTTATGGATGGGCGCTGACAGGTTCACTTAATGGTGAAGCAGTTAAATTAACCATGGATTAAGGTTCAGGTTCTTATGCAATATACAGATTTACTCAAAGATGATGCCTCACGTGGAGCAGAGCGTCCCGGTAAGGAGCAGCTGCAGACTCTGGAGCAGCTTATTGCTGAGGGTCTGTATATCGACAGAACCATGCAGATTAAGAATCTGTACTGCTCAGGAGTAAGCCGCTGCGATTACCTGATGCGTCCTCGTGGCTTTGGCAAGCGCATTTTCTGCGACACTCTTGAGGCTCTGTTTACCCACGACTTTGAGCGCCTGAAGGGCGCAGCTGCCTGTGACAGCTGGACTGAACCGTACTGCAGGGTAGTGCGCCTTGATTTTGCCCGTATTGCCCGTGCTGTACCTGAGCGCTCCGTACTGGTCCATGAAAGTTTCAGCCAGTCTCTGCATGACAAGGCTGTTAATGAGGGCTATGCCGCCTCTCAGCTGTCAGCTCATGCCAATGACGATTTCCGTCCTGTAAGTGACGACCCTGACAATCTGCAGCCTCCTTTCATGTATTCAGGTGAGGATGCTCAGGCCGAGGGCCTTATGGACTCTTCAGCTGACACAGGCAGTGACGCCGACAGCTCCAGCCAGATGTCTGCAGAGCGCCGCATTCTCAACTCGTCTGTTCCGGGGGCCGGCTCTGCTGATGCAGAGAACAATCCTGACGGCTCTGAGGCCGGTGAGGATGGCGATGATCTCTATATTTTCGGCTCATCACTTTACAGCCTGCTCTATGAACAGATTACCCGCGAAGACCGTGGTCCATCCGGTGCGATTATGGCTGACCACCTGCCAGGCGGCTCTGCTGGCAGCACCAGTCAGGGCGATATGGAAAACTTCGGTGCCATGCTCAGCCGCTGCACCGAAAGAGCCTCTTTTGTAAATATCAATCAGCTGCTGACCCGCTGCCGTCAGAACTCCCGCGTGCTCATCATTGAAAACTTCGATGCCCCTCTGATGGCGGCACTTGATGAGCCACGTCTGTACAACTACCGTACCCGCTTCATTGGCGCATTCCTCAACCTGCTGGGCCGCAACCGCAAGATCTTCCGCCACATTCTCGTGACCGGAACAGCCGCCATGGACTATCGTGAGGCCACTGAGGAATACCCGCCACTGATGAAGTACCTGCCTCTGTCACGCTCTTTCTGCTATGGCAAGGAAAGCTCTGGACTTCTGGGTGTCACCGAGGAGGATCTGCGCTCAGAGCAGTTCCGTCCTTTCATTGATCGCGCCGTAACGGCCATGAACAATGAGTTCATTGCCGCCGGATCACCACCTCCATTTGATTATGAGAGCATGATCCGTCGCCTCAAGTACTACTACGGCAATTACTCCTTTGATCACATCTGTACAGTTCTCAACCCTGTTTCGGTAATCAACTTCCTGAGAAAGCCGGAAAACGGCTTCCGTCTGTACTGGTTTGAGCACTCAACTATCAATTTCTCAGCCCTGTGCAAGGCCTGCCGTCTTACTGATGAGCAGCTCTTCGTGCAGCTTGAGCGCATCTTCAAGGGTGGCATTCGTCTGTTAATCGAAGGCTGCATCATGCCTGTACTCATTAATGATGAGGGACTGAACACAGTTCCTGCGGATGATAATGATGATGAGGTGGCCGATGACATGCACAGGAAGATTCAGGCCCTGCTCAGCGCTCATCCTGATGTGGACATGGATCGTCTGCTGGCCATTATGCAGCGTGTGCTCAAGCCAGCCACCTTCCGTCGTTTTGTCAAAGAGTTCTTCCCTGAGCGCTACAAAAACTTTGCATCTGATGATGATGCCGAAAGCATGGAAGAGAGCACCAGAGACATGGCCTTAAGTATTGGCGAGTCTCTGGCCAATGTTACCTTTGCCGATGACGGTGCCTTTGTTAAGGATCAGCCGGTCTCGGCAGCCAGCACTGCTACTGTCTCTGATGAGCCGTCCATGATGCTCGATGACAACCGTGATCAGGAGTCAGGACTGGCCAACGACTACGAAAGCACAGCTCAGCTGCGCCGTGCTAATGACAATGAAGCTCTGGCTCAGGGCGGCAGGGGTATTCCTCTGCCTGCCATGCTCTTTTTCATGGGCTACCTGACCTCAGCACGCTACCATATCAAAGACACATACACCTGTATGCCGTCCTTTGAGGTCTACCATGGCTTTAAGACCCTGATTGTGAACCATTTCTTCAATGGAAATGGCAATATCACCCGTGTTGATCCTCTGGCTGACGACACTTTCTTCCCATACGACCATAAAGGCATGCTGCAGCTCTTCCATGAGGTGGTCAGCTCCTTTGATGCCAGTGTCCTCAGGGAGGAACTTACCCCAGGCACTCTGGCTGCGGCATTGATGCTGTGGATGCAGATGCATCATGAAAAGTCCGGCACCATGGCAACAGGTACCGGCTACCCGCTGATGCGCGACGAGATGCTCAGACGTGCCAGATTAAATGGCCTTGAGGATCTTGACAGTGATATCGATCTCGATAAATTCACTGCCCTTGCCACCAAAGAGACAGCCGAAATCCTCGCTGCACGTAATGCAGCGCTCACAAACAACGATCTCTTTATTGATCCTCTGGCAGATTACGATCTTGATGAACAGGGTTCAGCTCAGCAGTCGCAGAAGCACGAGCCAGCTGACCATGATGATGCTGCATCCACCCCGGTTCATCATGCTGCGCCATCTGATTCTTCAGGTGTAGCCGTAAGTGCCCAAAAGGATCAGCACCTGCCAGGCAATGCCAGTGAGCAGGACGATGACACAACCGCAGACTTATCCGCATCAGCTGATGCATTCGCATCAGCTGGCGCGTCTGCATCTTCTGACGTATCCCCATCAGATGCGGCTCAGGGCAATGCTGCCGCCCCACGATCCCGTCCTGATATTAAGGATATTCGACGCCTGCTTGCTGCCCGTGCAGCAAAGCGTCGTGCCGGGGCAGGCAGTGATGAGCAGGAGGCTGTTGTAGCTGTTATCGAAGAGTCAGCTGCCGATGACATCGGCGGTGAATATGGATATGACGGCGAGCACAGTGGTGAGAAAGCTGGCTCTTCCAGAAACAGACCTGGCAGATCAGCTTCATCAGGAGCTTCAGGCAGGAGCAGGACCGGTGCGACCTCCACCAGAGCCGCAGGTTCCGGATACGGTGATTACGGGGATGATAAATCTCCGGATGAACTGACGGACGATATTGACTTCGAAATAGATGAGATGGTACGTGATGCCGCCCTCTCCAGCGGCATGGATGTTATTGACCGTACTGGTGATAACGGTGTCAGCGATATCAGCGATCCAGACGGTGCAGATGCTCAGGGCAGTGATCCTGAGGATCAGAGCGAGCGCAGCCGCCGTATCAGCAAGTTGCGTGAGCGTATTCGTCAGAAGCTGCGTGGTCGCAGTGAGCATGAGCGCTCCGAGCTGGAAAAGAGCGCCAATGAGGAAAAGACCCTGGAGCAGCTGCTTGAGGAGGGTATGAAGTCAGCTGATGCCTTCATGAATGCTGTAGATGCACAAATGGGGGCTGAATCAGGTGGCGCTCAGGTAATACGTATTCCTCGTGATCCTGCCGAGACTGGCAGCGCCATGGTAGATGATGAAAACTCTGACAAGGTGCTCAGCAGTGCTGAAAGTGCTGAACTTGACTCATCACAGAGCGCTCAGCGCGCCGGTGGCAGCAAAGGCAATGAGGTAAACATTACTCCGGCTGACAGCAGCCTCAAAATCGGCTCTGCTCAGAATCTGGTGTCCTCCGATGATACTGAGGAAAACGAGCAGAACGACCAGGACTGCTGCAAAATTGATGACTTTGGCAATCTTGCAGTCAAATTCATCAAAAAGCCGTCAGCTCGTACCATTATGAACCTGCAGAAGCTTTCAGAGAGCGATGCCCGTTCATTGTGGAAGCACAGCCTTACCCGCAAGCTCACTGAAAGTCAGAATCTGCTTGCTGAGGGCCCGGCAGCCCGTCCTGCAGGACTTACAATACCGGCTGCTGACAATGAAGGTCATGCTGTGCGCGTGGAAAGCATAGTATCAATGATCAACAGGAGTCGCGATGTTAAAGATCCGTCTGTGATCATTGATTACCGCAGTTATGTGAACATACTCAATCAGTTAAAGCTGGTCATTGTGGCACCTGACTGTCGTGAAAAGCGCGATGAGCTGGCCCGACTCAGTCAGCTGGCCTATGAAAAAGGTCTTACTAATGCGGTAAAGGTGGCCGATGAGGCCATTGCCCGTATTGACGCTAAGGGCAATGAGGTCAAAGGCGGTCCGGGCTGGGCAGATTATAACGATCTGACCTCGGTACTGATTGATCAGATTCAGTACATTTCCCGCACCAGAAGTACTCATGAGGCCCGCAGCATCATTTCATCAATTATGGCCATGTCTTCTGAGCAGCGTCTGATAAACGTGACTGCTTTTGGCGTCTATACCATGCAGCAGCTCATGAAAGGCCAGAACAGCGACATGAGTGCACGTCTGAACGCGGCCCTTGGCAAGGTACAGGAAGGCGTGACCTCAAGGGCTGGAGAGCGGGCCAGAAAAGCGGCCGGCAAAGGTATTACCAGCGCAAGAGGACGACCAGTCAGAAGTGTCTCCTCAGCCCAGGAAGATGCTGCCGGCCTGCAGTACGGCGCAGCATCTGACAACGCGTCGGGCAGCCGTGCTGGCAGCCAGTCTGTCAGCCCGGATGGCACAGCCACCAGGGAAAGTACAGCGCTGCGTAAGCTCTTTAAGTCCGCACTTTCTGTACCTGACTCAGTGGGCAAGGCAATCACCATGCGTCGCATTATGCTTCTGGCTCATGAGAATGGTGACAGCGAGCTGGAGCTTGAGATTCTGGAGGCTGTTACCGACCTTATCAAGCGTATGGAAAGCAGTCATCCTGGCCTGATGAAGAAGAAGCTTGATGAGAGTGCTCCGGCACCATTCTTTATGAGCATACGCCCAATTGAACGTCAGTTTGGCGAGCATGAGCGCATGCTCTCCAGCCTCAATCTCTTTGCGCTGATGGCTGATCCGTATAACAGTGGCATTAATGTCAATGAGCACAACAATCTGACTATTTATGACAATCATTCAGCTATTGTGCTTGAAATCGGAGTTGCCTCTTCATCAGGACAGCTGCCTCAGGTAGTCACCGAGACCCGTAAGAAGCTTGCCCGCGTTCGCAACCCGCTGGCAGCCGTACTGCGCCAGCCTCGTACCTTTGCCGCCTCCTACATCACTTCAAGAGTGTCCATGGTGGTTAAAAACGACTTTGGCGACTGCTCGCTGGTTGAGTTATGCAACATAGACGATGGAGATCCAAAGGGTCAGTACCTCAATTATGAGGAGATGATGGCTGGCGAGAACAGGGGCAGTCAGGCCGCTCTGGAGCAGCCTGGCCATGATGTCTCCCTTGAGGCTGACCCTGTAGCTGATGCTGCTGACGCCGCCGCTGCCGAGGCCGTCGCCAACGCCGCAGCCAACGCTGCCCTCTCCGGCGACGATGCAGCCGCCCTCCCAGGCAATGATGCAGCCGTCCCGGCAAAGCCACGCGCCCGTCGCAAGGCCATCACCAGAGCCAGGGCAGCAGAAGCAACAGCTTCCGCAGCCGGTGATAAGCCTGAGGCCAAGGCAAAGCCAGAGGCTAAGGCAAAGCCAGAGGCCAAGCCAGCCCGCAAGACTGCTCCTAAGGCGGCAGCAAAGGCCAGGGCTGCAACAGCAGCAGATGCCGCAGCCGAGGACAAGCCAGAGGCTAAGGCCAAGGCAAAGCCAGCCCGTAAGGCTGCTCCTAAGGCGGCAGCAAAGGCCAGGGCTGCAACAGCAGCAGATGCCGCAGCCGAGGACAAGCCAGAGGCGAAGGCCAAGGCAAAGCCAGCCCGCAAGACTGCAGCGTCTAAGTCTAAGGCAGCACAAGCAACCGCAGCTGCAGCGGAGGATAAGCCAGAGGCTAAGGCCAAGGCAAAGCCAGCCCGTAAGGCTGCTCCTAAGGCAGCAGCAAAGGCCAGGGCTGAATCTGGTACCGCCAGGGTAAAGACCACTGCCCGTCGCAGCAAGAAGGACTAACAGTTTCACCTGCAGGGCATCAGCTTCGCAGGTCATATGGATTAAAAGGCATCATCCCTTATCGGATGGTGCCTTTTGACTTAATGGGGCTGTGGTTTTGATCGCAGACGGAGGAACGCAGTTCTGTTGAGGCGGTAAGGGTACAGGAGAGCTCGGGCCGCTGCCTTGATGGCTGTGCAGACAGGGCGTACCTGTAATCAGGTAACCAGAGCGCGTTGTGCTTTAATAACAGCTTAAGGACAGCTGAAGTCACTGGTTGCAGGCTTGATTATGAGGCTTATCCGATGAGGCAGTGGGGGCTGGAGTGTGTCGATTGTTCTGGGGGAGTGGTCTGCAGGCATGGATTTACGAGTCCTGTCACTGTCAGCTTGACCAGTCGCAGTTTCTTTGGCCAAATTGCACTGCTTTACAGTAAAATTAGTCTGAAACAGTACTTATTCATTGAACGATAATTCATTGAAATAACGATAAGTTAATTATCAGTCAAGGATTTTATATGACAGTCTCTCCTGTAGCCATGCCCCCACTTAAGCTCCACAAGAACAAGGACTACACCTATGTTTTTACCTACACTGGAATATGGGAGCCAGCCGTCAAAGATGCTGACGGAAACGTCATCAGGAAAGGACGCTCACGCACGATTAACCGCAAAACTGTAGGCAAGATTATTGGCGGCGGGGATAGCGGAGTTATCTACTTCTATGAGGAGTTCCTCGACAGTCATCCTGAGCTCAGAGACTACATTGTTGTCCGCAACCCGGATGGAACATTGACCTGTACCAGGATTTCCGGTCAGACTGCAGACAATAAGTCAGATCGAGAGCAGATATCCGCACTTATAGGGCATCACGGCTATGAGCTTGATGACAGCGGCAGGGTGACCAGGAGCGCAGACGGTGCACCAGTCGGTACTTATCCATCAGACGGTTTTGAATCTTCGTTTGAAGCAAAGCGCAAAGTTCTGAACAACAAGACCCTTACTGATACTGATGGCAGCCAAATATGTACAAAGATGGCCGGATCAGTGCTCTATCTTGATCACCTGTCATTTAAAACAGGTGTAAGAGCAGCTCTGGTAAAGGCCTTTGAGCAGATATGTAAAGTCAGGACAAAAGATGCATTGCATGGTGCTAATCACATTGAGACTGTGGTCTACAACATGATTGTTTCAGGTGAGAGCACTTGTGAGGGCCTGCCAAATTTCTGCTCCGACCACGCTGTAGCCGATTGTGTTTCAGGAAGACGCAGCAGCTTTCTCAAATACATCAATCATGTTGATAAGGCATTCATTGACTGCTTCCACCAGAACTTCCTCGAGGAATATTTCAAGGGGAAATCAGGGAGAGTTTTGAACTCAGGAATAATTGCAGCAGTTGATGGATGTTCATTTAAGCGCAAGAACAATGAAGGCATGTTTGGCGAAATGGACAGCAGCAAGGATGGTTCTTTCAAGGATCAGCCTTATGTACAGTTCGTATGTGATGCTGATAAGCGCGGATTTCCTTTTTTCTACGTGCTTTATGACGGTCAGGACAGTGAATATTGTGCTTTACAAAGCATTATGAAGAAGCTTGAGACCTGCAATGTATCCTCAGGCAAAACCTGCATTGTTGTGGACCGAGGTCGTCCTTCTGATGAAGCTGTCGGTGAGCTTTTGCGTAGTGGTCATACTTTTGTAGTCAACTGCAACAAAGGAGAAGGAGCAGCAGTACAGGAGGTTATCAGCAAGGCTGTTAAAGATAATATATGCGGTAACAGCACTTTTATCGAGCTTGATTCTCAATCCATGCACTACGCAGTTTATACCAGGGCATACAGCTGTGATGCGGCGCCTGCACCTGCACCAGCACCGGCATCAGCAGTGCCACCAGCCACTGCACCTGCTGGGGCAGAGGGTAAGGAGGCATCCGGCCATGCCAGTGAGGTGCTCAGATACCACGTGTTCTTTGACAGCGAAGTTCAACACCATGCGGTGAAGAACCTGAATCACGAGCTTATTGAACTCACCCGTGCGGTGACGAGAGGAAAGAGGCTTACAGAGCGCCAGAAGGGTCTGCTCAAAAAGTACTCAGATTATGACGTGAGCAAGTATGTTGAGGGTATGCCTGATACAGCCCCTGTGTATTTATCATCAAGGATGGAGGAGGGTACAAGGTATGATGGCTTCCGGGTGCTGATTACCAATGACCTGAGCCTTAGCAGTGCCATGGTGCTTGCACTTTACGAGTCCTGTCCACAGGTTGATACCTCAATTCAGGACGTAAAGCAGCACACTGAAGGCTGTACAACAGAGCTTGAGACTGACAGTGAGCTGCAGGGCCGGATCTTCTTGCAGTATCTTGCCGCTATCCTCAGATCTGCAATGAGCAATGACATTGCTGATGTCAGAGCCAGAGTTGATGTGAAATACAGTGATATGCTTCGCTCAACCAGAGATTTTCTTGACAGTCTGGACAGCATTGTTGTCGATCAGTACTCTGCCGGTATCGTTTGTAATCCTGTACCAGCCAGTCAGGCAAAGCTGCTTAAGAAGCTGGGCGTACCACTGCCAAAATCAATGCTCTGACTGATCTGATGGCGAGGAGGCATACCTGCATCAGGCAGGCCCCGGATACCCCTGGCACCATGGAGCCCCAGCCAAATGTGCCCGGCAAAGCTAAACCAGCAAAGGAGCCCGGCAAAGGTGCCCGGCAAAGCTAAACCAGCAAAGGGGCCCTGCAAAGGAGCCCCAGGCAGCCCATATCTTACAGGGTACATATCAAAGCCACTCCAGGGGACCATGGTGTACGCAAAAAGGCCATAGAACATGTGATCTATGGCCTTTTTCGCTTTTACAGGGCTGTCCTGGACCAAATCATTTGACCGGTGATTGTTCAGGTAAGAATTAGGTGGGAGGGGATTTTAAGTGAAAAAAAAAGCCCCTACTTACCTGAGTATGGGCTTTTTTGGTGGCAAGGGATGCTGTGCTGTGCATGCCCCGGCCTGATTTGGTTGTTGATTTTTGTGAGAAGCCCCTGGTCTTACGCCTTGCTGCCGGGCCGCTCGGAAACTGGAGTTTTGAGGAATTACTTGTCCCAGGGAAAGGGACAAGACCTAAAACAATACATCACTAACAACAGACAATGTCTATGATTAACATATCTAGTTGCTTTTAGTGGTGTTATTGTGGGGGTTGAATGTTAAATCCATGTTAAGTCAGGGTTAACATTACGTGAGACTGAAATTATTGTGAGAAAAGCGCATATACAGGCCATTTGTGTGCAGCAAGTAGTGACAGGCATAAAAGCGTAAGCGACCATTTTCTTAACAATTGTGAACATATTCTTAACAAAACTCTGTTGAAAAGCTCACATTGATGTGCATAGCTGCTTAAATCGGGGCATTATCATGGCAAGGTCAGGCACTTACAGCTCTGCTGCAGCTATGAGGCGTGTTTGTCATGGGACTTATGCTGGAGGATAGATTACATCGCGAGCACTGACCTGATATTCCTGCAACTGCAAGCAAAAAGCTTTATAAATCTAAAAGGTTATAAATACTTGATATAACATTTTGTAATGAAAGATCTTAATTGCAATGAATTTCACAAACGTTGTCGCTTTAGAAAGTGAAATGATGGGTCTTTGGCGCAATGTGATGTATTATATTTTGTAAAGCGTATGGGTTAATTGCTATGGGAAAGCAGGGCTGGAGACAAAAATGTCCGTACAGCCTGATGCAGCTGAACGGACATTAATTTTGATGTTGAATGGTGTATAAGCACACTGCAGCGCATGAGTGCCAGCCTGACTGCCGGCTGACTGCCATCCAGTCAGCATACGGGCTGGCTGGTGGTCAATCGGTCAGGCGGAAGAGAATTGGCAGGCGCAGGGTAAAGTTGTGGCTGACCTTTGGGAAAGATGCGCTGGCACGGATAATGGTCTGCACGGCAGCCTCATCAAGCTCACGCGAGCCTGTGGAACGCAACAGTCGCAGACGCTCCAGCTGGCCGGAACTTGTCCAGGTAAACTGTACAATGGCTGCTCCTTCTTCACGCATCATGCGGGCACGGCGCGGATAGAGCAGATTGCTGTCGATAGCCTGCTTAATCTTTAATAGAACCGGGTGATTGTCACGGCCAAACACCATTACCTTTCCGGCCTGAGGGGATCCGCCTCTACGTCCGCCTGATGCCTGGTGAGGATGGGCAGCGCTGTGGTCACGACGCTCGGCTTTATGCTCACGCTCTTTGCGCTGCGGATGCTCCCTCTTTTCTTGAGGGCGCTCTTTAGGCTCCGGTTTTACTTTGTGTTCAGGCCTGACCTTGCGCTCACGTTCCTTTTTAACTGGCGGTGCTGCATGCGGCTCTTCGGTGAGCTTTTTGACCTCTGGCTCTGGCTTTTTCTCTGGCTCAGGATCCTTAAAAGGTTCTGGTTCCGGCTCTGGTTGCTGCGGTGCTGGTGGTGCCATGTTCGGGATATTGGCCTGAGCATGGTCTCCAAACTGGTCAAGGGCAATCACGGCAGTGGATCCGCCCAGCTCAAGAGGCTTTTCCTCAGCACGGCTGGTAAGGGCAAAAACGGTGACAGCGGCTATTGCCAGGTAAATACTGCTGGCCCACATAAAGGCTCGACCATTGTAGTGGTCACGGCGCACAGCAACTGCCGGGCAGTTGCCAGCCAGTCTGGTTGGGCAGCGACACTGTCCCTGACCGCAATGAGGGCAGGCAAGGTTGTTGTTAAAGCAGCTCAAATCATTGCTGTATGTGACCGTATGGCCTGTTCCGGCACTTTGATCAGCCCGGATGTGGTGACCAGCGTGGCTTGCATGGCTGGACAGCTCTGCGTTGTTTACGGGCCTGATAATGCTTTGCAGATGAGGTTGGCCCCCGGCATTTGAGCTGTGGCCGGAGGCATCAGTGGCGCTGGTGTCAGACAGGGGCTGGTGATCAGCCTTTTTTGAGGGTGGCAATGGAGAAGTTCTCATGCTGGTGCTCTTTGAGCAGATCGATGATGGAAATAAATACAGCAAACTGGCTCTTTTCATCGAGGCGCAGCTGGATGTGCTCGTTCCGTGGCAGCTGACCTATGGCTGCAGCCAGTGATTTAAGGTCGTGCTCCTTGCCCTCAAGGTACATTACTCCCTGGGCATCAACCTCAAGCATTATTGATTTGGGCTGCTCAATCTTGCTGGTGGAGCTTGATGAAGGCAGGCGTACTTCGATTTTGCCCTGAGCAATAAATGACGAAATCGACAACACAATGCACAAGAGCACCAGCATGATGTCGATAAAGGGCACGATATTCAGGCCCGATCGTTCTGGAAGCTTGTTCATGCCGCTCTCCCTCAGGCCGCGTTACGGGCAGAGGCTGCTCCTGCAGCGGCTGCAGCTGGTGCAGCTGCGCCGGCAGTGCCCGGTGAGGCGCCCGGGGAGGACTGGCTGCTCTGCAGGTGGACCTTGAACTGGGAGCTGACAACGGCAATGCGGCGGTTGAGAGCGTTATAGGCAATCAGAGAGGGAATCGCCACAACCAGACCAAGGGCAGTGGCATAAAGGGCCAGAGACAGGCCGGTCATAATCTGGCTTGCGTCGATGGAGGCTGAGCGGCCCATGTCGTAGAAGGTAATCATAATGCCCACCACGGTGCCGAGCAGGCCTACATAGGGAGCATTGGAGTAAACGATATAGATTGTGGTCAGATTGTTGGTCAGAGCGGTATCAAATTCGTCCTGAGTGGCCCACGCATCAAGGTTCTTTGCTGCACGGCGTAAAAAGATCAGGCGCTCAATGGTAAAGAGCAGGGCCAGAAAAGCCATCAGTCCCAGAATGACAATGATGGCAATATCGATGGTTTCTTTCAGGAGTTCCATAGTTGTTTCTCATAACAGGGCAGCAGCTGCAGTGCTCTGTAATCTGCAGCTGCTGCCACTAAAGTGCTTGCAGACTTCATCCTGGGCCAACAGGCGTTTTGCTGGCTTCAGGCTTCATCCTGGGCCACTAAGTGCTTGCAGGCTTTATCCTCGGCACTAAGAGCTTGCAGACTTTGTCATCCGCCAACAGGCGCTTTGCTGGCTTCAGGCTGTCAGCCCGGTGCCACAGGCATGGCAGTGCCATGCTTTGCCAGGCACAGGGTCCTTGTTAGAAGTCGTAGGTGAAGTTGACGTAGACGCTACGGCCTTCGATGTAGTCACGGTAGTAGGTGTTATAGCTGTTGGTGCCTTTTGAGCTCTTAACTACGTCAAACTCGTCGTAGGCATCAAAGTCCAGCAGGTTGTTGAGGGTGACATTGAGGCGGGCCTCAGGGCTGAACTTGTAGTAGCCGCCCATATCGAATATTACGTAGTTCTTGTAATAATCGAAGCTGGCGCCGGAACGGGTTGAAATGTAAGGAGTGCGGAACTTGCCTGTACCCTTGAGGAACAGACCGTAGTTCTCCTTATCCCATGACAGTCTGGCCATGGCGGCATGAGCTGGAATGGCGTTGACGGCCTTACCGGCACTGTC
Source organism: Anaerobiospirillum sp. NML120449 (assembly GCF_023051105.1). GTDB lineage: Bacteria > Pseudomonadota > Gammaproteobacteria > Enterobacterales > Succinivibrionaceae > Anaerobiospirillum. The sequence continues at coordinate 27,360 of NZ_JALKIL010000027.1, read as the reverse complement.
ACCATCACGGTACTCGTGATTTGTCCAGGTATAGGAACCCTCAAGACGCAGGTCATAGAAGCGGGCTGTGCTGAAGAGCACTTCAATACCTTTTGAGCGGGTCTTGCCACGGTTGGCTGACAGGGTGCAGCGGGAGTTGCTTACCGACTGATCGTAAGGGTTACAAATAACGCCATTTGGCATGGACTCACCAATGGCATAGTCATAGCTGGCCAGCTTGTCATTAAAGTCGGTTAAGAAGCCGGTCAGAGTAAGGGAGCCGATCTTTGGCAGTTCGTACATGACAGAGAGCTCATAATTTACTGAGGTCTCAGGCTTAAGGTCAGGGCTGCCGTACATAGGGTGGGCACCAAAGTTGTCCTGCTGATAGACGCCGTCAACCAGCTGCTTGACATTAGGGGTCTTGTAACCGGCTGCAATACCGCCCTTAAAGGTCAGATTGCGGGTGGCCTTATAGACCAGATATCCACGTGGGGTGATGTGCGAGCCGAAAATATCAGAGTAGTTGTAGCGGGCACCCAGGGTGGCAATCCAGTCGTCACTGAGGAAGTACTCACCTTCCATGTAGAGAGCAAAGGTATTGTGGTCAAGGGTATGACCGGTAATATCATCTTTGTAAGGGCTGGTTGCTGAGGCATTGCTGTCGTCGCGGAACTCATCACGCCAGAACTGAAAGCCTGAGGTCAGGTTGAGAGCCTGGCCGTTGCTAAAAGCAAAAGGAGTAACTGCCTTGCTCTCAAAAATCAGGGAGCGGCTGAAGAAGTCATAACCCACATCATCACGGGTGTGGTTGTAGTACTGCAGATAGCTGTTTACATCACCAAAATCGTACTTGCCATCATAGTTGAGGGTAATCTGATCCTTGCGGTACCTGTTGAGTACAGCAATGCCTTTTGATGAGGTCGACATGGCTCCGGCCTTCATGTAGTACTGCTCGCCATCGACAGACAGGTCATGACCCTTGACCGGGCTGTAGACAATACGTGCGCCGTAGTTGTACAGATCAAAGTCATTAGCTGAGTGACTTAAGTACTTGTCCTCAGGAGTTTTGAGGCTGGTGTGATCCTTTTCGTAGTAGCGGCCACGCAGCTGCATGGACAGACGGTCATTGACAAGAGGAATGTTGACATTGCCATTAAGACCGGCAGCATTACCAAAGCCTGGATGTTCCTGCATTAAGGACTCAAAACCAACGGAACCGCTGAGGTTCTCAGGGTGTGATTTGGTAATAATGTTGACCACGCCACCTACGGCATCAGAGCCATAGAGTGTGGAGGCCGGACCTCGGATAACCTCAATGCGCTCAATCATGGAAGCTGGTGGGGTATAGCCAAAGTTAGGGTCAAAACCGTTTTTGATAAAGGCTGAGGAGGAGTTCTGACGCTTGCCGTCAATGAGAAAAGCAGTGTAGTCAGAGCCAAAGCCACGAATCATGACATTGGAGTTACCAGTTTTGGACTTGGAAATTTCGATACCAGGCAGACCTGCAACCATGTCACCAATATCGCGGGCAGCAATGGAGCGTACCTCATCACCGGTCACAATGGACATGGAGGCTGGGGCCTCACGCAAGTCCTGAGCAAAGCCAGAAGCAGAAACAACGGTACGGCCGAGGTCATAAACAGTGTCATCACCGCCGCCAGTGCCGGCATCACTGGCACCGGCACCTGCACCGGCAGCAGGGGCTGATGCCATGGCGGCCTTAATCATGTCCTCATCGCCAGCGCTGCTGCCGGCAGCTTCATCGTCATAGGTGGCATTAAGAGCAGCCTGCAGGGCGGCGTCATCATCTGCTGCAGCTGCAACTGCCATGGAAGGAGCGGCAATTACACCGGCAGAGAGCAACAGCAGAGCTCGTGACAGGGAGGATAGTTTAATTTTGTGCTGGGCCACAGTATTTCTCGAAATTTAAAACTGCTGTTAAGCACAGCCCGCTACGGACGCTAACAGTGCCGATGTCGGGACTGCAATGGTGCAGGGATAAGCACCTGACTCATATGAACCGGCATAATGTCTTGCCACCACCCATGAGCTCCAGCTGATGCGGCCGCAGCATGAGCTGCTGCGCAACTACAGCTGCTGCGACCACAGCAGCAGCGCATGGGCTGCTTCAAGTGCCCATAACCTGGGGATAGACAGGCTCAGGGCGCTGTGTGGGGCAAGCTTTTATGGTCCGGCTGGCTTCATGGCATGCATTGAGTCTGCATGTTCTGCAGTCGGCCGGAACTTGTGGTCAATAATGCGTATATACAGGTCTGCACCGGCAACAGCCTCGCCGCAAAGACAGTAATACGGGGAGAGCTGGGCATAAACAGCTCAGTTCGGGGGGCACTGTGCCGTATGAGGTGCAGCTGCAGGGACGATCATATGAGTCTGCTAACAGCAGAACAGGGGATGCTGCTGTGACTGCCTGCAGGACTTAAGTTAGCTCAGGGGGATTAAGGTTAGTCACAGACAACTGTAAAGGCAAAAAAAATGGGCTTACAGAGCCCTGTCCATCAGTCATGAACTGAGCAGACAGCTGGCGCTGTTTCTGCTTCAGTTCAGTGACCAAAGGCATGTTTAGCCAGTCAGGCAAATAAGGTATACAGGCTTACAGGTCAGCTCAGGGAGTGCGTGAAAAGCATCATATGGGCAAAATGCAGGTGATAAACCTGACCCGTACGCAAGGCAACCATTAACTCTTCCTAAAACAGTCAGTAAAGCATCACTGATGCAGGAAGACTGGAGAGTCCGCATGTCTGGCCTGTTGCGGCTTAAGTCTTACTGGCATTATGTCAGGGGATTACGCTTGCGTACTACCTGTTGATGTTCAGAGCCTGCTCCATGTCCCTGATCATAAGGTCAGTGGCAGTAAGTCCGCCTTCAGCAAGGTACCAGACAGTAGAGTTCAGGTAGTAGATATGATCTTCCTGAGCGGCTCTGGTTTTGGCAGTGATTTCATTGTTCATGACATCACGGGCCAGTTTGGCGCCAGGGCGACCAATAGCGCTGTCACGGTCGAGGATGAAGACATATTCAGGATTGAGCTTGAGAAGCAGCTCAAATGAGGCCTCATTGCCGTGCGTAGCTTCTATGTCTTTGGCAAGATTGTTAAAGCCGAGGTCACGGCCAATAAAGGAGCAGCGGCCGGTATCACCCAGAGTCTTGAACTGGGTGGCATTGACCAGACCGACAACGGCGGTCTTGCCATTGACCTGCTTTTTAATGTTTTCAACACGCTCTTTAAAACCGTTTATGATTTCATCTGCCTGACCATCTTTGGAGAAAATGGCTGCAACAGTGCTGGCATTGCGCTCCACACTCTCAAGCAGAGGGCGGGTGTAATCAACAGAGAGGAATACTACAGGGGCAATCTCGGAGAGCTTGTCATACTGAGCAGCAAGGCGGCCACCGATGAATATTACTTCAGGCTCCAGAGCCATCAGAGCTTCAAAGTCTACTTCCTTGACGGTACCGGTATTAACCATACCTTTGTGACCCTGGAAGTGCTTTATGTACTCAGGGATAGTGCCCTTAAGCGGCATGCCTTTTACGGCATCATCAGCCTCCAGGCGGTCAATAATATCCAGGACCGCATAGTCGATAACAGCTACGCGCTCAGGATTGACCGGCACTTCAACAGTGCTTTCGGAGCGGTCACCCTTGTAGGTAAATACGCTTACGGTATCATCTGCCCATGCACTGGAAACAGATCCGGTGAACATTAAAGCAGCAGCTGAGGCCATAACGGCCTTCTTGAGTGGGGAAAAGAGCAGGTGCCTTGCAGGCATAACTATCTCCAAAAGATTTCAACAAAACAAAACAAAGTAAAAAATGCAACTAAAGTAATTTGGCAATCATCTACCGACGCTGCCGGTGTCACTGATAAGTCCAGCCTCGCCAGCACTTCCAGCGTCGCCGATAAGGCCAGCATTACGGACATGGTCATTGCCTCTGACACTGCCATGGCAGTAACACAGCCGCAGCTTCATGGCGGATCATGCAGGCGACAATACTTGCCCCAGCGGTGAAATTGAGAACCTGGCAGGTGGGCATTGCCAGGACCACAGTAATCGGCTGCATGGGGATGCATAAGGATTACGGCCTGATTCCCAGTCTGAACCCAGGAGTGAGCAAGCTATGTCAGGCCGTTACTTATGATGAAGAAACCCGGTTATCAAGGGGTGCACAGTTACTTTTCATGAACGTGGCAGCCAGAGGACATGAGGTCATGCTGTGGCAGCGGCTGCAGCTGAGGCTGCGACTGCGTCTGCATTAGAGCGGGCGGCGGCGCTGCCGGGCCTTTGTTCATGAAAAGGAGTGAGCTGGGAAACATCCCGGCAGGTCTGTGCGGCCGGGATATCACGTACAGTTGCCGCATGAGGCGGCTCTTTGCTCTAAAAGTACAGGGCCAGAGGTTTGTCTTTGAGCCTGGTGACAGTAAAGTCCACGGCATAGACCTCTTTTAAAAAGTCGGGCTGCATGATGTCATCAACCTTGCCAAAACCGGCCAGAGAGCCGTTTTTGAAGGCGCAGATATAGTCTGAGTAAAAGGAGGCATAGTTGAGCTCATGGAGAACCATAATCACCGTCTTGCCCAGCTCATCGCACAGACGGCGTACTGTGGCCATCAGGCGGGTGGCATGGTAGATATCAAGATTATTGGTAGGCTCATCAAGCAGCACGTATTCAGTATCCTGAGCCAGCACCATGGCAATCAGGGCGCGCTGGCGCTGACCGCCTGAAAGTTCATCAAGAAATCGTCCGGCAAATTCGTTGAGCTCCATAAAATCCATAGCCTGATCAACCAGCTTTTCATCATCGGCTGTAAGTCGACCCTGTGACCATGGGAAGCGGCCAAAGGAAATGAGCTCCCTGACTGTAAGTTTTGACTGGATATTGTTGTGCTGAGTGAGAATGGCCATGAAACGGGCCAGCTCAGAGCGCTGCCACTTGCGGACATCACGTCCTTTGAACATCACCTCACCTGAGTCAATGCTCGACAGGCGGGCAATCATGTTAAGAACGGTAGACTTGCCCGCACCATTGGGGCCAATAAGTGAGATGACGCTCTTTTCGGGCAGAGTAAGATTCACATCTGTGACAACCTTATTGCCGTCATAACTCTTGGAAAGTCCCTTAATCTCAAGCATGGCTGCTCCCTGGCAGTAAATAAACAGTTTTGTAGAGAACTGGTACGCAACACCTGCTGCGCAGTTTCAGATGCCGTTGTGGCAGTCATACTCAGCTGCAGCTGTTAAGTGCAGGAGCTTCAGCAGCGGAGGTTAAGCGCAGAAGCTACAGCTGCGGAAGTTAAGCGCAGGAGCTACAGCTGCAGCTGTTAAGTGCAGGAGCTTCAGCTGCGGAGGTTAAGCGCAGGAGCTTCAGCTGCAGCTGTTGTCTACGGCCTTAGATGCTGCGTCGCGTGGCGCGCAGTACCAGGTAGAGGAAGTAGATGCCGCCGCCGGTGGTGATAAATACTGATACTGGAATGCTGTAGACAAAGACGCGCTCAATCAGAGCCTGACCGGCAATTAAAATGGCCAGGCTAACCAGTATGGTTCCGGTAATCAGAATGTTATGTCTGAAAGTAGGGAACATCTGACGGGCCAAATTGGTTGTAATCAGCCCCATAAAGGAAACAGGACCTACCAGAGCTGTTGCAATGGCAATCATCAGGGTTACATAAAGCAGCAGCCAGCGCAGCGTGCCTTCGTAATCGACTCCCAGTGAGATAGCATTGGAGCGGCCAAGGGTAATGACATTGAGCAGTTTCAGCCTGCGATAGAAAATGGCTGTCAGCACCACCATAAGTACGCCTGACATGAGCAGGACATCTGCGTTGACACTGGTAAAAGAAGCTACCAGTGTTACGAGCAGTGCGTCATAGTCATTAGGGTCCATGGAGCGCACCATAGTGGTCTGAATCGAGGTAAAGAAAGTGGTCATTACCGTGCCAATGAGCAGCACGTACAGCACGTTGTAGCGGGTTTTTACAAAGAGCCAGTTATACAGAACCACGGCTACTGAGCCCATCAGGATCAGGTCAGCTGCAAAGGCCAGATTCTTACTGGTAATGACAAAAGAGCCCATGCCAAAGAGAAAGACCATCAGGGTATGAAGCACCAGATAAAGGGCATTCATGCCCAGCAGGCACGGAGTAACAATGTAGTTGTTAATCAGGCTCTGGAAAATCAGTGAGGCTCCACCAATGCAAATGGCGGCCAGCACCATGGCAGTAAGTTTTGGTATGCGAATGGACATGGCATACTCAAAAAACTTCATATTAATGGAGGTAAAAAGATAGGCGCAGCATGCTGACAGAACCACAACAGTAAGCAGCACCAGACGCACTTTAAGCGAACGCTCACGGGCCGCTGCAACCAGCTCATCAGCACTGCAGCCAGAGGAGCCAACGGTCTTGGAGGCGGCGCCATGGGGACCTCTCCTGGCAGGGCCATGGGCCCTGCACTGGGGATCCCTCTGGGCATCGCCCTGGGCATTGCCCGAAGCTGACAGGAACTCAGACATGAATGCTCTCCTGGATTGCAATTAACTGTGAAAACTAATGTCGCATTGACCATGGCACGACTGACTTGCAGCATCGCCATGGCGTGCCATGTTGCAGCAGTGCCATGACGTACCGTCTGGCCCAAAGCCTTGCTGCAGGCAATGAAAGCTCTGTTCTTTTGCGGCTTATGCAATTGGCCGGGCAAGCCATGCAGGGGCGCTCAGTACTGTTACTGTGCGTGAGACCTTATGCTGTCTGCATTACTCTGATGGACGCTGTCAGGCTCATGTGATTCACACGAGTGGGCAGGCATGCCCGGCTTTTTCGTTTAACCGGCCTTACTTTTCGTGATTTGCTCTATCTCTTTTGCAAATGCCGGAAGCTGCAGGAATGATTGTTTCGAACTTTCAGGCCTGTGCCCTTGCTCAGGTGCTCTGCTAAGAGCGGCATGAGGTGGCGCTTTCATGGCGACCATTGCATTGTGAGACCTGATTGTCCGATGCAGTGGCTCGGGCGCTGCCGCCCGGCATGGCGCCGATTGGGACTGAACAGGAGCCGCATGAGGATGACTGCTGGGCAGTTCCAAAAAGGGAGCGCACACGCTGCCAGCGGGATGATGGTCCGCGTGATCCGTTAACACGGTACAAAATCAGGCCAATGAAGATTATGGAGCCAAGGCAGCCTGAGATGAGTTCACCAGGCAGCTCATAAGGAGCAATGATCACACGTCCTGTCAGGTCACATACCAGGACAAAGAGTGCTCCGGCAAGGGCAGTATCAACAATGGTGTTGCGCAGATTGTCTCCCTTATACATGGTCACAAGATTGGGAACAATCAGACCAATGTAGGAGATGGTGCCTACTACCACTACAACTGAAGCGGTGATCATGGCGGCCAGGGACAGGCCAGTGAATAAAAAGAGGCTGTAGTTGACGCCCAGGTTTTTGGAAAAGTTGCGGCCCATGCCCACGATATTGAAGTAGCGGGCAAAGAAACAGGCCAGCAGCATCACCGGCAGAACCAGATAGACAATTTCATAGTGACCACGAATAACAGTGGAGAAATGGCCTACCAGAAAAGAGGCCAGTGCCTGGTTCATGTCGTATTGAAATGCCAGAAATGAGGTAACACCGGAAATGATATTGCCAAACATGATGCCCACCAGAGGAATCAGTATCATGTCTTTGAGCTGAACACGCTGTACAAAAGATATGAAGATCCATGTTCCAAGCATGGCAAAAGCAAAGGCAAACATGGCGCGCTCTACCAGAGTTGATGCTGGCATGAAGAGCATGGCAATGAGAATTCCCAGCTGAGCTGACTGAATGGTTGCTGCTGTTGACGGCGATACAAACTTGTTGGCACAGAGGTTCTGCATGATAAGACCGGCAACAGCAAGGCCGGAGCCAGCCATAAGAATTGCCATCAGGCGCGGCAGACGGGATATAAGCAGCAGCTCAAAGTTCTCGTTGAGGCTAAGGACATCATTCAGGCTGATATTAATCACTCCGGTAAAGAGCGAGGCGGTACCCAGCAGAATAAGCGATACAGCCAGGATTACGGTCAGCCTGTTGTTATTCCAGAAAGCCTGCATTTTAAAATCACTCCTGGCAAAGCCACATTTGAGTTTTGCTGATATTCAATCAAGCCCAGCCCCAATACCGGTGCGGGCCAGCTCTCTCCGGCCCATGCACTTCTATTGCCTGCCTTACGCAACACACAAAGCAAATAAACGCCTCTGAAGCACAAACGCCAGCTGAGTACTGTGGGATGCATGATCCTGACAGCCATGAGCAGCCTGTAACCAGATAAAACAGCTACACATGATTAAGGTCTGTCATGGAGTAAACGCATGACGCAATCATGAAACGCAGTCATGGAGCGTAATCATGATACGCAGCCATGGGACACAAACAGCTCGGCCTGCTTGCTGCGCATGGCAAAATTGCCATAGTCATTGTCTGCTGTTCGTATCAGGACACAGGTCAGGGCATAAATTATCGAGGGCTGTTTGACTTTCAGCTGGCCCTGCAGGGCCGCAAATCATGGATAACAGTTTTAATCACATCACACACGCAGTTATCCGCCGGCTCTTATCTGAGGTCCATGGTGCCATTAATGCTATTTAGCCATACATAAGACGGTATGATGGCCTGTCAGGTCCTGAGCATCAGTAATCAATGTATGGCTTGCTGCAGCATGACCGACAGCTTTGAGGACTGACTGTTATGGCCAGTCCATTAATAATAATTCTGGTGCCTAAGCATGCTTCGTAAGATACAGTGACCTTTCTGTACTGAATCATCAGTCAGCCCATGGTTATAATTGAGCTCATCTTATTAATTAAGCATGTTTTGCCATGTGTCTGTCTATGACTTACAGTCATTGAATGGCTGAAAATATACGCTGCAAAATACTTTGTACCGTATTTATCAGGACGGTGACAGATGTATATTGAGCAGCAGCCAATAGCCATTATGTAATGACGGGAGCATGTCTTCGCCGATGAGGTGTTATGGTCCGGCTTACTGTAAAGCGCATGCAATTACCCGTGTTATTGCTCGTGTATGTGCCAGCAGCAGCGCCAGCTGCACAGAGCTTAAAAGATACATGGACAGGCTCTGCTGTCCATGTACGCGGCAGCCCTGGATGGGCAGGTGGCTGCAGCATGGGATAAACATATTTGTTCAGACTGACTTGCATTATGAGTGCATGCATGAGCGCATACGCTATGGGATGCATGCACTAATCTGTGTGCTCTTTGACTGCCTGAACTGAGGCTCCCCAGGCTCACATCACAGGCATTTTCGCAGTGACAGTCGTCGTGCCTCACACTGCATCAGGCGACTGGTTTACTCACCACTTATTGGGCTGTGACTAAACAAAAGTTGAGCGAAATGGAGAAGGTGGCTAAAAAATTACCAGGCAGTAAAGATATCAGTCTGAACTGAATTATTGTCTTGTACATACCGCATTATCTGAGAGTAAATGCAATAAATGCAGCATTTACAGGACGTTTAAAGACAGGTTAGTTGTAAATAACTAATGATGTAATATGCTTACCAATGTTACCTATAACTAACGAACGATGTGTAGTATACAAAAGTGAAAATCAAAAGAAAACTGGTTGAAGCGAAAATATTTTATCGGTGACAAAATCAGACAAAAACGCCATGTATATCGCATTCAATTAGTAAGCTGGGTTAAAAAATGACCAGTGATGCAGACAAAATCCTGGTCACTTTATAGATGCTGCAGCGGACAGTCGGGGGTTAAGTAGCAAAAATGGAAATAATTTCACTCTACATTGAACATTTGTTGAGCGAAGCTTATGCAAAGCGACGAACAGAGCTCTTTATGGCAGAAGGTTTGAAGGCAGTGCAGTGATGCTTTGAAAGGCAGAGGACAGCGAATGACAGGACAGCGAAGCGCGGATGGCAGTGAAGGGCGGAGGGCAGCGAAAGGCAGGACAGCTAATGGCAGAGAGCAGCACATGGCATAGGACAGCGAAGTGCGGATGACCGTGAAGGGCAAAGGGCGGCGATAGACAGAGGGCAGCGAGTGGCGGGGCGGCGAAAGGCATGACAGTCATTAGGCAGTACCATCGCGTAGTACTGGCAGTATGCTGTGTATACGGTAAGGTTAAGGGCTGATACAGGCTAAGATCAGGATTGACGCTGGGAGCTGGGACAAAAATGACCTAATCAAAAGACAGTTTTATGCCTGCAGTAGCAGCTCAGCCTGAATAAGGTTGTGACTGCCAAAGATTAAAAAAGCCACGGGGTGAGCCGTGGCTTTGAAGTGAATTTATCGATTTTGTTGTTCGTTTGTATGTTGGGAAGTCGGTGTATATTTTCTGTCAGTAATGCTCTGTAAATTGTTATGTAAAGGATTTCTGGTAATGAAAAGCGCAGAAAAGCAGAGCTGACTGATCAGCCAGGCAAGATAATAAAAAGTCAGGAAAACTGGGCAGATAGTGTGTGGGACAGGACGGACAGTAGCTTTATGTACTGTATCTGTCCAGGAATTCTGTATAAACGAAGATCAGACTAAGGGGCTGCTACTACCTGTAATGGTCTTTACAGGTCGTGCCTGGTCAGGTGTTGCTTTCATCAGATGCTCAGGCTGGTACTGAATAAAAAGCCTCAAGTTGCTAACTCATTACCTGGATGGGGCTTTGATGAATAACCTCTCTGCAGCTGACTCCCTGAGATGCAGTCCACATTGCTGCATGGGGGGTGTCCTAGCTTTGGAGCAGTGAGTTTAAGCATGTGATACGCATTGGCCAGTCAAACTTGGATCCCAGATTGGGTATCTGGCAGAAAAGGCTAAGTTTTTAGAAAGCGCCCCGTAACTAACACAGATTGTACAGGGCGCGATGCCTTAACTGCGTTTAATTGTGCATTATATTGAGTCGTCTAACTGTGAGCTGTGACACATTTTTCTTTGTTATTGTTCATAACTGGTATCCAAATCTCAAAAAGTACCAGAATTTCCATGAAATATCCTGGAATACTCAGGATAAACATAGCAAAGCTGTCAAAAGACCCGGTCTCTGTCTTTTGCAGTCTAATTAACAAAGCTGATATATATCGGTCATGTAAACATATTTACGCTGAGCGATATCAAGGCGATCATAAATGGTGCGGCTAAATGCTGCAATAAGGATCGTCGTTCACTGATTGTATCAAGGTAACCATAGATCACATATTTATCAGTGTTACAGGCAAGCTAAGTTGGATCCTGAAACAGGCAAAAAACTGCCATTGACCGTCATTTTGGCTGTTTCACAGCAGATAAGGCATTTTTGGAGCTCAAAACAGTACCAAAAGGTACAATTTTTTTCCACGTGTACGGACGAGAGACATAGCTCATCACCGTGGATTCTTGATTAAAGCTTGACTATATCGACCACATATAGCGGTGCGTGTAAGTTAGACCTTAATACCATAATGCATAATATTCATGTCACGAAGCGAAACATTTAAGCCACTGAGCTCCTGTCCTCATTGGAGACATTCGATACATTGAACCAGGTCACCTTTTCAGGTGATTGAAGGAACATCAACAGCTTGTTGTTTACCTTGGCAGCCGTGATTCTTTACAGATCGTTACTGCCTACGACAGACCAGCTCATGCCATTATGTTTCTGCCTTGAAGCAACGAGTATGTCATTGAACTTCTCCCCCTGGCTACTGCTGTTAGGCAGGCCCATGTGCTTTCTCAGAGCATAACAGGAGATCTCATCCTGCTTTTTGAGCAGATATTTGCTAACCCTGTCAAAAGCAGTAGAGTTGCGTACCAGATTTTTCTTTACAAAAGAGTTTAGAATGCTTAATGCTCCACTAACGTCTCCGTGCCACAGAGGTCTGGTGAGCTCACTGCGATAGCCTCGCTTCTGATCAATTTTGCCTGATAAAGCCATGCTGAGCATTTGCATAATGGAAACAGTTATGTGATACCAGTCAAGAACAATGTGGTAGCTGGCATACGAGAACATTGTCTGAATACCTTATTTTCCCAAAAATGTAACCTAAGAAGATCTAATACAAAAGGAAAGGTTAAAATATTACCAAATATCGGCAAAAACATGCGAAAACTAGTTGGTAAAAGCTTAATTTCTACCAAATCACTAATAAGGCCATAGGTTACAATGTAACCTATGACGATCACCTGATTTTGGTATGTTATTAACCTATAGCTCCTTATATCAAGAACAAAAACCATATATTTTGGTAATTATTTAGCATACGGAAAATTTAGGTTACATAAAATTGAGAAAATAAGGGAATAGTCTTTTTTAGAGACGATGCTCCATCAATAAAGAAAACCAGTCTTCTGGTAGTCATAAGACCATTTTCCAGAAGGAGAGCAATCAGACTCTTGAATGCCTCAGAAACTGATTCACCCTTTATCACATGGAGGTTTTCATCCCATTTGACACGAATAACTGTAGTATTTACGTTCTTTTGCTCATTGTTGTAAGAGGAAACAGCAATGCTGTCGAAGTGACTCTTCTTGTTGTGACGGGACTTAACCTTACGCTGCGAGGCTATGACCTTTCCCCTGGCGGATATGGAAGGCTTGACAACATTGCTTCTGTCACGCTCAAAAGTCTGCTTTTTGGTCATTACTTCGTCAGCATCAATCTGAACAATTGAGTCCTTTGAAGACTCAATGGTTTCAGCAAATCGAATTGTGCGGATAAGACTGCCAGGGTCATCCGCACGACCATTTAAATCGTTAAACTCTTTGATTTTCCCGGCAAGATCTCTTTTGTCCATGGCTGCCGGAGCTTGACTGCAACGCTCTGTCCATTCGTCAGAATCAAGCGGAAGTCCAGTTGTTGGGCAAAAGCCATTACCTGAGAGAATCTCGTCTCTTTGATGGGTATAAGACTCATGAATTACTTGAGCTGTTCTTTCAGCCAGGTCCTTCAGGGTAGAAACACCTAAAACGCAACGACCGTAGTTTATAAGGTTCTCATGAACATGCCTGAATGATGCGTTGGTGAGCTCACTTAGAACGGCATTTTTAAAACGTACAGATCTGAGCGTCAATTTTGGGTTGTAGTTCGGAACAATGGATGCCTATATAAAGACTTGGAACTCATCGTACCGGCGGTAAGCTTGTTGAACGTGTATTTGGCCATGGGTACACGGGCATCAGCTACAATGGTTTCTGTCATGTCGAGGGCGTACAATATATCGTCCATAGACTCTGGCTCAGCAGAATATGCAGGAAAGGAAGAAACTTTTTCAGATGAAACCATCTTGCCACCCTGCCAAAGCTGAGCAACTAAAACTATTTTGCAATCATCGTTTTTCTTAGACATACTTGAAGCCTCACTATCACGCTTATCATAGTTATTCAAGTATACCATAGACACATGTACAACCTATTCTCGTCCGTACACGTGGATTTTTTTTGTGACAGATCACATTTAATGTGCTGATTTGAGCTGAGCTGAGCTGAGCCGACTTGACCTGACCTCACTCTGACAGTCCGGTTGACTTCACTAACAGTCTTGAATGCCCCTCCCGTTCGGGACAGAGTAGCGGGTTATGCAATGAGTATTCAGTTAGGCAAACCATCGGGCAGCTATCTGCCAGTACCGTGCAGTGGCGCACAGGAACAGCGCCATTGCCTGGTATGTCCTTGCTGGTAGCAGCTGCATGGAACTGGTGCCTGTGCATGGGCTCAGACATCGTGACAGGGAGCAGCAAAGGCTCTTGCAGTGCTTACTGAAGACCAGGGGCTGAACATGCAGTTACCGACATCGACCTGCCTTTACGCCATCAGTCAGGAAAGAGAAATGAATGAACAGGTAGACAGCTGGTGACTTTGACGGGAAGTAGAGTGGTACAGGCATGAGCCTGTTGGCTGGTGACTGGTTTGATGACTGGTCTGGTGCTCATTAGTGAGCTGAGGCGAGGTGGCATATCTGCCATAAAGAAAGGAGGTGAGGTCTTGGCTGGGCCTGTTTGCCAGATTTCAGGCGAAAAAAAAGAACCTCGAGGGTTCTTAAGTGGAGGCGCGTTCCAGAGTCGAACTGGACTAGACGAATTTGCAATCCGCTGCATAACCGCTTTGCTAACGCGCCTCAGTGATGCTCAGTGCATCTGAAGTGACGCTCATTATAAGGATATATCTGTGAGTGTCAACACCTTTTTGCTCACAATTCCCGCAGCTGGGCCGTTTGAGAGCTCTTTTGCCCCTGTATTAGCCCTTTAATGCCATGAATGCTGTTGGTGAGAAGTGCCAGTTCAGGCCATTGGTCATGAGATCAGATCTTCCTGGTTCTGGCATCAGTGGGCAGCTTATTGTAGAGCGTCCCATGGCAGGTCTCAAAGTTACTACCCCTTGCCGGAAATATGGCGCGTACTGGGAACTGCCAGGTCAAAGACAAAGCTGTATTCATGGTCCGTACAGAGACTGACCAGAGGATGGCAGGGTATGGTCAGAACAGCGCTAAGGAAGTGCCCTCAGGCAGATCCGGGAATAATGGAGCATATTTCCAGGGATCATGTCTGGGTATGGTCCGGGCCCGGAATAAGTGGAATGCAGGGCGGGGCAGGGTAGGGTAAGTGCCGAAAATGAAAGCAATTGTGATGAGCTGAGAAGCTTGAGAAAAGGTGGTCGCCGGGACTGGCTTATTTTGCAGGGAATAAAGTCTGACGCTTTGGGAAATGGAGCCTGATAAAAGGCGCGGGGCAGCAAGTTCCAGGTAGCAAGTTCCGGGTAGCAAGTGCCGGGAGGTGGTGCGTTGCCTGTTTGAGGTGGGAGTAAAATGTACAGGCGAAAAAAAAGAACCTCGAGGGTTCTTAGTGGAGGCGCGTTCCAGAGTCGAACTGGACTAGACGAATTTGCAATCCGCTGCATAACCGCTTTGCTAACGCGCCATCAGGCATCTTGGGTTGAGTGCTCAACTCAAGTGACGCTCATTATATAGAAATTAAATCAGCTGTCAACAGCAATTTAACAAAAACCTGCCCGCGTGGAAACTGTCGCCAGAGCGCCCTGTGAAGCCCAGGGTATGTTCGCCAGTCGTGCTCACCACTGTGGGGTATGGCCAGGAAGTGCCAGGTCATTGCATGAATGGGACTGCTGTGGCTCGTTGCAGGGAGCAGGCACTGCTACTGCAGGATGGCTTTTGAGCTGCGCCTGTCAGGGGCTGACCCTGCCCGGCTTACCTGGTCCAGCTTACCTGGCCTGGCCTTGCAATAATGCAGGGAGGGCAGGACGGGGCTGCGATTATGTTGCGCACCGTGTTCCAATAAACGGTCAGGCATGGCATTATCTGATCTGTTCAGGTTATTATCTCAGTGACATCGGTGCTGGCAGCTGTCCGGTGCAGAGATGTCGCTTGATTATTGTCAGCCTGCCGCTGGCTGGGGCCGGCCATCAGGCAGCTGCCTCCACATAGGGATTGCCGCTACCCGGTACTGCTGCCATGGTGGCTGCCCTGTGAGGACTGCCGCTATGGGGACTGCCGACCTGGGGCGGGGCTGTTGTTTTGTTTTCACCACTTACATTTGCAGGAGGACGCGATTTCTCTTCAGCTGTGCCTGTCTGGCTGAGAGGCTGCTCGCGTAATATTGATGAACAATATTCAGGAAATCGAAAGTCGCGCCTTTACTGTCAGCGATTACGTGTCCCGGACCAATGACTTCTTCAAGCGTCTGGGATCTGTTCTGGTAAAGGGTGAAATTTCACAGCTGAGCGTACGCAATCATATGTATTTCTCCATTAAGGATGAGAATGCATGTGTTGACTGCCTGATGTATGCCAATCGCAAGGCACGCCTGAATTTTGAGCCGGTCATTGGTCAGCAGGTACTGATTTTTGGTGAAAACTCTGTCTATCCAAAAAACGGTGCCCTGAAGATTATCGTGGATGAAATGGCCCTTGCCGGTCGCGGCCAGATAATGGAGCAGCTGCGCCAGCTGGACCAGCGTCTTGAGCGTGAGGGTGTTTATGCCAATCAGCGCCCACTGCCACGAATCATGGCCCGTGTTGCCGTGGTCACCTCGGTAGACGGCCGCGTCAAGGACGACATCGCCACCAATGTCATGCGCCGTAATCCTATGGTGGAGCTTATCTTCTTTGATACCAAGGTACAGGGACCAGATGCTCCTGAGTCCATACTCATGGCACTGCATACGGCCTATACCAATGCCCGCCGTCTTGGTATTGATGTCATCATTATTGGCCGTGGTGGCGGTTCTTTTGAGGATCTGCTGTGCTTTTCTGATGAAAGAGTAGTGCGCATGGTGGCACTGTCACCAGTGCCCATTATTTCAGCTGTAGGTCATGATGAAGACCGTCCTCTGTGTGATCGCTCTGCCGACCTGCGCGTAAGTACCCCAACTGCAGCTGCTGAAACAGTTACTCCTGTACTCTATGAGGATATCCGCAGGTGGATAAACTCAACCATGGAGAGCATGGACAATATCATCCTGCGCATGATTGATGATCGCACGGCGTCCTTCTCCCGTTCCCTGCACCTGCTTAATGGCAACAATCTCAGTGAACGTATTGAGAGCAGGCGCACCATGCTCAGAATGTTGGCAGGAGAGATGAAGCTCCATCTGGGCAATACCTTTAGCCGCTACCGTGAGCGCATTGACTTTCTGAGCATGGAGCTTGAAAAGCACGGTGTTCAGGAAAGACTGGAGCGCTATAACACCAGGCTCAACTCAGCCCTGATGGCCCTTGAGTCCGTGCCTCAGTACGTGCTGCGCCGCAATGAACAGATTGCTCATTTCATCAGAATTATTGATGCCCGTAACCCTCAGGAGCGCATTAATGCCTGCAACAATGCTCTGGTAAATCGTCTGCTGCCTGACATGGACCGCCTGATGGGAGCTCTTATGGAGCGCCTCATGAGCCGTATTGTGCGTTGTGAGCAGATTATGGAGACCTTCATCAGAGGCATGGAGCAGCGCATTGAGCGCCATCAGATTGATCTCAATGCCCGCTGGATTCCAGAAATGCAGCGCGCTCTGCAGGGGCGCACCGAGCTGCTCGAGCGTCGCCTTGTTCAGGCTGAGTATCAGCTGGAGCTGGGCCCGCAGTTTACCTCTGATCTGCCGTCATATTTTGCCAGCCGTCTTACCGCCAATGCTGCTGAGCGTATTAACCGTGCCGTTGAGAAACTGTCCTCTATAGAGGACATAGTCTATGAGCGCGAAGACAAACTTGATGCTTTTGAGCGCGCTCTGAGCTCTTTCTATGATGAAAAGGTCAGTGTTGAGCTCAACGCCAGTCGCGAGCAGCTGGCCGGTCTGATAAGCCGCCTGCAGGCCCTCAACCCTCTGTATCAGCTCGAGCGTGGCCTGTCCATTACCACCAAAGACGGCGCCCACAGCGTCAAACCTGAGGACATCGAAGTGGGCGACCGCCTGGTAACCATTATGAATGGCTGCCACGTCTACTCCACCGTAACCTTTATCGAGCCAAAAGAGCTCTTCCCGGCCATCGACTTTGACGACAATCTCTGACTGCCAGCGGGCCTGCACCCGGGGCATACCAGCCCTGACCTTGCCCGGGCTGCTGCCCGGTGACATGCTATGTCTCAGGCCATGTCCATGGCCACTTACAGCTCCCGGCCTCTGAGCCATGCACGGGCCCTGCGCAATGAGCATGTGCTCATGAGCTCGCAGCTTTCCATGGAGCCAGATGACCGCCGCATCTAATACTGCAGGTCTGTATGTTAATTCCAGTTTTAAGGCAACAGCCATTCTGGAAAGGGCGTACAGACCTGCATTTGTTTTTCTGGCAGCATGACGGGCCCGGCTGTCCAGACTTATGACCGAAGTGAGCTTAACGCTATGAGCAGTCAAGACAGTACCAGTTCTGCTGTCTTACGCCGTTACGTATGCGCAAAGCAGCTTAGGCTCCTGTCTGATATTTAATTTGACTTAACCCTCCAGCTCAATGGGCCTGTGTGGTATTGATGCCATGACGGGTCAATCAATTTTTGATATCTGTCAGAGCATCAGTGTGCAGCCTGCCACTCACTTTGCTGATACGGGCGGTGGGGTGATATGGGCAGTTTGTTGATACGAGCATGGTGCTGATACGTGCAGGGTGCTGTGCTGTACATGCTTTGTAAAACTACTAATGCACGCAAAAGAACTGGAGCAGCTGTCACGCGAGGCCGTAGGGGCCGACATGTGGTCATGATGCTTTTTAACAGCCGTAGTGTGTGCTCAGCCCCTGACCCGGCCTGTATTCAGCTGATTGGGCGGGCCGGCAGCACACAGCCAGGTCCTGAAGCAGCTGCACCAGAAAGAAGTCATCAGGGCAGTTACCGGCAGAGCGGCGCAGACGCTGAGCTCGGATATAACAGCGATGCTGCGCCTTATGTGCACTGTTCCGGCTGGGGGATTGAGAGCAGCGCAGGTCACGGCGCTGCAGATGCCTAAGGTCACAGGTCCGCAGCCTGCCTTGCCTGTTAAGCAAGGGACTTTGAGGATAACTATCTTAAGCAAGTAATTGCTGTACAAAACGGTATGGTTAGCATACTGCAAAGAGCGGGGCGTGACGTGGCAGGCTCATCATGTGGAGTTTCAGCCGGCCGCCTGGGCCGGGTTTGAGGCTGACTATGATGGTGATTATGGTGGTGCTGTTGAGGGTTTCGCCGTGTGGGGTACGCCGATGCCGGCGCCGGCGCTGGTACTGGGAATGTGAACGGGGCGGCTTGTCCTCTGGTATTTGTGGCTCTGAGAGCATGGGGATGAGCAGCAGTGTCAGCTGGTGTGGTGGCAGGGCGTCAGGCATGACCGTGCTGCTGTTATGGAGCTTGTGGTGGCCTGGGATGTTCTACTGATAAGGCAGGCACGCCTGTAGCTGATGATGACAGTATGGCCTGACCTCTGGTCAAATCATGTCACTTCAATTGGGCTGTGAGTGACAGCTTTACGCGCAAGGTGCTGGTAACCCGGAAATGTCATGGTGGCGATACGGCGTGGGTTGAGCAGCAGCAGCCGCTTACCTTGCCCTGTCTCAACTTTCACCTCGAGCGCTTGAGAGCAGCTGTACGGCGCGCACTGAATTGCTCAGCTATGCCTTTCTGGACAGCAAACAACCTGGACAGTATGGCTGCTCTCCAGAATTAATCTGAGAGCCGCCCTGCAGGCAGCAGGTTTTAAGGAGCTGGCGCAGTGCGAACAGCTGCCTGGGCTTGTTCCGCAGCTGAACTGTGAGCAGCTAAGGCGGCCTGAGAACTTTCTTGAGGGTAAGGAGTGCTCTAAGCTGGGCTGTGATGATGGGTAAGGCTGTATGCCGGGAGTGGTTCTGGCGGGCAGGAAGAGACAGGCGGACGTGTGGACTGGACGGGAGCCGGGGCGATTTCTGGCTGGCAGGGGCGATTAACGGCCGCGTGGGCGGGACGGGAGACAGGTGCCGTGGTGGAGGCAGGTGGGCGGCGCGGGCTGATGCGGCGTTGCACCAACGCTGCAGCAGCGGTGGGGTGCGGTGCCCGCTGACGGGGCAATGGTTTGCTGGCATGGCAGGCGGAACCGTTAATCATAGCACAGCTTCAGGTCTGACTGTGAGTTCTGTATTGCAACTTTGTGCACAGTGTGCACTTTTTTGAGTTTAATTCGTAATGGCACTCATATTAATCAGGTCCATTCGGTAGAATCTAATGTTCAGTATCCAGATGCTCCCTTTACAGGGCGCTGTGACACGGGCACGGCCCGTAGCTGCGCCACTGTAGGGGCAGTGGCTGGGGCGCAGGCTCTACTGGTGTGCCGGTGGGCGCATTTATGAAGCAGGGCAGACTGCAAGTGGTCAGAATGAGGTTTTCATGAGTACTCTAAAAGGCGATAACAGAGAATATGAGCTGGACACCATTGTTCAGCGCATTAACCGCAAGGAGCCCCTGCCTGGCGATTTTGCCCGTGCTCTTGACCGCATTGCCGGCATTACCCGTAACAAGGGTATCTACACGGTAAAGTTCAAGGATCTCTGTGCGGCCCTCAAGATTATCCTGATGCCTGGGGACTATGATGAAAAGAGCATGATAGTTTCCACCGAGTATCTGTACCGCGTGGTAAGCATTATGCTGCGTGCCGGCATCAGCATGGTGCCCCTGGCCGTACCGCGTAATCTGAGTATATATCAGAGCATTTACCTTACTCCCCGTCCTGATCTCAATCTTGATCAGGATATTTACGATCTGCAGCGTATTGCCAATCTCAAAAAGACTTCTCTGACCAACAATGAGAAGGACATCATCATGCGTGCCCGCACCAAGCTGGCCAATTACAATATCATGCTGCATGTCTTTGAGTTTCTGGGTGCTGCTCAGTCTGCCCCGCTGGATGCAAATCAGCGCATGGTGCTCAACTCGGCCATTATGGAGATGATGCTGCCGCGTGATGCTGAGCGCTATATCAAATCGCTGTTCTCTTTCGTCTGCGAATTTGGCTCTTTCTTCTACGATTTCAGCAATCCCAAGTACATTGCACCTAAGCCAGCTGAGTGGACTGAAGAGCAGATAGTCGAAATCATCAATCTGGTCTCACGCATTGTCGGTGCCTCCAAGGTGGAAATATCCATACCTGAGGACTTCCCTTATGCCCGTCTGCTGCGTGAGCGCTATGCCGTCTATACCCCGGCTACCTACGGATCCACTCCTACCTCAGCCCCGGCTCCTTCGGTACAGCCAAGCAGCTATATCCCTGTCAGTCAGCGTCCTCTGGGCTCTTTGAGCTTCAATCAGCGCCGTGCCCGTGTCAAAGGCATGTACAAAGACTTTATTACCTGGTCCTCTCAGGAAAGCGACAGGGATTTTGAGCTTAACAACACCTCTTTTAACCGTGAGATCCTGCTGCAGGCACGCCCGGGCTACAACCAGGATTTTATCCGTCGCCTGGCCTCTGTTGATGTCAGTGATGACAGCAATATCTCCTCCATGATGCAGGATCTGCAGTCGCGTCTGATGGTAGACCATCAGGCCCGTCTGACCATTCCTGATTTTGCCTCAACCCGTCTGGTGCTCTACGTCTGCGATGGCCGTCAGGACGATGCCGCCACTGCGCTGCAGATGAAAAACAGCGCTATCACTGCCTTTAAGCTCACCGGTGGCTTTACCCGCGTCGAGGGCGCAGACGGCGCAGCTGGTACAGACGGAGCACAGAGCGCAGCTGGCGTCAGCACCGCCGGTGCAGACGCAGCCGCCGGTGCGGGCGCAGCTGCCTCGGGCCTTGTTGATGGCAGCCCATATTCTCAGGAGAGTTTTGTCAGCAATGGGCCAAGTGATCAGGATCGCATTGCCTGGGCCAGGACGGCCGACAATGCCTTACGCCAGGCCATGTACAGGGAAAGTCATGCCAGTACTCATGAGCTGATTAACACTGTCTCATTTGCAACTCCTGATGCCCTGGCCCGCCGTGCCTGCATTAATGCCGAGCAGGCTCATGCTGCAGCCGCCGCTGCCGGCAGAAGCAGTCCGGCAGTTGCACGCAATGCCGAAGCTGCCGCCGCCTCGGTGCGTGAGGGCAAGAGCCATGAAAGTCTTGTGACTGTCAGCTGTCCTGTAAGTGCCGGAAACAATGAGCCTGGACGCAGCCGCTCGACCTCAGCTGAGGTTGATCCTTCCCTGTTCAAGGATGACAGCCGCTCGCCTAAAAAGGCCCGTCGCAACCCAAGTGCCGTACCTATTGCCAATGTGCTTTCTGATGAGGCCTTCCACGTGGTTCCTTACACCTCAGATTACGTCAATCTGATGGTGCACAACTATCTGGTATGGGCTGAAAATGCCGATCAGGTAGCCAATGATCCGGTCCGGGTTCGTCCGTCCATCAACAGTGACTACGGTTCCAACCTCGAGCAGTTCATTTACAGCCCGCTCAAGCAGATGCCCCGCCTGAACAAGGTGCTGGGCTTTGAGTTTATTCTGCGCCGTTTCTTTGCTCCTTCAGCTGCTCCGTCCATTCTTGACAGTAATGGCGTGAGCGACGAGCAGACTGTAGAGCGCTTTTTTGAGATTGCCGTGCTTAATGATTTCCTCATTAACAACTGCAATCCTGTGCCTTTCCTTTTCTATCACAGCCTCTACTACTTTGACCGCCATCTGCAAAACCCGGTAACTCATTTCAACAATGAGCTCTTTTACTGCGCTCTGTTCCGTCATGAGCCTTATGCCATCAATATCTACCTCTCACGCATTATCAACAAGTACGGATCACGTCTGGTGGATATTCCTGAGGAGTTCTATACCCTGCTGGCACTCAACCTGCTCATGTTCACCGACAACCGTTGTGATCTCAGTGCTGATTATGCCCTCAAGGTCCTGATGCGCAATACGATCAAGAACAGACCGTTTTTCAAGGTAGTGCTGATCCGTACCATTGCCACGGCTCTTTATCATGAGGCGCACCGTCCGGGCAATGAAGATGCCCGTCTGGTTCTGAGCGACCAGAATCTCAATATTTATCTGCGCACTGTCAAAGCCCTCAACTCCCGTGGCGACCTCATGATCACCAAGGCCATGCAGCAGCTGGGCAATGCTCTGCCAGCCTTCTATTTCCATGAGCTGTTCTCACCTGCCGAGTTCATTGAGGTTGCCCGCATTACTGCCTGCAACGTCATGAAGCGTGCCCAGGGCGACAGTCGCACTCAGGCCTTTACCGATGCCATTGATGCCCTTACTGATCACCTTGAGCAGATGCAGCCAGGCGAGCTTTTGCGCATTGGCAGTAACCTGCTGGCCGCATTCCGTGAGGCTCTGAGCATACTGTGGCAGGGCGCCCGTTCGCCTACCAGCATGGAAAGCAACCAGATTCGCCACTACCGCTCCAACATCTTCAAGGACGAGTTCCAGGATCTGGGCGTTGCCGTAGCTCAGGCCCTGGGCCAGAAATATTCCGACCCGGGCGCCGGCACCGGCACCAGCACCGCCGCCAGAGCTGCCGCTGCAGCGCCATCAGGCGCAGCTGCGCCTGCCGCTGCCGGGGCTGCCGCAGCCTCCGCAGCCTATGCTGATGCCGCCCAGGACGACGAGGATGCCGCACAGAAGAGGGCCTCGGATCTGCGCAAGGGCGTTGAGAGCATGGACCTTGATGACGCCGTGCCTGTGTATTCAGCTACCCGCCGTATCAGACGCAAGAAGGACGAACAGAAGTTTGCTGACGAGGAAGCTGAGCGCGAGGACATTTACCAGGATTATGCCCGCCGTTTTGGTTTAAGCGACGATTACACCCATGTTTCCGAGGAGCCTCTGGCTCTGTTTTCCGGGACCGGTATCAGCTCAGAAGTTCATGATGATGCAGCTGCTGCATCTGGTGCAGCTGGCGCTGCTGGTGCAGCGGCTGCAAAGGCATCAGCTGGCAGGGGCCGCAGCAAGGCCGGCACCACTGGTGCAGCCAGCTCGCGTAAGAACAGGGCCCGTGCGCTGCATGCTGACCAGGCTGTTGACAGCGGCAGGGGCAGGATACGTTTTGGCGATGCCGCAGCCATGCGCAAGGCTCAGCCTGAGGTCATTGCCGAGCTTGAGGACGTAATAAGACCAAATCACTCTGTGCTGCAGTCCATGAGTGATCAGATTACCCGCAATGTCTCTGACGGTCTGAGCGCCGAGGGCATTGCAGTTTCTGATCTCATGTATGAGCTTGAGCATCTGCTTGAGCGCCTTGGGCTACTCATCAATGGTGGTCGTGCCGGCCGCAAGGACAGTGATGAGCTGCGCCGCTCTTCAGCCCGTGTCATTTCCAGGCTTAATTTCCTTTTCCTTGAGTACTGTGCCACCCGTCGTGCCGTAGATCTTGCCGGTGCCTACACAGGAGAGGTTGAGAATGATGACAATCAGGAAAAGCTCAATCATCTGCTTTCACCTGAGTGGGATTATGTCTTTGGCAAAGGATCGCTCTTTGCCGACGAGTTCACCGGCAATCTTTATGACAAATACGTGGTTCCTGTGCTCAGAAAGGTGCTGTGCTCTGATCACAGCCGTTTCTACCGCATTCAGGGCAAGGTTGATATCAGCCGTGAGCTTGGTCTGATTCCACAGCGCATTGCCAGCAACTACATCAGGGAATACTTTATTCCGGGCATTGCCTACAACCGCTTTATTGTTGACTGTGCGGTAAACCGTGACTGGCCTGAGCGTCTTGAGGCTCTGCGCCGCTTTGCTCTGCAGGTAAATGATGCCTACCACATAGGCTTCCCTAAGGGCATCAGCATTGGCCATATGCCTGAGGTCAGCTCACTGCTGAGCTCCTCAATAGGTGTGCAGGTGGTGCCTTACTATCTGACCAATACCACCGGCACCTCATTTAATGTGCTGCGCCGCTCCATCAGCCATATCCGTATTCTCAGTATTCCGCAGCTGTACCAGGATGCCAGCATGAAGTCAGCCTACGATGACTTCCTTTTCTCCCTGTACTGCGCCTACGTGGTACTGGAGCTGATGAACTCATTGCTGCCTGTCTCTGATGAGCAGGGTCTGGTATCACTGCTGGCCCATGAGGTGGTAAGCTGCCACCATCTGCAGCGCTATAACGACTGTGTATCATTTGCCTGTGAGTATCTGGACAGCTGTGCCCGTATTATCCGTCTTGAGGGGCCGCTTAAGGTCAAAGATGTCTTTGATTCCAGCTACTCCCTGCCTGTAGCCCTGCTGGGTAACAGAGGTACTACCCGTCTGCGTCAGATGCTGGCTCTGGCCTTTGGCTTTGAAATAGACAAGGGCTTTGTTGTTGACCTGGCCTGCGCTCAGTACACCACCATCCTGCGCCGCCTGCAGTTCCTTGAGCCGGTTATCTTATCTTCAGCATCTGCAAGACACGACCCGGCTCCAAAGGGTGATCTGGCAGCCTTTGCCCGTGCGCTTGAAAATGGCGAGTACGACAGTGCCCGCAATAAGAGGATGCGTGACAATATGGCCCGTACCCGCCGTCTTGCTGAAGAAAGGCGTCGTGCTGACGGCAGGCCATATATGGATCCTCCGGGCAGCCACAGCTGGCGCAGCAGTGTTTTCATTCCTCAGAGCCAAAAGCCTCTGACTCTGGATATGGAGAAGGTCAAAGCCAAGCTTGCCGAAAGTGAGCAGGTGCAGGCTGTTATTACCCAGCTTCGTGATGAGGAAATGGCAAGGCAGCAGGAGCAGTTTGACAGCGCCCGTTATGGCGGCTATGACAGCACCGCCCCGGCCGCAGCCTCTGCCGCCGCATCGGCAGCAGCCTCTGCTGTGGGCGCCGCCGCTGCCGCCGGACTGAGCCCTGACAACAGCAATTATGTCAGTGGTGCCCTGCAGGGCGCCCAGGCCATTGAGCAGAACCAGCAGCTGCACTTAGCAGGTCAGAAGGGCGCTGTGGCCGAAGCTCAGGACCGTGAGCGCAGCGCCGCAGCGGCCCATACCAGCGAGCAGGGCCAGGTGGTATCAGAATCAACCCACCCAATTAACTCCATGCTCAATGCCAAAACCAGAGAGGTCATTGAAGCCATTGCCATTCAGGGCACTGATGCCATGGTCTTCTCCGAGTTCAACGGCATATGTGTAAGCCACGGCCTGCTCTCGGGCAACTACTGCATCGAAGCCCTCAACGAATATGCCTTTGAGGTCTATGACGAGCCTGTGCTGGAGCTTGAGGGCGAGGGCGACAGCGCCATCGTCTACATCACCACCGATCTCATCAATGAGATGTACCAGCAGTGCCTTGACCTCAAAAAGGTCTGACCTGCCCCGCCCTGCCACAGCTGGCCACGCCGGCCACGGCCGTCAGGCCCGTGCCTGGCGGCCATACCCTGGCCAGGCGCAGAGGCCCTGGTCCATGCTGCACTGCAGCGGCACCATAAGGTGCTTTGACAAGAAAAGTTGAGTTAATTGGGCCGGGTAATGCTACAATCAGCAAAGTCCGCAGGCTCGTAATGCTCAGGGCGGTAAATATGCCCTTATGTCACTTAATTGCCTGTCAAATGCGCTTATACCGGAAGCCCGGGCCACATAAGGTCGCAGGATCATCCTGCAGTCCGTAATTTCATGGCCGGCTGAGTGTGCTGCCTTACAGCCCGTCAGCTCAGTGCTTCTGATGAATCAGATTTCCAGCAGGAAACGGGGCCTGACAGGGGCCGTTTCCACGGGCAGAGCCGCTCCTGAGGATGGTTGGATTTTATCCCTGCAGGACGGCGCGGACATGTTCGTCGAATGCTTTTCATATGCAGGTTTTAGCAATGTACTTACTGAAGAAAACTGTTGCAGCTGTATTACTCTCCTCAACTTTACTGATGGCCGGTCAGGCTATGGCTGATGTCCGTATTGACATCAAGAACGGCACTCAGGAGGACTGCTCCGTTGCTTTTAACGCCCGTATAGACAAGACCAAGTGGGTTACCGAGGGCTGGTATGTCTTTATGCCAGGTGAGGAAGGCCCGGTACTGCTCAAGGGCGCCAATGATATTCATGACGTTTTCATCTATCATGACTGCGGCCTCAATCCTGCCGACCGTGATGAGGTCAAGCGCGGCTGGGTCAAGAGCAACCTCAAGTTCACCGATTACCTGCCTAAGGAAAACGAGGACGGCTACCAGGAAGTTCAGTTTGTACGCCTGACCGGCCCGGCCTACGTCATCGGCGACAAGTAATACCATGGCCACGGCCACAGGCCGTGGCCCGGCTGCAGCGCCCGCGCCGCAGCCACAAACACGAAGCCGGGCAAAGCCCGCGCACCCAGCACAGGCCCGTCATGGCAACATGACGGGCCTTGCTGTTATCAGGAATGAGCTGACCGAACAGCAGGCATTTTCAGAGCGAATTTACTGCCTGTTCAATTGGCTGAAATAAATCAGTAAAAAGCCCGCAAACATACCAGTGAGGAACTGTAGATGAGCATAAATGAGACCAGGGACAAAGAAGAGGCTCAGGAGCCGGATAACATCCAGGCTTTCTACGATCTGCTTGAATGGATAGACAAAATATCTACCGATCCGCGCGATAAAGGCACAAGATTTGAGAAGCTGATTCTTGATTACCTGCGCAATGAACCAACCTATAAGGATTTATTCACCGAGGTTCATACCTGGGCTCAGTGGACCAAGGCTCATCCAGAGTTCGATTATGAAGCCAATGATATAGGTATTGACCTTGTGGCAACCGATGCTGCTCCAGGCGAGCACGGTCAGGTAACCTACAGCGCCATCCAGTGTAAATTCTATGCTAAAGATGCGGTGGTGCCAAAAGCGGAACTGGACTCCTTCCTTTCAGCATCAAATACATGCTGGTGCAAGTGCCGCTATGTCTTTGCGACCAACAGCAACTGGTCAGCAAACCTGAAAAAAGAGCTGGAAAAACAGTTTATTCCTGTTGAGATTGTAGCTCGTGAGGCGCTGGCTAACTCCGTTATTGACTGGGCTGTTT
>NZ_JALKIL010000026.1 GCF_023051105.1 Anaerobiospirillum sp. NML120449 | reverse complement strand
CAAGATGAAGAGGGGCTACAATAGTAGTTTGTGTCAAAATGTCAAGATTATTTTAGGAAGATTTCCGATATTTAAGCTAAATTTCGTGGATTTCCTTAGCGATATAATTATGTTAACACTACCTGTTTAATGTCAAGCTTGACATTAAACCGTCTTGAGTCTTCAATCCGCAACCAGGCTAACGTTTCTGCCAACCAGGCTGATGCACGTAGCCGCATTCGTGACGCTGACTTCGCCGAAGAGTCTGCCAACCTGTCCCAGCAGTCCATCATTCAGCAGGCTGCTACCTCCATGCTGATGCAGGCCAACACCCGTCCTCAGCTTGGTCTGTCCCTGTTAGGCTAATACGCCCTGAGTTTCAAGGCACTCCCTCAAAGCCCTGAGCTTTGAGCGGCCTGCCATAACAAAAGGCCCTCTGGTCATCACGATCAGAGGGCCTTTTAGTTTATCTAATGCCTGAATCAAGAAGAATGGGCCTTCCATTGCAGCAATGGCGCCGGTGGCCATGATCTCACAGCGCCCGCCCATGGTACTGAGAAAATTGGGTAATGGCTTGCCTCAATATTAGCCCGTGGCTATGATGAGCCCCTACAGGCGCGCACTGACGCATAAGGCCAGCTATGGGGGCCTGATGGTCCCATTGCTGTCCTGATGTCTGTCTGCGCTGGTCTATGAGCCTCTGCGCAGCCTGAGCTTACTGCAGGTGAAAGAACATGAGTATTATCAGCTGGTATACCCTGATTGGTCTGATTGCACAGGCGGCCTTTGCCGGACGCATGATTGTGCAGTGGGTAATGTCTGAAAAAGCCAAAACCGTGGTCAACCCGGCCATGTTCTGGTGGCTGTCGCTGCTGGGCTCATTCATGATGAGCTTCTACGGAGCCCTGCGTGAGGACTTTGCCATTTTGCTGGCTCAGACCGTGTCCTTTTACATCTACATCTACAATCTCAGGCTCAAAAGGGAACTGGGGCGCTTTGGCCGCCTGGTCCCTGTGCTCATCATGCTCTCACCTCCGGTCATGATCATCTCCCAGACCGGTGACTTTGCTACCTTCGTTGAGCATTTCCTAAACGGTCAGACCATTGGCTATGGCTGGCTGCTCTTTGGCCTTGTCGGTCAGTTTCTCTTTTCCTTTCGTTTTGTCTATCAGATGTTTGTCTCGCACAGACGCAAAGAGTCAGTGCTGCCGCCTGCATTCTGGTACATCAGCCTTATGGCCGCCATCATGGTCCAGATATACGGGATCTACCGTCTTGATGTAGTGCTTATCCTCGGACAGGTAGGCGGAATGGTCACCTACGTCCGCAATATCATGCTCCACCGTCGCTCTGTGCTTGCTGCCAGTGCTCAGGCATCTGATGACAGTGGTGGTGGCCAGCAGACTGCAGTGAGTGCTGCAGCTGCAGCCCATCACAGTGCCTCAACCAGTGATGATGCCACTCATCAGTCTGACCATACCAGTACTGCTGCCCATGAGGTTGCTGCCAGCCCAGCTGGTTCTGCCCATCAGAGCGCTGTTACTGCTGAGGCTGCTGCCCAGCCAGCTACAGACAATCAGGCCTGGGCTGATACTGCGAACAACGGCGCCCGCGCAGCTCAGCGGCATGATGCAGCTCCATCCCACATCCCGGAGCAGGCTCATAGCCTTAGCTCTGATGATGCCCTGACTAAGGCTCATCAGCCTGAGCCTGCAGCATCTCCTGCTGCCACTGAGCAGACTGCTGATGCCAGGAGCATATGATTTCAAGCCAGGGGGCTGTGAGGGCTGAGACTCATTACATTTGCCTGCAGCCACTGTGCACTCTGTGTATCCCCGGCATCACCTGGAACAGGTCATGGGATAAATTATCCCCAGGCCCAGTACTCTTGCTTGCAGCATCAGCTGCAGTCACTGCGCACTCTGTGTATCCCCGGCACCACCTGGCTCAGGTCATGGGATAAATTATCCCCAGGCCCAGTACTCTTGCTTGCAGCATCAGCTGCAGTCACTGTGCACTCTGTGTATCCCCGGCATAACCTGGATCAGGTCATGGGTTGAATCATCCCCAGGCCCAGTACTCTTGCCTGCAGCATCAGCTGCAGTCACTGTGCACTCTGTGTATCCCCGGCACCACTTGCTCATGCTATGGGATGAATCATCTCCATGCCTGGTACTCTTACCTGCAGCATCAGCTGCAGTCACTGTGCACTCTGTGTAGCAAATGTGCATTCTGTCTATCTCCGGCACCACTGACCGCAAGGCATGAGGCGGGGGCGTCCCATCGCCTGTATCGTTTCCTTAAGCCTCAGTGCAGTGAGCTGGTGTAAGCGTACCTGCGCGGTCCTCAGGTTACTCTCTGTCTCATAGAGAGGCTTATGTTTATCCTGCGTTTATCATGAGTTTATTCAGCATATGACGGACTGTTTATCTGTGCAGGTCAAATGGCTTGTTTATCCCTTTTGCTGGCCTATGGGGCGCCTGTGGCGCTCTTTTTGCTTCAAAAAGGCAGGCAATGTGCTCAGATATCAGAATTTGACCTGTATAATCCCATTTTTTTCGTGTTGTGGTCGGGAATAAGACCAGACTGTCAGGCCATATGATGCGCTCATGGTATGAGAGCGCCTGGCTCCCCCATGCGCTGCTGGCGCCCTGGGGCCCCTGGCGCAACTGGCGCAGTCAGGACCATGTCCCTGTCCCTGTCTTATTCTCTGTAAGGGTATACAGTACCTGCCAATTTCCAGGCGGAAGTGAGAGAGACCGCCTGCCTGTTGTTTTATCTTACCTGGCTGCTCCAGAGGCTTTATGGAGCCTGACCGGGCCCAAGATAGCGGCGAAGCTATATGAAATCCAATAGAATTTATTTACTGGCTCTGCTGTCAATATTTGCGGCTTTCCTGCCTGCAGTATTACTGCGTGATTTCAACCCGCTTAATGAGCTCAGCTACCTGGCTATAGCCAGTGAGTCCATGGAGCGCGGATCTTTCTTTGCCTTTTACCAGGACGGCTCGCCATATGCCGACAAGCCGCCTCTGTATCTGTGGATATGCATGCTCTGCCTGAGCATTGCTGGTCAAAATGCCATGCCTCTGGTACTGCTGGCCTCAGTAATCCCTTTTATCTTCGTCCTTTCGATCATGGATCGCTATCTGGGCGTGGATTTCCGCCATCAGGAACGCCTGCTCATTATCCTGGGCATGTGCTCACTGCTCTTTGTCGACGTGTTGGGTGTCATTGCCCGTATGGACATGCTCTTTACGGCTGTGATGCTGCTTGCCTATATGAAAATGGTAAAGCGCTATACCCTCATTAAGGAGCTCGGTCCCTCAGCCCCACGTCCCAAGTACGGCAATCTCTCCATTCCGCTGCTGCTTTTCCTGGGTGTATTTACCAAGGGCCCGTACGGCTTTATCTTCCCGGTACTGTCCCTGGTCGCCATGATGGCCTTTAACCGCGACTTAAGACGCTTCTTTGTCGTTTTCCGCCCTTACTACTTCATTATCATCCTGCTCATGACCGCCCTGTGGGCTGGTATGGTCTACCTCGATGGCGGTAAGGCCTATGTTCACAATCTCTTTATCGAGCAGAGCGTCAGGCGCGTTACCTCTCTGCCAATTCACCGCGAGCCTTTTTACTACTATCTACAGAACTTCGTCATCCTCACTGTCCCTGTGGGCCTGTGCTTTGTCTACTTCCTCGTGCGTCAGATACGCAACAGGGAGACACTTGATATCAAGACCCAGGCATGCCTGTTCTTTACCCTTACCACTGTTCTGGTTATCTCCATCCCGGTAAGCAAGCTTGAAGTCTACATGCTGCCGGCTATTCCTGCTGCCTATTACTACGTCATGCTCTCCTATCGCCAGATGCAGCTCAACGCCCGTCTGCGCTATGAGATTCAGACCCGCATGCAGGCTGAGGAAACAGCTCTTGCCGAGGTGCGTGCGGCCAATACCGCCCGCGCCATGGCCCTGACCTCACTGCGCACCAGCGTGGTTGAGGGAGCAGCCGAGGCCGAGGCAGGCGGCGCCCTGGATACTGACCTTCATACTGGCAGTTCATCCCCTGACTCTCAGGGCCGGGACTTAAGTGGCTCAGGTGCATCCTCTGTGAGCAGTGAGTTCAGGTCAGAAAATGACCTGAAGTCAGAGACTGGCCTCAAGTCAGATAATGACCTGTCTTCAGTTACTGCTCATGACTTACAGACCGGGGAGAGTACCCATACACCTGACTCTGATGAGTCTGCTACATCAAAGGCAGACAGTGACAGCGTCTCTTCAGGTGCTGCCCTGGCTGCACTGCGTGACAGTAAGGGCAAGCTGGTAGCATCCAATGAAAGCGCTACTGAAGAGGAAGATCGCAAAAAGCCTGACTGGAAGAAGGTAGCTGACTTCCGTGCTGCGCAGCGCCTTGAGGCCTGGCGTGCCGGAAAGCTTGATGAGCCTGAGGGTGATGATAAGGAGAGCTCAGCTGGTAAGAAGCACGGTGCCTCACGTCTGGCCAGCCGCCTGTCCGGTATTCTGGCTGCTGACCACCATGCCCTTGAGGTTGAAAGCGCCAGCGAAAAGAGCTCCCGCAGTTTAAGGGACCTCTCACAGGCATCTGAGCCTGCAGACTGTAAGTCCAGTGAGGACAGGGACCTGTCAGCTGATACAAAGGACAGGAGCATCTCTTCAGAGAATACTCAGTCCCATGCTGACTCCTCTACCGCTACCGGCACAGCTCATACTGAGTCCGACAGTGCTGCCGTCCAGGATAAGAATACTGACTCCGTCCTTAACTCTACTGCCAGCAGCGACGCCGCCAGGGCTGAGTCCTCTCAGGACAGTGCCGATACTGCCGGGCATACCGACAGTGAGGACAGCTCCAGCGCCACTCAGTGCGCCTCTCAGGGTGCTGCTGACCCACAGAGCAGTGACATGGCTTCAGATTCACATTCTGAAGACGCCCAGGCTGCTCAGAGCTCCTCTGATGCCTCCGATGCCTCTAATCCTGCTGGTGCCCCGGATCAGACTGCCTCAGAGTCTGCAAGCACTGAAAGCACTGCTGACAGTGGTGCCCAGTCCACTGAATCTGACAGTGCTGAGCAGGACCATAGCAGCGCTGAAGTGAGCTCCGTTGCTCTCTCCTCCAGTGGTGAAAACGGTGCTGATCTTACTGCCTCTGCATCTGCCTCTGGTACTGTCAGTGCCGGGGACAACAGCGCCGCCAGTGGTAAAGGTGCTCAGGACTGTAAGGCTGACAGCACAGCTGCTGCCTCACATGGAGCTTCTGATTCTCAAGACCAGTCAGCAAAGAGCTCTGTGTCTGCATCTGACAGCCATGAAGGCTCTGACGCTGCAGCCGCCCGCGCCGCTGATGCCATTTCAGCTGTAAGTGATGACAGCGCATCCCAGAGCAGTGAATCTGCAGCTCACAGCGAGGACAATACCTCCTTAAGTATTACCCCTGTCTCCCAGGGAGCTGACAGCGCCAAACAGGCCGAAGCCAGCGCCACACAGGCCGATGCCGGCTCATCCCTGAGTGATGACAGTTCATCCCAGAGCAGTGAATCTGCAGCTCACAGCGAGGACAATGCCTCATTAAGTGCTACCCCTGCCTCACAGGGCGCGTCCAGCGCCACACAGGCCAATGCCAGCGCCACACAGGCCGATGCCAGCTCAACACAGGCCGATGCCGGCTCATCCCTGAGCAGCGACAGCGCTATGACTGTTACCTCAACTGATGAGAGGGATGAAACCGCCCTTTCTGAGTCAGGCAGTGCCGCAGCTGCAGCTGATGTGACTGTTCCACCACAGAGTGCTGACGCTGCTGACTTATCTCAGGTAGATGAGTCTGACAGTGCCGCAGCATCCCAGGACGCCGCAGCCCTGTCCTCAGCTCATGCTGTCATGGACGGAGAGGCTTCGGGGCGTGCAGGCAGTGAGGCTGAGAGTGAGGATAATAGTGCTGCTGAGGCTGATGCAGGCGGTGAACGCGTCGAGCTTAAGGATGATGCCGCTTTTGAAAGTGCTGCCGCCGCTGCTGTCGAGGCTGCCTTTGCAGCCCATGAGCAGGCTTTAAAGGACAGTGGTACTGATCTCAAACCAGGTGAGCTTAAGGTCAGTGTTACCACCATGCCTGATGTGCATGATGCTCCTGTGGCAAAGAGCACTGTTACACCGGGCACAACAGTCATCTGTCCTGCGGCCTCCATGCCTCCAGCGGCATCGGACATTATGGCTTCAGGGGCTCTGTCAGGCCCTGACAGCGGCTTTGAGCTCAGGGGATCGGCACGCCGCATTACCGCCGCCAATGAACCTCAGGATGAGGAGCATCATGATGACAGTGTTGCTGAGCGCAGCGAGGCTAAAGGCAGCGTCTCAGATGAGGGTCTTATTGATGCTGCCCGTGTGCGCTCCCGCGTAGCTGCCATCATTGCCGAGAAACTGGAAAAGCGTCCGCGCAATGCCGGTCACCGTGGTGTGGAGATTATCGGTAACGGTTACTTCCTTGCCGGTATCAGCACAGTAAGCGAGCGTACCCGCATCCCGCTGCTGCTTACCCTGTCCATGATGCTGCCGGTAATTGTCTACATGCTGCTCTTCCCGGCCTATTTCGTCATGTACGACAAAGTGCTTCATCTGCAGCATCCTGTCATAGGCGTAGCCTTTGGTGTGCTGTGCTTTGCCAGCCTTATTGCCCTGTTCTTCCTGTTAAGCCGTCTGTTTATCTTCTCAGTGGCCGCCATAGGAGCAGGAACCCTGGGCTTTGTGTTCTTTGCCGGTCTTGCCATGCCTCATCTCAACAGCTTCATTGGCGCAGGTGAGATTGCCCGGGCCGTCACAAAGGCCATTGATGAGGGCGGCTCCCCTGAGACCTGCATACTGCGTATGAAGCATGGCATTGATTTGCACTTCTACGATAAACGTATCACTGTCAATCAGGTGGCTGCCGACATGGACCGCTGCTTTGAACAGCAGTCCAATGTGGTCTTAAGCCGCAAGGGTATTAAGGAAAGACCTGACCTTGCACAGAAGATGCGTGAGCGTGGTGCCTTTATGATTGGCGACAGTCTGATTCTGCCCGCTGCACCGGCTGACAACACCCTCAATCTCAATAGCTCCAGCAGTGATGTCGATACTCTGCCGCAGTACCTTGAGATTGATAACAGGGATGAAGATCAGCAAGCCACGGAGTCAGAAGATGACAAGGGCGCTCCCGAGCAGCTGGTCATACGCCACGATGAGCAGCACCTGAGATAAAGTCAGGCTCACAAAAAAGCCGTACGGCAGCAGCTGTACGGCTTTTTTCGTGGTCGCACGAAATTTTGTGTGAATATCCGTCCTTTTACAGTTAAGATCCTCAGCTGAATATTATCAGGCAGCTAGGCCCGCCCGGGCTTATTCCCAGAGTGCTGGAGCAGGTACCCAGGGTACGTGCCAGAGGCACGCCTGCAGTGGCCTGTGCCCCTTACGACCGTGCCCCCATACGGCCGTAGCCATATTGGGCTGTGGCCCTACAGGGCCATGACCTGGGGGTCAGAGACAGTGCTCCTGTACCAGGGCAAGGAGCCCGGCGCTTTATGGACTTATGCACATTGCATGGTCTGCCCGGCTCCTCTTCAGTCGCGCAATACAGGGCTTTCAGTACTGTAAGATGCCTTACGGGAACTGGTGGTTTCCCGGGGGCATACCGGGGCTTACTCAATCTAAGAGGAAAGGATCTTGAAGATTCTTATTACCGGTGTGGCCGGTTTTATAGGCATGCATCTGTGCCGCAGACTGTGCGCTGAACATGAGATAACGGGTATTGATAATCTCTCAGGTATCACCTATGAGCAGTCCCTTAAAATCGACAGACTGTCCGAGCTTGGTCTGCATCTGGGCTCGCTTGAGGCTGATCATCTCAAATCAGGTCAGCCGGTAAGCTCTGAGTGTCTGACCTTCTGTCTTATGGACCTGTGCGATCGCAATGCTGTGGGCAATCTCATAGCTGAGGGCGGCTTTGACCTTATTATCAATCTTGCTGCCCTTGCCGGAGTGCGTCTGTCCTCAAGCATTCCCGATCAGTATATGGCCTCCAATGTCACCGGCTTTTTCAATATCCTGGAGTCCCTGCGTGAGCTTAAGCTCAAGGCAGAGCATGACAGTACAGTCAAATGCCCGCGTCTTATCTTTGCCAGCTCCTCCTCTGTCTATGGTGAGTGCTCTGAGGTGCCTTTTTCTGAGAGCAATACTGACATCAATCCTGTCTCCGTGTATGCCGCTACCAAGAAAATAGACGAGACCCTGGCCCGCACCTATGCCTCACTGTTCAAAATAGACAGCATCGCCCTGCGCTTTTTCACTGTCTACGGTCCCTTTGGCCGTCCGGACATGGCGCCCTTTATCTTTACCCGCAAGCTCCACTCAGGTCAGCCCATTCATCTGTTCAACCACGGCAGACAGCGCCGCGACTACACCTATATTGACGATATAGTCGAAGGCATAGCCGCCATTGCTCAGGGCCCCGATCAGTCAGGCAGCGCCATTCCTTTTGATGTCTTCAACATAGGCAATGGCTCACCTGTGGACCTTGGGGACTTTGTCGCTACCCTGGAGGAAATATCCGGCATCAGGGCCCAGGTCATACTCGATGACAAGCAGCTGGGCGATGTGGACCAGACCTGGGCTGATGTCAGCCGCCTTATGGAAAAGTACCACTTCCGTCCCCACACCACTCTCAAAGAGGGCCTGACGCGCTTTTACCAGTGGTACCTGGGCTACTACGGCCGCAAATGACACTACCAGGCCGGGCCTGTCCATGCAATGCCAGGCCTGCCGGCCCGACAGCTGCCGATGCCAGGCTGATACAGTTACAGACACTGCTCTGATGCAGAGTCAGAACCGGTCTATGCAGACGCAGGCTCAGCCTGATGAAGTCGCAGACTGTGGTCTGATGCCGGCGCCAGGCTGAACTGATGCAGTGGCCTGACCGGTCTGCATGCAGCTCAGGCCGGGCTGGTACTGTTCTGGCGCTCATAATCAAACGGGGCCCGTCATGGTCAATGACGGGCCCCGCGTCGTATGGGCCGGACTTAACAGGCCGGGATTAAGGTCAGCCTGGCTGGACCTGCCTTAGTGATCACCGCTGCTGCTGGCAGTGGTGCCGGCGGAGCTGACGGTCTGGGCAGGGGCAGGGCTTACGCCGGTGGCTGCTGCAGAGGCTGCTGCTGTGTCGGCAGCGTCAGCCGGGGCCGCAGCCGGGGCCGCAGCCGGGGCTGCGGTCAGACCTGAGGCCGGATTGCTTTTGAGCTTTTTGATGCGCATGATGGCCATGACGGTGACACAGAGTACTCCGGCTGCCTGGACAGCGTAGGTGTAAGGCAGGGTAATGTGATGGGCCATAAAGCCAATCACGGCAGGGCCAATGAGAATGCCGGAAAAGCCTACGGCATTGACCACGGTTACTGAGATATGGGGCGGTACTTCCTTAATGCGGGCGGTAATGGAGACCAGCTGTGGTACTACATTGGAGGCGCCCACGCCAATGAGGGCAAAGCCGGCAAAGGCAGCGGCAGGATAAGGGATAAGAATAGCAGTAAGGTAGCCTGCCACAATAAAGAGAGTGCCAAAGATAATGACACGGCCACGACCAAGAGCGCTGACAATGCGATCGCCAGTCAGACGGAAAATGGTCATGGTAATGGTAAAGGCTGCAAAGCCGTAGCCGGCATGCTCAAGAGAAACCCCGCGCTCAGAGTTGAGGAATACACCTGACCAGTCGAGCATGGATCCCTCGGTCATAAACATGATAAAGCACATAAGGCCGATAAGCAGGACCGTAGGGTGAGTGTAGTGACTCATCACGCCGCCTTTTGGGGCGGCCGCACGGGCGCTGGCGCCCGCCTGGCCTGCTGCGCCGTCCGGGGCAGCTGCACGGTCAGCCGGGGCGGCGTCAGCGGCCGCAGCGCCGTCGGAGGCGCCGGTATCAGGCAGGTGGACGGTGGTGAAGAGGTGGCGGCCGCCGGTTATCATCAGGACCACCAGAATGGCCGCTGCGTAGATACCGGTAAAGGCAAAGGGAAAGTTGATGGACAGCAGGAAGGTAACGCTCAGTGAGCCTGTGAAGCCGCCTACGCTGTACAGGCCGTGCAGGCCGGACATGACGTTAAGTTCGGTGCGCTGCTCTACCAGGGCTGCGTTGATATTGGCCACCACATCGAGTATTACCGAATTGGTGCCCATGATAAAGAGTATGGCCGCCAGCAGATAAATACTGGTGACAAAGGGAATGAGGGCAAGACAGGCAGCTACGGCAAAGGCGGCAAAGTAAATGGGAGCACGGCAGCCAAAGCGCGAGCTGAAATAGCCTGAGGTAGGCATGGAAACAAAGGATCCTATGCCCATGCACAGCAGCAGCAGTCCCAGATCGTTTTCATTAAGGGCAAAGCGGTCCTTGATATAGGGAATCATGGGAGCCCATGCTGCAACACAGAAACCGGCTATTAAAAAGGCAATGCGGTTGGAGTTGATAAGCTGCTTGTGAGAAGAAGTGATGGCCATAAAGGTACACCCGGAAAAAAGTAAGGTTGATGCCGTCATCAGCTGCCGCCGCAGCACTGTCATCGTAGCCCCGTCTTCAGGCCTGCGCCGCCCCGGCCTCCCGGCAGGGGCGGGCGCAGGTGCGGGCCTGATGGGGCCGGGCATTTCCCTGGTGATTTCCGTGGAGGCAGGCCGGTGCAGTGATGCGCAGGCATGCCGGGCCGCGCCATGACCTGAGGCTTAAGGGGCCGGACCGGCTGCGCTGTCAGGTATGAGTCCTGGCAGGCAGGGCAGCGGCCGCCTGGCCTGTGGGCAGGGCGGGCGTGATTTTGCAGCATGGGGTGGGAAAATGCCGGGCTTAAGGGCGGGGCGATGAGCGCTCAGCGCAGGGCAGTGCGGGCAGGGCCTGCCCTGTCATGGCCGACCGGCCGGACCTGGCGGCAGGCCAGATTACGGACCGGGCGGCAGGCCAGCTTATGGACCTGCCTGCAGGGAATGGAGGCCTGTGCTCCTGTGGGGCGGGCGCCTGAAAGGGCAGCTGACGGCAAACGTTGTCATGGCCAATTTTATCATTATTGCTGCTTCTTTGGCGGCACGGCACAGGCAAGATTATT
Source organism: Anaerobiospirillum sp. NML120449 (assembly GCF_023051105.1). Classification (GTDB taxonomy): domain Bacteria; phylum Pseudomonadota; class Gammaproteobacteria; order Enterobacterales; family Succinivibrionaceae; genus Anaerobiospirillum. Next base: position 56,303 of record NZ_JALKIL010000026.1, on the reverse strand, counting down.
GTCCCCTGCAACAGGGGCTGTATAGCGGCTGCGCATCCAGATAAAGGCCAGCAAATCACAGGCTCCGGAAAAGGCGCGGTTGAAGAAATTGAATTTGGACTTGCCGTGATAGCGCTGCTGATGGCGTACCTTTACGGCTACTACCTTATGGCCCGTGAGCAGGGTCAGGGCGGGCAGGAAACGGTGCATGCCCGAGAACAGAGGCAGGGAGCGGGCAAGGTCGCTTTTGATTATCTTGAGCGGGCAGTTGGTATCGCTCATGCCATCGTGGGTAATGGCATTGCGGATTTTGTTGGCAAGGCGTGACTGAATACGTTTGGACAGGCTGTCGCTGCGCCGGGCTCTGATGCCGCAGATTAAATCGCCCTCATGCCTTCTGGCCAGCAACAGCTCAAAGTCATCAGGAAAGGTCTGCAGATCGGCATCGATATAGCCGGCCCACTTTGTCTGGGTATGCTCAAAGCCGGCCTTTAAGGCACCGGTAAGGCCGCAGCGGCTGACCAGAGAGATATAGAAAAAGCCGTGCAGGGCATTGGAATTTTCCTTGATGATGGTAAGAGAGCGATCCTCTGATCCGTCATTGACCACCAGAAAGCATACCTTTACCGAGCACTTGCGCTGATACTCACGCAGAGCCTCATACAGGCGCGGCAGACTCTCCTCTTCATTGAAAACAGGAACAATCACAGTAAGGTCATAATGGGAGTGGACGAGGTGGTGGAGCATCGTCAGTATCCTTTCACGGCGGAAGATAAAAAGGCAGTATCACAGCCGGCTCAGCCTGCGCAGCCCGGCTGAGCCTGGTCACAGCGTACCAGCGCCCGTGGCGCCGGCTGCGCTGCGCCGCTGCCTGTCCCGGGCCTCACAGCAGGGGCCCGGTGGTTTTGAGCATGTTCAGCCGCCCGGCCCGGCCCGGTACCGGGCCGGCGCCGGCGCAGGCGCAGGCTCGGCGGAGCGGCTGTCCTTTAATGATATTACCAGCAGGGGGCGGCCCTTTAGCTGCCCTGAAAAAAAACAGCCCGATCCTGTGGGGATCGGGCTGCTTTTATTGGGGCACCGCTGGCGCAATGCTGGCGGCGCTTAGAAGATTTCGCCTTCAGTATCGACGTTGGAGCTGTCGATACCGGTGTTGCGAATGCTCTTTGCGCTGGAGCCATCGTCGATAACGATCATGCCTGGAATGGCCGGCTCGGCAATCTCGCGGTTACTGGTCCAGGTAAGACCATAAGGGCGCGGAATATCAGCTGAAGGCAGACCCTCCTGAGCGCGTTTGAAGAAGTTTGAGAACATTGGCAGCGCAGTAGCACCACCACTTTCTGAACCAATGGCGCGGGTATAACCAAGGTCACGGTCATTATCAAAGCCTACCCAGGCAGTAACCACCATATTGCCATTAAAGCCTGAGAACCAGGCGTCATGGACATTATTGGTAGTACCAGTCTTGGCATGAATGTCATTACGATCAGTCATGCGTGCGGCCTTGGCGCCGGTACCGTAGTAAGGACCGTTAAGACCCTTGCCGCCATAGACATTGGACTTCATCAGCGAGGCCACCAGATAGGCATGGCCGTGACTTAAGATCTGCGGTGCAGTCTTGTACGGGCTGTCAGGGTTGCCAAGGCTGTCAAGATCAGCAAGGGCGGCTACAGAAACAGAGGCGGTGTTGCCCGGCTTTACCACAGCCGGACCCTGTCCGGCAGCATCGTTCTGGGCAACGGCAAAAGGCACAGCTACGTTCTCATTGCCCGTAGCTCCGGCCATGCCGGCAGCATCAGTGCCCTCCATGCCCGGGGCGCCGGCGGCGCCCTCAGGGCCTGGCTGCTGGCCGTCAGGATCCGGACCTTCAACTCTGTCCATGCCCTGAATCTGGTTGGCTGCCTGGATTTGCGATGGAGCCTGGGCATTGTCCAGGTTTGCCTGGTTGCCCTCATAAACAGCCTGGGCCAGATACTCGGCCGGATCGTAAAAATCGCGATTGAGATTTGGGAACACAGTCATCTCAGGCTTATTGACGAAGGTGGCCAGAGCAAGGTCACGGGCATTTGGCTTGTAATTCCTGCGGAACTGCATGGAAATGGCGTTTTCAATGGCATCTGGCAGAGTGTGATCAGCAATCTTTGGATAGGCGCGATACAGCTCCTGACCGTTATCGAGCTCAATGCGCTCAATAAGATGCGGAGTGATCTTGTAGCCGCCATTGGCAAAGGCCGAATAGGCTGTGGCCATTTGCAGAGGAGTAAGCTCTACAGAACCAAGAGCCATGGACTCACTTTGCTGGAACTTTGGCACCATGATGTTGAACTTGCGCAGGTGCTCTACGGCATTAGGCACGCCCACATGACGTATGGTGCGAATAGCAATGGAGTTCTTGGAGCGGGCCAGACCCTCACGTATGGTCATCAGACCGTCAAAGCGGTTTGGTGAGTTACGTGGCTGCCACCAGCTGCGTGAGCCTATGTCCCAGGTCTTGATTGGCTCATCAGGAATAACCGAGTTCAGGGCTATACCGTAGGCTATGGCCGATGAGTAGATAAATGGCTTGAAGCTTGAGCCGGTCTGACGCAGCAGCTGGGTGGTGCGGTTGAACTTGCTCTTTTCAAAGTCAAAACCGCCGGCCATGGCCAGTACGGCACCGCTCTTAGGGTCAAGGGAAATGAGCGCGGCCTCAACATCAGGTATCTGAGTGAGCATCAGCACTTCACGCGGCTGCGTATCCTTGCTGCCATCTTTAGGCTCTATGGTCTTTACGTAGGTAAAGATAATGTCGCCGGCAATGAGGAACTGACCTGGCAGTGAGGGCAGTTCGCCCTGCTTTCTGTCAGTGACAAATTCGCGGGCCCATGACATGCCCTCCCAGGTAAGCAGCTTCTGCTCGCCCTTGGGGGTAAGCACAGTGGCAGTACGGTTTTCATCATCAACTGTGAGCACCAGGGCCGGATCAATGCTGCGCAATTTGTTTTCACGGCGCAGTATGTCCATGGTGGCATCATAATCAAGATCGGCATTAACCTCGGCAATGCGGGCAGCCAGCGGATTGTTGTTTTCCACACCGGCGATGAGATCACGGTAGGTATAGCTGCGCTTCTGGGCGCTCAGCTGCTGGGCCAGCTCCAGGCGGGCCTTGATAATGACACCGTTATTGGCGCCGGCATTGGTACCGTTTTTGGCCACTGGCTGTCTTTCGCTGCCGCGCAGACCACGGGTCGGGTCATAAATGTTATACAGCGGACCACGGTAGCCATGGCGCACATCGTAAGCGGTAAGAGAGCTGAAAATAGCGTCGTGGGCAAATTCCTGGTAGCGTGAATCTACAGTGGTGTAGATCTTAAAGCCTTTGATATAGGCGTTTTCGCCATATTTGGCTATCACGGCCTGACGGGCCTCTTCAGCTACATATGGGGCATAGGCCTCAAGAGGGGCTGAGTGGAAGAAGGCTCGTGACGGAGCGGCGTCAGCTGTTTCAAACTCTTCAGGGGTGATATAGCCCAGGGTGAGCATACGCTGGAGCACCAGATGACGGCGGTCCTTGGCGCGCGTTGGGCTGGTAATAGGGTTTAAGGTGGAAGGGGCCTTTGGCAGACCGGCAATGGTGGCGATTTCAGCCAGGGTCAGATCCTTGAGTGCCTTGCCATAATAGGTCTGAGCAGCTGCAACTACGCCATAGGAGCGGTGGCCCAGTGCAATCTTGTTCAGATAGAGTTCGAGAATTTCCTCTTTGGACAGTACCTGCTCAATACGCCAGGCAATGAACACTTCCTTGATCTTGCGCTCAAGGGTACGGTCACGGGTTAAGAAGAAGTTACGGGCTACCTGCTGGGTAATGGTGGAGGCACCCTGGGAGGCACCGCCTGAGGTGGCAGCTACCACCACGGCACGTAAAATACCAACAGGGTCAATGCCCGAGTGCTCGTAGAAACGGGAATCTTCAATGGCAAGGAAAGCCTGCTGCATCTTTTCCGGGATCTCGTTGAGATCAACAGGAATACGCTTGTGCTCGCCGAACTCACCAATTAACTTGCCGTCACTGGTGTAGATCTTCATCGGAGTTTCAAAGCTTACGTGCTTGAGTTCCTCAACGTCAGGCAGTTCCTCCAGGGTGGAGTAATAGCCCGCCGCAACGACGCCGCCTGACAGGGCAGCACCGAAGAGACCGGCCCAGAAGACTGCTCTTGCAATCCTGATAGCTTTAGAAAACACCACTTTGCTCCTTGCAAAAAATAATGTGAACTCTATATTTTAGCAAAATAAGGTCTTAACCATGCAATTTTCGTCCCGCATCGATACAGGCCCCGGCGCCATTTTCCCGCCATCGCCCATGCCTCCGGCTGGCGGCAGGGCTGCAGCCGGGGCACGGGCAGAGCAGCGCCAGGGCAGCGGCCCCGGGCCCGGTCCGCACTTGTCGCGCTGCACAGGCCGCTGGCGCCAGGATACAGCCCCGGGCCCTGCTCTTAACTGGTGCAACACTCTCATGACTATGGGCAAGTCCCGTCCCGGTGCCTTATGCTGATGCAGCCACCGGGCCGGGCAGGGCATGGCCCCGGCGGCGGCATCAGCAGCTGCAGCTGCGGCTGCAGCTGCGACGCGCGCCCGGCTCTGACGGGCGTGTAAGCGGCGTCCCGGGACAGGCCGCCGATGACAGAGGAGATGACTGTATGAGATTTGACCGGCCGGTATTTCTGGTAGGCCCCATGGGCGCCGGCAAGACCACCATTGGCCGCAGGCTGGCCCAGAGTATCAATGGCAGCTTTCTTGATCATGACGATTACATAATCGAGCAGGCTCACATGTCCATTCCCGACATCTTTGCCTCAAAGGGCGAGCCTTACTTTCGTGAGCTTGAACATGACTGTCTGCGCAGCCTGCTCGATGAAATCTTTTGCCCTGAGCATATAGTCAGGCCGGCGCAGCTGCCTGCTGTCATTGCAGGGGGCGGCGGTGTGGCCGGCCGCGCGGACAGCCGCGCCCTGATAGCTGCGCACAGCCTGTGCCTGTATCTGCATCTTGATGTGGAGCATCAGTATGAGCGCGTGCGTCATGACCAGAACCGTCCCATGATTAATGTTCAGGACATCAGGGGACGCCTGAGCGAGCTCTTTGCTCAGCGCGATCCTCTGTACCGCTCAATTGCCCTGGCCGTAATCGATACTGATGACAGCATTGACAACATAGTGCAGCGCTGCCTGCAGGCCCTGAGCCCGCACCAGCTTTAGCTGCCCGGCCGGGCAGCCGCTGCCGGTCAGCGGCGTCAGCCAGGCTGACGGCGCGTGACCTGCCCCTGTGCCCAATTAAGTGTAAGGAGCCTTTTGATGGATAAAGTTCATATTGCCCTTGGGGATTATTCCTACGATATTGCTATCGGCCACGGTCTTGATGTGGGAGCCCTGGTAAGACAGGCTCTGCCAGAGCGTCGTGACATTATGATTGTCACTAACGATATTGTGGCACCGCTATACCTGGAAAAAGTACAGAAACAGCTTGAGGAGCATGATTTTGTCTGCCGCAGCTGCATTCTTACCGATGGCGAGAGCCATAAGGACATGAACAGCTACATGCAGATCATGACTGATCTGCTCAGTGCCGGCCTTGGTCGTGACTGTGTGCTGCTGGCCCTTGGTGGCGGTGTGGTGGGCGATATGACCGGCTTTGCGGCCGCCACCTATCAGCGTGGCGTGGACTTTGTTCAGGTACCGACCACACTGCTTGCCATGGTGGACTCCTCGGTAGGCGGCAAGACAGCCATTAACCATCCGGCCGGCAAGAACATGATTGGCGCCTTCTACCAGCCAAAGGTGGTCATAGCCGATCTGGACATGCTCAAAACCCTGCCTGAGCGTGAGATTGCCGCCGGTATGGCCGAGGTCATCAAATATGGCGTGATTCTCGACCAGGAATTTTTTGATTACCTCAACAGGGCATCAGGTTTTGCCGGGCTTGATCAGTCTTATGTGGTCAGGCGCTGCTGTGAGTGGAAGGCCCATGTAGTCTCCCAGGATGAAAAAGAGCATGGCATGCGTGCCCTGCTCAACTACGGTCATACCTTTGGTCATGCCATTGAGGTGGGCATGGGCTTTGGTACCTGGCTTCACGGCGAGGCCGTTGCTGTGGGCATGGCCATAGCCGCCTTTGTCTCATATAAGACAGGCAAAGGCATGAGTGAGCAGCAGTGGCTGCAGATAAGAGACATACTGCCACGCTACGGTCTGCCTAAGGCTGTCCCGGCAGAACTTACGGGCGCTGACTTCATTGCCCACATGCGTCATGACAAAAAGGTCAAGGCAGGCCGCATCAACTACGTAATACCTCAGTGTATTGGCAGGAGCTTTGTGTGCAACGATCTTGTCGACGAGCTCATTATCGACCTTATCAACCAGTACCGCTCCCTGACCTGACAGGCCATATCCGGCCATGCCTGGCCCAGCCCTGCATGAGCAGGGCTGAGGCCAGGGCGCCCGCCCGGCCTCCGTCCGGGCCCATGGCGTCAGGGGGCGCCCGGCCGTGCCGGGACGCTGATGACGCCCCGGACAGTGCGGCCGGACCCTGGTCTTTTGTTGTTATAACTTTTGGCAAAGGCCGTTTTCCAGGCTAAAATTGCAGGGATAAACAAGCTCCATATCCTGATTAATATTCATTAGTTAAGATGGTGGAGATGGTGATTTTGTGCACCCCAATTCTCTCTGGTGGTTTCTGCCCGGGGCCTCTTTTTGGACCTGGACAGACAACGGGCCGCCGCTCCAGTGGTGCTTTTGAGCCTCGCTGGTGCTGACTTGCTGTCCGTAACTTAAGGAGCCTTAACCCCGGTACCTGCCGGGCAGAGTGCATCTTTGATGCAGCCTGCAGCATGGAATGAACCTGCACTGCCCCGCCTGTGGTGGCGGTCGTGCCGGGCAGAGCCTGCGTGGCAGGGATGGAACAAGGAAACGACCGTGGACATAGAAGCACTTGCCTCTTTAGAAAGTCAAAAGCGATTTTGTCGGGAACTGGTAAATAATGTAGTTGCCAACGAAAGTTTTATTCTTCTGTCCGGTGACAGCGGTTCAGGACGTACCGTAGTCTGTGAGCAGATAGTCAACGAGACTGACTCCAGAATGCGTGCCGTCTTTATTCCCTGCCACAAGGACATGGCACTGCAGAGACTGCGTGAGCTCTTTTTACAGCAGATGCTGCCCAGCGGTCAGTTCGATACTGACATCAATCTGGCAGATGCTCTGCAAAAGGCCCACATTCCCTACAATCACAAGATTCTTGTAGTCGTTGATGACATCGACAGTGTAGTATCTTCTTTCTACAACGAGCTGCTGGCTCTTCATGAGCAGTTTGCAGGTCAGGGACGTTTTGCCTTTGTGCTCGTCTGTCACCCGCTGTGGGCCGAGGAAAAGGTCAGTTACTATGCAGGCAAGGCCGAAGTGCTGTCCATGCAGATACCGCCGCTGAACATCCAGGAAGCCATGGTGCTCTCGCGTCACATGTTTGCGCTGCAGAATACCATGCGCATTTACAATGCCATTTCCAACAAGCTGCCGGACGCTCTGGCAGCGGCCAAAGGAAATATCAGCCAGATTATTTCAATAACGGAGAAACTCATGAAGGATCCGACCACGCCATCGGTAAGCAATGACAGAGGCCGCTCAGGCGGCAAGGTCAATGCGCCTAAAGCAAAGAAAAAGAGCAGCTCAGTAGGTATTTTCGTCACCATTGTCTGCATTATCATCGTGGTCGCCTGCCTTATCCCAATCTTCCTTGGAGGCAGCCTCTTCGGATCCGATGATGAGAGCAGCCGTCCTGCTCAGTCTGTGGTAGCCAATGGCGAGGGCCTGGTGCTCAACAATGGTCCTGAGGACTTCAAGGGCCTTGATTCAGACGAGGGCGTGCTCCCTCAGGGCGTGCCAGGCGGTATTGATGCCGAAGCTGCAGCTCCAAAGACCGAACATTCCGTAACCCTCTCAGGCAAAGAGCTTGAAAAAATAGAAGGCGGAGCCAATGGCTCTGCCTATCCCCGGGGAGTGGGAGGATCTGTAGCTCAGCAGCAGGCGCCTGCCAAACCTGCCATTCCTGTCCTGCGCCGTGGCGACAATTTCAACCATGTTGATGCCAATGCCCAGGGTCAGATTACCCATATAGTTGCTCCACCTGTGGTAAGCCAGCAGGAGCTCCAGCAGAAGCTGGCTGCTCAGCAGGCTGCCCAGCAGGCTCTGGCAGCCCAGCAGGCCGCTCAGCAGGCTGCCGCCCAGGCAAACCGTCAGCCACCTCACAATCCTGCTGATCGCGCTGCCCTTGAGCAGGCTGCCATGGACAAGTTAAACCAGGATCGTGCCCAGGCTCAGAGGGCAGCTCAGCTGGCTGCCCAGAAGGCTGCCATGGAAGAGGCTGACCGTCAGCTGGCCGCCCAGCAGGCAGCCCAGAAGAAGGCAGCTGAGCAAAAAGCTGCCCAGCAGGCTGCAGCTCAGAAGGCTGCCCAGCAGGCAGCTCAGCAGGCCGCCGCACAGCAGGCAGCCCAGCAGGCCGCCGCCCAGCGTCCGGCCCAGCCAGCTCAGCCGGCCCGTCCTCCATTACGTGCAGGTCAGGTCATCAGCCTTGCAGATGAGCAGCGCCAGCAGGCCGCCGCCCGTCAGCCGGCTGCTGCCGCCCCTGTTCACAATGGCAACGGCACTGAGGCCACAATCGACCAGCTGCGTAATCTGCCAGACGGCCGCTACACAGTTCAGATTGTTTCCGGCTCCAACCGCGCCAATGTGGCCGCAGCAGCCCGTGGCCTGTCCGGTCACTACTGGATTGTGCCAAGCTCCCGTAATGGCCGCCCATGGTTCATTCTCATGGCCGGTGACTTCGGTTCACGCGAGGAAGCCATGGCTGCCGCCCGGAACATCCCACGCACTGTGTCTCAGGGAGCTACTCCTTTTGCCAAGCGCGTGTCCGATGCCAAGGCCGAAATCAGACAGTAATTCAGGAACTTATGTAACCTGAACCGACATATGGGCCCTGTGCTGCAGCGTAACTGCGCTGCGGTGCAGGGCCTTTATACTTGCCAGGACCTGGGCCGCACCAGGTCTGCAGCTGTGGCCGGCCTCCCCGGCCTGCAGCACAGCACAGCTGGGCTGCGGCGCACTGTGCATGCAGCCGTGGCAGGACGCTCCGGCCCTGCAGTAACTTCCTTTTACTTTTTTGTTTGGCCTGAATAATCGGGCTCTCAGAGCACTGAGGCTCTGCTTACCTGACATTTTTAAATTATGGAAAAGAAGCATTTAATCGCCGGCTCCATTCTGGCAGCCGATCTTCTGGATCTGGGCAATGACATTCAAAAGGCTCTGGATGCCGGTGTCGACATCATCCACTTTGATGTTATGGACTACCACTTTGTGCAGAATCTGACCTTTGGTCCTGATCTGCTCAAGGCTATCAGAGGCCGTTTCCCTGAGGCCGTGCTTGATGTGCACCTCATGGTTGATCCGATTAATGACAAGATTCTTACTGACTATGCCCGCGCCGGTGCCTCCATGATTTCCTTCCATCCTGAGGCCACCCCTCATGTGGATCGTTATCTGTCCTTTATCCGTGAGCAGGGCTGTCAGGCCGGACTGGTGTTCAATCCAGGCACCGATATCTCCTGCCTTGACTATCTGTGGGAGCGCCTTGATTTCGTACTCATCATGACCGTAAACCCAGGCTTTGGCGGCCAGAAGCTTATTCCTTCCATGATGAAGAAGATTGCCGACGTCAAGGCCATGGCTCAGCGTGCCGGAAGGGACATCCGCATCGAGGTCGATGGCGGCGTAGCCCCTGATACCATTCGTGCCTGTGCCGATGCCGGTGCCGAGCTCTTTGTGGTCGGATCTGCCCTATTTAACAAGGACGATTACGCTCAGGTAGTTAAGAACCTGCATCAGGCCATGGCATAATAATCAGGCTCAGCACCACGCAGCCGCTCAGCTGCCGCTTGCAGGCACCAGGCCTGCATCGTCTGTGGTATGCGCGGCAGCCCAGGCTGGCATAACGCGCCGGTCGTTTTCAGTACAGTAAGGAGTTTTGTATGAAGCTGGAGTTCAGGCCAAAGGCCATTTTGTTTGACCTTGATGGTACTTTGCTGCACACTTTGCCGCAGCTTTCTCTTGCCGCCATAGCAGTGGCCCGTGATATGGGGCTTGAGCCTCCTTCCGTGGAAAACATGAGTCATTACGTAGGCAATGGCCTTAACATGCTGCTGTGCCGCATTATCCTTGGTCGTCACGATGTCAGGGTCGAGGAAGTTCCGGAGGAGCAGCTCAATCAGGCCCGCGAGCTTTTCTCCCGCCACTACACCCGTGGTCTGAGCACCGACTTTGAGGTTTTTGAGGGAGTGCGTGAGGGCTTTGAGTGGTTTAAGGCCCATGGCATAAAGCTGGGCGTGGTAACCAACAAGCCTCATGTCTATGCCGTACCGCTGCTGAGCTACGCAGGGCTTACTCCTTATCTGGGCGGCATTCTGGGCGGTGAGGTACTCAAGGAGCGCAAGCCTGCCCCTGAGCCTCTGTACCATGTGCTCAGAGAGCTGGGCGTAGAGCCTGCTGACGCCCTGATGGTGGGTGACTCCATCTCCGATGTCAATGCAGCCCGTGCCGCCGGCATGCCATGCGTGGCCTTTACCTACGGCTACGATGGCGGCTTTGACCTGCGCACCACCTGCGATCCCGATTACCTTTTTGACAGCTTTGGTCAGCTCACCGAGCTCATCAAATCACTGCCCGAAAGACAGGCCTAGACCCGCCACGGCCACCCTGGGCACGCCACGGCCACCCAGGGTGTGCCATACGGCCGCTGCCCTGGCAGTCGCATGCCAGGCCGTGGCTGCCAGATGACCTGATCCCTGCCTGTTAAGGTGCATGGGCCGGGATAAGGTCAGCACTCAGTTATCATAAGTATTCATACAGGGCAGACAGCAAGGCTGCTCACAGCTGTGAGCTGCCAGGCTGTCTGAAGCACAGGGGCGGCCCACTTGAGGCCGCCCCTTGCGTGCCTGTCGCATCTGCCCTTAACCTGCCGCGAGGCAGTATCAGTTCAGGAACCTTTTATGGCCAAAGATATTATTTTTTCAGGCATCCAGCCTTCAGGAGAACTCTCAATAGGAAATTATATTGGCTCCTTACGTAACTGGGTTCCAATGCAGGATGAGTCCGACTGTATCTTCTGCGTAGTGGATCAGCACGCCATCACCGTGCGTCAGGATCCTGATATGCTGCGTGAGACTACCCTCAATACCCTGGCAGTTTTCATGGCCTGCGGTATTGACCCGGCCAGGTCCATCATCTTCCTGCAGTCCCATGTGCCAGCTCATACTGAGCTCAGCTGGGTCTTAAACTGCTACACCCAGGTAGGTGAACTCAACCGCATGACCCAGTTCAAGGACAAGGCCAAGCGCTATGAGAGCAATATCACTGCAGGTCTGTTCAACTACCCTGTGCTCATGGCTGCCGACATCCTGCTCTATCAGGCAAAGAAGATTCCTGTAGGTGACGATCAGCGCCAGCACATCGAGCTGACCCGTGACATTGCCGAGCGCTTCAACAGCATCTACGGTCAGACCTTTACCCTGCCTGAGGGCCTGATTCCAAAGGCCGGCGGACGCGTCATGTCACTTCAGGATCCGGGCAAGAAGATGTCCAAGTCCGATGACAATCCAAAGAATGTTATCCGCATTCTTGAGGAGCCAAAGTCCATTCTCAAGAAGATCAAGAGCGCCGTTACCGACAGTGATGACCCTCCTGTAGTTGCCTACGACTGGGATAAGAAGCCTGGCGTATCTAACCTGCTTGAGCTCATGTCTGCTGCCACCGGCCGCGATATCAATGAGCTCGTTGAGCACTTCAGGGGCTCCATGTACGGCACTTTCAAGGCCGAAGTAGGCGAGGCCGTAGTGGCCATGCTCGAGCCTGTACAGCAGCGCTATAAGCAAATCCGTGGCGACGAGGCCTACATGAGGGAAGTGCTTAAAAAGGGCGCCGAAGCCGCCTCCGAGCGCGCTCAGAAGACTCTCGATGACGTCTACAGAAAGATTGGTTACATAGTCCTGTAGTCCCTCACGGCCCAAAGCTGCCCTGGCCCTCACGGCCCCCGGGCAGCGCCGGGCCGTGTCCACATCCGGCTGTTGGCCGGCTCCCAAACAAAAGCCCTGAAATCCTTAAGTGGACTTCAGGGCTTTTGCTTTTCTGACAGGCCAGAACCGGCCCGCCATGCAGGCTTTGGACAGGCCGGCTGCGCCAGGACCGACGCCGGTGCTGCGCCGGGCCTGCGCTCTTAGTGGTTGAAGCGCAGGGCCATGGCCTTGCCCGGCTCTGAGCAAATCCTGCTGTCGGCAACTACCAGATTGCCTGAGGCAATGGTGTGGGTGACCATGCAGCTGAAAGATTCGCCCAGCATTGGGGACCACTTGCACAGGGAGGCAATGTCATCCTGAGTTACGGTGTAGTGAACGCGCGGATCGATGATGGCTATATCGGCAAACCAGCCTTCCTTGATGGCGCCGCGCTTTTCAATGCCAAAGCGCTCGGCCACATTGATGGTAGCGGCCTTTATGCCTTCTTCAAGGCTGATTTCGCGACGGCGGGCCAGCTCAAAAATGACATTGAGGCTGAACTGCACTGATGGCAGGCCTGAGGCCACGTTGAGGTACTTGTCGCTCTTCTTGACGGCCAGCTCATGAGGGGCGTGATCGGTGCCGACAGTGGAGATTACACCGGTGCGCAGTCCCTTTAGCAGGGCCTGACGGTCACGCTCAAACTTGACGGCCGGGTTGCACTTTAAAAAGCCCTTGAGGCGCTGATAGTCACTGTCGTTGAAGAACATGTGAGGGATACAGACCTCGGCTGATACCTGGCGCTCATGTAAAGGACCGTGGGCAAACTGAGCCATCATGGCTACTTCCTCAGCTGAGCTCAGGTGCATGATGTGCAGGCGCTTTCTGGTGGCCAGAGCAGCTTCAATGGCCAGTTTTGAGGACTTGAGGCAGCAGTCGCGGTTGCGGATCACTGGATGCATTTCAAAAGGAATGTCATCGCCGTACATTTCCTTTGCTTCGGCGGTATTGGCGTTGATGATGCCATTGTCCTCGCAGTGGGTGGCTACCAGAGCAGGTGAGGCCTCAAACATCTTATAAAGGGCGCTGTCATCATCAAGCAGCAGATTGCCTGTGGTTGAGCCCATGTAAATCTTGATACCGGCAATTTCATGAGGGTCAACGCGCTTGACCTCCTCAAGATTGTTCTCACCGGCGCCCAGATAGAAGGCGTAGTTGACCATGCTGTCACGGGCGGCAATGGCCTTTTTGTCATGCAGGGCCTCAACAGTGGTGGTGGACGGGCTGGTGTTAGGCATTTCCATGTAGGAAGTCACACCGCCCAGAGCTGCAGCTACGGACTCAGTGGCAATGGTGCCCTTATGCTCAAGACCAGGCTGTCTGAAGTGCACGTGGGCATCGATAAGACCTGGCAGCACCAGCTGGCCGGTACAGTCAATCTCACGATCGGCCTTTTCATTGATGGAAGGCTCAATACGGGCAATGGTATCGCCCTCAATCAGGATTTCTGTCTGGCGGAAACCACTGTCAGTAAGAGCAGTAGCATTCTTTAAAACAATCTTGGACATGGTTTACCTCATTTGATAACCGGCACTGACAGCCCCATTGGTTCTGATCTTCTGCTGCCTTGATCTCAGCTCAGTACCAGCTGTGCTGTCGCTTTCCATAGTTTAACAAATTGAGCCGCCTGTGACGCCCCGCCGCCAGCGCAGCCGCCATAGCGGCCGCCAGAGCCGGCAGCTGCGGCAGCGGCCGGGCGGCCGGGGCCATGGCTGTGACCAGGCACCGGGCTTTTGCATGGCCCATGGCCAGTCCGTGACCATGGCCCGGACTGGGGGCAGGATCATGGGGGCGCATTTTGAGGGAGGGCGGGACTGAAATTATCAAAAGAAAGTGAGCTGTGCGTCATTGCTGCAATATGGATCGGCCGGAGCATTTCGCGCCTGACAATTAAGGTTACAATAGCTTTGCCAGGGTTAATCCCTGTAGCCATGAGGGCGCACCTGGTCGCAGCGTAAGGACAGGCCATATATGCGCACAGAAGAAGTGTGGGCACCACGGATACGCCGTGCATGTTATCTGGTGCTGCCACAGACTATGTGCAGGGGCCGCTGGGCCGCAGACAGCACCGCCTGCCGGGTGCCCATGGGTTTTTATATCATCAGGTGTTTTCTTTTATGGACAGATTTGACGAGCTGGCTGCTCCACGTTTTACTATCAAGGATGTCGAGGTTCACGAGCAGACCCGTCTGTACGAAAGGCGTTTTGCCCTCGATCTCTACCGTGTTTCCCACCGCAAGTTCAACGGACACACTACCCGTATTCTCGACCGCATTATTTTTGAGCGCGGTACCGATGCCGTAGCCATTCTTCCTTTTGACCCGGAAAGTGGTGAGGTTGTGCTCATCGAGCAGTTCCGCCCTGGCGCCTTAAAGGATCCTGTATCCCCATGGCTCATTGAAATCGTGGCCGGCATGATTGACAAGGGTGAGAGTGAAATTGAGGCCGCTATCCGTGAGCTTCAGGAAGAGTCAGGCATCAAAATCACAGCTGAGCACCTGCACTACATCAACTCAGTGTACCCAAGCCCGGGCGGATGCTCTGAGCGCGTCACTCTCTACATTGGCAAGATCAAAGCTGACCATCTGCTAAGCCATGGCGGTCTGGACAGCGAAGAAGAGGACATACGCATCTTCAAGATTCCGGCCCAGAAGGCCTTTGAGCTGTGCCGCAACGGCCGTATCTGCAATGCCGCTGCCCTCATGGCTCTGCAGCATCTGCAGATTTACTACGATGAAATCTGTCAGTCCTTTGCCCAAATCAAGGACTAAGCCCCGCGCCGACCTGCGCATGCGCGCATGACGCAGCCATACTGCCGTGTCCGGCAGGACTGAGCGCCATGCCGGCGCCGCTGCAGCAACGGCAAACGATGTCAGCCCTGATGGCCGCCTCTGGTTGTCAGGGCTGTCTGTTTTCCGGCCGGCGCATACTGCGTATGCCTGATGGGCCTTCACAGGCACAGGCACAGGAACAGGCACAGGTATGCTTTCACAGTGAGACTGGCATCAGGGACATGGGGCTTTTGCCGGTATAGTGGCATGGGCAGGGAGCACAGTGAACGCTCAGGTTTAAATCACACGTATATTTAGCGGTCATAGAGGCTGTTGGGACGGGCTGTGATATGTGGTGAGGGGCCTTTTGTGTGATTTATGGCAAATTTGCTGAAAAAAGTTCTCCAATCTGCGCAATCGATGGCAAGAATGTTATCGGATTAACTTTTCTTGAAATTATTATCCGGTAATATATGCGCACGGGATTGCGCCCACGCCTGACGGAGGCATCAGAATGCTCCACAACAGCCAGTCTGCATGCTTTAACTGGTGCCGTCAGGGCACCTGGATGTGCAGCAGGCACAAAGGCACGCTGGCACAGTCCAGTACTGGACCGGACAGACTACAGTCAGCGCCTGCTTTGACAGCAGACAGCCGGGTTTTATGGTCCTGTTGAAGTTGTTTATGTTTTTTTCCTGATCAAGGATTTTGGCTCAATTGCCTCTGTAATTCACATCAGGTATCGCTGTACTGGCATACAGGAAGTACTCACCTGCAGGCAGCTGCACCTTCAGCTGCGCGACTTGCGGCTGCCCCAGTGGCAGCAGCGGCTGTTTTGCGGATGTACTGACCTGGGCTGTTTTGCTTTTTAGAAATACTGAATGACAGGCAGTTAAGTTTCTGGCGGTTTTGGCATGACTACATTTAATCTGCAGTTGAAAGGCGATGAGGAGCATATCAGCGTCCTCCAGCTCACCGACTTACATCTGTTTGCCGAGGAAGCCGGGACCTTGCTGGGAGTGCGTACTGCTGATTCATTCAAGGCCGTACTTGAGGCTGTGGTCAATCAGTCACTGCACTTTGATATTGTGGTAGTAACAGGCGATATCAGTCAGGATTACTCAGTAAGCTCCTATCAGCGTTTTGCCCACGCCATTGCCATGCTGCAAAAACCGGTATTCTTTGTGCCGGGCAATCATGATGACGGTCCTTTGATGTACCGTATCCTTCACAACTTCGGCGTTCACACCGAACGCTCCCTGATTTGCAACAACTGGCAGTTCGTTTTCCTCAATTCTGAAGTCTACAGCGTTCCTCATGGCTGGGTAGAGCGCGATCAGCTCAACTACCTCAAAGCCTGCTGTGACAACCATCCTGAGCTCAATACAGCCGTACTGGTCCATCACCTGCCACGTCTGGTCAGGAGCAACTGGCTTGATACCCAGACCATGCATAATCAGGATGAGTTCAATAACTTCATAGCCGGTTTCCCAAATATCAAACTGGTACTCAGCGGGCATGTTCATCAGGAGTATGACCAGGTCCACGACGGTATTCGCTACATTGCTACCCCGTCAACCTCCATTCAGTTCGAGCCTTTATCCCACGATTTTGCCCTCGACATGCAGGGCCCGGGATGGCGCTACCTGCGCTTTGACCGCAACGGCGGCATCGACACCCAGGTCTTCCGTCTGCCATCTGGCCGCTTCATCCCTGACACAGGGGTAGGCGGTTACTAAAACCCATACCTCAATGACTTCAAGGGGCTCCCCGCCCTACATCTCCCACGCCATGCCTGCCCACGGGCACAGGCTTTGCCCTCCGGACGCCAGCCTGCACCGGCAGTCTGCACACGGCAGTCTGCACACGCCAGACTGCACCAGCAGCAAGTCCGCAGCTTATCAGCCCAGGGCCATTGCTGGCCGGGCACTCTTCCCTGTCCCCATCCTCTGCTCCGGCCCACTTGCCTGTCACCGTTCGTGCCTTTGCTCTTCAGGGATTTTCCCAGGCACAGGGCTGAGCTGTTTTCGCCTTTCATACCGTTCTTCAGATCTTGCGCATCAGTACAGTCAGGCCTGCACTGGCTCAGGGGCTTGCCTTGTGTCCTGTTCTGTTCTGTACTGTCAGCTCATGTCGCTGGCCAGGTAGCATGTTGCCCGGAGGCTTTGCCGATGGGCGGGCCGGGGCGTCCCTGTCATGGGAGGGCCGGGACTGCAGGGGGCTTTAATCATGGGGCTGATGGGTCTAAACTTGTTTTACGCCTGTCAGCGGCCTGCGAGCGCGGCTGCACTGTCTTTGCAGTGCGTTACTTGCTGTGCTGTGCTGTCCTGTTCTTTGCCAACGTTGCGGGCGGGCTTTGTTCACGGGAGTATTACTGATGCAGATTTTCTATATTCACGGCTTTTTGTCCGGCCCTAATGCCATGAAGGCTACCATGATACGCAACTATCTTAAGGAGCATGGCCGCGACGACCTGGTCTTTGAATCGCTGAGCTTTCCTGATACCCCACGTGAGGGCGTTGCGGCTATATTTGAGCACATTGATGCCTGGGTAAAGGAGCATGAGGGCCAGCCTTTTGCCGTGATAGGCAGCTCCCTGGGCGGCTTTTACTCCAGTCTGGTCGGAACCCGCTGGCCATGCCGTGCCGTGCTGCTCAATCCATGTGTCCACCCTCAGGATTATTTTGTAAAGCTTACTGGTCCTCAGTACAACGCCAATACTGACTGCCACTTCGAGCTTACCCCTGACATGCTGACCTTCCTCAAAGAGCAGGATGAGACCATTAAGGTTAATGTCCCATCAGTAAAGGTCTTTCTGGGCACAGCTGATGAAGTGCTCGAGTACCGCCGTGCCCTTGAGTTTTATCAGGGCTGCGATATCCGCATTGTCGAGGGAGCTGACCACGCTCTTACCGAGGGTTTTGAAGAGCTGATCCCTGAGATTCTCGGCTTTATCGAGGGCTGACAGCCATGCTGACCGTCAGGCTGGGCGCCTGACAGCCAGCCAGGCAGGCCTGCCTTGCAGGGACTTAGTCTGGCAGGGCGCTGCCGGGCAGGACACGGCCCTTTTTAAGCCTGGTTATGCCGGGATGTCGGGAGTGTTGTCCGGGATGGTGCAGGGGCGTGCCTGAGGGCGCGGCCGGAGGGCTGGCCGTCTGCGTGACGGCTCTGGTCTCTGGCCAATCGCGGGCCATCTAAGGAAAAGCTAAGCAATAGGCTTTTACAATTTAACTGACGGCAGCTGAGGTCAGTGTGCTGTCATCTGCCGGGCGCAGCGCTGTTTTGGGTGCTGGCGTACCGGACGGTCACAGAGCATTACCGGTCTTTGTGGCTGTATGCATGCAGGTCTGCTCAAAGTGCAGATCGAGGGACAAGGAGCAATGAAGTATGCGCATTTTACTGGTTGAAGATGATGAGATGATTGGTCAGTCCGTGGCTGATAACCTGGCAGATGCTGCTTATGCCGTAGACTGGGTGAAGAACGGACATGATGCGCTGGAGGCTCCTTTTGCCGCCGAGTATGACTGCTGTCTGCTTGATCTGGGCCTGCCTAAGGTGGACGGTATTCAGGTGCTTGAGTACTGGCGCAAAAACCAGCTCAAAAAGCCTGTCATTATCCTCACCGCCCGCGATGATACCGGTGACAAGGTGCTCGGTCTTGATAAGGGTGCTGATGACTATGTGGTCAAGCCTTTTGAGATGTCAGAGCTGCTGGCCCGTATCCGTGCCGTGACCCGCCGCCGTGAAAGTGCTGCTGCTGACGGATCCATTACTTATGGCGATCTGTGCCTCAATCCTGCCAACCATGAAGTACGTATTACCAAGGGACCAGGTCAGGAGAGTGTTGTAGTGCTTACCGGCCGTGAGTTTGCTCTGTTTGAAGCTCTGATGGCCCGTCCTGGCGCTGTTCTGTCCCGCGATGCCCTGGAGCACCGCATTTACGGCTGGGACGATGAAATCGATTCCAATGCCGTTGAATACATTATCTACACTCTGCGCCGCAAGATTGGCTCTGAGTACATCAAGAATATCCGTGGCGTAGGCTGGAAGGTTAACAAGGTTGACTCAGCTGCCGCCGCAGCCGCACCTCAGGGTGACAAGACTGAGGGCTCCTGGTAACAGGCTTTCAGTCCCCCTGACACAGTACTTCCACCTGGCACGGGCAATACCGGTGGCAGCCTGAAAATTTCCCGTCTATGGAGGAAGGTCACGTGCAGCTCAATCACAACGAAAGCTCTGAGCATCAGCGACAGAGCGATGCCGCTGCTGAGCGTCATTCAGGATCTGCTGGATCTGCAGCCCTGGCCGCAGCTGCCGATGCCCTTAGTGATGACGACTTTCAGCAGTACACCCAGGATCAGGGCAAGGCTCAAAGCGGCCAGGCCCAGGATGCTGCCAGCACCGGTGACTCTGAGTCACCTGAGGCTGCTTCAGCCGCGCCGGCCGTTCCTTTGGCCGCTGCACCAGCTGCCACAGCCCCAGCTGCCGCTGCGCCAGCTGCTGCTCCGGCAGGTGGCGCTGCAGCTGGTGGGGGCAGCGCCGCTGAGGGGGACAGCCGTCGCCGCTGGCGACTGATACGCAAACGCCGTCGTACCAACGACTTCATGCGCTCGCTGCAGTTTCGCATCATGGTGCTCTTTTCTCTGGTGGGTCTGGTTACCACTGCATGTATGGGCATTATGTCCTACATGAAGATTTACAAGACGGCTCAGGAATTCGTTGACGAGGAGCTCTCCCAGATTTCTCTGGTGGCCATCAACTACAAGATGATTATCCCGCGTCGCTGGGAGCCGCCACGTAATAATCACACCCGCATTTTCCGCGTGCAGAGCATCAATGGACGACTGGTGCTTACTTATGGTGTCAGTGAGTTTGGCGATGACAACGGCGGAGCCAACAGGACCGATGGCGCTCCTGCCGTAGCCCCAGATGCCGGCGGGCCGGATGCAGGTGCCCCAGCTCAGGGACCGGGACGCGGACCTGGTCGTGCTCAGGGCAGAGGCCGCATGATGGGCGATGATGTCCCACCGCTTACTCCGTCCATTTTTGATATTCACAAGTTTAAGTACGACATCATCATTGCGCCTCTGTTTGGCCGCCCAGGTGATGCCCTTTATATTCCTCATGGCGTAGCCGACGGCTTTTATACTCTGCTGGTGGCAGATCAGCGTGTGCGTGCCTTCGTGTCCACCAACACTACAGGTCAGCGCTTCCTGGTAGCCAGACCGCTGAGCTCCATTGACAGCATTACCCGTCAGGCCCTGATTACCTCTATCTGGCAGTTTATAGGCATTAATCTGCTGTTCATCCCGCTGCTGATGGTGTCGGTCAAGCTGATGTTTGTCACCCTCAATAAGATTGCCAAGTCACTGTACAAGCGCTCTGAGGATGACCTCAGCCCGGTTATTCCGGAAAACCATACCGGCTTTGTGCCCTCAGAGCTCGACAGCTTCATTCTGGCGCTCAATCGACTGTTCAGTAAGGTCGATGATGGCATTCAGTCCAAGCGGCGCTTTATTGCTGATGCCGCCCACGAAATGCGTACGCCGCTCACCGCGCTGTCGTTGCAGGCTGAGTCTCTGGAAAAAGAAGAGCTCTCTCCTGGCGCCCGTCTTAAGGTCCAGCGCCTTAAGGACGGCATTTCCCGCGAGCGTCAGCTCATGACCTCGCTGCTGACTCTGGCCCGCGAGCAGAACCGAACTGATCTGATGATGGAGACCATAGACATTTTTGATCTCTACACCAGACTGATTGATGAGCAGGAAGTGCTGGCTGACCGCAAGGGCATTGACCTTGGTGTCGAGGGTAATGTTCAGTTCAAGATGGTCTCTGACCGCATGCGTCTTATGCGTATCATGTCCAATCTGCTGTCCAATGCCATCAAATACACCCCTGACGGCGGCCGCATTGACCTGATGGCCCACAAATTTGATGATGGCCGTATTCAGCTGATTGTTCAGGACAATGGTCCGGGCATTCCTGAAGACCACTTAAAGCATATTCTTGAGCCTTTCTACCGCGTCTGCGGTGATCGCTCCGAAATTCAGGGCACCGGCCTGGGCCTTGCCATTGTTAAGGCCAGCTGTGACAGCATTAATGCCCGCCTTGAGTTTGCCAACTGTTCGCCTCATGGCCTTGTGGCAACTGTAACCCTTATGCCTGAGGCCCAGCCACACCCTGGCGACAAGTCAAACCGCCTCCTGTCCTGATACTTATCTACAGTCATTACGACAGGCTGACAGTATGCCTGCCAGCCATCCTGCCTGCCAGCCGGCCTGCGGCCTGCAGCGCTGCCCGCTTGCTGGCCTGCAACGCAGTCGAACGCCCGGCTTGCGGCCAGCCCGGCGGGCGGTGACCATGAGCCACTATGCTATGGGCTCATTCGTGCAGGGCAGCATGACCTGTCTTCTTATTGAGCTAATTTGCCTGAGCTGCCGCCGCATGGCGGTGTGAGCTGAACAGGCCAGCTGCCGCTCTGGCCGGCTGGAGTATTTTCTAAGTCAGCAGCCTTCGGGCAGCTGGCCTGATATTGGAGTTTACTGTGAGCACCAGAAAAGCAAAATCATCAGAGTCAGCTGCACCTGTGGCAACTGTCAGTGCCGATAACACTGGTGTTGCTCAGAATGGCGGCGGCCCAAAGATGCCGCGAACTCTGCTTACCAAAGGAAAGAGCTGCTGCTTCCTGTGCGTTTATAAAAACGTATGGGTAAAGGCCCACAAGGATAAGGACGGCAACGACGTTCCAGCCCGATCCATGCCGGCCAAGCGTACCAGCATAGGCAAGATATTAGAGCCCGACGGCATAGGAGAAGTCTTTCTTTATGATGACTTCCTTGAGGAATATCCCGAGCTCAGGCTCTACCGCGTCATGCGCGTGGGCAAGAGTCAGTTTGAGTTCATTCCCCGTGAGCCTGATCCTAAATTTGGAGATATGCCCAGCCTGCGTCCCAGGATGCCTAATACCCTTCTGGCCCGCTCTACCTACGGCTGGTATCTGTGCACCTACAAAAACAAGTGGACCCCTGCTCACACTGATGAAAACGGCAATTTAGTACCGGGGTCATCCCGTCCGATCAGACGTAACAGCATAGGCAAGATCAACTCGCCTGACGGCCTTGGTGAGGTCATTCTCTATCCTGAGTTCCTCAAACAGCATCCTGAGTTTATCGGCTATAAGGTCGTTCGTACCGGTAAGAACACCTTTGACGTTACTCCATATGAGGAGGAAGAGACCGGCGCTGTTTCTCTGCCAGAGACTGTTTTGACCAGGAGTAAGTGCGTCTGGCTGGTACAGACTCCGCTTACTGTCTGGCAGCCGTCCCATGTAAATGAAAAGGGCGCAAGGGTGGCCGGAGCTACTTACGAGGGTAAGCTAATCAGCATTGGCAGTATTTCAAGCAAGGATGGCACTGGTCCGGTAAAGCTCTATGAGCGCTTCCTGGCCCGTTTCCCAAAATACATGGGCTATGATGTCTACCGTGCAGCTGATGGCAAGTTCCATTTCCATATGTCCGAGAGCAAGCTCAAAGCCGATGAGCAGGCTGCCGCCCGTACTGAAAAGAACCGCCAGAACAGGAAAAAGGCAGCTCTCAAGGCAAGTAAGAAGCTCGAGACTGAGCGCGCAGCCAAAAAAGGATCGGAAAAGAAAGCTGATAAGGAAGCCAGCAAGGCAAACAAACAGGCGGCCAAACAGTAAGCCAGACAGTAAGCCAGACAGTAAGCCAAACAGTAAGCCAGACAGTAAGCCAAACAGTAAGCCAGACAGTAAGCCAGACAGTAAGCTCAGTGCATGACATGTTAATCAGGCTGTTACCGTGTTTGTCCTGCAGGAGGCCTGTATGAAAGAGTACTTAGATAAAATCTACGGTTACATTGCCAAGGCCAACATTGAGGCTGTTGCGGCAGCTGTAGCCGCAGGTGCAATGAAGGGAGCAAACGAAAACGATCCTCTGGATCCTGCTCCTGTATCATTCCGTTACCTTAATACAGCCCGTTGGCCATCAAAAAGTAGCAATAAGTCATCGGCAGAGGGCGCCATAGTCAGCAGAATTGACCGCGACAGCATCGGCTGCGGCAGCATCGACCGCTGCTGCAGCATCGACCGCAGCGTCAGGCGCAAAGGCAAAAAGTAAGGGCAGTCTTACTTAGGCTTAGATCTGAAGGCCGTGGTCTGATATCTGGCTGTCGACTCTGTGCAAAAAGCCCTGGTGTCAGACTTTGTGACATCAGGGCTTTTGTGCTTTCGCGACTTTGTGCTTTGGCTTTGCAGGCCGGACCATTGAAAAAGAGGATGCTCCATGGCCTTTTGGCCTGAGGGGCATCCTCTTTTTTCTGGACCGGGGGCTGCAGGCTGCGTCAGCAGGCTGTGGCGGCCAGGTGGTACGGGCAAGTGGTGTTTGAAGATTAATTGAGAGGTACTACTGCACGTACAGCTTCTTCAAAGGACTTTGCAGGAGGCTCGGTGCTGAGCTCGTGCTCCCAGGTAATGATACCGCCCATGTTCATGAGATGCTTGTAACCGGCGCGTGACATATTGTTCATGGCAATGCCGGAGCGGCGGCCGGAGCGGCAGTAAAGCAGCACTGGAGTGTCTTTTTCCTTGAGTACTTCCAGACCCTTGAATGAGGTGATATCGCCATGCGGAATGTTAAAGGCACCTGGAATGTGGCCATTTTTGTACTCATTTTCAGAACGTACATCAATTACTATGGCGGCATTCTTATCGATAAGGGCCGCAGCTATGGTCTGCTTGACGTTAACTGGGCTCTCAGAGAGCTTGAAATCCTTAACGTTATCAAGGAACTCATCACCGGCAATGGCGGTAAAAGCAGGGAACATTAAAGCAACTCCGATAACAAGGCCTGAAATAAGGCCACGTGCTTTCTTACTGACAAAAGTGTAAATCGACATGATCTCACCTGCTGAGTATTACTGTAGAAATTGTACTGAATTGATTCCTGCCACACATAAGTATGCATAGAACGCATGGCTGTACTGAACATTGTACTGAAATCCGCAGTAAGCGCTGCAGCGCGCATAGAATATATAAAAGAGAAAGCCTGAGCACGAAAGATAAAAAAAATTGTTAGCTCAGGCTTACTTTCAGTACATTTTCAGTTTACGCCACTTTGTCAGGTGATAACAGATAAATCAGATAAATATGCCCCAGACATGAAGTGCATACCCAAAAATAGATACGTAAAACCAGGATTTTGAGAGTATAAAATATCAGGTGATTTCACCCTCAATCCCATAGTTTAGCCGTTTGCGCAATCTTGCGATCTGACTGCAATTTTAATCAATTAAGGAACAGGCTGAAAAAACATAAATTGCGCATGAAGATCCAGAAATGTGCGCTCTCTTAAATTTACTTTGCAAAAATTGCCGTGAGTCAGGTGCTGTAAATACAGGCATAGCCGTCATTTATGACGGTAATTTCATAAGCAGAAGCAAAATTTGATAAAAGTTGCTGTAAGGATGAAGGGGCTTCAGGAGGAATGGTCTGGGGCAATGGTCTGCTACGCTGGCATAGGCCAGGGAACCTGAGCTGGATGTGTGGCAGGTGCCATGGGGATGGCACTGGATGTATGGCAGGGGCCTGTGAACATTAGATTGATGTATGGCAGGTGCCATGGGGATGGCACTGGATGTATGGCAGGGGCCTGTGAACATTAGATTGATGTATGGCAGGTGCCATGGAGATGGCACTGGATGTATGGCAGGGGCCTGTGAACTGTAGCTGTATGTATGGCAGGTGCCATGGAGCGGGCACTGGATATATGGCAGGGCGAAGGGACGATGTCTGGGCAGCACAGCTGCCGTGGCCGGCCGTCAGGCCACAGGCAGATGCGCGCTCAGTTCAGGCCTTTTTCATTGGCCTTGTTAATATCGGAGAAGCGGCTTGCTGACATGATGCGGTTTTCAATGCTCTCAAGGGTCAGACGCCCCGGGTTAGGAAGGTAGAGCATATTTATGTAAAGCAGCAGCAGTGAGGTGATAAATCCCACAGCCAGAAGTCCGCTCAGGCCGTAGTTATGAATAACAGGGGAGTACATCTGCATGCTGCCCAGCAGGCCTATGCCGTGGGCCATGAAGATGGAGGCAAGGCCAAATTCGCGGCCACGGACCGGCATGAGCTCAGGAGCAATGGCTGCAATAAAGACCATGAAGCTGCCCAGGCTGAAGAGCACGAAAATCATGATCGAAATAAACAGAATGAACTGCTGAATCGTGCCAGTCGGAAATAATGAGCTTACCAGGGCGGCACCAAGGGCGGCTAATGCGATAGCCGAGCTGTAGAGCACCACCAGTCGGCGCTTGTTGCGTTCAATAGACAGAGCATGCAGAAATACGCCTATAAATGCCATGAGGAAAGTGGTGTAGATAACCTGGTTGTTAACTGAAAAGTAGCAGGATTCATTATTGAGGCAGATCAGGTACAGCGACATATTGTCGATCAGCACATAAGGGATGACACTGACGCCTCCGACATTGAACAGAAAGGCAGCTATGCACATGTAGCTGAGGAGCCTGCGGTAGACGGTATTTTGCAGGAAGAACTCAAAACCTCGGGACTCACCACGGCAGCACTCATTGATTTCGGCAAGCTCACGTGCAGCGGCACCCATGTCATGACGCAGCTTGAAAAGCACAGACAGAGCGGCATCGGTAGAGCCGGTCAGAGCAAGATAGCGTGGCGATTCACTGAGCTTTACTATGGCTATGGACACCAGAATGATATTAGTGATGAACAGGCCGATGAATACCAGGAAAGGGTGATCAGTGACCTCAGCTGAGGCAATGAAAGAGAAAAAGCCGCCCGCCATGACGCCTACAGGTGTCATCATCAGTCCCATGCCGCGATTGACCGGGAGCATGATTTCGCAGTTGTACAGCGAGGCTGAGACCAGATAGAGGCCCAGGGAGAATCCTATGACCAGCTCTGAGCACAGCAAAATGGAGAAATTGGGAGCTACCAGTGAGGCAAAGATAGCAAGTGAGCCTACGGTGATGGCAGAGATAATGGAGAGCTTGCGTCCTGAGCCATAGTTGACGTACCCGGCAATGAATACACCAAAGATAAAGCCCAGGATATAGGTTCCGGAGATGATATCAGCCTTGCTGTCGGCAATCAGGAAAAAGTCTGAGACTATTTCATGGTTGATAAATACAGAGCCAAGGTCGAAGCCAAAGATCATACCCATGGCCGCAACAAGGGCAACATGGGGCAGAGGCCACAGGGCTATGTCCTTAATCGAGCTGGAATATAAAGGCAAGGGCACTCTCCTGGAAAAGGCTGACAGACCGGATAAAGCATGCCACTGCCGGGCAGGCAGCTGGCGCAGGCGGAGCCAGGGGCAGCGACTGGCGCTGCTGCAGCAGCGCAGCGCAACTGCCGGGGCAGGTACTGAGAACAGGATTTCTGTAAAGTCATGGACCGCAGCAGGCTCAACAGACAGTGCTGCCTGGCCATGCAATGGCCGGGTCCGGTAAAGTCTGAGCACACAGCACGCTTGTGTGCCTGCAAAGCTTATCCGCTCATTCTAAATCAAAGAGCCCGAAAAATCCCGCCCTGGCGCCCCGACACTGTGCACTTGTGCCCGGCGTCGGCTGCACTGCAGCTGTGGTAGCAGGGCTGGAGGCACAGGATGGGCTGGACTGGGTTGCATGGACTGGTCCCCCGCAGAGCTGTACGGGCAGGTCTGCCTGATGAGCTGTACGTGCAGGTCCGGCCTTTTAGCTGTGCGGGCAGGTCGGCCTGATGAGCTGTGCGGGCAGGTCCGGCCTTTTAGCTGTACGTGCTGGTCGGACCTCTGAGCGGACGTGGACGCGACGGTGGGGAAAAACTGTGTCCGGCGCGGCGGCGGCGGTTTGGAGCATTAATATTTTTGCTATTATTGCTAAGATAAATTCAGCACATCTGACAGGTCCTTGCGGGGCCGGTTTTATGGTCAGGTGATGCTGCGTTGCTTAGGCACAGCTGGTGCCATTATGGACAAGTTGAGGTAAAGGCGGATGGATTTTATCAAGATCCCCGAGTTCAACGGTCGTGTAACCGTTGTTGGCGATGTCATGCTGGATCGTTACTGGTATGGCTCTTCAAGTCGTATTTCCCCGGAAGCTCCGGTTCCTGTGGTCAATGTCGACCGTTATGAGAACCGTGCCGGTGGCGCCGCCAACGTAGCCTTAAACCTCTCAGCCTTTGGTATCAGCTGCGACATCGTGGGCATTATCGGCAAGGATGAGTCTGGCGAGTCCTTAAAGCAGCTGCTGGCCGAAAAGAATATTGATGTGCGCTTTATTGAAAGCGAAGATCTGCCAACTATTACCAAACTGCGTATTCTCAGCCGCCATCAGCAGCTGCTGCGCGTTGATTTTGAAAAGGGCTATGAAAAGGTCGATCAGGGCAGCATCATGGCCGCTTTACGCAAGTGCATGCGCGATACCCGCGTGGTTATCTGCTCAGACTATGGCAAGGGTGCCCTGTCCTCAGTACAGACCATGATTCAGGACTGCCGCCGCAAGAACATCATTGTGCTGGTAGATCCAAAGGGCACTGATTTCTCCCGTTACCGTGGCGCTACTCTGCTTACCCCTAACATGTCCGAGTTTGAGGCTGTAGTCGGCAAGGTTACTGACAATGAAGACCTCGAGCGCAAAGCCCTCAACCTCATCAAGGAGCATCAGCTCGATGCCCTGCTGGTAACACGCTCAGAGGACGGCATGTCCCTGATTGTTCCGGGTAAGGCTCCGCTGCATATCCCAACCTGTGCCCGTGAAGTTTATGACGTTACCGGTGCCGGTGATACCGTAATTGCTACCCTGGCTGCCTGCCTTGCCAGCGGCTGCGACCTGCCAGAGGCCTGTGCTGTGGCTAACCGTGCTGCCGGAATTGTAGTGGGCAAGCTGGGTACCTCAACCGTAACCCCGCGCGAGCTTCATGAGGATGTCTACGGTGCCGGTGAGGATGCCTGCAAGCACTGTGGCGTGCTTACTGAAGATGAGCTTGTTGAGGAAGTTGCTTTCTTAAAACAGAAAGGAAAGCGTGTGGTCATGACCAATGGCTGCTTTGACATTCTGCACAAAGGCCATGTGGACTATCTGCAGAAGGCACGTGCTCTTGGTGATGCCCTTATTGTTGCCGTAAATTCCGATGAGTCCGTTCAGGCTCTCAAAGGCCCGACCCGTCCAATTGTGCCCCTTGAAAACCGTATGGACGTGCTGGCTGCCCTGAGCTGTGTGGACATGGTTGTTCCTTTCAGTGAACAGACCCCGCAGCGCCTGATTGGCCGCGTGCTCCCTGATATCCTGGTCAAGGGCGGTGACTACAAGGTCGAGCAGATTGCAGGTCACAAGGAAGTACTGGCCAATGGCGGCTCAGTGAAGATCCTCAACTTCGTTGATAACTGCTCCACCACAGGCATAGTCAACAAGATTAAGGCCCAGTAAGCCTCGCTGCCAGCCGCCCGGCTGCCTGCATGGCCAGCTGGCCATGCTGGGCAGCTGGAGCGCAGGCCGATGCGTGCGGCCCGTGATGCCAGCGCGGACTGCGCTGTCCGCCCAATGAAAAAGGCCTGATCCTCATTGAGGGTCAGGCCTTTTTCGCTGTCCGGGGACTGGCCATTGGCCAGAGCGCCAGGACACCACTGGTGGTCCATGGGCAGATGCTCAGGGACCCTGGAAGAAATTAATTGTTGGTGGAGTGGCTTACTGATGGCATGGAGGTAGCCTTGCGCTGCAGACCACGGTTTATTGCTTCAATGTCAGCAACGGTCAGCTTGCCTTCGACATAGAGCAGCTGCAGACGGGACATGACGTAGTTGAAGCGGGCAGCTGAGAGGCTCTGCTTGGCAGAGTAGAGCTGCTGGGTGGCATTGAGCACGTCAGAAATGGTACGGGTACCTACCTCGTAACCTGCCTGGGTGGCCTCAAGAGCACTCTGGGCAGACTTTTCAGTCTGGGAGTAGGCGTTTACTGAGGAAATGGCGGCCTGAACGTTGTTGTAATTGTTATTGGCGTTGGACACCATGGTACGGTGAGCCAGTTCCAGAGCCTCGGAAGCGGCTACATAGTTGTGCTCTGCCTGGGTTACCTGGGAGCTTACAGCACCGCCTGAGAAAATAGGCATGCTCAGGTTAACTCCTACTGCAGCCTGAGTGCTGGTGCCTTCCTGGGCGCTCATGGTATCTGCAGAATAGCTGCTGTTAGATACGCCGTAGGAACCTGTGAGGTTAATGGTAGGCTCGTGACCGGTCTGAGCCAGAACAATCTGATCCTTGGCAATGTCACGGCTGATGATGCTGGCCTGCAGGCTCAGATTGTTCTCTTCGGCATTAGCCACAATCTGAGAGATGGTGCGGTCAACACCAAAAGGAGTGAAGCGGGCGGCATCAAGGGCATTGAGGGAAGTGACCTGACGGCCGATGAGCTTGCGGATTTCCTCATAGGAGTTGATGAGGATGTTCTCAGCCTGAATTACCTGGGCAGAGGCAAGGTCGTAGGCCGCCTGGGCTTCGAGCTGGTCAGTCTCAGCGATCAGACCTACCTGGAAACGACGGGTGGCCTCATCAAGCTGACGCTTGAGGGCAGTCTGATTGGCTTTGGCAAAGGTTACGGAGTCAACGGCATTAAGCACGGAGAAGTAAGCCTGAGAGACGCGCAGAATCAGCTGCTGCATGGCATCGTTGTACATCAGCTCCTGCTGAGCGGCAGTCTTGGTAGCGATGTCACGGTTAACCCATGAGCTGTGACGCCACAGAGCCTGAGACAGATCAACGCTGCCCTTGGTGGTGCGGCTGTTATAGGAGCTGCCGTTACCTACAGGATCAATACGGGAACCGGTAATGCTGCCAGTTACATTGATCTGAGGAAGCAGAGCTGCAGTAGCTTCGTCAATGGCAGATACTGCACGGTCACGATTGGCTTTGGCCTGCAGAACGACAGGATCTCTCTGATAAGCCTCGTTATAAATCTCGAGCAGGTCTTCGGCCTGTACTGAAGTAATACCGGTACCCAGCAGACCGGCAACGGCCATTGCCAGCATTCCAACTTTAAAACGCATTTGCAACCTCAATCTCAGGGGGCAGCCTGACGGGCTCAGGGCATAAACAGTCACATGTGAGCACTGTATTGCCGGCCATTACAGGCGTGGAAAAAGAAACTTTGGCAGGGAAAACCCGTAGCGGGGGCTGTATTGAACAAACTGCAGGGGCAGGGGGCCCAGTCAGAAAAAACAGCCTGCGCATCCTTATCCCAGGAGCGCTCAGGCCGGTGCCGTTGTGCACCTGTTAACGAAGCTGCGCTTTGATATCTGCGCCATTAATACTGCGCCTTTAACCCGGGGCGCATAATCCCTTACTTCGTCCTGTAAGACTGTTGTGCAATGATGTCAGCTCTTCCCTGATACTTTCCTGTCAGTCTGTGCTGCCTGATGCCTTTGCATGCTCATACCAGTGAATGCTCATGCATGGGCATGCTTACGCCCTGGCACAGCCACCTGCGCTGACAGAGTAAAAACTGATTGCTCCATTATGCAGTCATAAGGTTATATTTTCCTTAGATCAGCACAAATTAAGTGACCTGCACCAGATGTGAACGTCACCTGCAGGTATGGCCAGCTGAAAGAAAAGAGCCATAACGCCAGGGAGAATTACAGTTTTCGTGACCCTCAATTGTAAACTATTTTACGTACATTCATGTATGTATGTTAAAGAAAAATGTGTGAAAGTTTCGAAAAAAGTATTCACAAAACAGCCTGTATATCGCATTTAACTTACATATTGGGGTTAATCGCCTGTTTGTCTAAACCTCTCCGGGCACTGTGCACAGCATAATCACATGCAAATAGAACAATGACAAGCCTGCCCATCGCAAGGCATGCTGCCAGGACCAGAGCGTGACAGCCACGCAGCAGGGCAGCTACAGCACAGCAGCTGCAGCGCAGCAGCTGCTGCATGGACAGCCTCTGTTCACAGGGCAACAGCCCAGCAGCATGTCATGCATCATGGTCGGCAGCAGTGGCTGCAGCATTTGCTGCAGCACAGGCCAGCGCTTACCTGGAGGGCAATGTGATTATGGACAGGCGCATGGACAGCACAAAACTGGTGGCAGAGCTGGTAGCAGAGCTGGTGGCAGAGCTGGTGCGAGCTCCAGGCTGGGCCTGGTCTGGTATGGGGATTTAGATGAAAGGTAATTGGCGTTGAAGAGAGTGGCCTGATGTCGAGGCAGGCTTCAGATCAGCTGGCAGGGGGCTGACGAAAGTGGGGCTGTTTTGGAGTTTTGATGTGGGGAGAAATAGCCTGTGAATCGGCCTGGACTGATGTTTGATAGATACAACATCTGGGCATAAAAAAAGACCTGTTAAGGTCTGTCTTTGTATCATGTATGGTGGAGCTAAACGGGATCGAACCGTTGACCTCTTGCATGCCATGCAAGCGCTCTCCCAACTGAGCTATAACCCCACATGATAGTAGATGGTGGAGGTATACGGGATCGAACCGTAGACCCTCTGCTTGCAAAGCAGATGCTCTCCCAACTGAGCTATACCCCCTAGGGCTTACCAGATCGCATTAAGTAATGGTGGAGCTAAACGGGATCGAACCGTTGACCTCTTGCATGCCATGCAAGCGCTCTCCCAACTGAGCTATAACCCCACTTTATGGTGGAGGTATACGGGATCGAACCGTAGACCCTCTGCTTGCAAAGCAGATGCTCTCCCAACTGAGCTATACCCCCAATCTGGTTATTGTTTTCTTTCTGGTGGAGCTAAACGGGATCGAACCGTTGACCTCTTGCATGCCATGCAAGCGCTCTCCCAACTGAGCTATAACCCCACGTCGTCAGAAAACGAAGCTCATTATACATTCACTTTTTGGCCTGTCAACAACTTTTTAAAAAAATTTTAACCTCAACTTTGCACAGGTCTGCAGGCCCGTATTTATAAGCCCTGGTGCTTTAGAGGCTGAGTTCTGTGCAGGGCAGCTGCATTATTTTCCTGCCATGCAGTGAGAGCTGCCCAGCCTTTCCCGTCCGGTACGCTGCATGCCTGCATTTGCCTGGCTGTGAGCAGGGGCTGGCCGTTTGCTTCGGCATGGCTGTACGCTTTGGCATGGCCGTACGCTTCGGCATGGCTGTATGCTTTGGCATGGTGGAGTGGTGATGGCTGCAGTGGGGCTGATACCATGGGCAGGGTTGCAAAGAGGCTGCATTTTTGAGGAGCGGGCTTAGCTTGCAGAAAATAGTGTGCTAATCTTGCATGCGCCTGAGGGGCCCAACCCACAGCTGGCATCGTATCCGTGAGCGATGTTTAAGCGCACAGTGCGCAGCACTGCCGCACTGCGCACTGCTGCACAGCCGCACTGCGGTACGCTGGCGGCAGTAGCGTGAGGGACGGGCGCTGGCATTGGTTCTGATCTCACTTAAGGGAAAGACAGGTTTTATGGCTAAAGCTGATAAAGCAAATACTCCTCCTGTATACGATGGTTCATCCATTGAGGTTCTTGAGGGCCTTGAGCCGGTACGTCGCCGTCCTGGCATGTATACCGATACCACCAGCCCTAACCATCTGGCCATGGAGGTTATCGACAACTCGGTGGACGAAGCCCTTGCAGGCTATGCCAACTATATTGATGTAGTGCTGCACGAGGACAATTCCCTTGAGGTTATTGATAACGGCCGTGGCATGCCTGTAGACATGCATCCTACCGAAAAGGTACCGGCTGTAGAGCTTATCTTTGGCCGTCTGCATGCCGGTGGCAAGTTCAGCAAGGACAGTTACGGATTCTCCGGCGGTCTGCACGGTGTGGGTGTCAGCGTGGTTAATGCCCTGTCTACCCGTCTTGAGGCCCGTATTCAGCGCAATGGCATCATCTATTCCATTGCCTATGAAAATGGCAACAAGGCCGAAGACCTCAAGGAAGCAGGTACCTGCAAGAAAAGCAGCACCGGCACTTCAATTCGCTTCTGGCCTGATGCCTCCTACTTTGACAGCGGTAATTTCAACTTCAAGGCCCTGATGCATCTGCTCAAGGCCAAGGCCGTGCTCTGTCCTGGTCTTACTGTTCACTTCCTTAATGTCAAAACAGGTGAGGAATTTACCTGGGTTCATGAGGGATCAGTAGGTGCCTATCTGTTAAACCAGTGCTCCGGCCGTGAAATTCTGCCAGCCACCGGTTATTCCGAGAGCATCAAGGGCGATGACTTTGAAATTGCCTTTGCTGTTGCCTGGGAGACCGAGGGTGTCGAGCGCGTACGCGAGTCCTTTGTAAACCTCATTCCTACAGCTGAGGGCGGCACACACGTTAACGGCTTCCGTATCGGCCTGCTGGCCGCCATGCGTGAGTTCTGTGACCTGCACAATCTGCTGCCACGTAATCTCAAACTCGTGCCTGATGACATCTGGGCGGGCTGCTCTTTTGTACTGTCTGTAAAGATAAGGGATCCTCAGTTTGCAGGTCAGACCAAGGAAAAGCTCTCCTCACGTGAGTGTGCTCCGCTGGTGGAAAGTGCGGTTAAGGACCGTTTCTCCCTGTATCTGAATGCCAACGTTGAAGATGCCCGTGCCATTGCCAACCTCATTATCGCAGCAGCCAGGGAGCGTGACTCCTCTGCCCGCGTTATTGAGCGTAAGAAGGCTGTGCGCGGCCCTCAGTTACCGGGCAAGCTGGTGGACTGTACCTCAACTGATCCATCCCGCTCCGAGCTCTTTATTGTAGAGGGTGACTCTGCAGGCGGATCGGCCCGTCAGGCCCGTGATGCCTCCTGTCAGGCTATTTTGCCGCTGCGCGGTAAGATTCTTAACACCTGGGAGGTGTCAGCCAATACTGCCCTGGCCTCTGAGGAAATCAGGGCTATTTCCGTGGCCATTGGCCTTGACCCGGACAGCTCTGATCTCAAGGGACTGCGCTATGACAAGATCTGTATTCTTGCTGACGCAGACTCTGACGGTCTGCACATCGGTACTCTGCTGTGTGCCCTTTTTGCCCGTCACTTCACCCGTCTGGTCAAGGAAGGTCACGTATATGTAGCCTGTCCTCCTCTGTACCGTATCGACAGTGGCAAGGACAAGGAATATGCCCTTGATGATGCTGAACTTGAGGTCAAGAAAAAGCAGCTTATCAAGCGCGGTGCCAAGCCTGAGAACATCAAGATTCAGCGCTTTAAGGGTCTTGGTGAGATGAATCCTGAGCAGCTGCGTGAAACCACTCTGGCTCCTCAGTCACGCCGTCTGATGCAGCTTACTCTCGACGATGAAGTTCAGGACAATACCTTTGCTCTCTTTGACATGCTGCTGTCCAAAAAGCGTGCAGCTGACCGTCGTGTCTGGCTTGAGGAGAACGGCGACAAGGCCGAGCTCATGGACTGATAAGTCCCGGAGAGTCCGCGCAGCCGCTGTCCCTGGGCAGGCCGGGAATGTCATTGCGCTTATGTCACGCCATGCGTGCCGCAGCGTGTCCAGCCATGCGTGCCGCAGTGTGTCACGCCATGCATGTCGCAGTGTGTCCAGCCAGGCCTGCATTGGCTGACCGGGCCAGCAAGGCCGCCATCGTATGGTCTGCTGGGCCAGCTTTGGCATGGCCATGAGCAGGCATGAGAAGGCCGGGAATTGCCAGGCCTGGCGGGGATAAAATGAAGTGGGGGCAGTCTGTCTTACAGGCAGACTGCCCTCACTGTTTTTGTATGCATGGCGCACACAATGAGCAATTTCCGCTGTTTTGCCGTTAAAATAGCCCCGTGGGGCATTAAAATGTGCTCCATAATTGCAAGAGCTTTTGTACAGGTCGGTATGGATGCGGGCTGGCTTTTACGCCAGCCAGCTTTGAGTCATGGTGACCTGTGAGTGCTCATAAGGCTGCAGCCGTGCTGCTGCCCGGACCAGGCTTTGCGTGGTCCAGGGCGGCAGGGCGGCCGGTGGCCATGATTTCTTTTTCGTCTGCATGACGGTCAGGTTCCTGATTTAAGCCTGGCCTGAATGCGGGCACAGTGGTGAAGGCCTGTCTTTTTGAGCAGGGCCTTTGATGATCAACCCTTAGTGCCAGGGTCAGGAATTTATTCCTGGCCTTCCTGGCTCCCGGACTGGTGTGGACCTGTAACTGCTGTCAGGTTAAATGCAGGCCGGGGCAGCATCTTTGTTTTTCAGATGCTGCCTTGTCTGTTTTTAAAGCAGGGACAGGGGCCATGCCCTCCGGGGGCAATGACAGAGGAGATGAAATGGCCGAGTCGTCCGATGGACAGGAGAAGACCGAAGAGCCGACTGGCAAACGAATACAGGACGCGAGAAAGAAAGGTCAGCTGCCGCGTTCGCGTGAAGCCGGTACGTTCTTCGTGCTGCTCTCCGGTGTAGCTTCAATCTGGGTCATGTCGCCTTTCCTGGGTGAGGGCATGGTCCAGCTCATGAGGCACTCCTTCACCCTTACCAAAGATCAGGCTTTTGATCTTTATGAAATGGGCCGTATTTTCTATCAGAACATTTTCCTCATTGCCGTACCCATCCTGGCAATCTGCGGAACCATGCTGGTAGCAGCCTTTATCGGCAATACCATGATTGGCGGTATGAACTTCTCAACTGAAGCTATCATGCCAAAGCCTGACAAGCTCAATCCTATCAACGGTTTCAAGCGCATCTTCAGCATGAACTCCGTGATGGAGCTGCTCAAGAGTATTGCCAAAGTCGCGTGTATCGGTTCGATTTGCTACGTGCTGATCTCAGGGCGAATCAACGAAATTCTGCGACTGTCATACATTGACGTTTTTGCGGCGGTAAGTGACGCCTTCTCAATTCTCTTCTGGTTCATGCTCATCATCGTGTGTGCCATGGTACCAATCATTCTTATCGACGTTCCTTTCCAGATCTGGCAGTACCGTCAACAGCTGCGTATGACCAAGCAGGAACTCAAGGATGAAATGAAGGAGACTGAAGGTAATCCTCAGCTCAAGAGCCGTATGAGGCGTATGCAGTACGAAATGGCTGCCCGCCGTATGATGTCCAAGGTTCCTGCCGCTGACGTGGTAGTTACCAACCCTACCCACTATGCCGTGGCTCTGTCCTATGACCCTGATGGTGAACTGGCTCCGCTGGTTGTGGCCAAGGGCGTGGATGAAGTGGCCGAAAAGATCAAGGAAATTGCCCGCGAATACAAGATTCCGGTGCTGCAGCTGCCGCCTCTGGCCCGTTCGCTGTACTACACCACCGATCTTGACCGTGAAATTCCCCGTGGTCTGTTCCAGGCTGTGGCTCAGGTTCTGGCATGGGTACTTGGTACCAAGGCCTACCGTGAGGGTAAGGCACCTGTTCCTCCAAAGGATCTGGACAAGGAGCTGCCAATCCCGGACGAGCTCAAGTTCTGACACTTACTGTCTTTACTGTTACTGTTAAACGAGGGTCTTCTGGCCGTAGCCGGAAGGCCCTCTGTTTTTTTGGGAGTGTGACTGCCAGGTACATTGAGCTGCAGCGGCCGGCCAGGCGGCCCATGGTCGCTGCCTGGTCAACTGCTATGTCCGCAGCCCGCTTCCTGCAGTGACCAGGGGCGCTGCAGGCAGGTCGTGTGGGGGCATGGTTTAACTGACAGAGGGAGGTTGGAGGTCAGTTGGATGGAGATGGAGCGCGTGGATTGTTAGTTGTGGCTAACTTTTTTGCTTATGTTGGGATACAGGAGTTCTGATGTCATAATCATGGTGGCCATGATGTGATCCATGATGCGATTTTGCACCAAAACAACGATTAATTTGCTATTGCTCAGGGCAGGATCTCTTCTTTTGATTTTCGGTTATGGTACAATCGCGAAGTCATCAAAATGGCTTAGATAAAGCTATATTAATACGACAGGTATTGTTTCTATACATGTCTCAAAAATATATCTTTGGTTTATAACGCTGTTTCTCAATGGAACTGTAAGCTCCATGGAGCAGGTCATTTTGTACTGATGGCAGAGCACCGGTCAGGCAGCCCTGGGCTGTCAGATACTATGCACGATGTCCTCGCCGTAGTATGCAGAATTATGCTGAAAGCTGCCGTCTCCGGGCCTTTTAAAAGAGGCTGGTGTACGGCGGCTTTGTCGTACATAAATTTTCTGCATGATGCAAAAATCCGGCATGTTCCAGCACCTGATCTGGAGCGTGCCGGGCAGGGGCATTTACCCCTTGCTGAAAACTTCAGCACCCGGGGGCGCCACTTAACCTGTCCTTTACGGACTGAGGGGAAAATACTGGACATGGCACCTGCAGGATTTTTCTGTGCAGGGGGGGCGTTGTTGCTGACGTGAGCGCGTCTTAATCAGCATGCGCATCCTTTCCCCTCAGTGGTGCCCGGATTAATGAGCAGCCAAAGGAAGCCGGCTTTGTTGAGCTTCCTGTCAGGACAGGGCATTGCCTGAGCAGGCAATGCCCGGCCGGAGCGCCTGCGGCAGCCATGGCTTTTGCTGTGGTGCCGGGGCGTACCGGCAGATCCTCTGACCCAATATCAATTTCATAAGGAAGGACAGACAGGCCGTAATTTTTTGCAACTCTGTTTTGTTTTGCAAGGCCGCTGTCACAGGACAGACATCTGGGGTAAATCCCTCATATTTTCCCTCCTTATGTTCTGCAGCCGGTGATGCCGTCACC
This sequence comes from Anaerobiospirillum sp. NML120449, assembly GCF_023051105.1. Taxonomy (GTDB): domain Bacteria; phylum Pseudomonadota; class Gammaproteobacteria; order Enterobacterales; family Succinivibrionaceae; genus Anaerobiospirillum. The sequence continues at coordinate 18,830 of NZ_JALKIL010000026.1, read as the reverse complement.
TCTGATGGTCTGATAAGGACCATGTCAGCTGTGAGGCCCCGGCATGGCACCAGTTTCAGCTCATGTAATCCCCATCATATGGCAGTTTCAGGCAATGGCCTGATATAAGGCTGCAAACCTGTTTGCAGATCTGTTATCTGCCGTAATGACAGCCGTCATACCCGTACATCTGTATAAAGCACCTCTATGTCCGTCTGTTCAGGACCATCGGTCCGAGGCCAGACTGCGGCGCGACTGCATGCGGCGCGACTGCTGCAGGCACAGGCAGCCGCAGGCGACGCAGCCACGGTCACGCAGCAGCTCTGCTGCAGCGTGGTTGTGGGGATGAGGTGGGTGAGTCGGGCAACACTGCCAGTGCAGATGGCCTGAATGGGGGCTTAGTGCTCAGCAATAAGAAATTCACAGGCTCTAAATAATCTTCTGGAGGATTAAATGGCCACCAAGACTAACAAGAAACCAGCTCCAGCAGCATCTGCTGCTCCTGCAACTGCCGAGGCTGATTTATTCAAGCCTTCTGTTGAACAGTTCAAGGAATCAATCGTAAACCATTTAAGAAGAACCATTGGTACTTCCGAGCAGAAGGCCTCTCCACTGGCATGGTGGCAGGCTGTGGTGTACAGCGTAAACGAGCTGGTATTTGAGCGTTTAACTCAGACCCAGTCCACCCATGCCTCTAACGACACCCGTGCAGTTAACTATCTGTCTGCCGAGTTCTTAATGGGCCGTTTAACTGTCAACAACCTGTGCAACCTCGAGGTTTATGACGTATGTAAGTCAGCCCTCAAGGAGCTGGGCAAGGACATCAACGAGCTGTGCGATGAAGAACCTGACATGGCTCTGGGTAACGGCGGTCTGGGCCGTCTGGCTGCCTGCTACATCGACTCTCTGGCCACTCTCAAGTATCCTTCCGTCGGTTATGGCCTGCACTATGAAAACGGTCTGTTCCGTCAGGAAATCCGTGGTGGCCGTCAGGTAGAGCGTCCAGATTCATGGCGTGAGTACGGCTGTCCATGGGAAGTATGCCGTCCAGAGTCCTCTCAGGACATTCCTGTAGGTGGTTATGTTGAAGATCAGGTAGCTCCTGATGGCACCATCCACAAGGTATGGCACCCTGCTCACATCATCAAGGGTGTACCTTGGGATATCCCTGTAGTAGGTTTCCGTGGTTCTTCCGTAACAGTATTACGTCTGTGGGAATCCCGTGCTACTGAGCAGTTCAACTGGGACGTGTTCAATGCCGGCGGTTACGTTGACGCTCAGGAAGAAAAGGCTGCAGCCGAGACCATCTCCAAGGTTCTGTACCCTAACGATTCCACCGAAGCCGGCAAGATGCTGCGTCTTACCCAGCAGTACTTCTTCTGCGCCTGCTCCCTGAAGGACATTCTGCGCCGTTACAATCGTGCTCACCACCACGATTACACTGCCTTTGCCTCCAAGATCGCCATTCAGCTCAACGACACTCACCCAGCCATTGCTGTTGCTGAGTTAATGCGTCTGCTGCTTGACGAGGAAGGTCTGGCATGGGACAGCGCATGGAAGATCGTAACCGACGTATTTGCCTACACCAACCACACTCTGCTGCCTGAGGCTCTTGAGAAGTGGCCTGTATACCTCTTTGAGCGTCTGTTACCACGTCACCTCGAGATTATCTACGAGATCAATGCCCGCTTCCTGGATGGCGAAGTTGCTGCCAAGTGGCCTGACAACAACGACATGCGTGCCCGCCTGTCCATCATTGAGGAAGGCCCATGCCGCATGGTTCGCATGGCTCACCTCTGTGTTATCGCCTCCCGTCGCGTTAACGGCGTAGCTGAGATTCACTCCAAGCTGGTTCGTGAGCAGCTCTTCCCTGAGTTTGCCGCTATCTGGCCTGATCGTTTCTGCAACGTTACCAACGGTGTTACCCCACGTCGCTGGCTGCTGGCCTGTAACCCTGGCCTTGCCAGGCTGTACGATGAGGTTTCCGGCAAGGACTGGCCTTTACACCTGGATTCCTGCGCACTCATGCGTCCATACGCTGACAAGCCAGACTTCCAGAAGCGCTTCATGGACGTCAAGCACGAGAACAAGGTTGCTCTTGCTGCCGAGATCAAGAAGCTGTGCGGCGTAGACGTTGATCCATCCGCTATCTTCGACGTTCAGGTCAAGCGTCTGCACGAGTACAAGCGTCAGCACCTCAACCTGCTGTACATCATCAGCCTGTACCGTGAGCTCATCAAGAATCCTGATATGAACATCGTTCCTCAGGTATTCATCTTTGGCGCCAAGGCTGCTCCTGCCTACTCCCTGGCCAAGGACATCATTTACGCCATCAACAAGGTCGGTGACCGTATCAACAACGATCACCGTATCCGCAACCAGCTCAAGGTGGTCTTCATCCCTAACTACCGCGTAAGCCTTGCTGAGAAGATCATTCCAGCTGCTGATATTTCCGAGCAGATTTCTACTGCCGGTTATGAGGCTTCCGGTACTTCCAACATGAAGTTCGCCATGAACGGTGCTCTGACTCTTGGTACCATGGACGGCGCCAACATCGAAATCGTTGCCGAGGCCGGTGAGGAGAACAACTTCATCTTCGGTCTGTCCGTACAGGAAGTTCAGGATCTCAAGGACCGTGGCTACAACCCATGGGACATCTACAACGCCAACGAGACCCTCAAGGACGCCCTTGATCTGCTCGACACTGACTACTTCACCCCAGGTCAGCCAGGCGCTCTGTCCGCCATCAAGCGTTCTCTGCTCGACCACGGCGATCCATTCCTCGTACTGGCCGACTTTTCTTCCTACTACGCCGCTCACAAGCGCGTCGAAGAGATGTACAAGGACAAGCAGCGCTGGGCTCGTGCCGCCATTATCAACTCTGCTTCCATGGGCAAGTTCTCCTCCGATCGCTCCATCGAGGACTATGTACACAACATCTGGTCCTTAAAGAGCTACGATGTAAGCGAAAATGACTAATTAATGCGCTTACCTCTTCAGGCAAAGGATCGGGTAATAACCTGATCTGTGCCGTCAGTCCGTCCCGCTTTGGGGCGGCCTGACCAGAGCAAAAAAGGCCAGCATCTGAATGTGGATGCCGGCCTTTTTTACGCCTGCGCTTTTTGGCGCAGTTCTCCTGCGAGTTCTTTGCCCGGTCCGCTGCTGCTCTAAGTGGCCCGGGCAGAGGGCTTGCGCTCATGGCTGTGCCCGCCCGGCTGCGCCCAGCTGTGCAAAGGGGCGCAAGGCTGCGCCCAGGCTGTGCCCAGGCTGCGCGGGCTTGCTCCTGCAGGGGCGGCCTGGCCGGGCAAGGGCTGGCAAGGTCAGGCCAGGGGTGGTATCAGCCCACAGCGCTCTGCAGGCTGATGACAGATTGTGGCAAATGAGATTTAGCAGCTAATTAACCGCTCAAATAAGGGTAATTCGGGCAAATTCTTGTATAATTTACACTTTTTGAACCGGCGCCCCTGGCGCCTGGCAAAGCCCTTTGCGGGCCTGTATCAGTGATGCCATGTCAGTCATGGTCAAAGAGGTGTTATGTCGGATAATCTCGTCAACTTAATGGATCTCGATCCGGATGGTTTAAAGGAATTTCTTGTAGCTCAGGGAGAAAAGCCTTTCCGTGCTACCCAGCTGTTAAAGTGGATTTACCAGTGGGGCGTAGTTGACTTCGAGCAGATGACCAACATCAAAAAGGATACCCGTGCCATGCTCTCAAGGGTAGCCTGCATCAAAGCCCCTGAGATTGTTACTGAACAGCGCTCCTCTGATGGCACCATCAAGTGGGCCATGGACGTGGGCGACGGTCAGCTGGTCGAAACAGTGCTCATTCCCGAGCCTGATCGCAATACCCTGTGTATCTCCACTCAGGTAGGCTGCCCGGTCAAGTGTTCTTTCTGCCGCACTGGCAAGTCCGGTTTCAACCGTAATCTCAAGGTTCACGAGATTATAGGTCAGGTATGGCGAGCCGCCTCCCGTGTGGGCTTTTCTGAAAACCAGGAGCACAAGCCTATTTCCAACATTGTCATGATGGGTATGGGTGAGCCTCTGCTCAATGTGCAGAATGTTCTGTCCACCTGCAAACTGCTGCTGTCGGACAACGCATTTGCACTGTCCAAAAGACGCGTTACTATTTCCACATCAGGCATCGTTCCGGCCCTGAACAAGATTGCCGGCAAAATCGACGTTGCTCTGGCTCTGTCACTGCATGCACCAAACGATGAGCTGCGTGACATTCTGGTTCCGGTCAACCAGAAATTCCCGCTGGACAGTCTGCTTGATGCTGTCCGCAACTATATTGACAACTCCAATGCCAATTGCGGACGTGTTACTATCGAATATGTTCTGCTTGATCATGTCAATGACAGCACTGATCAGGCTCATGAGCTGGCTGCTCTGCTGCGCGATCTGCCATGCAAGATCAACCTCATTCCTTTCAATCCTCACGAAGAGTCTGAGTACAGACGCCCAAGCAACAGCCGCATCGACCGTTTCTACAAGGTACTGGTAGAGCAGTATGGCTTTACCGTGGTTACCCGTACCACCCGTGGTGATGATATTGCCGCCGCCTGTGGTCAGCTTGCAGGTCAGGTACGCGATCGCAAGCTGCGCGAGAAGACTGATCATGTCCAGGAGCTGGCAGGTCAGGAAATCCGCTCCATAGTAAAGCCTGTTTAACCCGCAGCATGTCCGCAGCGGACAGCCCGGGACAGCTCCCGGTGGGCTGTCCAGTGGGCTGTTCCGGGCCGGGCTCAGGGCAATCTGTACTAATTAAGTTTTTTGCTGGTAATACCATGTCTGATTCAAACACTAACAAGTCTGAAACTGCAGATCAGGTCACCGACGAGACCCTGGTCTCCTCTGATCAGAGCGTTAAAGAGCTCGATGAGGCCGCTGCTGCGTCCGCATCTGAAGCTGAAGCTGACGCTGATGCCGCAGAAGCCAGTGACAGCGCAGAAAAAGATAATGACATGGATGGCAGTGCCCCGGATCCTGATGATCAGGAAGATGACGATGAGGAGCCGGTTGAGGATCCTTACAGAAAGGATAAAGAAAATATCCTTGCTGAGAATCCTGACAATCTCAAGACCGTAGGCGAACTGCTCAAATACCACCGCTTACGCATGGGCATGAGCATTCCTGAAATGGCCACCGCCATTCTGGCCCGTCCCCGCACTGTAAGCGATATTGAGACCAATGCTCTTAACGAGCGCGTCTATATCGACTTTATCTCACCTTTCCTCGAGCGCTACTGCCGCGTGGCCGGTGTTGATCCTGATTATGTAATGCAGCTCTATCTGTCGAGCATTTCTGAAAATGTAGCCATCGACAAGGAGCCTGCTGCCAGTGCCCCGGACAAGACCATGAACCGCAACTGGCTGCTCATAGTCCTGATCATTATCGTGGCTGCAGGCGGCTACTTTATTTTCAGCGGCGACAAGTCCGACAGCTCAGGGGCAACCAATGCCCCGTCAGGCGATCCTGTACGCATTGAGCTCAATGCCGATGGCAGCGAGGCTTCTCCACCTCCAGTGGTTATTGAAGATCCTGCCAATGCCGATGCTGTTGACCTCAAGGTAGTTGATGAAAACACAGCCCGTGCTGCAGCTCAGGCCCACGCCCTGGCCCGTGAGCAGGGCCCGGGAGGCATTGCAGAAATCTCTGAGGGCAAGGCCCCTGAGTCCCTGACTCTGCCAGGTGACGACTACACTGTAACTGGCTATGTCCCGGCCATTGCCATCAAGCCTGGCGCTGATAAGGCGTCTGAGGAAACGCAAAATGGCACCCTTAACCCTCCTGTGAAAGAAACTGGCAAGGATGCTAATGATCAGGGCGCCAGGGGCCAGGACAGCAAGGCTGGCGCAAAGACCGATGACAAGGCTGAAAAGCCTGGCAAGGATGCAAAAGCCGAAGCTGCCAAAGCTGAGCCAAAGGTGGAGCTCAAGGGCAGTCCAACCGATATCTCGGGCAAGGTCAAGGTGGTCAACCGCAAGGATCTGGCATCGCTTAACAGCGCCGAGATTGCCATTGTGCGCAAGGTGGCCCTCAAGCTGACCGACAAGCAGAACAAGGTGCTTGCCTCCGGTGTTTATGAGCCGGGCAAGAAAATTAAGGTCACCGGTATTCCGCCGCTGAAGATTCAGCTTAGCGATACCAGGGCTGTAAAAATTTATTATGATGGCGGTGAAGTTGATATGCCTGAGGCCAAACAGGTTATATTAAAGCTGCCAATGCCTTGATAAGCTCTGTCCGCCAGCAGGCCCATGAGTAAGCCCGGCTGCCCGACCCTTAGATCTCATGGGCCAGCCACTCTGGCCGCCTCGACCTTCAGGTCTCAGCGGCCCCTTAGTCGCGGACAAAGCCATCAGACACGGCCCCTGCATTTTGCGGGGGCTTTTTGTACCCGCAGGCCAGGCCTGGCCATGGGCCTTGCCCATGGTCAAGGGCCCGGGCTGCCGTACGGGTACAGTCACTTAAGATCTGTTAGAAAATGAGGAATGTCCATGGAATGGCAGGCTCCCAAGATTGAGCGTAGAAAGTCACGTCAGATTAAGGTTGGTTCAGTTTTAGTCGGCGGTGATGCTCCAATTTCAGTTCAGAGTATGACCTGCACCGAAACTCTCGATGTTCAGGCCACCGTTGCCCAGATTCAGCAGCTTGCTGATGTGGGTGCCGACATCGTTCGTGTCTCCGTACCTTCTATGGACGCTGCCGCCGCCTTTAAGGAAATTGTTTCCAGGGTTGATGTGCCAATTGTTTCTGACATTCACTTTGACTACCGCATTGCCATTGAGTGCGCCAAAAACGGCGCCGCTGCCCTGCGCATCAATCCGGGCAATATCGGTTCGCGTGAAAAGGTCGAGGCTGTCTGCCAGGCTGCCCGTGACCACGGCCTGCCTATTCGTGTAGGTGTAAATGCCGGTTCCCTTGACAAGGATCTGCTCGACCGCTACGGCTCTCCAACCCCTGAGGCCATGGTTGAGGCCGCCCTGCGCTCTGCTGATATTCTCGAAAGCCACAACTTTGTTGACTATGCCTTCTCCGTAAAGGCCTCAGAGCTCAATCTGTGCGTAGCCGCCTACGAGCTTCTGGCCTCAAAGACCGATGCCCCTCTGCACCTTGGCATTACCGAGGCTGGCGGTCTGACCGGTGGTACCGTACTGTCCTCCATTGGTCTTGGTCTGCTGCTGAGCAAGGGTATTGGTGACACTCTGCGAGTTTCTCTGGCTGCTGATCCTGTTGAGGAAGTAAAGGTAGGCTGGGCTATCTTAAAGAGTATGCATCTGCGCACCCGTGGTATTGACGTGGTTGCCTGCCCGACCTGCTCCCGTCGCGGCCTTGATGTGGTCGGTACAGTAAAGGCTCTGGAAGAGCGCCTGTCTGACATCAGAAAGCCACTCAAGGTTGCCATCATGGGCTGCATTGTTAACGGTCCTGGTGAAGCTCTGCGTGCTGACGTGGCTATCTGCGGCGGCAAAAACGGCAAGAGCATGATCTATGAGCATGGCGAGCTCATGGGCCGTATCGATAACGAGGAAATCCTCGATCGAATGGAAAGCCGCGTGCGCGCCCTGGCCTCCTCATAATCAGGCCAGCCTGGCCGACCGCCGAAAGGGCGGCAGGGCAGCAGGCGCGCGGCAGGGGCTGCTGGCACCATACGGCGGCTGCAGGCCGCCGTATGGGCCGCCGACCGCATTTGCCCGGGTTCCCAGGCCTGGGCTGCAAAAAAGGCTGTATGCTTTCACAACCAGGAGGCAACAGCCTTATTTTTTTGTAGCCTGCTGCAAATAATGTATTATGGTCATTTTCATATTCCCTGAGGATTGCCCTGTGGGGAGTAAATGTGTCTTTTTGCTGTCATGGCGACAGTAAAAAGCTTAGATTGCCTTTCGGGCTTTTCCCTGTACCTGTGCCCACCACCGACAGCATATGCACAGTGCCCGGCTGTACGGCGCTGCGCCGCCTGCGCGCAGCATGCGTGCAGCATCGCTGCACTGAACAGCCGTGGGGCTGTATGACTGTCAGCAGGAAAAGCCGGCGCTGCCGTGAGCCTGGCCATTTGTTTTATGGCTGAGCTTAAGCTGGGCCTGGTCCGGGATGGACCCTGGCCGGCAGCATCAGGTGGGACCGATCACTAAAGGATTATTGACTCATGGCTCAGTCTATTCAGGCTATTCGTGGTATGAACGATTTGCTGCCGGAAGATACCTCCGTATGGCAGCAGGTGGAAAAGGTTTTACGTCAGACCGTGGCCTCTTACGGCTACAGTGAAATGCGTATGCCTATTGTTGAGCAGACCAGCCTGTTCTGCCGTGCTATCGGTGAAGTTACCGATGTGGTGGAAAAGGAGATGTACACCTTTGAAGACCGCTCAGGTGACAGCCTGTCCTTACGTCCTGAGGGTACAGCCGGCTGCGTGCGTGCCTCCCTTGAGCACTCCCTGATTTACAATCAGGAACAGCGTGTCTGGTATATGGGCCCGATGTTCCGTCACGAGCGTCCTCAGAAGGGTCGCTACCGTCAGTTCCATCAGCTGGGTGTTGAGGTCTTTGGCCTTAACGGTCCTGATATCGATGCTGAAATCATCGCCCTGACCCACGATCTGTGGCAGCGTCTGGGCATAAGCGAGCATCTGACCCTTGAGCTCAATACTCTGGGCAACAGTGAGGAGCGCCGTGTCTACAAGGAAAATCTGGTAGCTTTCCTTGAAAAGCACTTTGATGATCTTGATGAGGACTCAAAGCGTCGTACTCACACCAATCCATTACGTGTTCTGGACAGCAAGGACGAGAAGGTAAAGGAAATCCTCAAGGATGCTCCAGCCCTGTATGACTTCCTTGGTGAGGACAGCCGCAGCCACTTTGAAAAGCTGCAGGCCATGCTGACCTCACTGGGCATTAAGTTTGTTATCAACCCACGTCTGGTGCGCGGTCTTGATTACTACAATCTTACCGTCTTTGAATGGACTACTACCGCTCTGGGCGCTCAGGGTACTGTCTGTGGCGGTGGCCGCTATGACGGTCTGGTTGAGCAGCTGGGTGGCAAGGCCACTCCTGCAGTAGGCTTTGGTCTGGGCCTTGAGCGTCTGATGCTTCTGCTGACCACCCTGGAAAAGGTCAGACCTTTAAGCCAGGTAGCCGTCTACGTCTGCGGCATGGGCGACAATGTCGAATCTCACCAGCTGACCCTGTGCTCCCAGCTGCGCGCTGCCCTGCCTGAGGTCGGTATCATGAACCACTGCGGCGGCGGCAACTTCAAGCGCCTGCTCAAGCGTGCTGACAAGGTCCAGGCAAAGGTAACCCTGATCCTTGGTGACGAGGAAATCAGGAACAACACCGTAACCGTCAAGGACATGGCCTCTGCCACCCAGGAAACTGTCTCCCGTGATGAGGCGGTGGCTGTAGTAAAGCGTATTCTTAACGTCTAAAGGACATGGCCGCTGCCACCCGGGAAACTGTCTCCCGTGATGAGGCAGTGGCTGTAGTAAAGCGTATTCTTAACGTCTAAAAGACGTGACCTGCCGCCACACAGGCCCCTGGCACCTGGCGCAGGCCTGCAGCAGCCGGCCGGCAGCCCCGGCCGGCAGCCCCAGGATGCCTGAGCAAGGGGATGGCGGCAGTGCAGTATTTTTCACGGCTCACCTGGCCTGATATATGGCGCCGGGGCCGGTTTTTAGCTATTATCAGCTGTTTATTATTTCGTTTCAGCTGCGATTTTTAGAGGAAAAAGATGGATATCTTAACTGATGAGCATGAAAGAGAAGAGGCGGTGCGCAAATGGTGGCATGAGCACTGGAAGCCAATTGCTCTTGGTGTTGCCATCGCTCTGGCCGGTCTGGTAGGCGTTCGTCAGTACCAGGCATGGCAGCTGTCTGAAAACCAGCAGACCGCCTATGAGGTCTACCAGCATCAGATCAAGCTCGGCACCAGCGGTGCTGCTGCCCTTGCAGATGCCCAGAAATTCATCGATCAGAACAAGAATGTATACGGCTCTCTGCTGGCCCTTGAAATGGCCAATGTTCAGATCCGTGCTGCCCGCTATGACGAGGCCCAGAAGCTCGTTTCCTTCGCTGCTGCCAATGGCGGCGATCTGCTGGCTCCTCAGTGCAATCTGGTAACTGCCCGTCTGCAGGCCCAGCAGGGCCGTTATGAGGACGCTCTGGCCACTCTGTCAGCCTTAAAGAGCGATGCCTACAAGATTGAAGTTGCCGAGACCCGTGGTGACGTGCTCCTTGCAAAGGGTGACCGTCAGGGCGCTCACGATGCCTACCTTGAGGCCATCAAGGCCACCGAGGCTGCCAAACTGCAGATCAGTTCTGTTCTGCAGCTCAAGTTCGACAGCGTCATCAAGCACGGTGACACTCCAGCTTACAAGCTCATGAACCAGCAGGCTGCTGCCATGAGCGCCACCCCTGACAACGTCAGCGGCAAGTAAGCAGACTGCCCGCAAGCCGCTGGCCTGACAGGCGCTGCTGACCTGACAGGGTCAGTGGCAGCAGGCTCTGTCCACTGCCATGGTGCATAGCATCTGTGCAGGAAACGTCAGCTGACGCAGTCAGCGTACGCTGCCTGCAGATGCATCAGGCTGCGAACCAAATGGCAGATTTGCTGTCTATATATTGCTCAGTCCTGTGTACTCATGATTATCAACTTAAGGGCCAGTGCCCAAAAGTTATCTTTGTGAATTTTTACCTCTGCATAATCAGGTACACAGGTCTTATAACCCCATTGAGTGCCGGTTTTTGGGAAAAATTAAACATGCTGAAGTCTAAATTAGCTCTTGCCTTACCTCTTGCCATGCTGGTCCTCGCCGGCTGCTCAAGCTCCGATACGCGCTATGAGCCAGTTGATGCTCCAGAGGTGAACAATCTCTTTACTGTCAATGAGTTATGGACCAAGTCCACTGGTGGCACTGACGATTTCTACTCCGAGCTGGCTCCTGCCTTTGATGCCACTAATGTCTATACCGCATCCCGTAAGGGCGTAGTAATCTCCAGCTCCCAGGCTGACGGCGCATCCGTATGGGAAGTAGACCTCTCTGATGAGGCCGAAAATAATGACAAGCGCTCTGCACGTCTGTCTGGCGGCGTAGCCATCAGCGGTACATCCATTGCCCTGGGCTCTGAAAATGGCTATGTCTACGTTTTAAATACCTCAAATGGCTCTATCCTGTGGAAGAAGTACATTGAGGCTGAAGTAGTAGCCCGTCCAGCTTTCAACGCCAGCGGCGACAAGCTCTTTGTTCTGGACAGCCGTGGCAATTTCACTGCCTTTGATGCCCGTACCGGCGAACAGCTGTGGGCCACCGGTGATGCCCCTCAGCCATTACGTCTGCGCGCTCAGGCCAATCCTGTAGTGGTTGAAGATGACTATCTGCTGGTAGGCACCTCCTCAGGCAAGGTCAATGTCATTCTCCAGTCCAATGGCGCAACCGTAAACCAGATTAATGTGGGCAATGCCGTGGGCACCAATGCTCTTGAGCGTGTAGCTGACGTAGCAACCAGCCCTCTTATCCTCGGCCGCATGCTCTACAGCGCCGCTTACTCAGGCGGCCTGGTTCAGTATGATCTCTCCACCTTCAGCTATCAGAGCCGTCTTGGCTATCAGACCAGCCGCGATATGGCTTACGACAACCAGTCTCTGGTTCTGACCTCTGATGATGGCAGCGTCTACTGTATCAACGCTGAGGACAATTCCCAGCGCTGGGTAAATACCTCCCTTGGTTACCGTAAGACTACCGCTCCAGTGGTATATGGCAATTACGCCGTAGTAGGTGACTATGAGGGCTATATCTACTTTATGGATATGGCTGACGGCTCCATTGACTATATGAGCCGTGTTGACCGCTCCGGCGTTTATGGCGCCTCTCAGGTCAAGGATGGCAAGCTCTACGTTCTGGCCAATGACGGTACTCTGGCCTGTTACTCCTTTGCTGATGCCCAGCGTGAAAGCGCCGCCCGCAATGTAGAGCAGGTTAACAGCGACATCAAAAAGCGCGCAGCTTTTGGTCTGACCTTAAATCACCCAGGCGTATTTGACGGTGGTATTTATGCCCCGTCAAGCGTCAGCCGCGAGCAGCTTGAGGCCCGCCGTAATGCTATCCGCAAGGCTGTAGCCCAGCAGGAAGCTCATGTTGCAGCCCAGCGTCGTGCCGCCGAGCAGGCAGCCCGTGCCCGCGCTCAGTACGAGGCTCAGCGTAAGGCTTACGAAGAGGAAAGACGTGAGCGTCTGTCAGGCTTTGGCATCGCTCCGGGAGTACGCTCTGAGGTAGAGGAGAGCAAGGGTGCTGCCTCTGAAAGCAGCGACACCCAGTACGTCGAGACTCCAGCTTCCGGTGGTGATGACGGCCGCAAGTCCTCCAACTTCGGTATCTGACAGTAAGGGCCTGCCCCGGCACCAGGTGCGGCCCTGACGGGACCGCATCATGGCGCATCCGCAGTCAGGCGCAGACAGGCCAGACAAGGCAGCTCTCAGTCAGTCATCAGGCAGCCACAGGGCTGCCTCAGGCTCTGGCCAGTCTTTTTCAAAAGGCCCGGGTATCTGCAGAAATGTGATAAAATGCACACTTTCTCGGACCCCGGGCTTTTTTACGCCCAGGTTTTACGCTCCGTGCAGCCATCAAGCCCGGCAGGAGCGCTCGTTCCAGCCCATTGTATTCATGCCGGACCACAACCATGAGTGACACGCAGCGTGCTGTCTCACAGCAGGCAGCCCAGTTCATCTCATGGCAGGAGCACTGCTCATGGCAGGGGCTCCATGTGTGCTCAGACACAGCCGCTTAACAGCGGCATTTCGTCATTCAGCTGTCTGAACTTTATCTGTATCCAACCAGCTTATAACCGGCTTTCAGCCTGCAGTACCATCCGGCCAGGGACAATCAGCCCACATGGCCATCCAGCCTGGGGCCATCCGACCAGGGGCCATCAGCCCACAGGGACATCCTGTCTGGGGCTTTCAGCACCCCATGGTCGTCCAGCCTGGGGCCACATCAGCCCCGGCTGAGCCGTCCAGCCATCAGGCCAGCGCCTGCAGGGCTGTCTGCAGTATTGTGAAAGCTTTCATCAGGGGCACAGGTGCAGTCACTGCACCAGTGAGCGCGGCGCTCATTACCATGGCCCCATCTCCCCCTTCTGAGCTGAGGGGATTTTCCCTTTTCAAACAGACACAGGGCCGCTGTGCGGCCCGTACGCGCAGGGGCTCGTGGCTCCTGCACTTGTTGTGTCGAGCTGCCCGGGACGGGCAGCCTCAGGGACCAGGTTATGACAGGATGCTGATGTAAGTTGCAGAACATCGGACAATAGCGCAGTGTGGCGCGGTTGCTCGCGGTGCAGGGCTGAATTGTTTGCAATATCTTAAGAGACCGCAGTGCCATGGCCCATGTGGCAGCTGCGTGGCCATGCAGCATGCACTTATGCATGCGGGCAGGGCTGCACAGCATGCTGCAGGCGAGGCTGCCAGGCTGCAGATCTGATTTCCGGCAGGGAACAGTGTGAGCGCAGGGCAGGAGCTGGGGCAGGGTGGCCACAGGTCTCAGGGAAAATTTCATGAAGGTAGTAGCCCTGGTAGGTTGCCCTAATGTTGGCAAATCTACTCTTTTTAATCGTCTGACCAAAACCCGTGACGCTCTGGTAGCTGACTTTCCTGGCCTGACCCGTGACCGTAAGTACGGCCGCGCTCTTTTTGATGGCCGTGAGTACATTGTTATCGACACCGGCGGTATTGCCGAGGATGCCGAGCAGCCATCAGATCTGACCAATCGCATGACCTCTCAGGCACTGCTTGCCATTGATGAGTGCGACCTTGTTTTATTCATGGTGGATGCCCGTGCCGGCATCATGCCAGGTGATTATTCTGTAGCCGACTACATCCGCAAGTCAGGCAAGCCATGCGCTATCGTGGCCAACAAGATTGACGGTCTTGATCCTGATATTGCCGGTACTGATTTCTACTCCCTGGGTCTGGGTGAGATTTACCAGACTGCCGTAGTACATGGCCGTGGCGTTAACATCCTGCTTGAGGAAGTTATCGCTCCGGTACTGCGTGAAGAGGGTCCGCTGGACAGCGACATTATTGACGAAGAGGACGAGGACGACAGCCAGTGGGAAAGTGGCTTTGAGTTCCTTGAGAACGTCCCTGTAGACCGCACCGGCGGCGGCTTTGACTGGCATGCCTTCCGTGAGGCTCAGCGTGCCCGCGTTAAGGGTGAGGAGAGCGAAGAGGAGAAGGAAAAGGCCGAGCAGACCACCCGTACTCCTTTTGCTGACCTGCCAATCAAATTTGCTCTGGTAGGCAAGCCAAATGTAGGCAAGTCCACCCTGACCAATCGCATGCTAGGTGAAGAGCGTGTAGTAGTAGCTGACATGCCAGGTACTACCCGCGACTCTATCTACATTCCTCTTGAGCGCGAGGATCAGAAGTACATCGTTATCGATACTGCCGGTGTGCGTAAGCGCCGCAAGGTCAACGAGGCCATTGAGAAGTTCTCCATTGTTAAGACCTTAAAGGCCATTGAGGACTGTAACGTAGCCATTCTGGTTATCGATGCCCGTGAGCACATCACCGATCAGGATCTGTCTTTGCTGGGCTTTATCATTGATTCCGGCCGCTCTCTGGTAGTAGCTGTCAACAAGTGGGACGGTCTTACCCAGGAATACAAGGACGAAATCAAGCGTGAGCTCGACCTGCGTCTGGGCTTTGTGGACTTTGCCCGTGTGCACTTCATCTCAGCTCTGCACGGTACCGGTGTAGGCAATCTTTTTGAGTCTATCAATGAGGCCTATGAGTCTGCTACCCGTCGTAACAGCTCCTCAATGCTCAACCGCATTCTTTCTGCGGCCGTGCAGGAGCACGAGCCACCTGTTTCAGGCGGTCGCCGTATCAAGCTCAAGTATGCCCATGCCGGTGGCTACAATCCTCCACGCATCATTATTCACGGCAACAAGGTTTCCAAGATGCCGGACAGCTACAAGCGCTATCTCATCAACTGCTATCGCAAGTCGCTGAAGATCATGGGTACCCCGGTACTGCTCGAGTTCAAGGAGGGTGAGAACCCATACGCCGATCAGAAGCCGGCTCAGAAGCGCATCACTCAGTCCAAGATCAGAGCTCAGAAGCGTCAGGCTGAGACCGAGCGCCGCTATGCCCGCGCAGCCCAGAAGGCCGAGCGCGCCCAGAACCGCGTCGTTGCCGAAGCAAAACGCACCGGCACTGGCATGGTTCTCAAAAAGCGCCCTAAGGTCTCCAAGGGCAAGTAACATCATGCCAGTAAGTCTCAACATGGCCTGCATCACCACAAAATGCTGCAGCCCCAGCCTGCTCACCAGCCGCCGCTGCAGCTGCCGCTGCACCGGCAGCTTCCGGATATGCATCGCCATGCTGACCTGAATAAAAGGCCGACTTTGTCTGTTAACCCGGACAGAGTCGGCATTTTTCATTGCACCGAAAGATACAGCGCCACCAGGCCCGTCATCCGGCCACGCCACCGGGCCCGCCATCCGGC
Source organism: Anaerobiospirillum sp. NML120449 (assembly GCF_023051105.1). GTDB lineage: Bacteria > Pseudomonadota > Gammaproteobacteria > Enterobacterales > Succinivibrionaceae > Anaerobiospirillum. The sequence continues at coordinate 3,356 of NZ_JALKIL010000026.1, read as the reverse complement.
CACATCACCAGGCCCGCCATCCGGCCACATCATGGCCTGACAGCACAGCCTCTGAGCCTGGCCAATATCAGCTGAGCCTTCCCGGCAGCAAATCAACTCTGTCATCACCTCAGTAAGAGAGAGCGCTCAGGGGCAGCTGCACTGATTGCAACCCTGATCACTGCGGCTTAATTGACAGATTTAAGGGGATGCGTCTTTATTCTGGCACTAACAATGTCATTAAAGTGCGTAAAATATGCACTATGGCTGTATCGTGATTTTGACCGTGGTGTATACTAAATATCTAGAATTATGTAGAAACCCTGTCGTTTTCAGGGATAAACAGCGTGGTTGTACCTTATCTGGCACTTTTCTGGCATAAACACACATTGCAGAAAAATGCTCTGGACCGTCCAGTAAGTAAGGAGCACCCGGCTCAGTATTACGCTGTTAACAGGCACGATAACAGTCTAAAGACTATGCCTGGCCATTGTCTGACAGCGATGGCTGTTGCTGAGTAAATGTTTTTCTTATCAAGCAAGATATTTTGCTGCCATCTTATGTGCAGGGGCCTGGCCCCGGGCATGGCAGTTATGATTTTTCTGACCCGATACCGGACAGTATGGCTGACTGATCAGTTATGAGCAGGACAGCCTGTAAATTTATATTCTGCCCCTTAAGGTTGTGTCCGGTAAAAGAGAGAAGTGCAGTTCTTTTCCGAGCAGATGAGACTGCAATACATGTAGTGCTTATTTTGATGACAGGTACCGACAAGGTATCTGTTGTTTCGGTTACATCGTGGCAGGCTGAAAATGCAGAGGTCTGTCTATAACATACAGCTGTACGGCGCATGTTCCCATACAGGGAGTTAACACCGGCTTATGGTGGTCAGCGGATTTTGTCCACTGATTGTTGAGTGCGGTGGTCGTATGGCTTGCAATGCAGGAAGTTGTTGGAGCTAATTATGGATAGCGAAGTTTCAAAGAATGAGGAAGCACCTGAGGCTGTTGAGCTGAGCCCGGTTGAGGCCAAGCCTAAGCGTAAGCGTCGTACCAGAGCCGAAATTGAGGCTGATCTTGCTGCAGAGGCTGAAGCCAAGCGAATCAAGGCTGAGCAGAAGGCGGCTGAAAAGGCTGCCAAGGAAGCCGCCAAGGCCGCTGAGAAAGCTGCCAAAGCCGCTGAGCGTGCTGCCGCCAAGGCTGCCAAAGCCGCAGAAAAGGAAGCCCAGCAGGCTGCCAAGGCTGCTGCCCGTGCCGGTGATGCAGACAGCGGTGAAGCCGCTCCTGCTCGCAAGACCAGAACCGCTGCTGCCAGGAAGACTGCCGCTGCCAAAGATGAAGCTGCCGCTCCGGAGGCCGGTGCAGCTGCCAACCTTGATCTGATTCTCCAGCTGGCCCAGCAGGCCAAAGACGCAGGCAAGATCGACGATGCCACCCTCCAGGCTACCCTTGCTGCCCTTCAGCAGCAGGCTGCTGCAGCACCTGCACCAGCTGCACCAGCTGCCGATGAGGATGATGCTGATGACAATATCGGCAACCGCGTTGATACCAGCAGCTCTGATGGCGAAATCGATGATGACATCGGTAATCGTGCTGACATCTCTGATGACGGTGACGAGCCTGATGACAGCATTGGCAACAAGCTTTCTGCCGATGAGGCCGCCGCTCAGGCTGCCCAGGATAACGTAGACGACTCAGAGGGGCAGGCCGCTGTACAGGCTGCCGGCACTGAGGGTGCCAGGAGCGAAGAGGCTCAGGATGGCGAAGAGAAGAAGCCATTCAAGGAGCGTCCAAACCTTACCCCTGCAGAGCGTCGTGAGCGCAAGGCCCGTGTTCTTGCTGAGCGAAAGGCCGCTGCTGCCCGTCGTGCCCGTGAAAAGGATGAGCGCGAGCGCTTCCTGAGCTTCCTGGCCCTGGCTTTCCCTAAGGCTATTTTCGTTGACCGTGAGCAGCGTCTGCCTCTTAAGGTAGGTATCGCTCAGGACATCCTTGATCGCCTGAAGAACATGGAAGCCCAGTTCCAGTACTTCGACAAGCAGCGCTACAAGATTCTCCACAACTACTGTCACTCTCTGCCATATCTGCAGAAGATCGCCGATGGTGTACCTCGTGTAGACCTTGATGGCAATCCAGCCGGTGAGATTGAAGAAGAGCACCGCGAGAATGCCAAGGCCGAAATCGAGCGTATCCGTCAGGAGATTGAGGCTGCAACCGCCAAGGCCAAGAAGTCTCACAAGGCCAAGCGCCCAATGAAGCCACGCCGTCCGGGCCCAGGCCAGAACCGCTTTGCTCAGGGCCAGCGTCCAAACTTCAACAAGGGCGACGGTCAGGGCTACAACAACCGCTACAACCAGGGCGGCTACCAGAATGGTGGTTACCAGGGCGGTCAGGGCGGTTATCAGAACCGTCAGGGTGGCTATCAGAACCGCTTTAGCAACAACAATGGCTACCAGGGCGGCGGCTACCAGAACAACTACCAGAACGGTGGCTATCAGAATAACTACCAGAATGGCGGTTATCAGGGCCAGGGTGGTTACCAGGGCGGCCAGGGTGGCTACCAGAATGGTGGCTATCAGGGTGGTCAGGGCGGCTACCAGAACGGCTACAACAGCCAGGGCGGCTATCGCGCCGGTGGCTACCGTACTGGTGGCGGCGGCTATCAGAACCGCTTCCAGCAGACCGGTTACCAGAACCGCTTCCAGAACAATGGCGCACCAGCAGGTGAGCAGGGCGGCAATGGTGAGAGCACCGGACCAAAGGTCATGCGCCGTCGCGTATTCAACGTTAACAAGCGTGAAGAATAGCGGCCCGCAACCAGCCCTTCAGGCCAGATGACGGCCGCGCCCACAGCGCAGCCGTCATCCAGCCCGAAACATTAAAAAACCCCGGAACGACCAGCGTCATCACGACCAGCGTCATTCCGGGGTTTTTACATCTGTCATGGGGCATGTCCAATGCCCGAACAGCAAGAACAGCCCAGAACAGAAGCAAACAGGCACGAAAAAGCCCGATATCCGAAGATATCGGGCTTTTTCAATGGAGCCCAGCTCCGCAAGGTCAGTTAACCAAGCAGGGACAGGCCCAGCTGAGGGCGGGTGTTGGCCTGCATCAGCATGGAGGTAGCAGCCTGCTGAATAATAGACTGCTGGGAAAGGTTTGCAGACTCTTCGGCGAAGTCAGCGTCACGAATACGGCTACGGGCGTCAGCCTGGTTTGCGGAAACGTTTGCCTGATTTCGTATGGAAGACTCAAGCCTGTTTAATGTCAAGCTTGACATTAAACCGTTTGTGTTAATATTTGTAAATGTCAAGTTAAATTTGGCAAAAAATACAATTTCTTACAAGAAATCGCATCTGTATCACAGTTAGCGATTTTTTT
>NZ_JALKIL010000025.1 GCF_023051105.1 Anaerobiospirillum sp. NML120449 | reverse complement strand
CACCGAAGGCAGCCATACGACCTACACGGTCAGCATCAGCACCATTGGTGTTACGTACTACGTCCTCGAGGAACCCGTTGTAGGCCTTCTCGTAGGCTACATACTGAGGAGCCTCAGCAGTACCAGTATTTACGGCAACGAAGTTGCTCAGAGGGTTGGCCTGCTTGAACTCTTCAGTAGCATCAGCTGAGTAGGCGATGTTGCCACCTTCAGCGCTAATCATAGGGCTGGCAGTGGCACCAAGCAGAACCTCAGTCTTAGCGCCGTCAACTGCGTTGGCAACTTCGTACCAGTTCTTGTCCTGAGCAGTGTAGCCGATGAGGAAGTCTCTCATTGGCTCAGAAGCTGCGGTAAAGGCAGTATCAACGCGCTTGGTATCCAGCTTGAGGTTATATCCCTTCTCTTCAAGTGCCTTGCCGGCCTCGAGAGTGAAGTACATCAGACCATTGAGGGACTCAACGCGGATGTCATCCTTACCGGTCTCACCCAGAACGGTTACGTTAGCGGCACTGCCCGGAACAGCAGTTTCCGGCTTTGCAGGATTGGTTGCTGGCTTGGCGCCGGCAGTGAACAGATTGATGTTACGGCTCTTGAGGAAGTCCTCACCGGCCAGAACAATCTTACCCTGCTGGGCCTTCTTGCTGTCAGCTGAACGTGGAGCATAAATGGCAGCCTTTGCGCCGGTGAACTCAATAGCGCCATTTACAGCACCATTGCCCAGAGCCAGGATGGAACCATTACCGATGTAGAGATCAGCCAGTTCAGCACCTGATACAGAGTTGTTGCTGTCAGCATCATAGCCATAGGCAAAGGCAGTGCTGCCCTCACGCAGAACAGCTACAGAGTCATCGAGGCGATTCTGACCATCAAGGATGATACGGCCGCTCTTGTGCATGATCTTGCCGTCGATATAAAGAACGTTGGCTACGCCGTCCTTGGACAGAGAGCCGTCAGCATCCTGGTACTGAGCAACGAAGTTCTTAACAGTATCCAGGTTTACGGACTGACCAACACCAAGAGCAGCGTTCTGGCTGACAACTACGTCACCGCTGACTGTACCGGCATCGTTAGCATTGAGCAGGTTGAAAGTGCCTGCACCGAAAGCACCAACTGCAGCTACAGAGGTCTTCATGCCGTACTCAGGGTCTACAGCCATGATGCCGCCATTGAGGTCTACCATCTTGGCGTAGAGATAGCCGGTAGAGCCGGACTCTACAACAGTCTTGCCGTCAGCAGCATATTCGTGCTCAGAACCAACACCAAGGTAGGAGCCTGAACCCAGCTTGATTGCGCCATCAACATTAAGAACAGCGTTATCGAGAACCTCGACACCGTTGTCTACAGCCTTGGACACGTCAATGCCCAGCATGCTGCTTACAGTAGTAGTACCGTTCTTGAAGGTCAGGCCACTGTCCTTGCCAGAAGCGTTCATTAACAGGAAGCTGTTATTGTTACCTGCAAAGACAGTCTCACCGGCAAAGGAAACCTTACCTGCTTCAACGTTACCCTTTAAGGTAGAAACGGAATTGGCGCTGTTAAGGGTAAGGCCGTTTACGGACTTGCTGCCATTAACAACCAGGTCTGCGCCGACTGCAGTGTCTAATGCACCGACTACAAGCTCCTTGTTAACAGTAGTCTTGCCGGAAACCAGCTCCATACGAGTTGATGAATCGCCAGAAACCTGCTCAATAACAGTCTGAGTCTGACCGCCGCTTACCAGCAGCTGGGTCTTTCCAGAGGTTGTATCCCTAAGGTTGATCTTGCCAGCAATACCTCCGTTGTTAAGGTGCAGATAGCCGCCACCCTTAACATTGAGGTTCATGTCTTTGCCTGCAGTATTCACAGCAAAGTGAGCTTCACTTCCTGATGTAATAGGACGGGCATTGTTTAAGGTTGCCTGACCAATCTGGGCAGCAGTTTCAGTATCATCCTTTGCCATCAGGCTGCCTACGTTCTGGCTGATAACATTACTGTTAGTTACACCAGTTACCTGAGCATTCATCAGGTTATCAACCTTGATGTCCTTGAAGTCATTGAACTTGGACAGGTTCTCTACGGAAATCTGATCACCGCTCAGACCACTGTCGGTAAGAGCGCCGCCCACCAGGTGGATAAAGCCGCCGGAAATAGGGGTGGAACCATTACCAGTAAACTCTTTTCTTACAGCAGCAAGCTGGTCAACAGTAAAGGAGTTGTTGTTCAGGTGAGACAGGTCAAGCTCCAGAGTACCGAAGTTGGCAAAGGTTACATGGCCGGTTACCAGATCAACGGCTGCACCGCTTGGCTTGCCTGGCTCCTTATACTGGATGACAGTATCCTTACCTGCACCGCTGAATCCAACGATTGCAGTGCTGAGGGCGTCCTTGCCTATGGAAAGAACAGCATTAGAGCCGTCAATATTGATGTTGCCAGCAATGCTCAGACCAAAGCTTTCTGGAACTTCAGCCTTAGCGGTGCCGCCATTATTGTCAGCTGTAACTTCAGGCTCGTAAGCAACGTACTTACCCTTGACAGTCATCTTACCTTTGATGGTAGCAGTTACAGAGTTGGTTGGGTCACTGCTGTCGGCTGACTGGTAGAACTCGCTGAAGTTAGCCTCACCGCCCTCATTAATTATGAGGCCGGTGCCAGTTGTAGCGCTTGCGCCGATAGTCAGCTTGTTGCCGTTGAATGTGGCAGTAATCTTGTTGCCGTCTTCACCGGTCATGCCTGAACCAATAGTAGCACTACCGCTGTTAATGGTCAGGTCCTGACCTCTCCACTCGCCGGACTTAACATCAAGGGTGCTGCCTTCAGCCATGATGATGTTATAGCCTACAGTGTTACCGGAGGCAGATGCCTCAGGGTCTAACTTGTAGATGCTGGAGCCTGTCTGAACTGGAATAACCTTACCAAGCTGAACCTTGGTTTCTGCCTTGGTAAAGGTCAGGTCAAGCTTGGCTCCGTCGTCAGAAGACAGGTTGTTTAATACAATGAAGTTGCCTGAATCAAGACTGAAGTTGTTCTGCTTGTTGGTACCAGTGTTAAAGCTGGTCAGGGTCAGAGTGCCAGTCTCAAGGGTACCAGCACCTACATTCAGAGCGGTAGCAGTTTGTGCTGCTACCTCTTCAGCGATGGTTATGGAGTCGGCTTTTAAGGTACTGCCATCACCGCTTAGACCAATAGCTTGCACTGTTGCGGAACCAGAGACCAGCTGACCTGGCTTTAATGTAATATTGCCATTTACAGTGGTCATTGCGCCGCTCTGGATTTGGAGCTTAGTGCCGTCTGTAGCAATCAGGTTTGAGACAAGAGACTGTGCTGCACCTTCACTTAAAACAAGAGAGCCGTTCTTTGTTACAGTAATCTCAGCTTTGCTGAAAGTCACATCGTCTTTGCTGAGGTTCGAAAGATCAAGCTCTGCATAGAGAGGGCTTGCAGAGTCCTTACCAATTGAGATACTGCCGCTTGTTGCAGTCAGCTTAGAGCCGGCAGCAAACTTCATAACAGCAACACCGTTTTCTGCAGTGCCAACATTAAGCTTACCTGCTGAAGTAGCTTTGTGGACAGCTATTTCATTCTGAACTGTCCATGTGCCGTTAGCCACATTTAACGTAGAGCCAGACTGAAGAGTCAGTTTCTTGCCGGAAATAGTACCTTCAGTATTCTTAAGCAGAAGAGCTTTTTTCTGGACATTATCATTGCCTGCAGAGATGTAATCTGCTGAAGCTTTGATCTTATTAAAAGATTGCTCACCAAGAGTGATAGTTGCATCGCCTGAGCCAAATGTGGAGGCTACTCCTAAAGTAAGAGCATTGTCGGCCTTGATGGCTGTCTTATTGAAAGTAGCATCGGAATCTCCTGCAACAGTCACACTCTTAGCTTCAAAAGAGTGCTTCTCATTATTGTAGTCGCCGCCGATAGTAAGGTCGCCAGCTGTTCTAAGACCGGCACCAGTTGCAAAACCAATCTTGCTCTTAGCCTTGTCTGCAGTTGGTGCAAGGAAAGAAACAGTATCAGAGGTCAGGTCAACGGAGCCCTCTCCAAGCTCAAGGGTGCCGCCTTCAGCTACAGTAAGAGCCAGGGTACCTGCAATTGCCGCTGCGTTTTTGTCATTAGCCGCATAAACGCTGGCGCCGCCGCTTACCTTAATACTGCCACCACTCTTATGGGTAATGTTGGTCAGAGTGCTGCCAAACTTAAGGGTACCTGCACCCTTTACAGTGACGTCTGCACCTAGATCAAATGTGCCTTTATTAATAACAAACTCGCGTGCTGCAATTGGGCTGCCTTCAACGGTATCGTCAACCAGCGCAGAGTCGCCACTGAAGTTAAATGTTAATGAGTCACCTTCAAGGATTTTAACGGTGCCACCATCCATAGAGCCTTTTACAAGGTTAATGGAAAGTGCAGCTTTCTGAGAGTTGTCACCATCTGTCTCGATATTACCGCCATTAATGGTAAGCTTTGATGCGTTCATTACCAGTGTAGACGTACCTTTTGCGCCTGCTTTGTTGGCGGCAACCTTGGAGTTAGCGCCAAGGGTAATCTGAGTACCCTCTGAAAGCTTTGTCAGACCTGTAAGATCTGTACCGACAGTACCCTTATCTGAAATGGAAAGGATGGATTTATTTGCAGTATCTACGCCTTCGCCACCAAGAGAAATAGTCTTAGCTTTAAAGGTTCCAGCATTGGCGCCTGATCCTTGAACCAGGAGTGTACCGTACTTTACAGTAACATTATCAAACTCTGCAGTGGCGGCACCATCAGCATTTCCAAGAATACTAATGCCAATGCCTGAATTTGCTGCAGCAGCACCTGAAATAGTAAGGTTAGCTCCTGTGAAGCTTGAACTACCAGCAACACCCTTTACAAAGTTACCGTCAGTACCATTGGTTGCAGCGCTACCGCTTTCAATTTTAATATTTCCGGCAAATTTGTTTGTAATTTTTTTTACAATGCCAATTGATGTATAGTCTGCACGGTCTGTATCCGTTGTTTCGCTAACATTCTTACCTGTGATAGTAACTTCTGGCTGAGTGCTGTTCTCACCATCAAATGCCAGTTTACCAGCAGCTGCCTGAGCCTGGCCGGCGGCCAGGGCTGAGGTCAGGATGACGGCAGTTGCGAGGCCCTTTACGTAGGCGTTCTTGTAGATTGCACGATATTGAGCCATCAGGAATTTGATGGCGTTGTTAGAAAGTTTCATCTGTTTCGTATTGAGTTTGAAGTGCGTTCTGTCCCGGGATCCGTGCGCAGGCCTTGCCTGTGCCGGAGTGGGCCGCTTCACTTCAGGGGCAGCCCGGTGGCAGGGGCAGCTGCAACTGTGTTTGTTTGTGATGCTGCCTGCCGGAGGGATGGTTCATCTGGGCAGTTGTTTTGCCGGATGAACCCTGCTGGACAGGATGACCATGGCCGGTGTACTGACGGCGTATGGCCATTGTGTGTCGTGAGCTCACACGGTACCGTGATGCTTTTTTAGTGATATGAGGTGCCGGCATGGGACGCCAGCAGGCTTTGTTGTGCAGTTCGCTGCCAGCTTGCTCTGCCGGGCCAGATTCCGGACGCAATTCGGGACGTAGAAAGTCCTTGTTTTGTATCGCGGGAGTGGTCTTGAGAGCTGTGACAAACAGCCGTAACAGGGGCGGTCGGGACAGCCTGGTCCTGTGCTCGTGCTCGTACTCAAGCTTAATCTCAAGCTTAATCTGGTGCAGAGCATGGGCAATACCTGTAAGGAGTCGCACGTGCTGCTGGGGCAGACGTGTTGGGCAGGCTGTTTTTAAGGGAGGTGTGCTCGTGCCTTATGTGTCAGGCTGAGCTGTGGTGACCGGTCAGCAGTGTCGGCTCAACAGTTGCAGTCGCAGTCACATGGGACTGGACCATGGTTGTGGGCCTTATGCTTGACTTGAGGCTGGAACTGACTTGGTGGGGTACGGTACTGAGTCGCAGGGGACTCGGTGTGAATGTACTGCTGTTCATCGCGGTGATGGGGCAGTACGGCGATGCCGGGAGGCATCTGACAACTACATATTAAGGCAGCCAGAAGATTACAGTTGCAAAGAGTCGTGGCTCATTGCTGGGGTATGTAGTTCCTTCCGGGCCTTATTATCCAGGACGGATATGAAGGGACAGAACATTAACGCAGGCATTCGAAAACAGCCAGGAATGGCTTAAATATCGAATGTGTTCCACGTATTCAGGAACGGTCGCACAAGCAATTTCGCGAAAAAAAAAAAGCATACTTTATGCCAACTTATAGTTCATAAGTAAATATTTTTATTCTTATGGGCTTTGTGTGCTATTTTCTGTTTTTACTTTATGGTTAAGTCAGAATGCAGTTTCATGCCTTAGGCACTGTTTTGATGCATTTTATGGCTATTTTAACAGTGATTATGTGATTTTGCACTGTTTTGTGTCTTGAGCTTTTCCTGTTCCTTGTGACTGGGGCAGTCATCTTCTAGGGTAATTATGCTTTACAAATTATGAAGTAAAGTTGTTTGGCAGGGCGGCGCGCAGCGCCGCCCTGGTTGAGGGGGCTGCTGTATGGGTGACTAAAATAATGACCAGCCGAGGTACTTTTTGACGCGGTTGCTTTTGATGGAGCCGCTCATATTAAAGTATTCCTCGAGGTCATTGGCGTAACAGCACATCTTGGTGGTGAAGCTGCCCTCGTTGTCAAACTTAATGTCCTCAAAACATGATTTGTCTGCAACCCTGCTGGCATAAGTGTAGCGCATCCATAAGTCCTCTCCCGCTTCGTACTTTGCCATGAATTCCTCATCGGTGAGCAACCAGTGCACTTTATCCTTGAGCATGTTTTTGACGGCTGAGCGGACAAGGCGGATATACCAGTCGGTGTATCGCGCATAGAACTGCAGAGCATAATCATGAGCAACGCTGCACGAGTCAGGGTTGTCCTTGTCACAGTCAAGAATATTAATACATGGTCCGAGCCAGTAGTTGTCAAGTGGCCCATCAGTCTGCATAACAAATTTGTTAATCCATGGATTGTGGACGAATGTGCCCAGTGGGCTTTCAAACTCGGCTGGCTTTTTCAGGTAGCGTTCACATGCATTAGTAAGTATGGAGTTTTCAGCCACCTCACCCTTGGACTGACGTATCAGGAAGCAGTCGCCTTTTAAATATGACGGGGCATTTTCTGATGCCCGGCTCAAGACCATACGACAGGTGCAGTTGAGTTTAAAGGGATCTTCAGAGGCAGAGCCGTCAGATTTTCTGTCCACCTTCCAGTAAAGTGCAGGGCTATGCTCCCATGTAATCAGCTCACCCTTATCATTTATCAGAGCGCCAAACCTGGCAGCGCCCTGATAAGTGTCCCTTGTTACAGGTTTACATTCATAAGCTTTTTCATCACCTAAGACAATAACGTCGGTCTCAAATGTCTCTTCTTCAAAGTAAGACTCAAGTTCACTGGACATAATCACTTTTCTCATTCATTTTGAACAGTTGCGGCATCATGCATAACAGCCTGGTCGGTCAGTACCTGGGGGCCTGACTTTATATGTTGAGGCGGGCTTGCTGTTGAGCCAGGTCTACAGCTGAGCCAGGTCTGCATTTGGGTGCAGACACTGGAGGTTTGCTGTGGTTATCTGGGATGATTGCCCTTGGCGAATAGACCTGGCTCCACTGTAGTTAAAGGCCGGAACAGACTGCTGCTGGACCTCTATCAGGTGCTGTTGGGGCGGCAGTCACTACGTGTGGCGCAGCGTGAGCCGCCGATAAGTGGGTGCAGTGTGAGCTGCCGATAAGTGGGTGCAGTGTGAGCTGTCAGCCTGTGGCAGGTCCGTTCTGGTTACATGCACCCTGGGAGCATGGAGCATGGGGCATGGTGCATGGAGCATGAAGCATGGTGCAGGGATGGAAAGGGCGTCGCATTACCATTCGGTCAGTTTTTTAACACGGTTGGTTTTGAGCGAGGCGGTCATGGTGAAGTATCCATCGATATCAACAACTGAGCAGCAAAGCTTTGCAGTTACGTTACCTTGGCTGTCAAAAGAGAGCTCTTCAAACCATGTTTTGTCAAATACGCGGCTGGCATAAGTGCAATGCATCCATCCGCCGTCGTCGTTGTCAATCATCTCTCTGTATTGCTCATCTGTGACCAGCCAGTCCACCTCCTTCTTAAGCAGGTTCGGTATCGCTCTGGAGATCAGCCTGTAATGCCAGTTATAGTAGTTCCCGTAGAACTGCATGGCATAATCAAGCGCCATTTTGCATGACTCTGGACTTTCAGGGTCACACTCAAGAACAGTAATACATGGGCCAAGATAAAACTCTTCTTTTGGCTCTTCAAGCTCCAGTACAAACTTTTCGACCCACGGGTTGAAACGGAAAGTGCCAATTGGGCTTTCCATCTCGGCATGTTTGCCCTTGTAACGATCTGTGGTCGAGACCAGCAGAGGGTTATCAGCCACAATGCCTTTTGACTCACGTATGCAGTAGGTGTTCTTAAACTCTTTTGGAACCTTCTTTTTGGCGCGGCTTACAACCATGCGATAGGTGACAAGAGTGTCATAACGGCGCTCATTGACCAGTCCGAATCTGCCGACTTCCTCTGGCCAGTACAGTACTGGTTTTCTGTGCCATGAGATGACCTGACCATGCTCGTCAATCATAGCTCCAAACTGGGAGTAACAGCCGACATCCTCAGGGTTATCAGGGTTGCGATACACTTCGACCGGATCATCTCCATAATCATATGTTTCACTTCTTATAAGAAAGACATCAGTCTCAAAGGTTTCATCTTCAAAGTACTTTTCAAAGACGCTGGTCATCAGGGAACTCCTTAATATGACGGGGCAGACAAGTTGTACTCATCATGCCCGAATGCAGGTATTTCCCGCTGCTGGTGCTGCAGGGCAGCAGACAGTGGCAGGGTTAAATCTTGTCTTTACTGCTGATGTGCTCATCAGCAGGTGATGAGCCGGCATGGCTGGATCCATGGCCGGGTAATCGGACTTTGCTCCGAAGCCTGGCTCCGCACGGCCTGGCTATAACTTATTGCCAGGCGCTGCATGGCATGGCATGGCATGCCATGGTTGGGTCCGTGGCCATGGCTGGGGCAGGGGACGAACTTTGGACAGGCCCAGGGAGGGCCCTGGCGGACCATGCAATGGTGCGATCAGTTCAGGGTGTCGGGAAGGGCGTCGTGCTCTTTGAGATAGCCGACGAAAGCAGGCAGGGTGGTGCCGGCCTTGCCGTAGAAGGCTTTGTCAAACTGTGAGCGTACGGCGCTTGGTTCAAGGTTGAACTCAATGGTTGGCTTTCTCATGCGGTGGCAGATAGAGACGAAGCCGGCAGCCGGGTAGACCACGCCTGAAGTGCCTATGGAGATAAAGAGATCGCAGTTGAGCAGTACTGACTCAATGGTGTCCATCTGGTAAGGCATCTCACCGAACCACACAATGTCAGGGCGCATGGCCTTGCTGTTACAGTGCGGGCAGACGCTTTGCGTGGTGGAGCGTTCATGAAACTCAATGCGCTTGCCGCAGCGCTCGCAGAGCAGGCTGTTAAGCTCGCCATGCATGTGGATGATGTTCTTGCTGCCGCCGCGCTCATGCAGGTCATCAATATTCTGGGTTATGAGGGTGAAGTTGCCCCCGTTGGCTGTTACATATTGCTCGAGATCGGCAAGGGCCCTGTGTGCTGGATTAGGCTCTTTGGTCTTGAGGCTCTCACGCATATTGTTGTAGAAATCGTGCACCAGAGTTTTGTTGGCCTCAAAGCCCATGTAGGTAGCTACGTCCTCAACTCTGTGGTTCTCCCACAGACCATCTTCGCTGCGGAAAACAGGCACGCCTGACTCAGCTGAAATGCCGGCTCCGGTCAGCACGGCTATATTCCTGAATTGCATATATCCTCCTGATGAAAGTACGGCCCGGCTGTTGTCAGACTTGCTGACGGCAGCGGGCCGTTTGGGCCTGTACTTTGTGCTGCAGGCTTATGGTCACGGCCCAGTGCATGGTCCGGGCTGTGGCCGGTGGCCTGGCGTGCAGGCCTGGCATGGCCGGACAGCCCGGCGCTTTTGCGCGTGGCTGCGCCGGGCTGGTGGCTGGGGATTAGTACTGGGAGCCTACAATCCAGTGGGCCAGGGCGTAGATAGTGTTGCCGGTTGAGCCTGGGGCCAGGTATGGGGAGCTGTCGCTCTGGTAGGCGTTGGACAGGTCAATGTGGGTCCACTTCTGCTCAGGGTTTACAAAGAAGGACAGGAAAGCGGCAGCGGTTGAGGAGCCTGGGGCACCGTCACCGTGGCTGGTGTTGCAGATATCGGCGCGGCGGGCAGTGATGTAGCGCTTGTGGTATTCGCGCATAGGGAGCATCCAGTACTCTTCACCTGTGTAGTCAAAGGCCTGCTGGAGCTGCTCGTCAATGCGGTTTTCACGGCACAGTACGGCACACATGTCACGTCCTACGGCAATCTTGGCAGCACCGGTAAGGGTAGCGGCATCAAGCAGGAAGGATGGCTTCTTCTGACAGGCAAGCAGCAGGGCATCAGCCAGAATCAGACGGCCCTCGGCATCGGTATTGCCAATCTCTACAGTTACATTGTTTGGATAGGTGATGATGTCACCTGGAACCATGGCATTGCCAGAGACCATGTTCTCAGCACATGGCATATAGCAGCGGATGTGCTTGCTGGTACCCATGGTGGCAGCAAGAGCGGTGGCGGCAGCGCAGTAGACGAGGCCTGACTTGTCAGTGCGCATGGTCTCCATGAACTTGGAGCCCTTGAGATCATAACCGCCGGTATCAAAGGCAATGCCCTTGCCTACCAGAGCAATGTCCACGCGGTCCTCACTGGCACCAGGGCCTACGTAATCGATAACAGCAAGGCATGGCTCATGAACAGAGCTCTTGCCTACGGTCTGCAGACCACGGCAGTTGAGATCAAAGAGGCTGTCTCCCTTCTTGTAGAGCTCAAAGCTCATGGTGCCCGAACCGCCAAAGCGCTCAAAGGCACTATTAAGCTCCTTGAACAGGGTCTTGACCAGATCGGTGGTGTGGTACTGATTGTTGGAGCTGTTGGCAAAGATACGGCCAAGGGTAATGAACTCAACATCACGGCGTACAGAGTCGAGAATGGCATCATTGAGGTCAAAGGCTACAGACATGCCGCTGCGCTCCAGACCCTCAGAGTACATGCCAATAACAAACTGGGCAGCACGAATGGCATCGAGGTTCAGGCCATCGGAAGTATCTACAGTGACGCGTACCTTCTTGATGCCCAGAGAACCGACAGTGCGGCCAGCCTTCTGGAAGCAGCGTGCATCAGTGCTGTCCACAAAGACAAGATAGCCGCCAGCCTCAGGAACATAGCCGGTATTTTCCACGAAGGCATCTGAACTCTTGCCCTTTGCAAGGCGTACGTTTAAAAAGGATTCATCAGCTTTGGTGCTGTTAACAATCTCAATCTTAATCATAGAAAAAACCTTATATCCAGGTGGAAAAAACGGCAGCCATGCCCTCATGGCGCCTGAGCGGCGCGGCCATGAGGGCTGGCCTGAAGCTCATCAGACTGCGCATCTGCCTGTACTGCTGGCGCTGCGGCACCTGATGGCGCAACCGCAGTGGCGGGCCGTCATAGCGACTGCTCCCGCCACTGCATGGCAGCATGCACAGCCGCATGGCCTGCATAGGCTGCCAGCCGGCCCCTTTGCCTTGTATTGAATTGCCTGGCCCGGTCAGTCCGGTCTTACGGGCAGGACCTGTATGGCTGGCCGCCCGGGCAATGATGGTTGCAAAGTGGTGGCCTGAATAGCTGCCGGGCATTAGGCCTGCAGGTACGGGGCTGATATAATAGCGGTCGGTCAGCAGTGACCTTATAATGCTGGCGGGCAGCATGTCCGTTCAGCCGGGCTGTTTGCCTTGTGCCTCTGAGCCTTGCGCTGAGCGCCGCTCAGCGAGCAAGGGGAAGTGCGCACTGCGCTCTGGCGCTGTGTGCACTGCCGGCACGCAGCGGCCTGCAGGGGCGCGGCGCGTGAGCGGTGCAGCTTCTATTGTAAGGCTGTTTGAGTCTGATCTTCAGAACAAATGTTTTCATCAGAGGGCTGTGATGTGCAGACAGTCTCTGATTTTTGAGTTTAGTCAAGTTTAGTTGAGTTTTGTTTTATGAGAGTTGCAATTATTGGAACTGGTTATGTGGGCCTGCCAACAGGTGTGGGCCTTGCTGAGCTGGGTCATGAGGTTATCTGTATTGACCGTGAAATCAGCAAGATTGAAAAGCTCAAAGCCGGAGAGGTAACTCTTTATGAGGAGGGCCTTGAAGAGCTCCTGCAGAAAAATTACCAGGCAGGCACCATTTCCTTTACCACCTCCATGAAAGAAGGTATAGCCGGTGCATCCCTTGTGGTAATTGCTGTAGGCACCCCGCCTCATCCTGTAACTCATGAGGCCGATCTGCACTATCTGTACAGCGCCGCAACTGAACTTGCTCAGTGCCTGGACGGCTACACCGTGGTGGCCAACAAGTCCACCGTACCTGTAGGTACAGGTGACAGCGTGGAGTCCATCATCTCCAAGTCCCGTCCTGATGCCCAGTTTGATGTGGTATCCCTGCCAGAGTTTCTGCGTGAGGGCTATGCCGTCTACGATTTCTTCCATCCTGACCGCATTGTGGTAGGTGCCGATACCCAGCGTGCCCGTGATGTGATTGCCCAGCTCTATCAGCCTCTGCTTGAGCGCAGCCCTGATACCAGAGTGCATTATGTCTCCCGCCGTTCCAGTGAGACCATCAAGTACGCCTCCAATTCCTTCCTGGCCGTAAAGATTCATTTCATCAATGAAATGGCCGATTTCTGTGAAAAGGCCGGTGCCAATATTTATGAGGTGGCCGCCGGTATGGGTATGGACAGACGTATTGGTCCTGCTTTCTTAAACCCTGGTCCTGGCTTTGGCGGCTCCTGCTTCCCTAAGGACACCATGGCAATGGACTTCATGGCCCGTCAAAATGATGTGGACATGTCCCTGATTCATGCCACCATCGAGGGTAATAACCGCCGCTTCACCAAAATGGCCCAGCGCATTACTGACAGTATTCCATCATGTGAGGAGGATCCAGTAGTGGGTGTTCTTGGTCTTACTTTCAAAGAGGGCACTGACGACTGCCGTGTTTCCCCGGCCATGCAGATTCTCCAGCAGGTGCTCAAGGCCAATCATCGCATCAGACTGCAGGTCTTTGACCCAAAGGGCATGGAAAATGCCCGCTCTCTGTTTGGCAACAATCTCTCCCGTGTGACATTTATGGACAGTGCCCAGGACGTTGCCACCGGTGCTGATGTGCTGGCCGTACTTACCGAGTGGCCGGAGTTTTCCCGACTCGACCTGCAGGCAGCCCACGCCGCCATGCGCCGTCATGAGCTGGTCGACTGCCGCAACATGCTCGATAAGGAGCATGCCCTTATGGCCGGCTTCAACTACCGTGGCGTAGGCCTCTAACCAGCCAGCCATGCCCTGCCTGGCCATGCCTGGCCGGGCCGCGCACTGCGCCTTGCCATAGCGGGCCTGGCAGGCTGCCATGGACCAGCAAGGGCGGATGGCCTTGCCCACGGCGCCGCCGAAGCGGCGCGGTGGGCGGGTGGCTGTATGCAGTCAGTTATGATTTTGTGAGTATAGTGATGAGAATTCTTGTAACCGGCGGTTCGGGCTTTATTGGCTCCAATCTGGTACGTGTGCTGCTCGCTCAGGGCCACAGTGTTATCTGCCTTGATAACAATTACACCGGCCGTATGAGCAATATTGAGGAGCTGCTGGATAATCCGCGCTTCACCTTTATCAGGCATGATATCTGTAACCCTCTGATATCCTTACCTGAGCTCTGTCCTCAAAAAGGTGTTATTGACCAGATTTACAACCTTGCCTGTCCGGCCAGCCCTCCTGCCTATCAGGGAGCCCATGCCCTTGATACCACCCGTACCTGTACCATTGGTGTATTCAATGTGCTTGAGCTTGCCGTAGCTCATAATGCCACCATCTTGCAGGCCTCAACCTCCGAGGTCTATGGTGACCCGCTGGTACGTCCTCAGCCTGAAAGCTACCGTGGTAACGTCAATACCCATGGCATTCGTGCCTGCTATGACGAGGGCAAGCGCTGCGCCGAAAGTATTTTCTTTGACTATGCCCGTATTTACGGACTGAAAATCAAGGTAATCCGTATTTTCAATACCTACGGTACCTTTATGGACCCTGATGATGGCCGCGTAGTCAGCAACTTTATCTGTCAGGCCCTGCAGGGCAAGGACATCACCATCTATGGTGACGGCCACCAGACCCGTTCATTCTGCTATGTCGATGATCTGGTCACAGGCATGACAGCCACCATGAACTCCCCGGCCGACTTTACCGGTCCTGTTAACCTTGGTAACCCCAATGAGTTCACCATCAGAGAGCTGGCTGAAAAGGTCACAGCCCGTATCAAAAACGGCTCCCAGGTGGTCTACCACGACCTGCCTCAGGACGACCCGCAGTTCCGCTGCCCTGACATTACTCTTGCCAAAACCAGACTCAACTGGGCCCCAACCATCATGCTCGACGAGGGCCTTGAGCGCACCATTGAGTGGTTTGCCCGCTGCCTGAACATCAAGGCCAACTAATCCTCAAAGCTCAACAGCCCAGAACCATGCTCATGCCGAACGACGCTCATGCTGAACCATGCTCATGCAGCCCCTGCATGAGCATGGTTCAGCATGGTAAGGCCCGCATCACGGCAAGGCCATGCTCGCCACCCGGCCATTCCTGCAGGGGAGCCAATGGTCAATAAGCCCGGGCCATGCCCAGCATGGCCCAGCCAGACCACCCGGGAGCGTTCATGCCCATGCCTGGCCAGGTCGGATTTATGGCTGGCAGTGTGCCCGGTTGGGGGCTGGCTACGCGCTGGTGAGGCAGGGCTGCCGCGCGGCTGCGGCGCAGCTGCGCCATGGCTGCGGGGCAGCCGGGGTGAGTTTGCCGGGGCTGGTGCCTGGTCTGTTGTGGAGCAGGGGCTTAGTGGGGAAAATTCGGGTAAAATGGGCATATTCTTAATCACTAACCGTAAGGACTGAACATGCCGCGTATACTCTGGATGTCTCCTTTCAGCCTGCATGACACTTCATCAGGTGCTGCAGTTAACTGCCGTCATATGCTCAAAAGTCTGTATGACAGGGGCTTTGAGGTATGGGCATGCTCTTCATTTATTTTTGATGCCAAAAATGGCGCTCAGGCCTTTGGCGATCTCAAAAAGCTCCTTGATGAGGATGACCATGACGTCTTTGCCTTTGACGAAGACGGCATTCACTATGTCTATACCCGTACCGAGGGTACAGATGAAGCCGACATGACCTTAATGGAATGTCAGCTCTTTTACCGTACCTTCTGCAGCTGTCTGTCTTCATTCAAGCCTGATGTGGTCATTGGTTTTGGTAACAGCCCTCTGGCCATGAACTGCTTTGCCGAAGCCCGTTCACGCTCCATCAGCACAGCTTACATGCTCTCCAACGGTACCTGGTCTACCTATCTCTTCCCTAATATCGATCTTATCCTCACTGATTCCTATGCCAATGCAAGGCTCTATGCTGAGCGCGATGAGATCAATACCGTGCCTGTAGGTGCTTTCTTTGATCTTGAGAGTATTGTCGCTGCCGAGCATCAGAGACGCTTTGTCACCATGGTCAATCCATCTGACTACAAGGGTGTTTCCATCTTTGCCCGTCTTGCCGAGATCTGCCACAAGCGCATGCCTGAGGTCCAGTTCCTTACCGTAAATACCCATGAGCGTTTTACTGAGGTGGTAACCCGCCTGCACACCAAGGGCAATCCTGCCGAGCATCCCTACCATCAGGATGACTTCCCTAATGTCTTCATGGTCGAGCAGCAGGTAGACATGCGCTCTATCTACGCCATCAGCTCAGTAATGCTGGTACCGTCACTGTGGTTTGAGGCCTGGGGACGTACTGCCAGTGAGGCCGTGTTCAACAATATCCCTGTGATTGCAGCCAATACCGGAGGCCTTGCTGAGGCCATTGCCGGAGGCGGTGTATTGCTTGAAACCCCTGAACACTGCCGTGAGGACTACATGAGCCTGCCTGATGATGAGGAAATGGAGCCATGGCTCAATGCCCTTGAGGTACTGCTCAGAGAAAACTTTGATGCCGAACTTGAGGCTGCTCGTGCCCGCCTGTCTCAGGAAAGTGCCGTCAACCGTCTGATTGAGGCTCTGCGGCCTCTGATTGAGCGCACCACCGCTGCCCGCAATCCTGGTAATTCCATGGTCAGCTCGCTCAATGCTCTGTCCAATGACGAGCTTACTGATATCAGCTTTGAGTGATTGCCGGGGGATTAAATGAACAAAATTCTGTGGATAAGCAGCTGCTGCGTACACGACCTTGCCAGTGAGTCCGCCCTGCAGGTGCGCAATATGATAAGTGAGCTTGCCGAGCGCAATGCCTCAGTAGTGTGCCTGAGCACTGATGTCAGAACCTCAGCTGACCTGCAGACAGTCCATCCGGCTGCCCGCAAGGAGCTGCAGTTTGCCCGCAACAAGGTCATGTTTGAAGAGGGCAAGGTCCAGTATGTCTATACCATGACAGCCCAGCACCGCCTTGCGCAGATGACCACCTATGAGCAAAGTCTTTTCTACAATGAAATGACTCCTGTTATCTGCGGCCTCAAGCCTGACGTAGTGGTAGTGTCCACCAGTGACATTCTCTCCATGGCCTGCCTCAACCTGGCCCGCAACAGCGGCATACCATGCGTCTTTGCTCTGCTTGAGCCTCCAGCTGAAGACTTTTCTTTACGCGATGTGGACCTTATTGTCTCCACCTCACGCAGCCTGATTGACGATTTTGTTACCCCGGCAGGCCGCGAGGCTGTCTATCTTGGTCCTTTTGTCAGCTCCAATGGTCCTTTAATGGACTCCTACTTAAAGGCCCGCATTGAGCATGACAAAACAGTAATGGAAGCCCGCGAGCGTGCCGCCGCCTCCATTGAGTCCGTATTCCTGACTCAGGATGCCGCCAGCCGTGTCCACGAGGCTGCCCGTCAGACCTCCTCATACTACAGCTCCATTCTCTCCTCCATACCGGAGCTCAAGGAGCTTAATGATTCCCTTGATAATCTGAGTGCCACAGTAAGCGCATCCCGCACCGCCTCAGCTGCAGGCGCAGCTGTGGCCGGTGCCGCCGGAGCCGCAGGCACGGCTGGCACCCAAGGTGCTGCCGCAGCAGGCATCCCTGAGGGCATGCCGGTGCGTGACCGCGATGCCATCTTACGAGAGCGTGCAGCTGCCATTGAGGCAGCTGCCGCTCAGGCTCAGAGCGAGGTGCCGCCAATTGACTGGAGCCGTGTGCCTTTCCCTGATGTCTCAGAACGCCGCTACATTGTCATGGTGTCTCCTAACCATGAGCATGGTCTGGGTATTTTCCTGGGCCTTGCCCGTGAGTGTCTTAAAGACAGCCGCTTTGAGGGTTACAAATTTGCTGTCTACGAGACTGAGGACAATCAGTTTGAGCTCTGTGCCCTTGATTACTACTTCAGGAACTCCTCAGGTCAGGCTTATGACAGAGAGCTAATTAACTCCATTGAAGTCATCACTGACAAAGACTTTAACGATCTCATGTCCATGACCCGTGTGCTGGTCATGCCTACCCTTTCCTATGTCTCTAACAGCTCAGTAGGCCTGCAGGCTCTGAGTCATGGTACAGCTGTGATTACCACAGGTCAGAATGTATTAAGAGAGCAGCTGCTGCAGGCAGGCCGCTATGTTGAAGTCGACCAGGAGCTTATCGACAATCTCAATCAGGCTCCTGATGAGTGTCAGATAAAGCCATGGGTAGAGGCCCTGTATGCCGAGCTTACCAGCCCGGTAGAGCCATGCCGCTACTGGGATGTCTTCAGCCAGACTGATTATTACTGCTGCGCCATGCGCCTTGCTCATGCCATGGCTCCGCTGCTGCGCCGCAGGGCCGGTAACAGCCCTCAGCTGATGCGCCGTGGCACCTTCTCCCTGCGTGCCATTATCCAGTCAGAAAACGAGGCCAAGAAGCGTGCCGCCCGTCTGGCAGCCCGCGTCTCTGCCAGCCTCTTAAGCCCTGCAGATGACGCCCCGGCCAACGACAGTGAAGACGCCATCATCCTGTCTCGTGAGCTCGATGCTGCCAGTGCTGCATCCTCCTACAGCTCACTGACTACCAGCCGCAGCATCAGCAGGTCCACGGCCGCCCAGCGCTCCATGACAGCCAGCGCCGCCGCCGTCGACGAGGACGATATCGTCCTCAGCGCTGACGACTGACCCCGGCACACGGCGCATAAGCGCCCTGTGCCGGCCCTCAGCCATGCGACGGCCCAGCCGTCGCAGGGCTGAGGCCACTGTCCATGCCTGGACAAACTAAAAAAGCCACTGGCTCACGCCCGTGGCTTTTTGACTTTTGGGGACCGACAAAAGCAGCCCCCGGTTTGACCGTACCACGGCCTGCCAGACCGCCCGGCTGGCCGCATAAGGCCAGTCATCCGGGCAGGGCCTTGCGGCGGGGCATCAGCTGGTGAAGCTGATGGCGCTGCCGCAGAAAGGGCAGACCTGCTCTGTGCCGGACAGACGGTTATAGGCGCCGTCACAGATAAAGGTCTCATGGCCGCAGCTGCAGCGGAACATGAAGGCATGTCCGTGGCGCAGCTGGTCAAGGCAGCGCAGCAGGACAGCTATCTGAGGCAGACGATAGCGTCTGAATATGCCCATTTTTTCGTTGTCATCAGCTCCCGGGATGAGGCTGCCCTTTGGGGCATTGCGCTCATCGCTGGCATCCCTGTCAGCAAGATGGCAGTACATGTCATGGACAGCAAGAGCCCATGGGATATTAATGGCTCCGCAGTGGCCGCGCTCTCTGTCCCTGGTCTGCTGGCTGCGCAGAGCATTTAGTCGTGACTGGGCACTGACTGCTGATCTTTTGAGCTTTTTGTGGCTCACCAGAGCATGGACACAAAGCGGCAGCCACTTAACAGCAGGAGTACGTCCTTTCGGGGCTATACCTGCAGCCAGGGCAGCAAGGCCACCGGCCGGGCCGCCTGAGCTGCCCTGACCGCCATCGCGGCTCAGTGCAGACTTTGCGCTGAGCATACTGAGCAGGTCCAGTCTGTTGAGGTCACGGTAGCGGTCGCAGCCGCCATAAGACTGCCTTCCACCATTCCAGTCCCAGCTGCCCATATTGCTGGCAGCATGCTCATCATATTCACAGCTGCACAGATAATCATAAAGGGCCCTCATGGCAGGACGTCGTCTGTAGTCAGCAAGGGAATAAAGCCCCATACGATGACCATCGACAGTGGCCACATTGAGCACCTCAATAAGCTCCTCGAGCCCCTCAGAAAAACGCCCACCCTGATGCTGACCATCATCACTGCCCAGGCCTGCAGAGCCATGGCCATTGCCATGGCCATTGCTCTGGCCATGGCTCTGGCCACGGCCTGATTTGGCATCCTTGCCAGCACTGGAGGTCTTTATCGAAGGCTCACAGCAGGACTCTGAGCCTGCCCCTGAACCGCATTCTGCATCAGAGCTCTGGCACTGGTCACTGCGGCTGTCAGCATGGCCAGCAGCCATGGCATCTTCGGCAGTGCTGTCTGCAGGACCTTGGTTCTTACTGGAGGCAGAGGATTGAGCTTTTGCTTTTCGGCCGCGCTTGCCAGTGCTCTTGCTGACTGTAGAGCTCGCAGCTGCAGCAGCTGCATCAGTGTCAACAGCTGCGGTCAGAGCATCATCACCAGACTCAGCCGCAGTCTCTGTCTCATTAGCATCATGGCATGTCTTTACCTGGTCAGCATAGCCCTCGGCTGTAGTGCAGGCACAGGTGCTTACTGCATCATGAGTGGCTTTTGCATCATCCCCGGCATAAGCAACTGAATTGTCATCAGAACAGGCTTCAGTGGCTGCTACTTCGTTCGCATCATTAGCTGGTTGCGCAACGGCAGAGGAGCCTTTGGCAGCAGCTGCATCAGCAACAGCATCAGGACCATTGTCAGCACCAGTACCAGCATCAGCAGCTACGTGAGCACCATCATTGGAGCCTGTTCCTGCAACAGGGGCAGCCGCGTCATTGATTGAGGCTGCATCAGCACCAGTATCAATCCCTGTTGTATCACCTGAATCAGGGCCAGTACTGTCAGAGCTTTCTTGAGTATTGCCCTTAGGGCCTGATGCAGATCCTGCATCATGGACGGCATTCTCAGGGCCCGAGGCGGCATCACTGCCAGCATCAGCACTTGCATCAACCCCAGTTTCAGCATGTGAATCAGAGCCAGCACCGTCAGAACCATAATGAGTGCAGCCCTCTGAGCAGGAGTCAGCTACTGCATACTGGCCAGTAGTGTCAGTGCTTTGCTCGCAAGAAACACCGCCATGCTCATCAGTAGCTGGGGAGCTTGCAGAGGCTATGGAAGGAGCATTTGCACTTGCTTTGGCAGATGCTGCTTTAGTGTCTGAGGCAGTTGCATAGTCAGTTGCTGAAACAGCATCGGAACCGGTGCCAGTGCTATTACCGGTGTCGGTGTCCTTTACCTCATGGTCCTGACCGCCGTTTATGTTGCAGTTGCTGTTGCTTGTGCTGCTGGTGGCGCTTGTGCCCATGGTCCGGCCATGGCTATGGCTTTGGCGGTCAGTGTCATGCTCAGTGGTGCAGGCAGTGCTTGAGTGCTGCGGGGCCTGCACTTGCAGGTCAGGCAGGTCGTCAGTGGCGCTTACTGTGTTTAGGGTTACGGTTATGTGGCCGTCCTCATGACTGATCGACGCCATGGCAAGACCGCCGGCCCGTATGAAGCTGTCAGCAAAGATCAGGCTCTGCATGCGCTCTGATTCTCCGCCCTCGCAGGACAGTACATAACGCTCACTGTAGAGCAGGCCCTGATCACGGTGAAAGGCAAAGTACAGTCTGATCATGTTATCAAGGGCCATTTTGCTTACCGGATGAGTAAGCTCAGCACTCATACTGCGTCTCTGACCGCTGATGGTGTTATCAGCCAGAAGCTCCCTGAGCATGGAGCTGTCCATGCTCATGCCCATGTTGCTGCCACCGGTCCATGCAGCGGCATCAGCGCCGCCGCCTGTGCCAGTGCCGGAGCCGTAACCGGCCGTTTCATGGCTCCATGCCTTATTGTGCTCATCGGCACTGTGAATAACCTGGCCTGACCAGCTGTGCTGCACCTGGCCGCAAGGCAGCTCACAGGCCAGCCGGGGCAGAAAGTAACTTACCTCCTCACTGGTCATGCCTTTCATGCTCAGGGCCAGAGCCAGCATCTGCAGCTCACGGGCATCAGACCTGCCATGACTGCTGGTACGGCCTGCCTTGCGGCTGTCAGCAGCAACGCTGCTGCAGCTGCATGCATCTGCAGGCTGAGTTGAGGCATGCTGACTCTTAAGCCTGTGCACGCCTGTGGCCTGAGGGTCAGCATAGTCGGTCCCAGCTTTTTTCCATGTACCTGTGCTGTCATCTGTAGCTGTACCCAAACCGGCATCAGAGCCTGCAATTGTTCCAGCCTCATTGCCATCAAATCCATGGCCTGCTGCGCAGCCTGAAGCTGCAGGAGCAGCTGAGCCAGCACAATCATACGGCGCTGCTGCAACGTGGGACGAACCATTGGCAGCCTCAGTCATGGAACTTGTAAGCTGGGCATGGCTGTAAGCTCCTGTACGGAATTGGGAGCGGCTCTTTCGGCTCTTTATGGTTTGCCAGAATGTCCTGGAGGTCAGACATTTGCCCTCAGCAAGATGATTGAGTCCTGCTGAGCTGGAGGTGTCCAGGGCCTGACTCGGTTGCCGGCTCTCGTCACTGTCAGCCGCAGCTGCAACACCATCATTGTGGCCATGGCCATAGCCCCAGCTTCCATGGGAGTTGCTGAGCTCAGAGTCATTTGCGCAGGTCAGGCCAGCATGCGCAAGCATGCTCTCAGAATGGGCCGCTTGAGCAGTTATGCCAGAGGCAGGCCCTGCAGCTGTTGAGGCTGATGATGAGGCTGAAACGGATAACGAAACTTGAGCGTCTGATGAAGCTGATGTCGCACCAGATGTCCCTGTGATTTCAATCTCACCTGTGGCGAAGCTGCGAGCCTGAGCATGAGCTTTAGCCAAAGCCTTTGCTTCGGCTGGGACAGTCGTGGTGGCCAGAGCATCAGCCGGGACGGCACCTGGGCGGCGTACGCCCTTGCAGGCAGCGCCGCCAGAACCGGGATTGCTGGTTATGACTGCGGCTGCACGGCGGGATGACAGGGAGGCTGTGCAGGCGCGCAGCATGCACTCAAGGGCATTATCAGGCTGGCTGAAGACACCATTGAGGTGTACCACATCACAGGTGGCCAGTGTGGCCTCTTCAAGGGCACTTTTGTAAACCTTACGGGCTCTTTTATCATGCGGACCACCCTCAGTGCCCAGAGAGCTGTTAAATGCCCTTATCAGGGAGCTGATGATGAGCTGCTCATCATTGGCATCATCAATAAGCCCGGCTGCCCTGGCCGAGCAGCGCTCACCCTTACCAGCTGCACCAGCACCGTTATCAACAGAGCTTTCAGCCGAATGACGGGTTCTGTGTCTGTCCGAACGGCCGCCAATTATCTCATCCCACCAGAAGGTGCCTTTGCTGCTGGCTATAGCAGAGTCACAGTCAGAGTCTGAGCCCTCATTACAGCCATAGCCAGAGTCAGCTCCGGCAGCACAGTCAGTGTCTGTGCAAGCCGTACTGGATGAGCCTGACACATGCGCAGAGTCATTACCTTGTGAGCAGCAAGATTTCCTCTCGATCTCAACCTCACCTTCCACTTCAATTTCACTGACGGAGTTGCCTCCCAAAGTGCGCTCAGTTTCACTGTCTGCATGGTCATTATTTGCTGCAAGGAGAGCAGGGCTCTGGCTATGGTCATGATCCTGTCCCTTGCCATGCTTATGGCCTTTTCCTTTGCTATTTGGCTTGCTGGTGTTACTGCTGATGGAGCTGCAGTCACTGCATTCATGGTCGTCATTGCCAGTACGTCCAGTATTGCTGTCAGTGCTGTAACTGTAGGCCGTTTGCGTGGTCTTATCAGTCTCATTGCAGGTACCAGCCTGCTTGACGGGCTCCATGGCAATAGCCCACGCATCCTGGCTGTCAGTACAGGAGCTGCTGCCAGTATCAGTGCTGAGCTCGTCCTGCTGGGCACACAGTTCCTCTCCCAGACTGGCTATGTTGCCCTCATTACACAGCAGGGACTTGTACAGGGCTCCGGCAGGAGCATTGCTCTGAGAGTACTGTGAGCTGTGCTGACCACTGCCGCTGCCTGCAAGGGCTGCATCAGCAGTGCAGGCAGTGGCACAGGCTGCATCTGCATCAGGCTTTGAGTATGCGTCAGCGTCGTTGCTGCTGCCATCATCACTGGCATTGTCTGCAAGGCCCACCGCATCATCAGCAGTGCTCTGTGCATTGTCATAGTTAATCAGGTCATAATCGCAGCTGCCAGGCAGTCTGGCTGGGCTCTTGGGACGGGCAGGGGCAGCTTGTTCTGGCGCAGCATTGCTGGCAATGCCTGACTGGTCAGCAAGGGCACTGTCGGTATCGACTCCAGCCTCAACAATCCCGCCACAATCATCAGCATCAGTGCCATTACGCAGCTTACTGCTGCTGCCGCTGCGGCCCGCAGTGCCGCAGCTGGAGCCGCCAGTGGCCTTTGCTGAGGGCTGGCCTGACTCAGGGTGGTAGTTATCTGTTTTGAGCTCATGGCGGCTCTGACGGGTATTAATCTCATGGAGCAGGGACTCAAAAAGAGCTCTACGTTCAGGCAGGTGTCGGGCTGTGAGTATTCTGGTAAGCATGGTCTCCAGATATTCACTGGTATCGACACCGAGGTCTGCCATGCTGTGCAAATTGCTCAGAGCGTATTGCGCAGCTGTGCTGTAGCTGTCGCTGTCGCCGCTGGCATCAGCTACGCTATGGCGCGGCCATTCAGGGCCTGGAGCAAGCTCACATAGCCTGGCCAGATCCCCTGAGCTTTCAAAGCTGGCTGCGTTGAGTACTGAGCGGTCAGAGAGCAGCTGATAGAGGGCTTCGCTCAGCTCTGGCCATGAGGCAAGATGATCACAGTGCTCCATAAGCACACGGGCAAGAGTGCCACAGCGTCCTGCCATCTTGAGCTCACTTTCACTGGCTGTACCATCTTCAAGGGCATCAACAGCCAGCTCCAGATGCTGCAGTGATCGGTGAATCATCAGAGAGTCGATATCGAGACTGTAAAGACTGTCAGCTACGGCTCGCTCATAGCCCTTAAAGATCTTACGGGTAGAATTTGGTCTTTCCGGGTCTGATGCCAGATGCTGCTCATAAGTAAGATACTTGCCACGGGCACCGCCCTGAGCTTCACCTGGTGCATCGCTGCAGGCAGCGCCATCCACCAGGCTGCTCTTATCTCCAGACTTATCAGCATCAGCAGCTGGCTGTGCAACCTCCTCAGGGCTGCTCTCATCCATGCGGCTCTCATGCTCAGCACAGTCTGCACTTTCTTCACTGCTGTCGTGGCCAACATCGTCGCTGATATTGTTGCTGCCGTCATCGACACTGATACTGTCGCTGCTGCTATTTACCTGAGCGGCAGAGCAGCTCTGCTTCTCTTCCTGTTTCAGTGCAGTGGCTTCAGCATTGTCATGCACCAGTGCCTGCTTATGCTCAGGTTCATGTTCATGTTCATGTCCATGTGCATGGCTGTCTGCGTCATGGGCATCCTGCTGCATGCTGGCAGATGGATGGTGGCCCTCATCTTCATTGAGATGGTCATGCTCAGCACGAGCAACGCCATCGCAGCTGTCGTCGAGGCCGTCGTTATTGCTGCTTTCATGAGCAGTACCGACCCCACAATCGATGCAGGCACCGACACTGCTGTCGCTGCTGTTGCGACTGGCTGTGACACTGTCGTCGTGTCTGTCACTGCAGGCTAAGAGGCAGTCTTCGTCGCTTACCGTCTGAGCTGAGATGCAGGACTGTGCAGGGGCTGGTTCTTTTGCCAGTGCCAGTAACATCGCAATTGCCTTCTCCTGGACATCTGAAGGTATGGCAGTGGCCTTTGGGCCTTTTGGCTTGCTGCTGGAGTGAAGGCTGGTTTTGGCCTTTGAGCCAGACCTGGTTTTTGAGGTATTGGAGCCAGAGGTGGCGTCCGGGGCATTGGAGCAAGAGTGAGGCTTTCTGACTTTGCGGCCTGACAGGGAGTTTGGTGCCTTGCTGCTCGCATGATCAGCACTACCAGAGTGGTCTTTGTGGCCGCCGGACTCGCAGCAGGATGCGCAGCCGGATGGTATGCCGCTGCTGATGACTTCACTGGCAACGTAGTCTTGTGCCTCAGCATGGGCATTGGCATGGCAATAGACCATTGCTTGGGCCATAGGATGATTCCTGGATGGAGATTTTGCCTTTGCTTTTGTCGTGGCCTTCTGCTTTGGCTGAGTCATGGTCTTGCTCTGTGAGCCCTTTAAGTTCTTTGAGGTCTTTGATGATGTGGCGGTCCTGGCATTAGCCTTTGGCTGGCTGCAGCGGGGACGCAGGTCATTGGAGGCGGCTAATGCAGATGCATGTGCTGGCTCTGCTGTCAGCTGCTGTTCGGCGTCATGGGTATGGTCTGCAGGGTTACGCTTTTCACAGAGTTCAAGGTAGCAGGCAAGAGACATTGGGATATCACTGTCAGCATCCGGGCGGACGGGTAAACGACCTTTGAGCCTGTTGGCATTACGGTTCTTTTGATGACAAGTGATTTGTCCATCAGGCAGGAATGTGGTCTGTGCAGATGAGTTGTGACCCTCTCCTGGTATGAAATGGTCCTCAATGAAATGCATGATGAATGTCTCCTGGGAGAGTGGTCAAAGGGAATCAAAAAGGTACAGGTACAGTTAAAAAAGGCACAGCTCGGCCCGGCTATCCATAAAAGGACAGGCCTGGTCTGGCTGTGCTCGACAAAGTACCAAGGATAAAAACTTAAGACAGGAGCAAGGGCCATTGCTGCTCTTTGCTCCCTTACTGGTGCTGTCAGGGAGACAGCGCTTATGTGTTTGTTTGACTGGGCAGTCATGCCGTCATGTGACTTGCATGACTGCCATACTTTTCAAAGCTCTGAGCTCAAGAACTTAACTGCCCTGGCAGTATCGGACCGCATTGGCTTACAGGGATGCAGAGAAGTCGGCATGGCCGCCTGCTGTTCATCTGTGATGTCTGAGCCCTGAGGGGATCATGACAGCAGCCTGGTTGCAGAGCCACGGCCGGCTTGCTGCGTCATGGCTTCAGGCTCTGACGCTTGCAGCAGGCAAGGTGCATTAAGGCTGCATAGTCGCTTACTGCACGGGCAGCCTCATCACGGCGCAGCTGTGATGGCAGGTCAAAGACCAGAGCACTGTGAGCAAGTCCTGTCAGCTCCTGATTGCTGACGGAGCTGAAGCTTGCAGACTCTCTGAGCTTTGCCATACGGGCATAGACCTGACCCTGAATGTTTGAGTAAACATTGCAGCAGCGCAGGGCACCTTCGTTCTGGAAGATTTCTGAGCTTTCAATAAATTTATGAGCTGACGGCCTTGCATGAGCACAGCCTGGCTTACGGCCATGGTGTTCACAGGCGGCAGCTACAGTTCCGTAGTGATTGCGTTTTTGCAGTACATCCAGCAGAGCCAGAGGTACTTTAGGGGCACGACAGGCAGTGCTGACCGACAGGTCAGCCAGTTCAGACATCTTATTACCTCGGGTAAGGTTAAGGCTGCCGGACTGACGGAGCTCAGACTGGCTGCTCACAATGCCCAGAGCTGAGTTCAAAGTCATACCGGAGTGAGCAAGGTAATTATTCTGCAAGCCGCTGTTGCCACAGTCAGCTGGGGCTTCATGGCCGACAGACTTTCCGGCAAGACCTGCAGTGTTCTTCTTGCGGCCACACCTTGCCTTGTCTTTGATTACAGGCATGCTCAGCACTGTGCTCAGTGAGCGGGTCAGTGGCGCAATACTGGTGGCACAGTCTGTGGTGTTCAGTCTTTCCAGAGCTGTTCTTAACTTTCCGGCATTGCGGCTGTGCAGAGTGGTTTTAATCAGGACGTCATGCAGTCTGGCTGCAGGCCTGAAAAACATGCCGGTAAACTCCCTGCGCTGCTCATTGGAGAATCTGAGCTTATGGCAGCTTGCTTGGGAAATCAGGGCAATACGCTTTCCACCCCCGGCAAAAGCAAAGCTGTCAAAGTCACTGTCATTTGCACTGTCACTTTCACTGTCAAATTCACTTCCCAGATAAGCGTCTGAGCCATAATCACGTCCTGCATCTTTATAGTCGACACAGGCACTGTCGGCTGTAGAGCCTTTCTTACTACCGGGGCGCTTCTTACTGAATGCAGCCGACTCACTGCCTGCAGCGCCACAATCGGTCATCTCAACGGAGGCAGACTTACGGCCATTTTCCGAGCCACCAGCTGCACAGACAGCTCGGCTCTTAGCCTGAGACTGACAGTAGGCCAGAGCTTTCTGGCTCTTCTTTTGGCTTTTCTGAGCTGAGCTGTCAGTATCCTGCAGCTCATGAGAATGAGCAGGTTCTACAGACTCATCTGACTCAACAGACTCAACTGAATCAAAAGACTGAACAGACTGATCAGCGGTGAGCTCCTGGATGTGGGCCTCGCTGTGAGACAAGTCCGAAGTGCCTGCATTCTCACGGGTACTCTCGGTCTGCTGGCTCAGGCCAGCTTGGCTGTCCATGTCCTTTACTATGCTGTTGCTGACGCTGCTGACGCTGCTGACGCTGGTGGTGTTGCGGGCAACACCTGTAGCACCTGAGGTGAAAGCTGCAGGGGCCAGAGATACTAAGTTAGAGCTGTGCTTTGCCTGGCCGGCGCAGGCCCCTGGCTCGGTGTCCATAGCGGCAGTGGCTTCACTGCTGGTGCCGCTGGTACAGTCGGTGTTTTCAGTACAGTCAGTACTGCAGGTCTTACCGTTAGTTCGTGAGGTGATGAAGAGACTCAGGCCATTATCTTTACTGAGGTGCTCCTCTTTGCTGTCGCTGCTGCATTCATCTGCAGACCTGGTGCTGTCCTTTGCCGTGGCATTTTTCTTTTTGAACATAGTGCTGCGGGTACGTCCTGAACCCTTACTTCCATACAGAGAGCCAAAGCCATTGGAAAGGGCTGTCAGGTCAAAGGTGCGGCTGACATGCTGGCTGTCCTCGAGGTCTGCTGTTCTTGCGTTGCTGTTATGGGCACTGAGGAGGACAGAGCTCTGGTTATGGGCTGTGCTCAGCTCTGTACTGTTCTCAGTTTCAAAATTCTTACTGTTATCTGCAGTTTTTGCTGGTGCAGCAGCCTGACAGGATTTTCCATCGTTGGCCTGCAGTGCAGCTCTGTCAGCTGAGCTCTCTGTTGAGGCTCGGTATTTCATGACCTGGGCAGAGCTTCCTGACTTTACTTTGCGACCCTGTGAGAGCTGCTCAAGCATCATGGCTGAGGTTTTAAGCTTCTCATTACCGCCATTGCGATCCAGTCCTGATAAGCGGTTGCTGGATATGAAGTCACGGGCAAAGCTGGCACTGAAATCAGTGCGGGCACGGGCTGCTGCTGCACCTCCACATCCTCTGCCACCCATGGCATCAGATCGGGTAGATGAGCTCTCTGAGCTAAGAGAGTAAGGGTCAAATCTGAAGCTGTATGCGTCAGTGTCAGAAGATCTGGTATTGATGTCAGTACCAAGTGAAGCAACAGCACGGCTGAGCTCATCACTGTACTCTTCGGTAACTGCCTGCTCATCAGTCATGGTATCGGTGCTGCGCAGGGCAAGGTCAGTACCGGTGACAAAGAGTGAAGCCATTACATGGCGCAGGACCTGAGATTCAGGACAGGTACTTCCTGACCAGCGTCTGCCCAGTTCATGAAAGTACAGGGCTGAGTGCAGGGCTGCACTTAAGGGCTTATGGTCAGCGTAATTTTCCGGGGAGCTGTCAGCATCGACAGCAGGGGAGGCATCTTCAGCAGCATGGTCAGTTTCAACTGCTGCAGCACTGGCATGAGAAAGTCCACAGGCTTCAGGCAAATTGCAGCTCTTTGATGGAGTGGCGTCATGTTCTGCTCGGAACTGGCTGCTCTTTGACTTTGAGGTGGCAGCCTTGCGGATATTGCCCCTGGCTGCAGCTGAGGCTGCAACAGAGCGCTTGCCTTTGCCTGATGACTTGCCTGTCACGCGACACTGAGCACCGCCAGTTCCCGGGCCATCAGAGGCATCAGTGGCATCCGATGCATCCGGGGCAACCTCTGTTTCATCACAGTTACAGGAGCTTTTGCAGCATGCTGAGCCTGCGTAACTGTCAGCATTGTCCTTATCACTGTCAGATGCACTGTCGCTCATAAGGCTAATTGCAACGCTCTTGTCACTGCCTATGTCCTGGGTGACGCTATGCAGATCAGCCGGGCTCACTGTAAGGTCGGGTGCACTGCATGAGCACGGCACAGGGTGGGCAGCAATGCTGCGGGGATCAGGTACATCCTCTATGGGCTGAAACATGGCTTTTTCCTTGAAATCTGTTTGACTGGTATTGGGAGCGGAACCTTTGGTCCTGACTGGTTAATGTTGACGGTTTGAGCTGCATCGTAGCTGTATGAGACAAGGCAGAAATTGTTCATCAGTTATGAGCGGCTCATTTGTATGTGACGCAATGCTTAGTACCCAGACAGAACTGCATACTGTTATCTCAGTAAAACTGGGAGCCTGTTAGCGCTGTTCGCCATAGCAACGGCTGTACAAGGAGCGTGCTATTAGTTGCTGCGGATAGTGGTGCAGAAATGCCAGGTTGTTACCGGGCTCGCTGCATACTGTCATCTCAGTAAATCTTATGGCGTTTACAGTCCAGCCTGTACAGTCCGGCTGTGCTGATGTCTTGCTGTTGACTGCAAACGTATGCTTTTGAGGGCGAGTATATGCCTCCTGATATTGCTGGCTGACTGGCGCAGCATATGTGAGTAATTAGGAGGACGCAGTGGCTTGCTTGTTGTGGCGAATGCGTCCTGTATGTCTTTTCTGTTGTGATGGCAGTGCGTTTGATATTTGTCTAATCACAGGCAGCTGCAAAGGTTACTGTTATTGTCAGGGCTGCAGGCAGTGCCATGCAGCCGTGATCTTTCACTATTGTCTGCTTCATCAGGAGGCGGGCTCTTACGCCTTGTGCGGGCCCGTTATCTCCTGTGAAACAGGAAAACTGGTTGTTACGTGGTTAAGGGATTCCCCGCCCCTCATACATCCTCGGAGGTCAGCTGTCTGAGCAGCATGCCGAAAGTTGGTTTCAAGTGATGGCATGCCCAGGCGGAGGTTAACTGCAATGGAGGTGAATTCTACTGTTATCTTGCACTTTAACTGTAGGAACTACTGTTATCTTCGATTCACCAGGCAGCTGTACTGCTCTGAACGGATACCTGCATAGAGGTCCGTCAGGGCTGTATGGGTAGCTGAGCAACATGCTAAGGGAGAAAGCGTGCTCCTCTCAGCAGGAAAGCGCTTACATTTGCGGTAAGCAACCGTACCCACATGTCGTCTGCTGTCAGACTTAGCTGCCGTGGAGTGCATTCTAATGTCTCAGATCGGGCAAAAACGTGATCTGTCTCACTTTTCTGTCCACGGGTGCGACAAGCCATTTTGGCCGAAGATGCCAAAAAATCCTCTGAATCGTCCTGGTTTTTAGATTGATGAATTTGCTGCAGGTGGCATAGGTACGTCATATCTAGTGCTTTTACGCAAGAACAAAATCAGGCCGTTTTTTCCCTTAAAAAATACTTTTGGCATATACATCTTTTGTTCGGATTTGTGGGTCCAGTCACATTTTTTGCGACGCACACTTTGAGGGCACCCCTGTTAAATTCATGTAAAGCAGGAAGTGCTTTTAGACAAAGTACATGTTTAAGCGATCTGAGTTTAAACGAACCAGATTACGGTTTTATTCATATGTCAAGGACATCCGGTGCGACAAAAAAATGGTTGCCCGTGGCTAACATATGCTGTTTCCTGGGGTAATGGCACCAGCACGGCAAGGGGTGAGGCCAACAAAGCTGGATCAGGATGAGTGACTTTTGGAGATGAACAGGGAGTCGATGGGGCTGAGCAGGATTTGATGGGGGATTTTGCCATGTTCATACCGGTGGCCTAAGCGCAGGTACAGGCTAAGGCCGCTGTCAGGCTGTTGAGATGGCAGGGATGGAGTTCAGATGAGAGGAGAACAGAGGAGTGCTATATCCTGTGTCTTGAGGTGTATCGGCGCAAAGCAGTATGCAAGTAATACAGGTGAACAGGCGGACTGTTGTGGGCAGGTATGAAGTAAGGGCAAGCGCTTCTGCAGGTACGCAAAAGCCCTCAAATCCTTGCGGAAATGAGGGCTTTTAAGCATGTGAGAGCTACGCTCTCTACGCTGTCATGCAGCTGTTAGCCAAGCAGGGAGAGACCCAGCTGTGGACGGGTATTGGCCTGCATGAGCATGGATGTAGCAGCCTGCTGAATGATGGACTGCTGGGACAGATTTGCGGACTCTTCGGCGAAGTCTGCATCACGAATTCTGCTACGGGCATCAGCCTGGTTGGCAGAAACGTTAGCCTGGTTACGAATGGAGCTCTCCAAACGGTTTTGGATTGCGCCCAGGCCTGCACGCTGGGAATCAATCTGACCGATTAAGTAGTCCATAGCCTTGATGGCGTTTGCTGCAGCACTGTTATTAGTTGCAGAGAAGATAATCTTGCCGCCATTAAAAAAGTTGCCAATCTTTATTTTGTTGCCCTGATTTGCACCATTACCAGTTTCAAAGAGCTTGGTAGCATCAGCAATTTTGGTAAATTTGGCGTTAGCAACTTCAAAGTCAATGGTATCGCCTTTATTTGCGCCAACCTGTAAGGTTAACTTACCTACTGAGCCTTCTGCATTTGCATAAATACCAGAATCCTTACCACCATCAAGAATTTTGGCGCCACCGAAAGTGGTCTTTGCAGCAATGCGGTTGATTTCATCAACTAAAGCAGTAGCTTCTTTAGAGAGGGCTGCTTTGTCTTCACCAGTGGTAGTGCCGTTATTGGCCTGAACTGCAAGAGTACGGATCTTCTGCAGCATGTTGGTGATTTCGTCCATAGCGCCTTCGGCGGTCTGAGCGAAAGCAATACCATCAGAAGCGTTGCGGTTGCCCTGGTTGAGGCCGTTGACTTGGGTGGTGAGGCGGGAGCTGATCTGCAGGCCAGCTGCATCGTCCTTTGCAGAGTTAATTCTCAGACCTGAACTGAGTCTCTGGTATGTGGTAGTCAGCTGATTCTGTACATTGTTGAGATAACGGCGGCCGTTAAGGCTGGAAACGTTTGTATTTACATAAACTGCCATGGTTAGTTCCTGTGACGTTAGTGTTAGTGCATAGCCATTGCGTCATGGTCAAATCCACGGCTCAACCGGCTCTATGACTTGGTTAACGGCCGTACTTGTATGTAAGTGCCTGGACAAATTTAATGCTTTACATATGCATTTTATTAAGCAAACTAGATACTGCGTAAACATTGACAAAGTGGCTTATTTAAGCCGTATTGTCTATCCTTAGACCATGCGGTAATGGCTGTGTAATAGTTTATAATAACCAAATCATTTTAGTTAGTGTGTGCATAATATGCTTGGGTTACCCCAAAACAGGTCAACTGGATAAAATGCAAAAGCCCTCAAATCCTTGCGGAAATGAGGGCTTTTAAGCATGTGAGAGCTAAGCTCTCTAAGCTGTCATGCGGCTGTTAGCCAAGCAGGGAGAGACCCAGCTGTGGACGGGTATTGGCCTGCATGAGCATGGATGTAGCAGCCTGCTGAATGATGGACTGCTGGGACAGATTGGCGGACTCTTCGGCGAAGTCTGCATCACGAATTCTGCTACGGGCATCAGCCTGGTTGGCAGAAACGTTAGCCTGGTTACGGATGGAGCTCTCCAAGCGGTTTTGGATTGCGCCCAGGCCTGCACGCTGGGAGTCAATCTGACCGATTAAGTAGTCCATTGCTTGTATTGCACTTGCAGCTGCGCTGTTTGCAGTTGCAGAGAAAGTGATTTTGCCACCTGCATAGAAGTTGCCGATCTTTATCTTGCCATTGGCATTTGCACCATTACCAGCCTCAATAAGCTTGGTTGCATCTGCAATCTTGGTAAATTTGGCGTTAGCAACTTCAAAGTCAATGGTATCGCCTTTATTGGCGCCAACCTGTAAGGTTAACTTACCTACTGAGCCTTCTGCATTTGCATAAATACCAGAATCCTTACCACCATCAAGAATTTTGGCGCCACCGAAAGTGGTCTTTGCAGCAATGCGGTTGATTTCATCAACTAAAGCAGTAGCTTCTTTAGAGAGGGCTGCTTTGTCTTCACCAGTGGTAGTGCCGTTATTGGCCTGAACTGCAAGAGTACGGATCTTCTGCAGCATGTTGGTGATTTCGTCCATAGCGCCTTCGGCGGTCTGAGCGAAAGCAATACCATCAGAAGCGTTGCGGTTGCCCTGGTTGAGGCCGTTGACTTGGGTGGTGAGGCGGGAGCTGATCTGCAGGCCAGCTGCATCGTCCTTTGCAGAGTTAATTCTCAGACCTGAACTGAGTCTCTGGTATGTGGTAGTCAGCTGATTCTGTACATTGTTGAGATAACGGCGGCCGTTAAGGCTGGAAACGTTTGTATTGACGTAAACTGCCATAGAAAACACCTTTTGTTGAAATCATTGCATAGGATTGGCCGCTTTGTTGTGGAGCGTTCTGGTCCAAGTCGGCTATGTTTGTATTAACGTCCGCGTATGCATGTAATCCACGGGGCAGGTTAACTGCCCTGTATATGCAGTTAAAGTTTGCAAATAGATGTCGCAAAAAGCGCCTTCCTCAGGTGCTGATGCACGTGCGCATGCGGACTGGAGCGTAATATGTATTCAAGACACTATCCATCAATCCACGTTTTTGTACACGGTGGTAACAGCATAAACTTTCACAAACATAAAATAATTTAGAGAGTGACTAGCTCTGGCAGATTTGGGTACTAATGTCTACTGCACAGGTACAAAATGCTATCTACAATTTGTTTTAGAAAGTAATATTTTAAGGGGTGTCAAGATTTGAATATGGTTGATACATTGAAATGTGTGTGCGGGGTATATTCAGATCTGGTGGGGGAGGGTGGTCAGGTTGACCTGGAGGGAAATAGCCGGGGTAAAAAGGCCCCGCGCCGCGTGCAGCGGCGGCGGGGCTGGGCAGCGTAAGCTGCCGGCCGGCTGGCCGGGACTCAGCTTTGCTGAGGGCCGGTCCGGGCGGGCTGTGGTTAGATGAGGCTGCCGTTGCGCAGCAGCTGTGGGTTGTAGCCGGCGCGCAGGTCGAACAGTGGCTTTAAGGTGGCGGCAAGACGGTTGGCAGCGTAGTTGATGTCGTAACGGGCAGCAACGTTGGCGCAGCGCTCGGCTATCTTGTCGTTGAGGATCATGTCAAAGCCCTTGATGAAGAAGGCCATTTCCTCATCGCTAAGGATGTGGGAATGGTTGTCCATAATGGTCTTTGGAGCCTCTACCAGAACACCGGCATCGCCAATGGACTCGCCAAAGCCGGTCTGGTTGGTGGCCAGCACTGGTACGCCGCGTACTACGGCTTCGCGGGCTACAGGCACAATGCCCTCAAAGGACAGGGATGGGGCTACCAGCATCTTTGACTGGTTGAGTACCTCATCAAGGGTGGTTGATGGAGGCAGTACCTCGATAATGGACAGATCCTTTTCGGTAAAGGCAGGCTTGGAGCTGTTGCCCTTCTTTAACAGAGCGACCTGCTCCTTGAACTGGCCCTCAGTGGTCTCCAGAACAGTAAATGTGGTGCCCTTGAGCTCCTTGTTCTTGAGCTGAGCAAGACGGATAAAGACGCCAAGACCCTTCTCAAGACATGGATTGACCATAGTAATGCGCTTGCGATCCTTGTCCTCGGCAAGCTTCTCAGGAATGTTGACCGGAGTGAATGAGCCGGTAACTACTGAGTTGATCTTGTGGCTGTTGGCGTACAGGTTGGATACGGCTGAGCTGTCAGTAACCACAATATCGATGTTAGGGAAGTTAAAGCGGGCCGGTACTGAATCAAGCAGGGTGTAGACAGTAGGCAGACCACGGCGGTGAGCCTCATCAAAGCACACCATAGAGAGCATGTCGCTGCCGCTGCCCATGACTACATCAGGACGGAAAGCGGAGATAATGGCGCAGAACTTGGCGTAGAAGTTACGCTGCTCCTGAGATGGCATCTCACCAAGGCGGCGGGATTTGGTTCTGATGTAGATGAAGTTGATGTCGTTATCGTTGAGGTTAAAGGAAGTGTCCTCACCCTTGAGCTTTTCTTCGAGATCGGTAAACAGAGAAGTACCGCTGTCCTGAAGGAAGTTCAGGGCGCTTAAGGCTACGATTTCAACGCCACGGGCCTTAAGAGATAACAGCATGTTGCGCATCTGGGTAGCAGATGGGTTAGACGTATCATGAACGCTTAATGGGCTGAGCCAGAGAAGTTTAGGCATTGTTCTTGTTCCTGCAAACTTTTGGTGAGCATGGTGCAGCCCGGGCTCAGGTGCGCTGCTGCGTGGCAGCTGCGTGCCTGAGTGGGCTGGATGCGTGCTGTTATGCTATTTGAGGTAGAAAAGTGGATGATCGCTGCCACGGCTGTTGTACAGCGGAGCCAGGGCATCAAGGGCACGCTGGGTGGCGCGCTCCAGGGAAAGCTGCTCGCGGGCCTTGTCAAACTGCTCGGAGTAGTCGCTCTTGAGGATTTCCTTCAGGGCGTCCATCCATGGTCTGATTTCTTCGTCAGTAGGGATGCTCCAGTGATCCTGACGGCAGTGCTCAGGAGCCTCAAGGCTGATGCCGCAGCCGGCCATGGCCTCGGCAAGACCACCTGAGGTTGAGCACAGTACAGGAATGCGGTTAAGAGCAGCCTCTGAGGTTACACGACCCCAGGACTCAAACCACAGGGATGGAGCAATCAGAGCTTTTGTTACCTTGAAGACAGGGCGCATGTCCTTCTGGGAACCGGCCATGTCCACATTAGGGAAATCAGCTGCAGTGTATGGATGCACATCAGGCTTGTCCTTTTCGTGCAGCAGGGTAACAGTCTGGGAGAAATTGCCACGGCTGTTGATAACCAGGAAGCGCAGATCAGGCATTTCGGTCTGACAGAGCTTGGCCATCTTGGCGAAAATTGGCAGGCCCTTGGCACCTACAGGATTGATGAAAGTGACATATTTAGGGTCACGTTCCGGGCTGATGAGATTCTCGTGGTTGAGGAAAGCACCGGTAGGGGTAACGTTGATATGGTCACGGCGGGCATAGAGGTCAGCTGTGGCCTGGGAGTCGGTTACCACCAGATCATAGTAGGAGAAGGAGAAATTGCTGTGATTGCCATTGAGCAGCAGGTACACAGTCTTGATGCCACGGCGGCGGGCCTCGATATTACAGGCCAGCGGAGCCATGCCCGGGCAGTAGCCGAAAATGATGTCCGGCTTGAACTCGTCAAGCACCTCAAGGAAGGTCTCGTAAAAGAGCTGACCCTCATCAAGGGTAAACTGCATTTCTGAGCGGTTGGCACAGCGGGTATAGACGTAGTGGATGCCGTTATCATCGAGGATAAAGGTCTTGTGATCATCCTCGGCAAGGCGCTTTTCCAGATCGCCAAACACCAGGGTACCTGACTTGTTGTCAAAGACAAAGGAAGCGCAGGACCATACTTCAAAGCCGATCTTTGCCAGTGCTTCGAGCATTACCTTGGCGTGAACAGAAGCTCCTGATGAAGTGTCGTGCAGGCTGTAGGGAGACAGCCAGAGAATTTTAGGCATAAAAAAATCCCTTTAAGACCTCAACTGCCTCACTTGTATGCGCCGTATTGTTAGGCGAGGGCCGTGGTGGCTGTCCTCGCGGGCGTCAAATGTGAGTGCAGTATTGCCTGTGTTGCAGCTGCTGTAGCGGCTGCTGCTGATTAAATAGTCAGCCTGTCAGGCAGGGACAGGCTCAGATAAAGCCCCCATGTGCGTTGCAGGGGCTGGCTGTAAACTGTTGGGCGCAGGCAGGGCGCGGCACAGCAGGGCGCGCCAAGCGCGCTGGCGCTGCCTGGCATGGCTGGCGCGGCAAAGCCTGGCTGCGCTTTGCGCAGTCGCTGGCGCGGCGGGAGCTCGCGCAGCTGCAGTTCTGTCTGTAAGCGCTTTGAGCTTATGAGGAGAACTGGATGCTGTTGTTGAAGTGGATGCGGTCGCACATACGGCGTTCGTAGTATGGACGCAAAATCTCAATCAGGCGGTCCAGAGAGCGGTCAACTGCCAGCTCTTCCTGGGCCTTTTTGAGCTGCTCACTCCAGTCTTCCTTGAGCAGACGGTCCAGAGCCTCACACCATGGCCTGATTTCCTCATCATCAGGGATGGAGAAATTGTCGTTGACGCAGTGGTCAGGAGGGGCGATGTGAATGCCGGCACCGGCTGTGGCCTCAGGCAGGCCGCCTGAGGTGGAGCTGAGCACAGGAATATTGTTGATAACAGCCTCAGTGGCCACGCGGCCCCAGGATTCCCACCACAGTGACGGTGCTATCAGTACGCGGGTTACGGCGTAGATAGGCTTCATGTTGTTGGTGGCCGGGGTCATGTCGACATTGTCAAAGTCGCGTGGCTTGAAAGGATGCTCGTCCTTATTGTCCTTGGTATGCAGGTACTGTATGTTCTCTGCAAAGTTGCCACGGCTGTTGACCACCAGAAAGCGCAGATCAGGGTGAGCCTTCTGGGCCCACAGAGCGATACGGGCAAAGATGCCCAGACCCTTTTCAAAGCTCGGGTTGATAAAGGTTACATAGCTTGGATTTTCTCTTTTGGCTATGAAACGCTCAGGCTCAAAGATCTCGCAGGCCGGAATCATGCGGATACGGTCACGGTTGCGGTAGAGCCTTTCTGATGCTTTGGAGTCAGTAAGGATAATGTCGGTATCAGGGAAGGCATAGTTGCCGTGATTGCCATTGAGCACAGGGTAGACAGTGTAAATACCACGACGCTTTGCTTCGGCAAAACAGGTCATGGAAATCATGCCGGTACCAAAGGCCATGACAAAGTCAGGGCGGAAGCGGTCGAGTACCTCACAGTACACCTTGAAGAACAGCTCCATGTCATCAAGAGTCTGCTCATGCTCAAAGGTGGAGCGGCAGCGGGTATAGACGTAATGAATGCCATTGTCGTCCATTTCAAAAACAGACTTGCTGGAGTTCTTGAGTGTCTCCTGCAGATTGTTGAACAGACGGGCACCATCAGGTACGTCAAAGATAAAGGATGAGCACGACCATACCTCAAAACCACGTCTGACCAGACCCTCAAGAGTGGTCTTGCAGTGAATGGAAGCACCTGAGGAAATATCATGCAGACTGTATGGAGACATCCACAGAATTTTAGGCATAGCGAAGTCGTCCTTGCAAAAAGAAAAACAAGCGCAACAGTGCCGCGCTAAAGCACATCATACCAGAGCCTGAACACTCAGGCACGGCCATCAGGCCACCAGGCCCGTAAACATCACAGTGCCGCACTGTCCCGGTGGCGCCAGCGGACAGCTGATGCCGTGGGCAGCTGGCGCTGGCCTGCGGCTCGTGCCGCAGGCCGCAGGGCGGCCAGGGACGTCAGGTCACTGGCCGGTTCAGTCTTTGCTGGCGCTGGCCTTAAAGACAGTGAATTTGGTGGAGCTGGCCAGGATCTCAACCTTGTCAAAGGCCTCGTTGAGAGGCTCTTCGTAGTGCAGACAATTGTTGCCTACCAGATAGAGCACGCCATCAGCAGTCAGATGCTCACGGGCATGGGCAATCATGTTGAGAGTCTGGGCTGTAGTACGGCTGGCACCCTGGTGGAAAGGGGGATTGGTGGCAATGATCTTGAACTTGCCGCCTGGAATACTGATGCCTGCAGCCTCAAAGTCACCTGCATCAGGGAGCATGTTGGCAGCCATGACCTTAATGTCCTGGCCGTTGCTGGCAGCATTGCGCTGGGCCGCGCGCAGGGCAGTGGCACTGATATCAGAGCACACAACTGAGGTCAGGCCTCTGGCAGCCAGTGACAGGCCGATAATGCCGCTGCCGCAGCCCAGATCCAGTACCGGGTCAGTTGGGGCAATGGCGCACTGAGGCAGTGACTGCAGCTTTGTGGTGCTCAGGTCAGGAGCCAGACCGGCAGGGCCGGCATCCTTGCCGCAGGCATTGAATGCCGCGCCGCTGGCGGAGCCGGCCTGGCCGGCTGCCTCAGCAGCGGCTGGCTCTGGCGGGGTAATGCTCAGGTCGCGGTGCATGGCGTTAAGCAGCATCAGGGTGCCGCCATCGAGTTCGCCCTGGCTGAACAGGCCGTGGCTCTGCTCAAGTTCCAGGCCGCCATAGCTGACAGTTCGCAGGTTACCCGGAGAGGCAAAGCGCGCGCCCTCGTGCGGTACGGCTGAAAATACGGTGCATTTGCGGGCAGTATCGAGCTTGTAGCAGTCAGCCTTGCCCTTGACGAGGCTGTCGGCGCTCTTGCCACCCATGGAATTGGCGCCAATGAGCAGTATGGCGCCGCCCGGAGTAAGGTGATCCTGCAGGGAGAAGAGCAGATTCTGGGACAGGCTCTTGGTCTTGTTTAAGAACAGTACCAGTACCTCAACAGGCTCAATGTGCTCCTTAAGGCGCTCATCGGCGCAGTCAGCAAAGATAAGATGCACATGCTTGCGGGTAATGCTCTCAAAGTCAGAGCGGCCCAGCTTTGCGCCCATCATGGCGCTCAGGCCCTGAGCTGTTTCAAAATTGTCAGTGACTACCCAGGCCTGCTCAGTGCCAATTAACTGAGGCAGTATCTGCATGGAGGTGATCTGTCCGGCAATGAGTACCTTCTTGTGCTCCCAGACAGCGCGGTTGCGCTCAAAAACCTCTACTAAAGGATCATCAGCTTTCACGTGCGGCCTCCACTTTATAAATCGGCGTTAATGTCATTGAAGTCAAAGTCTTCAAACTTCTTTGAGCGACGCTTGTCGCCCTTTTTGCGGCGGGCCGCAGCGGCTTTGGCAGCCTTGATGGAGCCCTGGCCCTCGCCGGCAGTGGCGCCCTGTCCGTCGGTGTCAACGGCGCTGTTGGAGCCGGCTGCGCCTGCGGCATCGGCCGCTGCAGCAGCCGCTGCGGCTGCCTGGGCGTAGCTTTCAGGGCTGGTCTGGGCCAGCTTTTCAAGGCGGCGGCTGTGACGCTCGCTCTGGCTGCTCTCCAGCTCGCTTTCGAGCTCCTCAAGGGAGCGCTTGCTCTGCAGTGCCTTAGCCAGGCTGACAAAGACCTCAAGGGATAGGTCCTCGGCACGGTCAT
This sequence comes from Anaerobiospirillum sp. NML120449, assembly GCF_023051105.1. Taxonomy (GTDB): domain Bacteria; phylum Pseudomonadota; class Gammaproteobacteria; order Enterobacterales; family Succinivibrionaceae; genus Anaerobiospirillum. The sequence continues at coordinate 32,278 of NZ_JALKIL010000025.1, read as the reverse complement.
CAAGATTGATGCCCATGGAGCAGAGCTCTTCAGCGCTGAACAGATTGCTCAGGGAATTACGTATGGTCTTTCGGCGGGCAGCAAAGGCTGTAGTGGTAATGCGGTTGAGGAAAGGTGACAGAGCACGCTCCTCAGGGCTTAAATCTTTTGGCAGCAGACGTACTACTGCTGACATGACCTTTGGCGGTGGCACAAAGGATGATGGCGGTACGGTCAGTACCGGGACCACACGGGCATGGAACTGGGCCATTACAGTAAGACGGCCATAGTCCTTGGAGCCTGGTCCTGCGGCAAGACGCTCAACCACTTCCTTTTGCAGCATGAAGTGCATGTCGGAAATGTTGGCAAAGCTCAGCAGATGGAAAATCAGCGGGGAGGTGATGTTATAAGGCAGATTGCCAAAGACACGAATCTTCTGACCGCCATTGAGCTCACCGAAGTTTACGCGCAGGGCATCAGCCTCAATGAGGTTTAGTCCCTGTAAAAACGGATGATGACGCAGTCTTTCGGCCAGATCACGGTCCAGTTCCACAGCAGTCAGGGCATGGGTACGCTCAAAGACCGGTCTGGTCAGCGCCGCATGGCCCGGGCCGATTTCAACTAAAAACTCACCTTCCTTAGGGTTGATGGCATCAACAATGGAATTGATGATGTGATCATTTACCAGGAAGTTCTGACCAAAGCGCTTGCGCGCTTTCATATTTGGTGGAGGAGGCAGGGCCATAAAAACTCGTCCGTCGCTGAAGGATAAACCACTGTGCTGCCTACGGCCCAAAGGCTGACACCTTAAGGGCCATAAAAAGGCGCTGAGATCTTATCACAAAGTATTGCTCTGTCCGCCTGATATCTAAGCCATACACTAATGAGGACTGCATAAACAGGCGCTTCCCCGCCTCCCATCACCGCCGTCTGACGGCAGCGGCGTAGCGGCGGCAGCGCGCACTACGCCACTGCGCCGCAGCTGCGTCAGCGGCCGCTGCGGCGGGCATTGGCAGCCATGTAAATGGCCAGGCTTACGGCGCTGAACAGGGAACCGGTGTCGGCCTTGCCTGTGCCGGCAAGGTCCATGGCTGTGCCATGGTCCACTGAGGTACGGATAAAGGGCAGGCCCAGAGTGGTGTTGTAGCCTGAATCAAAGCCTACGTATTTGAGCACCGGCAGGCCCTGGTCGTGGTACATGGTCAGGATAGCGGCCGCATAATCAAGGTAGCGGGGCTGGAAAATGGTGTCTGCCGGCAGCGGGCCAATGAGTTTCATGCCCTGCTCGCGGCGCAGTGTTTCGAGTACAGGAATAACAGTATCGAGTTCCTCACGTCCAAGGGTGCCGTCCTCTCCTGCGTGCGGGTTGATGCCGCAGACATAAATGGCAGGATCTTCAAAGCCCATGCGCTCCTTAAGGTCGTGGTGCAGGATAGTGATAATGCCGCTGAGCTTTTCTCTGGTGATGGCGGCGCTGACCTCGGATAAAGGCAGATGGGTAGTGGCAAGAGCCACATTCATCTTTGAGCAGCCCAGCATCATAACCACTTCCTCACAGCCGCACTTTTCCTGCAGATATTCAGTGTGGCCGGTAAACTCACGTCCGGTATGAGCAATAACGCTCTTGGAGATGGGGGCTGTTACCATGGCATCAAAAAGGCCGCTCTGACAGCCCTCAATGGCTCTGTCCAGGGTGGCAAGCACATAGTCAGCATTGGCAGGATCAAGCCTGCCAGCCACAGCAGGGGCACCCAGAGGCACATGCATACAGCTGATATGGCCCACACCCTTTGCGTCAGGACCGCTGACGCGGCTGCAGCCCGGGTCAAAATCATGGAGTTCAAAATTGCTGCCCAGCAGCGCCATACGCTGCGCCAGCAGCTGCCTGTCACCAATAAGCACCAGCTCAACCCCGCAAGGCGCGTCCGCACCTGCGGCGCCACTGGCGCCAGCATAGCCAGACGCGCCGCCAGCGGAGCCACTGGCGCCAGCAGCGCCGACGGCGCCCGGGGCGCAGCGTGCCTGCAGGGCGATGCTGGCCGGGTTCTGACAGGTAAGGGCATACATGAGCTCAGGGCCGACACCGGCCGGCTCGCCCGTGGTCACGGCTATACGCAGTACAGATGAAGGTGAGGACGGGACATCAGCACTGTCCCTGAGAGCATGAGCCATAAGGGCCTCCTGAAATTAAACCAGAACACCGCTGCCACATAAGCCGGCGCCAGCACGGCATCGCCGTGCCGCCGCCTCTGCAGGCAGGGCATGCCCTGCGCAGCCTGTGGGGCTGCGCGGGCCAATCCTGTCTATTATTAATATGCTCAGGGCAAAGGCAAGCACAGTCTTGCTCATGCCCATTTGCAGACAGTGCGTACCATTGCAGGGCAGCCCTGAGCCGGGTTTGCAGGCTGCTCAGGCAAGTGGCAGGCACTGATTTAAGGCATCCATAAGTGATGGGCCTTAACCACTGCCGCTCTCCGTATAGCAGCAGCGCCTGCCAAGAACCAGTAGCAGAGGCATTCCTTGCGCACGAGTCCATTCAGCAGCTGACACTGACACAGATGCTGGTGTACAGCCCGACTGCCCAAGTTCAGCCCTGCATGGCTGCTGCATGGAGTGACCTGACCAGCATGGTCTGGCCATGCCAGCATGGCCAGCCGGTCGAAAAGTATGGTGCCCTGGGCATGGTCCAAGAGCAGCGCTGTGGGCGGAGCAAAGTCTGGTGAAGTGGCAGCGGCGGAGCGGAATAGTGGTAGCGGCGGAGCGAGGGCGGCGGCGGAGCGGGATGATGGTTGTGCGCGGGCACGGTGGGGGAACGGGGATAAAAAAGCCCGGGCGGATGCCCGGGCTTTGGTCTAAACTCATAATTAAAAATCGGTTACTTTGCAGCGCTGTTGTCAGCGTTTTCGCTGTTGAAGCTCTGGTCGAGACCGGCTGCAATCAGCTCAGGATCGGTGACACGCACAAAGGCGGCGCTGCGGATTTCGCGCTCCCATGCCTGAGCCTCTTCGGCAAAGAGACGGCGGTAGATGAGCTCACGGGCGCGCTGGCTGTAGGCCTCATCACTGTCCTTGTCTATCTTCTTGTTCTCAAGGTAGATAAGGTGCCAGCCAAAGGAAGACTTTACCGGCTGGGAAATCTGACCCTTGTTCAGGGCAACCAGGCCCTGGGCAAAGCCAGGATCATAGCGGCTTGCCGGGGCATAGCCGAGGTCACCGCCAAGGGAGGCAGAGCCGGAATCCTCAGAATACTTGCGGGCTGCAGCGGCAAAGGAAATGGAGCCGTTGAGAATATTGCGGCGCAGGGCCTGCAGCTCTTTTACCGCAGCTTCGTCAGAGAAGATAACTGAGGTGGTTAACAGAATGTGACGGGCCTTGTAGGTGGTAATTGGCTCAACGGCCTGGTTGCTCACATCAAAAAGCTTGAGCAGGTGCAGACCAAATGGTGAGCGGAAAGGACCGAGCACATCACCCTCACGGGCCTTTAACAGGGCAGGGAGGAATGGAACCGGAACCTGGCTTTCAGGTACATAGCCAAGGTCACCGCCCTGAGAGGCAGCTGAACCCTGAGCATACTGGGCAGCCAGAGAGTTGAAGTCAGCACCGCTGCGGGCCTTGGCCTTGATGGAGTTGGCAAGGGCAGTAGCACGGTTGACCTGACTGAAATCGGCACGGGCATCCAGAGGAACTACGATCTGAGCCAGATGGTAGCTTGGTTCAATGGAGCCAATCTCACGCAGGGTCTTGGCCAGCAGGTTAACTTCGGCATCGGAAATACGGACGCGGCGTCTTACCTGGTTGTTGCGTACTTCACTGATGATGAGCTCATCGGCATACATCTGACGGGCAGTGGCCTCATCTACATTGCCAAAGCTCTTGAGAATACCGGCAACTGTGGTATTGGCACGCAGAGCAGCCTGCTCAAGGGCAGTGTTGATCTGGGTGTCAGTAAGGTTAAGACCAAACTGCTTGCCCTGCTGCAGGATGATGGAGCGGGTAATAAGCTGCTCCAGAGCGGCACGGCGGGCATTGATCTTGTCTACCTTGGCGCCTCTCTGCCTGAAGCCCTGCTCAACTTCGGCCTGAGCGGCGTTGAGCTCACTTTCGAGCACGATATCAGAGTTTACCACTGCGGCTGTGTTGTCCAGAGCCTTGACGTTTGCCGAGGCAGTGGAGAACCATACGCCCACAGAAAGGGCTGCCATGGTGGCCAGGATTGCTTTGTTAATCTTGCTTAATACCATCTTGGAAAGTCTCTAAACCTGCACTGGGTATGAGTATTGTGGCCCCTGATAATAGCATAAAGCGTCTTTGTGACAAATTGTCACTGACCACCATCAGCTGCCGCGCGCACCTGGCAGGCCAGCGCCCCAGGCCACAGGCCTGCAGCACAGCGCCTCGGGCGCATGCTCTGTGCAGCACAGCTGCGCGGCATTTTTGTTGTCATCAGGGAAGAGCACAGGGGCAAAGGTGGTGAGAGGCAGCGGGCTGACAGTGGCCTTGCTGCCATGCAAAAAAGTACAGGATACAGTGTTCAGGTCAGGCAGCGTAACCATGACCTGCAGCTGGATAAATCTTTATGTCAGCATTACAGCGACAATGGACACAGCCCGTGGGCTGTGGCTTTTCCGACAGCAAATTTGACAGCACAAAATGAAAATAGTTCAAAAAACACTGAGTTTTTGAGCATTGCCATCTGTTCGGGCCGTAAGCCAGGCGCTGCCGGGCTGCCGGGCTGCCGGGCTGCCGACTGCCGGGCGGCGCGCCACCTTGCCAGGCAAAGGCTGAGGGGGCGCTAAGCCTGCCATGATAATAGGGGACAATACACAGCCTTTACTTAGGCTGTGTCCGAGAATGGCAGACAACTGGCCGGGACGCAAGGCAGGCAGCATACCCAGGCACCGCAAAGCGGGGCCTGGGCATGGGGATGCCTCGGAGCTTCGGCTCTGAGGGCGGCTACTGGTTGAGATTGGTCGGATCGAAGCTGTTGAGCAGGCGGGTATTGGTGAAGTCATCTGAGCTGTCGCCGGTGACGCTTATGGCACCTACACCCTTGAACTCAAACTGCACGCCCACGCGGTGGTCACGCTGCTCTTCAAGTGAGTCCCAGTCACAGGAATTGTAGTTTTCGTAAATAAAGGCCATGGACCAGCAACAGTCTTCGTATTTGAGAGCCACCTTGGTGTCGATGCTGGTGTCCTGGGCGAGATCATGGTAGGTGGCAAAGGTCATGCTGAAGCGGTCGCTCAGTGGCAGACCGGTAACTATACCCAGCTGGCCAAGGTCAATGGTCTCATTGGCAAAAGAGCGGTTGGCATCGCGGGCAAAGCGGTAGCTTACCTGCATGAGCAAACCGTTTTCATCCTTGTAGCGCATCATGCCTGTCCATGCGGCCAGCTCATTGGTCTCATTGGTATAGGTAGCTGAGGCATGAGTGGTCATACCCGGTACAGGATTGGCGTCAAAGAAGAATGACAGAGGACTGCGCGGGTAGAGGTTGGCCGGGTCATTAGGGTTTAAGGTGACACGGGTAGGCACAAAGGAATAGGTCTGTGAGACACCAAAGCGCATCATTTCGCGGTCATGGGCATCAAGAAGACGTGAGCTCAGACCAAAGGTAATGCTGTTGATATCGGCAATACGATCCTTACCTGTGTAGTGAGAACTGGAGAAGTTGGAGTAGTAATCACTCATGCGGTTGGTAGTATCGTACAGGGCGATATTGTTCTGATCCGTGTAAGGGATGAACTGGTACTGAATCTCAGGCTCAAGAGTCTGGGTATGGCGCAGGTCGATGACCTTACGCTCCAGAGTGGTCTTTGCGCGCAGCTGTACCATGTACAGGGCACGGGTTACCTCTTTGTCCAGGGTATTAAAGCCCAGTTCGTGCCTGTAGTAATCAGGCATGTTATCAAGGCTGTCCTGAGAGTAATGGGTAAAGAAGCCCTTGGCACGGGCTGTAAGTGAGGTACCGCGCTGGTTGAAGAACTGATAGTTGAAATCAGGCTCAAAGTGGTAACGGTAGGCCTCAAAGCGTCCTGAGTTCTCCACATCTGAGGTGGAGGCAAATTTGGTAAGCGAGCCGCTCAGATCATAGGTCAGGGCACCGACTGTGTCGGTGTACTCGGCCTGAAGATCAGGGAGCATGGCAAAAGGCCGGTAGTGAATCAGGCTCTCTGGCAGCAGGCGCTGGTAGTTGCGCACTTCGGTATTGATGACAAATTCAGGTCTGTTATAGCTCAGTTTGAGCGACTGCTTGAGATGGTCATCAGTGACGGTGGTGCCTGACGGTCCAATGTCATTGATATAGTCGTAGTCCTGGTTACGTACCTTCTGGTAGTCAATGCTCAGCTGCAGGTCGCGGTCCATGAACCATGAGGTGTGGTCCCAGCGCAGGAAGTAGCGATAGTCGTTATCAAAATTGTCAGACAGTTCCCAGCTGTTGTCCTGAGGCAGATAATCAAGAGTAAAGGAGCCCCATGAGTCCTCAACCGGCATGTAGCGGAACTCTGAGGACAGCAGGACACCACGCTTGGTCATCAGACGTGGAGTGAGGGTAAAGTCGTAGTTGGGCGCGATATTGAGATAAATCGGCTGCTGGTAATCAAAGCCGTTGTCCGAGCTGATGGAAAAGCTCGGGTATAACAGACCGCTCTTGCGTTTGCTGGTTATAGGGAAGTTCAGATATGGCAGATACATGACAGGCACGTCCTTAATATAAAGGACATTGCCCCAGGCGCTGCCAAAGGACTCATCCTGAGCAAGTTTGACCTTGTCAGACTGGAAGTACCATGAGGTATTGTCTACAGGACAGGTGCTGAACTGCAGACTGGTAATTTCCGAAGTGCGGCTGGAATTGTCTACGGTAATAGACTCAGCTCTGCCACGGGCCACTGACCCGTTGAACTGGAAACTGGCATCTGTAAAGGTGGAAACGCTGGTGGTCAGATCACTTTGCAGTGAGCCAGTGCTGTTAATGGTCAGCTCCGGGCCCTGAATAATGAGATTGCCACTGGTGCTTACCCTGGCGTTGGCGCGGTCATAGACAGCCTCATCGGCTCTTACTGTCTTGTCGCCCTGGGTAATGATGACATCGCCTGAGTAGGAGACCAGATTGCCAATGCTTCCGGTTACCTCATTGGCAGTGATTTCCACTGGGGTGGTGCGCACATCAAAATTAAGAGGCTCACGATAAGGGGGAATGCCGTAATAGCAGGAAAGATCACGGTCCTGTACCGGCATGAAAGGAGCGGCGCGCCATGGATTCTTCTTGAGACTGGTCAGAAGACGCAGCGGGAAGGTGGAGGAAGAAGCCAGATGACGGTTGGCCAGGTACTGCTCGGTGGTGACATTATTGACCATGGTGGTATAGGCCACACCGGCAAAGAGACTGACATTGTTCAGACGACGCTGCTTTTCAACAGGAATGACATTCCTGTTACGTGAGGTACCGGACACAGCTACAGTACGGGCAGGCTGTGCTGCACTGACTGTTTCGCCGCTGGCGCCAGTGCCGGCTGCAGCGGCCCTGCCGGTAAGTACTGAATTATCCTGGGCAAGGGAGTAGCCTGGTGCATATAGCAGACAGGTAACCGCTGCTGTAAGAGCGCTTAATCTGATCTTTGAAGATGTCTGGTGCTTCACAAAAGTGGTCCTTGCTGTAGATTTCTTTCTTTCTCATTATCGGCCCGCACACCGCCACCAGGTATGAGCCGCGCTCACGCCTGCAGGACGACTGCGCCATGCGGGCAGGAAGGCCTGCATGCATGCCCGTGCAGGCAAAAATGGCTGTCAGTATGCAATTTGCAGATAAAGACGGCTATATCCAGTCCGCCCAGGATCCTGAATTTTATCACAATGCCCTGTTATGGCTACCTGCATTCGTATCCTTGCTGCCAGTAAAACGCATCAGGCCACCACCGCAGCCCTGCGTACAGCCCCAGCACGCCTGCCGTACACAGGCCCTGCGCGCTCTGCGCAGCCGCCATCGGCCCGGGCACGCCGCCACAGCAGCCGTGCCCGGGCTGCTGGCGCAGTCAGGTCAGCACCGAAATTCCCGGCATCCTGGCCCTGGGAATAGCCAGGTATGTCCGGGCGCGCATCCGGACCCGCCTGGCCTGCCAGGCCTGCCAGTAGCATCACGGTCCTGGCAGCCAGCAGGACTGACCTGGCGGCTTGCTTATGGATGCATGCAGTACAAGGATTCCAGATTCATAGCCCTGAGGCATGACCTTACAGACATGGATCAGAGCCTGACCCTGGCAGCAGAGCAAGGCCGGCAGCCATAGTCCCATGGCTGCCCTCTGTCTGTAGCTGTCAGGAGCAGGCTCAGGGCATAAATACCTTTTCCAGACTCAAGTAGTCCTGATGGCCCAGGTCTGTGATGTTCAGGCTGAGTCATATTGAAAGCCGTTTTTCTGAGTTTATGAGCATAAGGGCCAAAACTTATGACTTACACAGCGCACCATCAGGCAGCATTGAGGAGTCCTGCATGGCTGGTAAAAGGAGTACCTTAATGCCTGTGTGCCACAGGCATGGCATTACCCACGAAGCTCATGGATATCAATAAGGTGAGATTCGGTCAGGGCCGATCTAGGGCGCTATACCTCAACAACACCCAGGCAGATCCATGCATGCAAAACCATGCTCAATCCTCCACTTCCATGGCAAGAGCCCTTGTGCTCATGCTTCAGTTATGGCCAATGGCGCTCATTGCCGGCCGTGCAGCACGGTGCCGCTGTTACCCTTGCCTGGGCTTTGGCTGTGCATGTAACTGTTGCCGGAGGTGCCATGTAGCCGCAGCTGTAGCTGCGTCTGGTGCTGAGGATATCAAAGGGGGCAGACACATACAGGGACTGTAGCTGACTTGCCTGTGCTGACCAGCATCGAGGGCTGAGTAACTGTTCTTGCTTTTGGAAAGCGTGCCTTGGGATTGCCTGTCTTTTAAAGTTTGTCTGCTGACTGCGGCGGGCCAGTGGGCGGCTGGGCTTAAGCACAGTAATGTCCCCGCATTGCTCAGTACCTGGATTGCACAGCGGCGTTGAGTCCCAGACTGTGGTGAGCAAGTCATGGGCTTGCCTTTCATGTCCGCATGGCGTTATGTCGAGGGGCAGGGCCACCTGTATCACTGACTGTGAGCGTATGGCAGCCAGCTTAATGGGGTTCATGGGCCTGGGCTCAGGATTTTTGCCGGGCTGAGCTGCCTGCAGCTGTCCTGGTCCATGGCTGGGACTGGGGCCATCGCCTGGCGCATGGAGCATTTTGTGGGGAGCAGAAATGCAAAAGGGCGCGGCGCGCCCTTTGATGTGTCAGTTCTGCTCAGGTATGTTTCTGAGCGGCAGGTTGGGATCGCTTAGCAGATCCGCATCCTCGTCAATGTTGATGTCGTTGCCGGCTACTGTTCTTTCCTCGTTGGCCCAGGCTCCCAGATCGAGCATCTTGCAGCGCTCGGAGCAAAATGGGCGGAAAGGATTGGCTGTTGAGTAGACTACTGGCTTTTTGCAGTATGGGCAGGCCACGGTAAGTGGCTTGTCGCTGCTCTGGCCTTCGGCAGACTGGCTGCTGCCCTGGCCGCAGGCCTGGGCATCAGGCTGTGGTCGGGACTGGCCGGAGCGTGCTTCTTTTTCTATTTCGTCGTAGGTGCCTGGTGGCAGCAGGTCTTTGAGGCTCAAATTATCCCACCTCTTACATAGGCAAGTTCAAAGGTAATGTCGCCTACCTGTGCCCCTTTGGTGTATGGCAGGAAGCGTACGTTTATATTGGACTGAAAGCCGCTTACCACAGGGTAGCCGCGTACATGGCGCGGATACTTGATTTCGATGAGCTCACATGGCTCTGAGGTTTCCTGCATAAAACCGTTGACGGCTACGCGGGACTGATAGTCCGAGCACAGACGCCACTGATTTAAGATGCAGGTGATAGGAATACGGATGCAGTCAAGCTCCTTGAGCCACTTGGTGGCTGTTTCCATCTTCTCTTCACGGTCAAGATTGGCCCAGAAAGTAAAGAGCGGAGTATCAAAGCAGTTGATACCTGAAGGGGTCAGAAAACGTGGCTTGATGCTTTCGATAATAGGGTCGTTCTGCAATACGGTGCGCTGACGGGTAAAGGTATTAAGCGCACGGTGAGACTGGTTGATCTGCTCGAGCAGCTCATCTACCAGCTTTTCATCAGCGTCAGGATAACTGTGCCAGATACGCAGTTTCTGGGTGATACGGTCAAGATCCTTGCCAATATCAATCTTCAGGGCACCGGAACCGTCAACCAGGTCGATAAAGTCGATAAGTCCACGCAGCAGACTGAAAGTATCAGAATTGCTGTTTAAGTTCGCACTTTCCTGCACGCGGTTAAATATGGCCTCGAACTTGAGATAAGTTCGGGCTTTAGAACTTAAGGGAAAATCGTAAACAAACATGGTTGATCTATCGTTAATCCTGGGCTGAATGAAGCCAGTTGTACATATCAGACAGCTACTTCAGACAGTTTGCGGGCAGGCGAATGGTCAGGTTATATGTAAACCGCTGCAGAAAGTGCGGTGCCGGCCAGTAATCACAAAACAGCTATGAGCAGGTTATCAGCGCCACATGCAGCGCAACAGTGTGGCTCCATGGCTGGTGTCAGCCTGAACTTTCAATGTCAGACCGGAACTGCCGGAGCACGGGGCAGCTTTGCTGACAATGCAAACCGTTTATTTGCAGACATCGTGCCGCAATGCATTGGAGCCGGCGTCAACCATAGAGCAGGCCATATCAGGGAGGCAAAGGCTCAGGATTGAAAAGTGGGCAAAACAGGTGATTATCTGTCATCTGCCGGGGCTGCAAACGGTTTTAAGCAGGGGTGTATTTTTCTTGATACAGCCTGTGGAAAGATTTTTCAGGACATACTCTGAGACAATTTCAGATACCTGATATGTAAGTTTAACACGTGATGACGCTTTTCAGCTATGCTTAAAACGTCAGTCTCAATGATATCGTCAGCATGTTCGCGCTTATAAGTGCGGCTGAGCTGCCTGTCAATGATATTGCGTGCTGTCTGCTCAGAGCAGCCGTCGCGGCTGATGATACGTGCAATCTGGGTGCTCACGGCCGAGTCCACAACCAGAATCCTGTCCACCATATCCTCAAGGTGGTTTTCAAAAAGCAGCGGTATATCGAGGATGATATATGGGGGTACTTCCCTGTTATCAAGCACCAGGGAAGCATCAAGAGGCTCACTTAGTGCCACCTTGCCCTCATCACAGTGGCTGTCACTGATAAGCAGGCCATCACTGTCTCTTATTTCCCCATTTTCATCCGCGCCAGCACCGACTGGTGTCGCAGCAGCGTCGGCGGCCTCCCTGGCTGCACGCGCAGCCTGGGCAGCCTGAGCGGCGGCCTGACGGCGCTGCTCTTCCTGAGCCACAAAGGCCAGATAGTCCTCAGGCAGGCCCTCACCACGGGCACAGCGATCGCACAGCTCAAGGGTACGGTCATGAATCGCCGGATGGGTGATGGAACACAGTATGGCCAGTTTTTCCTTGTCAGCAAAAACCAGCTCACGCATGGCAGCGCGGTTGAGATTCCCATCGTCCATTATCAGATGAGAGCCCATGCGCTGAGCTATCTGCTCCAGTGCCGGGGATCCTGGCTTGACCACCTCACGGGCAATCATGTCGCTGTCGATGATTATGACACCGTAAACGCCAAACAGGCGGCTGATAAAGCTCTTGCCGCAGGCAATATTGCCTGTAAGTCCAATCTTCAACATAAGTAAACTCCTGAGAACCTCTGCACGAGGTCCGGCACAGCGTATTTTCACCTGTCCGGCATTGCGGTCAACCAGGTCCCCCGACAGCATCACAGCCACCCAGCAAGCTCAGGCAGGCCCGTCTCAGTCGTGCCAGGCTTTGCCAGCCAGCCAGCCAGCCAGCCAGCCAGCCAGGCAGCCGGCCAGCCTGCCAGCCTGCCGCTGGCCCTGTCACTTTCAGTATTAAGGCCGGACCGGTTGCGGTGCTGCAGACTTGCGCAGCACGGCCGGTCAGGACAGTAATGGCTTTGCACGGGCAGCTGCAGGTGTGGCGGCAGCTGCCGGGCAGCAGGTATCTGCATCCTTAAGTATGATTGATTTATCAGGGGCTGAGGGCTGCCCGTGAGGGCCAGTGGGCGGTCCTTTTGGGCCGGTGCTCTGTCGGTTAATGGCTGACAATCTTATCAGTACTGAGCTTTAGTGTATATGTGCTTGTGATGCCTGCACATTTTGATTACCGGATATTTTGAGTTCCCAAAGATATCGGAAAAAGAGGGGCCTGGTGTTAAAATGTGTGCAAACGGAAACAACGTTAATTAAGCAGCATGTCAGCGACCCTGCATGGAGCTGCATAGTGGATAGTTATTTGGGTGTGAAATTGAACAGATTCAAGAAGATGCTTTTACTGCTGTCAACTCCGCTGGCCGCACTGGCTATGAGTGCCTGCCAGAGTAATGGAGAATCAGCATCAGCCGATGTCACAACCGGCACCGGGCATCCGGAAGTTTTTCAGGGACGTGATATCTACCTGCGTGGTGAGATGAATGACTACGGCGTCCAGAGGTCCTACCGCCTGAGAAAGTTCGATGAGAACAGGTATTGCACAGTAGCTCCGCTGCGCTCAGACTGGAGTCCATACCGATTTAAGTTTGCCGATGAGGACTGGAGCAAGGGGACCAACTTTGGCTATAACAGCCCACCAGGTGTACTGCGTGAAGGTTCAGGCCCGGCCCGCCTCAATGGCAAGTCACGCTTTGAGGAGCTGCGCTACGAGCCGTCAGCAGACGGTATTTACCGTTTCTGCATTGTTATTGAAAACAAGGTTCCTTACGCCACCGTAACTCGTCTTGAAAATGGCAAACTCACCACCATGGATGAGGTCATCAGAAGGGAAGTAGCTGCCCAGTTCAGCATCCCTGAAAACGACGAATAGGCCCCGGCCTCGGCCTCGGCCCTGGCCCAGGCACAGGCCGCAGCACCAGGCCCACGGCCTGCCAGACAGGCCACCGCCCAGCCATGTGGCCAAGGCCCACAATCATGTAATCAGGAACCACAAAAGCAGCTCCCTCGGGAGCTGTTATTTTATGGGCACCCCATGCCGTCCAATCAGACATGACTATCCAGACCTGATAACCTGTGCCAGCCATGCTGCAGCCTGCCCGTTAATGCAGCGCCCTGTCCGTCTGGACAGTCCTGCAATGAGCTCAGCCGAACCGGCTGTGCAGTAATGCGACAGGATGACAGTCCAGTGGTCACCTGTACTGTCTGCTGCATGTCAATGACCTTCCAGTCAGCGCAGATTATTCAATGTGTAAGCGGCTGGTTGCCCTGGTAATGACGGCTATTGCCATTGATGCTCCTGATGGCAGCAGACAGTCGCGAGCATGACAACTGGACAACATGACACATGAACAGCAGAACAAAAGGCCAGCAGTGCTGCAGTACGGCAGGACAGGATCAGTGGTCTCTGACAGGTGTGCATGCACGCATGCATAAATGCATGCGTCTTTAAGCAGGCGACTCCCTGTGCTCGGATGCAGGGGATGCTGGGGATGCTGGCAAGCAGCAGGCTAAAGTCACACGGGAAAATATGCCCGGCTCAGCTGTCAGAAAAGGCAGGGAAAATGTGCAGCAACCCTGAGCATCAGCTCTGCTGCACAGGGGCGCAAAATACAGGAAGCTGGTGGTTGCGTGCTTGTGCTCAATTACACGAAAGGCCTGGACAGACTGACAGCCTGCACGCCAGAGGGCAGCTATGCAGGTATGCATGCAGCATAGTCAGCCTGGCAGCACCTTATATGGCCAGGTCGACGGGCTTGCAAATATGTACTGTGTGGACTTTGCTGATGGCGCAGCATGCCGTCTTGGACGGTTGCCATGTGTTTACCCAATATGATGGAATCGGATGATAAAGATGAGGGATGAAAATGAGTAATGAGCGCAATATGCTGCTGGCTTCCTTTGCTGATTACCTGATTCTGGAAAAGGGTGTTTCAGAGAACTCACGCCTTGCCTACTGCAGCGACATTAACCGGTTTACTGAGTATCTGTGTGTCAACAGGATTTCCCTGACCGGTTTTACCAGTGATGATTTGCGCGCCTATTTTGAAAGCCGCTCCAGTGAGGGTGTAACCGGCCAGTCCATATTGCGTTTTTACTCATCCATTAACTGCTTTGTCCGCTTTGAGCGTCTTGAGGGCCTGCGTGAAGATGACCCCATGATTGAGCTTGAAAGACCCAAGAGCCGCCGTGACCTGCCTAAGGTAATGTCTGAGGAGACTGTGGTTGCCTTTCTGGAGGCGCCTGACCTTGGCTGCCATACCGGTCTGCGCGATCGGGCCATGTTTGAGCTGCTCTATGCCACCGGCATGCGTGTCAGTGAGCTGTGCAATCTCAAGTTTGAGGACATGCATCTCAGCGAACGCTATATGCTCATCAAGGGTAAGGGTGACCGCCAGCGCGTCATTCCCATCACTGATGCCGCCTGCTACTGGGTGGAGAAGTATCTGCGTCTGCGCCGTCCGGAAAAGGATCCTGACTCGCTCTCACCTTACGTCTTTTTGTCCAACAAAAGCCCTGATGGCGCCAAGCCCATGACCCGCATTGCCTTCTGGTACCGCGTTAAGTCCTACGCCAGCCAGATAGGCATAAGCTCATCACCATCGCCGCACACTTTCCGTCATGCATTTGCTACTCACATGCTCAATCATGACGCCGACCTGCGCTCACTGCAGATGATGCTGGGCCACTCATCGCTGACCACTACCCAGATCTACACCCACGTGGCTCTGGCCCGCATGCACGAGGTCTACGACAAGACCCATCCAAAGGCCTGATGCCCGCTACAGCCGTGACTGTGCAGCCCCGGCTGCGCAACCCAGCCAGCGCAACTCCGGCTGCGCAGCAGTGGCTGCGCTGTTCCAGCAGCCCCAACGACACGTCAGTCACCACGAAACGTCAGTCAGGGCGGCCTCGCATGGATAGCTGCAGGCCGTCGCTCAGGCTGCACGGACCAGTTCATCCAGCAGTCGGCCTCCGTCCTGACAAAAGCAAGAGGGTCTGGCATTTATCATGTCATGGCAGAGGCGGCTGTCAGTAACTGTACATCCTGCGAAAAGCAGGATTCTCAGGGGCCAGTCTGGCTCAGGTTGAGGCAGGTTATATCAGGTCAGATAGCAGGAAAAATCCCGGGAGTGTGTTCCCGGACTTATGGCCCGCTTTGAGGATGTGTGATGAGTTGGTGCAGGCAGTGTAAAGGACGGATGTAACTGGCTTTAAGAGTATGTATGGAACTTTGACAGTGATACCTGGCCCGTTGTGTGCTTGCCAGTACCTCAGGGCATGTTCTGCCCGAACAGACAGTCTGATTTCTATCTGATAAAATGGCCAGATAAGGCTGGCCTCAGTCACAAGATCTGTCTGAGCCTGTAAAGGGTATAAATTCTGCCACAGGGCAGGGGTTCGCTTTTGGAAGTGGAGAAAGCAGGGTGCAGTTAGGTTACCGTTCTGTTTCATTCGATTTGCACGGCAATGAATATGTTGCGCTGCAGGGAGCCAATGACAAGTTTCTGGCTTTGCAGGGTCCGGTCAAGACCAACAAGTCCCGCATTACCCGTCAGTTTAAGAGCACCCAGATCTTTCACGACCTGGCTCCTAACAACATTCTTGAGGGCATCTCTCTCAAGTCCAACAATGAGTACACCTCAGCTGTTTTTGGCTATGAGAATGTAGGCGAGTTCAAGAACTTCCTTTCTGTAATCGATCCCCACCTGCAGTACGCCAATGGCAAGAAGCTTGGTCGTGCCATTGCCCTTCTGCACCAGGACACCCTGACCGGTCCGGAAAAGGACAAGGCCGAGCAGCGTCGTGACGTTATTCATGACAAGCTCACTGCCTACCTGACCAAGGGCCCACGTTTCAATCACGAAACTCCAATTCTTTCTGCCATTATTGACCGTATTGACGGCCTTGCTGACTACAAGCTCACCCGCCGTTACGGTGGTCTGCGCCTTGATAATGTCTTCCTGACCAGCTCAGGCAATGTCATCTTAAAGCCAAGTGCTTCCTGGGGCTTTGGTGACGCCATTGAGGACCTGGTACTCTTTGAGTGTGAAGACGCCGGCCAGATGCCTTGCGTTGTAGCTGGTGTAATCGACGGCTACTTTGGCGGTGTCAATGTTCCGGCCAATTTCTGGGTAGGCTTTGCTGTCTACAGCGCCATTTATGCCCTGACCCGCTGCTCAGAGCATGCCCGTCGCTCACGCGCCGAGCAGGAGCGCATGGTGGCCCAGTCCCGTCGTATTCTCAACGACTTTGAAAACTTCAGCCGCCCAATCCCACGCTGGTACCGCTCCAACATCGTAAAGAAGGCCCGCGCCGAAGTCCGCCGCCTCGGCATGTAGGCCAGACGACGAAGCCGTCCCGCCTCCAGCCAGCCGACCGCCCCGAGCCTGAAGGCTCAGGCCGGTCCCATAAGCAAAACGCCCTGATGAGTGATCATCAGGGCGTTTTGCGTAATTGGGCCGCTCACTGAACCCCATGTCCGGCTGACCCGGTCACAAGGTCAGGAACCGGGCTGTGCTGCAGGACCACCATGAGGGGCCGCAGCCTCAGGGCATTTCGCGCTCTTGCCTGCAGTGCTCCACCTGCTGCAGTAGCTGCAGCAGGGACAGGGGCAGGCACGCAAGGCACGCCAAGGCAGCCTGCCCGTCTGTTATGACAGGCCAGAGATGAGCATGCGTACGGATACAAGGAACATGGCCACAGCGAAGATACGCTTTAAAGTGGCAGGAGATACGCCTTTACCGATCTTAACTCCCAGTGGGGCAGTGAGAATGGACATTGGGATAACGCAGGCTACGGCCAGCAGGCTGACATAGCCTATGGTGAATACTGGGGCATTATCAGGGGTAACACCGGTAAAGAAGAGCACCAGAGCTCCCGGGATACCTACAAAGAGAGATACGGCAGAGGAAGTGCCTACTGATCGGTGAGGCTTTTCGGAGCAGGCATTGAGCACAGGAACGGTAAGGGTACCGCCACCTACACCAAGCATTACTGACAGAAAGGAAATACAGAAGGCGATGATGCGCTGACCGAGCTTGCCTGGCAGGGAGTCAAACATAGGCTTGGCCTTGGCACGGAAGAAGGTGTTGAGGCTGTTGAGCAGCATCATGGAGCCAAAGAGGATTACCAGCCACTTGCCGCCATAGAAAGATGAAATCAGGGAACCGGTGAGCACACCAATAATCAGGCCTGGAGCCCAGGTTTTGATGGTCTCCATATTGGTGTTGCCATTGCGGTACTGGGCAAGGGCTGCAGTAATGGAGGTAGGGATCATACAGGTAAGGGAAGTACCTGTAGCCAGCATCATGGCCACTGAAGGATCGACGTGAAAGGCCGAAGTAAAGATGTAGTAAAAGACAGGTACGAAGATAATGCCGCCGCCAATGCCCAGCAATCCGGCAAGAAAGCCACCAGCCAGGCCGCAGGCCGCCAGTATTGCCACGGTAGAGATAAGCTCACTCCATTCAAGTCCAAACATGATTAACCTCGATAAAAGCTGGCAGCCCCATCATCCACTCCCAGTAAATCTCAATCCCACAAAACAAAGACCAAAGCCCCATAGCCCGGTCCGTAAGTTGAGCAGCCCGGCAGTGTCAGTATGCTGCAGAGAAAACAACAGGCGCATTATGCGCCACTGCACTTATTAGTCAAATGATCTTGTCGGTCATGCTCCGTGCCGGAGCTGATTGCAGCCTCCATGTGCGGGCCGAGACCAGAAAGACTCTCTGCTCCACCAGTGGCTGAGCCCCATAGATAAGGGGAACAGGCAGCCCCCACATTCAGACAGTACCCGGTTTTGAGTAATGCGCATGAGCTGGACAGCGGTCATCAGGTTAACTCAAAGGGGACAGGGAGCCAGGCTTTGATCTCAAGGGCGGCTGTTTGATTGTGCAGTGGGCAATTGCCTTGCAGTGCCAATATACTGGAAATGCAGAAAGTATCACGCGTGCCCGGTCGAGCATGCCGCCAGCTGCTGTATCGGCAGACGGCCGGGGCATGATCTTCATGGCATCGCCTCTAACGAAAAAAGTATGGGGCCGGGAGTACAGCCCGAAAATCAGGACAGGGGCAATGTGGGGGCAATGTGTCTGCAGGCCCGATAGAAGCGGCTTTTGGGGCTGTTCAGGGGCCTGATTGTAAAATCTGGAAAAACTTTGAATTAAAGTGTTGACAAGGAATTTTGAAGTCTATATTATATGCACCCGTTGAGACATCACAGCAAGCAATTGCAGTGATAAACCTGCAGGGCGTCCTTAGCTCAGTTGGATAGAGCAACAGCCTTCTAAGCTGTGGGGCGAAGGTTCGACTCCTTCAGGACGCGCCAAGCGTCAACAGATTGATTTAATCTCTGGTGGCTGTAGCTCAGTTGGTAGAGTCCCGGATTGTGATTCCGGTTGTCGTGGGTTCGAGCCCCATCAGCCACCCCAGTGATTAAATTAGTCCCACTCTGCGGGAGTGGTGAAATTGGTAGACACACAAGATTTAGGTTCTTGCGCCTTAGGTGTAAGGGTTCGAGTCCCTTCTCCCGCACCATCCTAAAGCAAGAAATTCGGCAACCTTATGGTTGCTTTTTTTTCGTCTGAAGAAAATACATACATCGTGTATGTAAATAAAATCCCCATCCATAACGCCTTATTCAGGCCATTTCACAACCACCTCCCTCCAGGGAAGCAAGTCCGTTAACTCATCTCCATCATGAGCCAGGTGCTTATCTGTCCAGTACCAGCACCATAACTTATACCTCCCAATCCTGATACCTGGGCCATCACCACATCACTACCCCCCAATCCTAATGCCTGGGCCATCATCCCATCGCTACCTCCTGGTGCCTGCCTCCACATCATCCAGATCTGTAAACCCGCTGATACAGGATATGAGGTCATAATCGTGCACATGCACGGCCTATGCTGTAGCGTTCACGTAGTGTTTGAAAGATAACGATTCACTTACGACCGATTCGCGTCAGGAAAGCACCTGAACTCGTTTTGCCAGTCTTTTAGCTCCGGCCAGCTCCACGGTCACAATAATGACAGGTGGTTGGGATTAGAGGCCTGACTCTGTGACAGTGTGTAGGGGCACGGTGAGCATACGTCGATATGAAGCTCATATAGATGAGATTTTAAAAGAAGTTTAGTAACGCATGTGTTAATTAATGTGCTTGTGGCACGTACATTGCTGATGGTGAATATATACATGATCATGTCCCAACGTGACTATGCAATAAAACACCAGGTTAGCGGCCGTCAAAGGCCATAAAGGGAGATCGGATATGGCTCTTTACGTCAACACGAACGTCAGTTCCATCAATGCCCAGCGCAAGCTGAGCAATGCCACTCTGAGCTTAAATACCTCATACCAGAGACTGTCCTCAGGCCTGAGAATCAACTCAGCCAAGGACGATGCTGCCGGTCTGCAGATCTCCGACCGCCTGACCTCCCAGATCAACGGCCTCAACCAGGGCAACCGCAACACCAACGACGGCATCGCCCTTGCCCAGACCATCGAAGGCGCCCTGGACGAAACCACCAACATGCTCCAGCGCATCCGCGTGCTGGCAGTCCAGTCCGCCAACGGCACCAATTCTGCTTCTGACCGTAAGGCCCTCCAAGAGGAAGTCACCCAGCTCTCCCAGGAAATCAACCGTATCGCCCGCCAGACCACCTTTGCAGGTGCTACCGTAATTAATGGTGGTCGAGTTTCTGATAAGAATGGTGCTGATGCTTATCTCAATAATAAGACAAGTCTTATTCCTAGTGCTGGTAGCGCAAATGCTGGAAAGATCATTTTCCAGGTAGGCGCAAACGCTAACGATACACTTACTCTTGATTGGTCAGACCCATTTACTATGTCTGGACTTGCAAAAATGGCGAAACTGGACGCTGCAGTAGATGCAACCGGTCAAAATGCAGCAAAGAATGGTATTGTTTACGATGGCGCAAATGGAAAGGCAGAGGTTCGCTGGACTATCTCCTCTGCATCAAACGCTCAGTACACACTTGCCCATATTGATGCAGTAATCCAGGCTGTTGATTCCAAGCGTGCAGGCCTTGGTGCTCTCCAAAATCGTATGGAAAGTACCATTCGTAACCAGGCTTCCATTTCTGAAAATGAGGCTGATGCCCGCAGCAGAATTCGTGACACAGACTTCGCCTCTGAGACCGCTGCTCTGACTCAGAACAACATCATTCAGCAGGCTTCTCAGACTGTTTTAGCCCAGGCTAACCAGCGTCCTACCATCGCACTTAGCCTGTTAGGTCAGTAATACAGATTTCTTCTCCCTTTATCATCAAGGCGGGTTTATCCCGCCTTTTTGCATTTATGCATATTTAAATTCGTGGCACAGGCATTGCAGCCTGACAGGTAGAATTATGCTCATGTCATGGACATGATTGATGATAAGAGAAGATTAGCAGTGGCCGAACAGGGCCATACAGGGAGATAGAATATGGCTCTTTACGTCAACACGAACGTCAGCTCCATCAACGCCCAGCGCAAGCTGAGCAATGCCACTCTGAGCTTAAATACCTCATACCAGAGACTGTCCTCAGGCCTGAGAATCAACTCTGCCAAGGACGACGCTGCCGGTCTGCAGATCTCCGACCGCCTGACCTCCCAGATTAACGGCCTCAACCAGGGCAACCGCAACACCAATGACGGTATTGCCCTTGCACAGACCATCGAAGGCGCCCTTGACGAAACTACCAACATGCTCCAGCGCATCCGTGTGCTGGCAGTCCAGTCCGCTAACGGCACCAACTCCGCTGCTGACCGCAAGGCGCTTCAGGAGGAAGTCACCCAGCTCTCCCAGGAAATTACACGTATTGCTAACCAGACTACTTTTGCTGGACAAACTATATTACAGGGCAAGGGTAAAGGTCTGATTCCGGCCGACGGTAAGCTAACTTTCCAGGTAGGTGCTAATGCAGGTAATACTTTAGATCTGCTTTGGGCTTCAGCTTTTACTTTAAGTGGAATTGGTTCCCAGGCAGGTATTACAAATGCAGCAGCACAGCAAGACGGATCCAAAGGTCTAGTTAAATCAACAGCTAACAACGTTGATTACATTCGTTTTGGCGTATGTACAGCTGAAATAGCCACTAAAACTCTGGAGAATATCGATTCCCTGATTCAGGCTGTTGATTCCAAGCGTGCAGGATTAGGTGCTCTCCAAAATCGAATGGAAAGCACTATTCGCAATCAGGCTAACATCTCTGAAAACCAGTCTGATGCCCGCAGCAGAATTCGTGACACAGACTTCGCCTCTGAGACCGCTGCTCTTACTCAGAACAACATTATTCAGCAGGCCTCACAGACTGTTCTTGCACAGGCTAACCAGCGTCCTACCATCGCACTTAGCCTGTTAGGCGGTTAACAGATTTCATTGTCTTTTATCATCAAGGCGGGTTTATCCCGCCTTTTTTGTTTGTCGATTGTGCCTGCTTGCTTGCCTGGCTGGCTGCCTGATTGACTGCCTGCCTTGCTGGCTGATTGGCTGCTTGCCTGTTTGCAAGCTGTGCTGTTGTTTGACTGAGTGTGGCCTTGTTTTGTTGAGATTTGTCGGGGCTGGTCTGTCAGGAGATGATGGTTGGGCGGGGGTGGCTGGGCTTTGGTGTTTTGCAGCTGAATTTTTGGACTATACAGGGTAAAATGACGGATTGTCTGTCGTTTGGGGCGGGGTTTTTCTTCTGGTGAGGCTGTGTTTTTTTGTGGCCGGACTGGATGACTGTCACTTTGCTGCTGGCGATGGACGTGGAGAGGGCTTGTGGTTTCTGGATGCGCTCCGGGAACTGTCGGTGGTTTCTTTCCTTATTCTTTCTTTTCTTTCTTTGCTTTGTTTGGGTTTTGGGGCTGTTTTGTGTCCGGGGAGTGATTTGTCTCTGGTGAGGCATGGGGCCCGGGGCCCGGTCCTGGATGAAACGCTCGGTCAGAGCTTGACAGCTGTTGCAGGTGATTATGGCTAAAAACAAGTACGGAACTACATGGTGGGGTCAGAAGTGGCTGGATTCCCTTACCGGTATTGATAATGCCAACCGTATTCCGCGCGGTCTTACCTATGCCCGCAATGACTCGGTTTTCAATCTCAAGGTCGATCCTGACAAGGCTATGATTTCTGCCTTTGTGGTGGGCAAGTACTGCCCTTACTACAAGGTCGAACTCAAGTTTGAGCGCGTCAAGGCCGAAAAGACCCGTCAGTTCATGGATGCCGCCGCCCGCGACCTCTCCGTGGTCTCGGGCCTTGCCAACCGCAAGCTGGCTCCGCGTCTTTTTGACATTGCCACCGAACTTGGTATTAAGCTCTTCCCTACCTCATGGCATGACGTGTCCATGACCTGTACCTGCCCGGATTTTGCCGTACCGTGCAAGCACATTGCCGCCGTAATTTACGTGGTCAGTGAGTTTATCGATACCAATCCTGTCATGTACTTCAACCTGCTGGGTAT
Organism: Anaerobiospirillum sp. NML120449; assembly: GCF_023051105.1. Taxonomy (GTDB): domain Bacteria; phylum Pseudomonadota; class Gammaproteobacteria; order Enterobacterales; family Succinivibrionaceae; genus Anaerobiospirillum. The sequence continues at coordinate 9,792 of NZ_JALKIL010000025.1, read as the reverse complement.
CGACATTATCGAGGAGCTTGAGAGCCGCGACATTTTCGCCGCGAATGAAGAGGCCCTTGAGACTCCGGCTCAGGTACTGTGCTTCCGTGATGCCCTGCTGCTGCCAAAGGACATTGTCAGCCGCGCCCGTGAAAACGACTATGAGCTTATTCTCACCCCGGTAAGCCCTAATGATGCCGAGGTGCTTTATCTTGACGACAATCTGCTGTCCTATGAGGATCGTGACACCGTTTTTGATGTTTCTCTGCGCAACAGAATCAATGACATCCGTCGTCGTGAAAATGCCCGTGCTGCTCTGCTGGCCACCCGTGATGAAAGCCGTGAGGTGCTAGATCACTGTGTAGCTATTGCCCAGGAAAAGCGCGAGGAGTATGAGGAGCTCGAAAAGAACTGTGGCGCCCTGCCTAAGACCCGAGGCCGTCAGTCAGCCCGCAACAAGGCAATACTGTCCTTGCTTGAGGATACCCGCAACGAACTTGAGGCTCTGACCGACAAGGAAAAGCAGGCCCGTGCCCGCTTTATCAAGGCCGATGCTGACCTGAAGATCAACGAAAAGGAAATTGAAGAGCTCCAGGAGCAGACTGAAGTTGAGATGAAAGACTATCAGTCGCGCATCAACCGCCTGCTGCGCTATGGCTATGATCCTGATGAGGCAGAGACCAGCTTTTCTGACATCAAAGTGCTCAATGCCGATGGCAGCGACGGCAAGCTTAACTTCAGCATTATCGACAGTGCCGATGCTGACGAAGCAGCCATTGACGATGAAGATGCGGTCGATGCTGTTATTGCCCAGGACGAGACCGGCATTGACGTGCGCCGTTATCAGGGCAGTCTGCATGATCTCGAGCGCATGACCTACGAGGCCATACCTGACATGGGCGATTCCATTCTGTCCCTGTATGGCCAGTCTCCAGCCGGCTTTACCCACGGCAACCTGCGTGAACTCATCAACCGCACCCTGGAGCGTGCCCAGAAGATGGCTGAGGGCCAGCTGCGCGATGTCAGCGAACGCACCATGTTCAGCATCAATCACGACCACCATCCTTTCATCAAGGACAAGCTCTTTGATGGCTGGTGCGCAGCTACCAGCCAGCCTGCAGACAATTTCTCCCGTGACCCGATCAGCTCCCACGGCTATTTCTCGCGCTCACCTTTCTTCTTTATGAGCCGTCGTGGTCTGCTCGAGCTCAATGATGTCACCTGTGTGGTGATCAAGGGCCGCAAGGGCAATACCCTGTCCACCATGCATGTGCTGCCGCCTGATAACAGCATGGTTGCATCTGCAGGCGAGCTGACTGCGGCCGTGCTCAAGCATGCCTCAGGTAAGGAGCTGGCTATCGAGGACAGTGAGAACAGCGGTCTTTTCAATATCTTCTCAGGCTATGTCAAAAACACCGAGATGCTGCGCAGCCTGACTGCTGACGTAAACATACTCTATTCTCTGTGGTTTATTGCCACCAGTCTGGTTAAAAACAGGGCCATTGCGCCTCGTCTTATTGTCAATTACGACAATGATCTGCAGGCTCTGTGGTATCCGGCTACCTGCTCTGAGGTAATCAGGTCTCTGGTGACCCAGGTAGGTCTTGCTCTGCAGGGCTTTGAGCAGTTTATCTACAACCGTCTTGACCGTCAGTACTATATGGATCCGCTCTTCCTTGGTGAAATGGTACTGGTGCCTTTTATTCAGTCCTACATCAGCTGGGCTTTTACCCAGGAGACCAGAACCAATCTCAGTCTGCCTGAGCTCAGGGTTATCCTGGGAGCCGAGTCTGTAGACAGCGACAGCAATGACCTTGAGACCCGCAGCCTGCGTCTGCGTCTTGAGAGCTATCTGTCCACACCAAATCACTCTCAGAACCGCTTTACTCCTGTGCTGCGTTTTGTTGATATTTCTGATCTTTCTCCTTTCAGCGACAGCGTCTTTACTCACCTTATTGAGGAAGTACGCATGCAGTCCATGAAAGAAAGGGAGATTCAGGAAGATCTGCTGCTTGAGTATGCCCGCAAACATCTCGACAGGTCCATGGTGCGTCCTGGTATGACAGATGAGGAGATAATGCATCTGTTCTACGGCGATGATGACAGTGACCAGGAATACTACGAGGACGATGATCTGGGCTCTGATTCGCTCTTTGGCAACTGCGATGGCATTGGTATGGAGTTTGGCTTCATGAATCTGCCTGATGAGGTGGTAAACGCCCTGCATCAGTCAGGCTGCAGCCATGTATTAGACGACACTGGCTTTGTCTCCCTGCACAATGTAGTTGAGATAGAGGCTTTTAAGTCCATACGTCAGGAATGTCTGCGTACCTTAAGCCGTCTGAGCGTTCAGGCCCCTGAGCTTGAGGGGCTTTACACTAACAAGTTCAATGTCGAGATTCTGCCTCTGACCCGTGTCTATCAGACTGTCTGCTCAGCCCGCAATGTGCTGGCTCTGATGGGCGTCAGACTGGTCATGCCAAAGCATCTTATGAACATGCTCATGCCTAAAAAGGCCCTGCACATGTCTCTGCCTGATGGCAAGATCAATGAGTCTCAGGGCTTTATGAGCATGTGCGAGCTCATTAACTTTGACTGGTCCATTGCTGTAGGCGATCACTCTCTTAGTGACAAAGAGTTCAGGATTCTCATGGCCAATGCCGGCAAGGTAGTGCGCTTCAAGAACTCCTTTATCTACGCTGATCCTGAGATGTTGCGCAAGCTTGATGAAAGCTATCGCCAAAAGGCGCGTGAGCTGCAGCGTCAGGAGCTGCTCAGCGCTCTGCTGACCGGAACCATTGATGACACTGAAGTCATGTATTCAGCTCAGCTGCGTGAGGCTCTTGATCATATGCTCAGGGATCAGGAGGTGGCTCTGCCTGAGGGCATTAAGGCTACCCTGCGTCCATATCAGTTACGCGGCTATGAGTGGCTGTTGCGCAACGCCCGTATTGGTCTTGGTTCTATCCTTGCCGATGACATGGGTCTTGGTAAGACTCTGCAGGTCATCTCTGCCTTGTTCAAGCTCAAGGAAGAGGGCAAGATCACTGCTGAGCGTCCGGCTCTGGTTATTGTTCCTACTTCGCTTATTACCAACTGGGTACGTGAAGTGGCCCACTTTGCCCCTGAGATGACAGTGCATGTCTTCTATGGCCAGACTGATCTTGTAGTGGGTGATACTGACATCATTCTGACCTCCTACGGTACTGCCCGTTCCCGTATCAGCAAGCTCAAGAAGCATGAATACAGCATGGTGGTCATTGACGAGGCTCAGGCCATTAAGAGCATGACCACAGCACTGAGAAAGGCGCTTCGTGATCTGGTGGCAGACAATTTCATTGCCATGTCCGGTACTCCTGTTGAGAACAGACTGCTTGAGTACTACTCCATTCTTGACTTCGTCAACCGTGGTGCTTTTGGCTCGGTATCGTACTTCAACAACCGTTTTGCCGCTCCAATTGAGCGCAACCATGACCATGAGGCCATTAACGACTTTAAGAAGCTCACCGCTCCTTTTATCATGCGCCGCCTCAAGTCTGACAAGAACATTATTTCTGATCTGCCGGAAAAGATTACCTCTGATCAGTACTGTGCTCTGACTCCATTCCAGGCAAGTCTGTACCAGGTATGTCTTAACGATGCCATGGACAAGCTAAGACGTCTTGAGGATGACCATATCACTGAGCAGGTTGAGAAGGACAGAATGCGCAGTGCTATCATCCTGGGCATGATTCAGGGACTCAAGGCTATCTGTAACTCACCTGCTCAGTATCAGCCAAAGGGCAATCACGACCCGGCAGATTCAGGCAAGGTTCAGCGTCTTATTGAGCTGCTCGATGAGATTATGGATGCCCGTGGCAAAGTGCTTATCTTTACCCAGTCAGTAATCATGGGCAATATGCTGCGGACCATTATTTCCGAGCACTTCGGGCGTGAGGTCAACTTCTTCCATGGTGGCCTGAGCCGCACTGCCCGTAATGAAATTGTCGATAAGTTCCAGAACGATCCGTCCGACCGTATCCTGCTGCTCTCGCTGCGTGCTGCCGGTACCGGCCTTAACCTTACCGAGGCCAATTACGTCATTCACTTTGACCTCTGGTGGAACCCGGCCGTGGAAAATCAGGCTACTGACCGTGCCTACCGTATTGGCCAGAAGAAGAATGTTCAGGTCTACAGATTTATCTGTGCCAACACCTTCGAGGAGCGTATCAACGACATGATCAGCTCCAAGCGTGATCTGGCTGATCTGTCCGTGGTTACAGGCGAGACCTGGATTGGCAATATGTCCAACGCTGAGATCTCCAGTCTCTTCAGGCTCTCGGAATAATACATTCAGCCCATGGCCGTGCCGTTCGGCCCGGCCAGGTCCTGGCACGGGCCAATGTCCGGGCATAAAAAAGCCTGCAGGTGCAAGCCTGCAGGCTTTTTTTATCGGGCCAGGACCGGGGCGCCAGCGGCGGCACGGTCAGGGACCTGGGCGGCCACGGCCATGGCTGGGGCCATGGGCAGGGCGGTTAGAAGTGCCAGCGGACACGGGCGTTGGCGTTGAGGCCGTGAGCGCCGTCGGTGGTGGCAGAGGCACCCAGTCCCAGATCGACTGTAATGTCGGCTGCAAGGCGCTTGCTTACCGAGCCGTTGAGGCTGAAGCTGGTCTCGTGCTCGCCTGGAATCTCATAGGAGATATAGCCCTCAGCGCTGGTCAGGTTTACGCCGACCTTGTCATTGGAGTTCCAGACATTGTTGCGGGCCGTGGCCTGCAGCATATAGCCCCAGGACTCATGGGCGCCCTCAAGCTCTACGCCAACACCAAGGTCCAGGGTTACCTGGTTCATGGAGTCACGCTTGATAAAGTCGGACTCGCTCTTGTTGACACGGTTAAAGCCCAAGTCAGCCAGGATCATTGGCTTGATGCTGTACTCACCCTTCTTGAAGTGATACTTGAAGTAGTTGCTGCTCATGAGCATGAAGCTGCGCTCATCAAAGGTCTGTTCGCCCAGTGAAACCTCAGGAGTCATGCTGCGGTCATTCACGAGATAACCGCCGGTGAGATAGCTCTGCAGCTCAAAGCCGTTTTTCTGCTCGAGTGACATATAGCCGGTGAGGCTGTACATCATACCCTCATCGCTGGCTCCCTCATCGGTATTGTCCACACTGGTGACGCTGAAGGCACCGCCCAGCACCATGCGGCCTCTCTCAACCTCCAGCACGCGGTCAAAACCAAGATTGGAACTGACTACGCGCTCCTTGCGGGTGCCGTCCTTTTGCAGTCCGGTGCTGATATCAACGAACATGCTGTCGTTGAGGATCTGCTCGTCTGTCTTTCTGGACATGGCCATGGCGCTGGCAGCATCACCTGCGGCGGCCACAGGAGTGTAGGTGGCAGTAGCAGAGCGTACCGGGCGGCGTAAGGAAGCCAGACGTGAGTCAATGGCTCCGCGTACTGGAGCAATTACAGTGCTCTTTTTGAGAGTACTGGCTGCAGCCTGCTTCATGTTGTCGGTGCGCTCAACAATGGCGGCCAGAGCCTGGGCACCTGCCTGAGGATCCTTGTTGCTCAGGGCATCCTTAAGTGCTACTTCCTGATACTTGTCAGGACTTTTCTCATTGTGAGTAATGATGGCACTGATGATTTGCTCAGCACGTGGATTGGTGCTGGTCTGCAGGAATTGGTGCAGAGCAGGTGGCATGTCTACAGGGCCATTGCCATTGCCGTCCTCTCCGTCTTCTCCGCCCTCAGGACCGGCATCTGGATCGGTATCCGGCCTGTTGTCAGGGTTGAGATCCTTGAAGGTGAAGAAAATCTGATTACCCTCGCTGCGGGTATCAACGTCAATATCTTCACCGCCGCTGGTAAAGGAAATGTCCTTGTTAAGACGCTCGTCCTTGAGTTCACCTGCGCGCAGCAGCACCTGCTCCTCATTAAAGGAGACATTGGTCAGGGACAGATAGTCATTGGAGAAATCTGCCTTGATATGGGCTGTAGGCTCCAGGGTAAGTGAGGTGACATCAAGGCCTACCCACTCACTGGCACGTGAGTTTACATGGCCCGGATTCAGGTCACCCATGAACAGTTCATTGTTCACAGTGATATTGGCATCAGCTCTCTGAGTGCCGGCCGTGGTCAGATTGTCGATATAGATCTTGCCGGTGGCATCAGAGCGCAGATTGCTGTCCAGAGTCCAGTGATGGACGTAGATAGAGCCATTGTTAAAGGCGTTCAGGGCACCCTGAGCAATGTAATCAGGTACGTAGAGCATGCCCTCTGACACATGGACATTCTGCACAGACATTTTGGAGTCAGTGCTTACGCTGATGAGATTCTTATTGGTATTGCCGGTGACAAAGATATCACCCAGTACCAGCTCGGACTTGCCTGAAACCTTGATACCCTCATCCATGATGCGGGTAACCGAGCTACTGTTCAGGCTTTTGAAGGTAGAGCCGTCCTTGAGGTCAAAGCTTGCTGAGAAGCTTTGCATGGTGCTGGTGAAGTGGCTGTTGGAAGCCTTAATGCGGCCTTCATAGTAGATAGTGTCATCAGCCTGGGATTTGCCCTGGTGGAGCTGCTGACGGAAATCAAAGCCATTACCGGCAGCAGTAACATTGTCACCCTGGAAGTAGTCACGGAATACAGCAGTATCGCCACCAAACTGAATATTGGAGTTTACGGCATCGATATTACCCAGGATACGGCTGTTACGGCCCACACCAATCTCGGCATTTTCAAGCCTGAGGGTACCGAACTGATAGGTACGGGTCTCCCAGTCAGGCTGCTGCAGGGAGTTAGGCTGATTGTCATTCTTATAGTGACTGTTGAAGCGGTCATTGGCCTCTTTGTCAAAACTGGTGACATGGTTCATCCAGTAAGGATCGCACTTTACACCCGGGAAGGGGCAGTTCTGCTTGCCCTGAATGGCATGACGTGTTGGCAGGCCCTGCATGGTGACACGGGCATTCTTGACTGTCATGTCACCATGAATGCTCATGCCGCCATCAAGAATGAGATGGCGCTTTTCAAATTTGTCTGCTGAGCTGGCTTCGCTGTCAAATTTGACATTGACATTAAGCCCCTCGGTAAAGCGGCCGTGGTAGGCATACTTCCAGGTTGGCAGAGTCAGGTCCAGATCAGCTCTGGTATTGGCCGTATTGGTAACTACAGTACCGGCGTCGGATGCGGCAATACGCTGGAACTTCTGGGGGTGACCATTGAGATCAAGAGTACCGCCTCTGGTAGTAAAATAGATATTGTTAAATTTATTGTCTTTCTTCAGGGCGTCCTGATGTCTGAGCTTGATGGTGGCAAGGCCGCTGGCCATGTAGATCTGGTTGAATGACTGCTGAGCTACCAGCTCCACAGTGCCATTGCCCACCTTGAGATTATTGCCCTGGCTCTCATTGACAATAAGGGTGCCCTCGCCCACCTTGTGCAGGTTGTCGTTTGGATCGCCCTTAATGCTCCAGTTAACTTTAGTGCCCTTGCCAATGTCGATGCCGGCACCACGGTAGGTGAAGTTGGAGCCCTCAACTGTGTAGTTCTTGTTCTCATCAAAGACGAGACCGCCCACACCCAGATCAAGATTTTTCTGGAGGGTGATAAGACCGCCGCCGGTAAAGGTCATGTCCCTGTGGCGGTCAATGGTCTTTTGAGCTCCCGCAAGAGTGTACTCTCTGTCGGTAGTTGCCGAGAACAGCAGATTGCCCTGATTTAACAGCACCTTGTGGGTGTAGCGATCTTTGAACTTCTGTACAGAAGCCGGATGCCACTTGCTGTAAATCATGTAGTTGACGCCGCTGCTGCCGCCGCCAATACCGAGGAGCACACCTGCAATAACCCACTTTTGCAGCTTGTTATCCCACAGCAGTACAGACGATCCGCTGTCACCGCCGGTGGTTTCGTTATAGAAATCAAAAAGCTTTACAAAATATGCACGATCGCCGCCCGGGTTCCATGAATTTAACCTGTATATGGAACCGCTTAGCAGCTCAGAGCGATAGTCTGCTGATTTAAATTCAGTCTTTTTGCCCTTATAGGTAGTGTGCAGAACACCGGCACCGGCTCGATAGGCCAGCACCATCTTCTTACCGTTGTAGACGACACCGTATCTGTCCAGGAACTCCTGATTGTTCAGGGTTACATCTACTGCATCGGTATATCCGGGAGTTTCAACTACATATTTGTTAAGTCTGACAATGGCAAAGTCATCATGAATGGCGGCCTCATCAGGCTTGGTATTGTAATTTGGCTCATAGAGTGGGCGCTCGTGCATGCCATAGCTGCTGATACCCCAGAAAGGCTCACCAACGTCTTTTTTCCAGGCACCATGCTTTTTGTTGTGGGCAGCAGTAACGGCAAAGCCGCCACCTACATAGGTGGTAGGGCCGGTATTGGAAACAGGACTGAAATCAGGGAATGGTACATTAGGCAGTTCGAGCATGTTGCCATTCTTGTCCATGATGGACAGACCGGTAGCACCGGGTACGAACATGCCCTTGTTCTGGCCAAAATCAAGGTAGTCACGGAACCAGAATTTGTCCAGATGCAGGTTATTGGCAGATACCTCAACGCTCACGCCCAGTACGACAGGAGGTATGACTGCAGGAAGGATGGCAGGAACAATAGCAGGCAGAATAGATTTGCGGGCCTTTAAGCTGCGCTCGTATTCAGGAGCGACAAAAGGCCTGGTGCTGGTGCTCTTTAGCATGGTACTGACTCAATAACCGTAGTGATATGGTCTGCCTGCATACGCGGCTACTCCTTACCGCATAAGCCCGAATGTGCACGCCCACGCCGCAGCGCCCGGCAGGCGCCGCCCCACAGCCGCGCCACGACATGGCGCCGCCCCACAGCCGCGCCACGACATGGCGCCGCCATGGCCGCAGCGCCAGATTATGGCGCAGCCAGGCTGTCACATTCAGTCTGGCAGACCAGACTTTCATAAGTGATATGGTCCACCTTTACAATGCGGCTACTCCTTACCGCATCAGTCCGAACGACCCAGGCAGCAGCTGCAGAACAACAGGCTGAAAAATGGGCGCATTCAGAGAAGTGGACGAAACTGTAATATTTTATCTGAATCTATGGCACGTCGTAAAATCGACAGTATTTATTTAAATCCTGTTTTCTCAATGTTGCCAGATATGACTAATATATGTTTACTAATGTGTGACAGGCCCTTTGAACAGGCATATATATCTAGTTTGACACTCTGATCTGACCGAAAATGCACTGAAGCAGTCAGGCGCAGATCTGGCTTTTTACAGTCACAGCGGAAGAAAAAGAATGTTTAAAAAATGACGAATTTTTTCTTTCCCAGTCATTTTTTTGGCCGCTTCAGCCCCTGGTAATGCCAGGAACTGCCAGGAAAACCGGCTCAACAGCGCATGAGCCGGCAACAAACCTGGCGCCGTCTGCCATGACGCTGGTGGCAAGGAGCCAGGTGCAATGATGCTGGCTGTCTGGCTGCCTGGAGGCAGGATGCATTGAAGCTGGACCAGGTGCGTTAGCTGAAGCAGGGTGCCTGGTGAGCCATGATCACTCACCGCTGCAGGCAGCTTCTGGGCTTATCAGGTCATGCCCCAGGCATATTTTGAAGCCATGTAAGACCTGTCTGGTATGCCCTGTCCAAAGGTTTGAGCATGGTATGCCTGCACCAGGCAAGGATCTCTGGAAGGGACTGCAAAATGACGGGCGTGTTCATGTACGTCGTGGGAGAGCTGCCTTGCAGGCTTAGCCTCGCTGGCAGAGCATCTGTCCAGTGCTACGTTCATGAAGAAGCTGGTCACCAGCCCATGCTATGTACCTCTCTCTCCCAC
>NZ_JALKIL010000024.1 GCF_023051105.1 Anaerobiospirillum sp. NML120449 | reverse complement strand
CTTCACAGACTCATCGACAGCACGCTTACGAATTACCTTCCTTGTAGTAGTTCTTCTGAGCACTGCTGTTTTCACGCCCTCATACTTTGAAACAATTTCCTCAGGCAGAGCTGATGCTGGAATAAGCATGAATTCGTTGATTGTTTCACGGCCATGAGCAGTAACCGCCGGAGAGGTGTACTTCATAGTTGAAACATTGAAAGAACCATCCTCAATCGCTGAAAACGTGTCTTTCAGGCCCTGGTACTCATCCTTACGATTAGCCTTTAAAGGGCATAGAGGGTGATTTCCTGAATCAATCACAGTCTTGAATGTTATGGGGGTAGTGTTGAGACTGTCCCACATAACAACAGCGTTTTTACCATTGATTTTTTGTACGAACTGCTCAATGAAGTCCTTTTCATGCGACTTCTTACTGGCAACAGCATAATCTTCAGGGGCTCGAGTGCTGCAGTTATACATGGTTACTACATCTCCAGCCTTAATGGTCCTTGAAACAGACCCTGCTTTGTAAGTTCCATTAAGAGACTGTCCATCAATGCCATACGTGTGGGCCTTGGCAAAGTCATCAGGAGGAGTGTGTCCGAGAAGAAAGCCACTTTCACCAGTTAAGCCAGCTCTGACAGAGATCTGCTGAAGACGGGAAATTTTATTCAGAAGCTCTCGCTTTGTTTCTGGTTCGCCAAAAGAAATGATGTTTCTTACAGTGCTTGTAGAAATCTCATTATTAATCAGGTTAGCTCCCGGTAACAGCATGCCCAGCTCGTATCTTCGAGAGTTTATAAATGAAGTGATGTTTTTGGCTGTTGGGGCGAAGCAGCACACAGCTATGATGCTGCTGAATATTATCGGAGCAACGCTGTACTTTGGCATGCCGCAGGTATTGCGTTCGTCCGGCCACTCAGCGTTAAGATACGCGTTCAAAAGAGTGACTTTCCTTAACGCAGCAGAAGACTCACTGTAGATGTGTCTGAGAGTATCTGCCAGTATGATTTTCAGCTTCTCATCATTGCTCTCCTCCGCATAGAATCGCTCTTTCAGCTCTTTAGAGCAATGTTCAATATGGCGTTCGAAGCTACGATCGGAGAGGTCCCCTGGAAGCTCACGAGAAACATCCATTTTGGTTTTTTCAAACTGGAAGATCAGCTCATAAAGGCTTTGAACCTCTGAAAGACGCTGATTTATGCTGCTTTTATATCTCTGATCATATTCAACGCGGCTCATTGGCATAGGGTCACCTCTCAGACTTACATTCATATGTTGAAGTTATGAATCATACCCGCGCAAATCGCATAAATATAAGGATTTATCAAAAAACGTGATGAAAATCACAAGCACTTAATACGCCGTACACCATAAGACCTGCCCCGTAAGGCGTGCCCTGTCAGGCAGGGTCGCATATCGCAAGGCTCCAGACAGGGAGAATCGCAAGGCTCCAGACAGGGAGATTAGCAATGCCCTCTGCATCCAGAGCTCACTTTAGTGGTGGGGAGGTCCAGAGTAGAAAATTGTTCAGGCAGATAATGAAAAAGCTCTATTGGATGGCTGACATCTAACAGAGCTTTTTTCGTATGAGCACGGCTAAAGGGCCGTAGTAAGGCTGCTCTTAAGCAAAGGTAAAGGTGGCGGGCAGCATGCTGACAGGCAAAGGCCTGTCAGCACTGCACGCAGCAGCGCAGGTTGCGCCTTGCGCAGGCTGCGCGGTGATTTTTGCTGCCGCCACCCCCTGGACTATTTGCCCAGGTCCTTGAAGAACTTGCCTACCTTGTCAATGAAGGAGTCGCTCATTGGCTTCTGGCTGCTGCCTGGCTTGGGCTTGCCGCCTTCTTCCTTGCCGTCCTTGGCGTCATCCTCAAAGGACTGCTCAAGCTTGTGCAGCAGATCCTTCTGGTAGTCGTTGAGGTTGACCGGAGTCTCTACTACAACGGTGCAGTACAGATTGCCACGGGTACGGTTGGTGTAGGTTGCCTTGATACCCTTGCCGGCCAGACGGTAAGTAGTACCGGTCTGTGTGCCTGGCTCAACGGTAATAGCCAGCTTGCCATCCAGGGTAGGAACGGTGACCTTGCCACCCAGAGCTGCAGTAGTGAAAGTGATTGGAACCTCACAGTAGAGATTATCACCGTCACGCTTGAACAGCTCATGGTCCTTAACCTGGATAACGGCAATTAAATCGCCGCTTGGTCCGCCATGAGTTCCGGACTCGCCCTCTCCCTCAACTACTACGGACTGGCCGGTATCCAGACCGCCTGGAATATTGATCTTAACGGTACGGGCCTTGTTGATACGGCCCTGACCATTACAGGTCTTACATGGGTCAGTAACTACATAACCTTCGCCATGACAGTGGTCACAGGTACGCTGAATGGAGAAGAAGCCCTGCTGGCCGATAACCACGCCCTGACCATGACATACAGGACATTCCTTGCGGCTCTTAGGATCCTTGGTACCCTCACCATGACAGTCAGGACAGGTAGTAAGGGCATTGATCTTGACCTCCTTGGTCAGGCCCTTAACAGCCTCTTCAAGGGTAAGAGGAACCATAATGCGCAGATCGCGGCCACGGGTTCTTACCGGACCTGATGGACGACGGGCACGACGGCCGCCACCACCACCCATGGCACTGCCGAAGATGGTCTCAAAGATGTCGCCAAAATCAGCACCACCGCCGCCAAATGGATCAAAGCCTGGACCGCCGCTGTTGTTAACAGCATCAAAGCCGCCAGCATCATAGGCAGAGCGCTTCTGAGGATCACTTAATACCTGATAGGCCTCGTTGATCTCACGGAACTTGTCACCGGCATCCGGATCCTTGTTTCGGTCCGGATGGAACTTCATTGCCAGGCGCTTGAAAGAACGCTTGATCTCATCATCAGTCGCGCTTCGTGCTACACCCAGCACCTCGTAATAATCACGCTTTGTTGCCATGCTTATCTCGATTAAATCTGGTACACGCTCTGTCTCCTGTTCAGGCGCCTCTTGCGCCCTGCTCATACGGATACTGCCGACAGCTCAGGATTGAATGCGTGAAAAATCTGATTGTAGGGCATTATTAGGCTTTAGAGTTCTGATGATGACATCAGCCTCAAGCAGAGCCCTAAAGCCTAAAAAGCGGAGAGAACCGGCTGAAAACCGGCCCTGAACATTTCTCAGAGCAGATCAGCAGGCTCCTTCCGCCTTAGCTCAGAGCTGCCCGGCATCCCGGGCCGCCCGTTTTATTGCTGTTTTTACCGGGCTCAGCTGTGCATCTGCATAACTGAACCACGGTAATTAGGAAAGTAAAGGTTAAGGATTACTTTCAGGTATTACTTCAAGAAATTACTTCTTGTCGTCCTTAACTTCTTCGAACTCGGCATCGACTACATTGTCATCCTGCTTGGAGCCCTGTGGCTGACCCTGGTCGGCCTGCTGATAAGCACCTGCACCAGCGGCACCTGCGCCGGCCTGAGCCTGCTGCTGCTTGGCCAGGATAGCCTGTAAGGACTCGAGAACCTTCTTCTCGGAGCTCTCGATTTCATCCTTGTTGTCGCCACGTACGGCCAGCTCAAGACCGTTGATGGCACGCTCGACCTCAGCCTTGTCGTCGCCGCTGACATTCTTCTCATTGAGCTCCTTGCGGGCCATGTGAATGGTGTTGTCAGCACGGTTGCGGGCAGCGGCCAGCTCCTCGAACTTCTTGTCCTCAGCAGAGTGCTGCTCGGCCTCACGAACCATACGCTCGATATCGTCCTCAGACAGACCGGAGGAAGACTGAATAGTAATCTTCTGCTCCTTGCCAGTCTTCTTGTCCTTGGCAGATACGTGGATTAAGCCGTCGGCGTCGATGTCGAAGCTTACCTCGATCTGTGGATTGCCACGTGGGGCTGGCTCAATACCTTCAAGGTTAAACTGACCCAGGGACTTGTTGTCAGAGGCACGCTTACGCTCACCCTGCAGTACGTGAATGGTTACGGCAGGCTGGTTATCCTCAGCGGTGGAGAATACCTGAGACTTCTGAGCAGGAATGGTGGTGTTCTTAGGAATCAGAGTGGTCATTACGCCGCCCAGGGTCTCAATACCCAGGGATAATGGGGTAACGTCCAGCAGAAGAACGTCATTCTTGGCACCAGAGAGTACACCACCCTGAATGGCAGCACCCATGGCAACAGCTTCGTCAGGGTTTACGTCCTTACGTGGCTCCTTGCCAAAGAAGTCAGCAACCAGCTTCTGCACCATTGGCATACGGGTCTGACCACCAACCAGAATTACGTCGTCAACCTCGGAAACTGACAGACCGGCATCGCTTAAAGCGGTCTTTACAGGGTCAAGAGTCTTGTTTACCAGATCCTCAACCAGAGCCTCGAGCTTGGCACGGGTGATCTTGAGGTTCATGTGCTTAGGACCAGAGGCGTCTGCGGTAATGTATGGCAGGTTAACGTCGGTCTGCTGGGAAGAGGACAGCTCAATCTTGGCCTTTTCAGCAGCTTCCTTTAAACGCTGCATGGCCAGTGGGTCCTGACGCAGGTCAACATTCTGCTGGTTCTTGAACTCTTCAACCAGGTAGTTGATGATGCGGTTGTCGAAGTCTTCACCACCAAGGTGGGTGTCACCGTTGGTAGAGAGAACCTCGAAGGTCTTCTCGCCGTCGATCTCATCGATGTCGATGATGGAAATATCGAAGGTACCACCACCAAGATCGTATACAGCGATCTTCTGCTCGCCCTTGGCCTTGTCCTCACCGTAGGCAATAGCAGCGGCGGTAGGCTCGTTGATGATACGCTTTACGTCCAGACCTGCAATTCGGCCGGCATCCTTGGTAGCCTGACGCTGGGAGTCATTGAAGTAGGCTGGGCAGGTAATAACGGCCTCGGTAACTTCCTCACCCAGGATGTCCTCGGCAGTCTTCTTCATCTTCTTTAAGACTTCAGCAGAAATCTGTGGAGGAGCCAGCTTGTTGTCATTTACGTTAACCCAGGCGTCGCCATTGTCAGCCTTGACAATCTTGAATGGCATGATGGAGATGTCGCGCTGGACCTCAGCATCATCATAACGACGACCAATTAAACGCTTGATGGCAAATAAGGTCTTTTCAGGATTGGTAACGGCCTGACGCTTGGCGGCGTCGCCTACTAAAATCTCACCGTCGTCAGCATAAGCTACGATAGATGGGGTTGTACGGCGGCCCTCAGAGTTCTCAAGAACGCGAACCTTGTCACCATCTAAAACAGAAACGCAAGAGTTAGTAGTACCTAAGTCAATACCAATAATCTTTCCCATGATTTTATCTCCGCTGATTAATCTGTATCTGAACCAGGAGCAGTCAGTTAAGTCTTACATCTTTCTGCTTCACTGAATGCCTGAGCACTGCTGCCTTTTCTATTCTTCAGAAAGGCATCTTATTTAGTTAGAGCCCCTGGTGCGCAGGCTGTAAGTCTTTGCTTGTCGCTACCGGCTCACAGTGCACTGGTTCTGAAAAAATCTTTATCTCTAACTGTTTAATCAATTGGGGTTAGCCCCAAATTTTTTCAAGTACAGATCACAAAATTTTTTTAATTTTTTAAGCCCTTTCCGCCTGAATCCCTTAAAAAGGCCATCTGCGCCCGCCCATCCCAGCCACCCGGCCAGTCCCACCTGCGCCCGCCTGTCCCGGCAACCGCTGCCAGGCACTTCTGCGCCCGCCCATCCTGACAGCCTCTGCCATCACACCTGACCAGGACTTACCAGGCACCGCCACACCTTCCCAGGAATGATGCCAGGCACAGCCACACGAAGTTGAGCCATATGCCCCTGTTGACTGGCCATAGCTGGCTATGAGTACTTTAACCGCAAGGGCGTGACGTGCGGCAGAACGTTGCGACAGTCAGCGCCACAGGGGCGCTGAAAAAACAGAACCCGGATGACCAGTGGTCAAATCCGGGTCCGTTTTCCTGCGGCAAGAGCTCAGTCACCGGCCACGTCAGCTGCACAGACAGTGCAGCCATACACATGACTGATTAGCCGTTCTTGGCTACAACCACCATGGCTGGACGCACTACGCGACCATTGAGGGTGAAGCCCTTTTGCATGGTGGACAGAACATGGTTATTTGGAACGTCTGCTGATGGCACCATGGAAACAGCCTGGTGGAAGTTAGGGTCAAAAGGCTGGCCAGTTGGATCAACCTGATCTACACCAAAGGACTGCATCTCCTTTAAGAAAAGGGCAAGGGTGTTCTCTACACCGTCCAGGGTAGCCTTTGTAGCCTCATTGTTACGATCGCTGTACTCAAGAGCCTTCTCCAGAGCGTCATATACAGGCATGAGGGAGTTTACAAACTTCTCAAGAGCATACTTGCGCTCACGCTCAATGTCCTGTGCAGCACGCTTACGGATGTTGTCAGCCTCGGCAACAGCACGGATCATCTTGTCATGCTCTGAGGCAACGGTCTGCTTGAGGATCTCAATCTGACCCTGAAGGTCGCTGATAATGGCGGCAGCATCATCCCCTGCAGGGGTAGCCTCGACAGTATCGCAGTCATCCTGGGTGTAATCAATATCGTCATCATCTTCTTCAATATCATCTTCGCTGACGACGTTCTCATCAGTAGGATCGCCATTGGCATTAAAAGCGGCAGCCTTGCTGAAACGTGGCTGCTGAATGCCATTTGCCTCAGCCTGGGCGCGGGCATACTCCTGAGCCTTGCGGGCAGCGTAGTCTGCCTGATCCTGAGCAGTGCCGGCAGCACCTTCTAAAGTATTAATGGCATCCTGAACACTCTTGTTATTCTCAAAATCTTGCATCTGCTTGTTCCTGCATGAATCTGTCTTACAAAAACCAATATACCGGAAGCTCTGGCTTCGAGCATCTGTTTGCCTGCTCAAACATGCCGCAGATGCAAGCCAGACAGGGACAGATAACCTGAGCGCTTACCGTGCGGCTGACTGCTACCTTTTCCTCAGCACAAGCCCCGTATGACAGCTGATGTTTTAGTGCCAGCAATCTCACAGTCACATTATCCTGCAATGGCTGCTTAATGCTGCAGTCTGTGCCTGAACATGCGCTCTTATGACGGTACTGACAGAACTTGCTGTCCCGGTCTGTGCTCTGCTGAGGAAAAACCAGCAGTTTGCAGACAGGAAAAAGTACTTCCAGCCACAGGCGGGAAGTACCTCCAGTTTATATGGAGCCATGGACGGGCAATTTCAAGGGAGCTTGGTCAAATCTTTTGCCTTTTTGTTAAAATAGAGCGGCTTTTGTCCCCCAAAGGCGCTGCAAGGGAGCTGACAGCAAGGCTGGAGCTTTATCGGCAGCCCGAACAGGACATGGCAACGGGCAGCAAGGTTCTGCCATATTTATCCGGAGACCTCGCTCTGGCTGCGAGCCTGTCCCGGCTGCTTATCTCAACCAGGGGCTTTTTTAAAAAACATGAAACTGAGCACCAAGATTTTCTCTGTATGCGCTATTGCTCTGGCTGCCGTTGCTGTTAATGGCTGTGCTTACCGTGTCGATTTAAAGCAGGGTAATTACGTTGAACAGGAAGCCATCAATCAGCTCCGTCAGGGCATGACCGCCGAGCAGGTACGCTTCATTATGGGTACCCCAATGCTCACCGATGCCTTTGACAACAGCCGCTGGTACTACGTGCATTATGACCGCAGAGGCTGGACCCGCCCTGACATTGCCAACCTGGTTCTGGTCTTTGAGGGCCGCCTGCTCAAGTCTGTTGAGGGTGACTTTGAAATGCCTGCCAGCTTCTACAGTGGCCAGGACAGCATTCAGAAGATCGATTTCAGCAATCTTGAAGGTCAGGAACAGGCCACTGCTCTGCCACGCGATGGGCAGACCTCCTATCAGGCCGATCCTGATAACAACTGATAACACCATCTGTCAGCAGCAGTATGCAGCTGCACTGATCTGATGACAGGTTACAAGCGCCCTGGCCAATGGCCGGGGCGCTGTCATTTTGACCACCTGGTTTCAACACCAGTAATGCCCAGGCCGCCCTGGACCGTACACTGCACAGTCTGTCCCCGCCCATACGGGACAGCACGTTTTTGACCGCAGCACGGGGCCATATCAACACAGCCACGCCGTTTTTGACTGCCATCCCGTTACAGATGCGCAGCCAGGGGCAACATGTGATAACTTATGCTTGCGGGTCTCCTTATTCAGGGGCGTTATGTATGCAGAATTTCCCGGAGTGTTAAATGGTCACCAAGTTCAGAGTACTGCTGGTTCTGGCACTGGCCTCTTCCTTTGTGCTCAGCGCCTGTTCCATCAAGGATGAGACAACTCAGGAAGAGCGTGTCTCAGAATCAGTGCTGGCCAAACGCCCTGAGGGCAAGACCAAGACCCAGCGCTTTATTAACAAGTGCTCTGACTGTATCCTGGGCGACATTTCCGAAATCGAAGACATTATCGATACCTATCTGAGTACCTATACCGCTCTTACCAATTACCCTAAGGGCTCCTTCCTTTATCAGCGCATTGCCCCTACCCTTGCCTTTGAACGCTGCGCTCAGAAAGCCCTGCTCCTTGGTGATGACCGCGCCTTTAAACGCATGCTGATCCGTCAGGGTCAGATTGCCCGTACCGCCCGCTATTTCTATGCTACCAACAGATACTCTGACGGCGCTTTCTGGATTCAGCGCATTATCAATGTCAGAGGCGAAATGGACGGCCTTGAAGTAGCCGGACGTATCTTCATCCAGGACATCAGAACCATTGGCGTGGGCGTGCGCCTGCTTGAGCAGTCAGCCCGTCTGGGCAACAGAAATGCCAGACAGATGCTCATGGGTCTTATGAATCCTGGCTCAGTTTATTACCAGCAGCTGACCCGCAACTCCACCCGCGATGAAGACTATGAGAACAGCAAGAAGGATCTGGATGATTTTGATGCCAGTGATGAGGAGCTTGACACTCCAAAGACAGCCGAAGAGGCCCGTCAGAAAGCCCGCGCTGAGCATCTTGCCATGATAGACGATGGCGACAGCGGTGCCCATCTTTACCTGCGCAAGACCAAACTTACCCCTAAAAACCAGGCTCTGAGCCGCACCCAGGTCATCTCCGATAACGGTACCTCAAACGCATCAGACAGCGCTGCCACCAGATCCGGCAAAGCCAGAGCAAGTGCTGACAGCGCTACTGCCCGGGATGCCACCGGAGCAGGTTCTGCCACTGAAGCAACTGCAGCCACAGCTGCAGCAGATGACACTGCCACTGCATCATCTTATGCTGCTCCTGAGACGGCTCCATCAGACACTGATGCTCAGCCGGCTCCTGCAGCATATGCAGCCCTGCCTCAAGACAGCCAGAAAAAGTCCTCTGATGATAAGTCCACTGCCGATAAGTCCACTGCAGATGCAAAAGCAGCTATGGAAGGAGAAGAGAGCAAAGAGGAAAGCTCTATGCTGAGCTTTGGTGCCGTGCGCCAGGACGGATCAGCTGTTGAGGGAGAGTCTGAAAAGTCAGCAAAGGATAAAAAGCGTGACTCGGGCATACCTCAGGGCATTCCTGTACTCGAGCGTCCTGTCAGCTATTACGAGGCTGCCCGTCATCAGGCCGCAGCTGAAGATGCTGCCCGTGCAGCAAAGCAGGAGGAGCTTACCATACCGGGATCCGGCGCTGACACCATGCATGCCCTTGATTCAAATGATCCTGAACTTGATACCCCACTGGAACTTTATGAGGACTACAGCAAAGCAAATGGCGAAGCTGAACATCACTTAGACAGTGACGGCATGCCAGATGAGCCAGGCTCACCTGATCCATCAGCCGCAGTTTCTGAAATTCTCAAGCGCCAGCAGGAGCGGGTAAAAGCCCGTGAAGAGCAGATGCGCGCTGTAGAGAAAAAGGCCGATGAAGCAGCCCGTGCTGCCCGTGAGCGTCTGGAAAAGCATATGAAGAAAGTCAAGGAGCGTCAGCAGCAGTCACAGTCTCTTTCAGAGGGCAACGCAACCGGGGATCAGCCTCCTGCTCCACCTTCAGGCTTTGACATCAAAGACCGTCATCCTGAACCTGAAGCGGCTGCCTCCTGGGCTGATCACACTGACGAAAGATAATGCGGCCCGGACTCACTGACACTACCGCCGTCTGAGATCGCATCCACAACAGCACAAAGCTACTGCAAAAGTTCCCGCGTTCGCCAGGTGGACAGACCTCAAGGCAAGAACCAGCCTTCAACCAGGAGCAAGCTGCAGTCACCGGTCAGCCTGATACCAGGAGCAAGCTGCAGTCACCGGCCAGCCTGCTGCCAGGAGCAAGCTGCAGTCACCGGTCAGCCTGATACCAGGAGCAAGCTGCAGTCACCGGTCAGCCTGGTGCCAGACTCAGGCACCAGTCTGATACAGGTACAAATCGAGCCTGACAGTCCTCTGGTGCTCAGCACTGTAAAAGAAGTTGTGACCGAACGATAAAGTCACGTGCCCGTGCCCCATAGGCCCTGGCTTGAAAACAGAGAGTTTGCTGCCCTTTAAAAAGCTTATTTTTTTTGATCCAGAGTCAATTTGCACTGCCCTTATCGATATATCATATCGAGTATTACTCTGAACATCTGCTTTTCGGACTGAGCCCCATCAGGTGCTGAAAAGCCTTTAATTAAGCACCATGGCAACAGAGTCCAGTGATTTTTACGACCTCAGATCACGGCAGGTTCCTCATGGCAATGCTGGTCATACCAGGCCAGGATGTCATCGCCAGGGAATACTCTCCATAAAGGAGCTGCCGTCTGCATATTAATGACCAGGCCCGGCTGATCATGCAAATACAGGTACCTGGCCTTTCCTGGTGTGCCCCTGCAATACCCGGCCAGATTATTGCCTGGTCATGACCAGCTCTTTTGTTTTTTCGGTTATTTACCTGATTTTCAGGCTTTTAAGTTTTTAATGCGCAGTCTGCAGCATGCATCTGGCAACACATACCACATGGACAAGTGATCCTGATGCTGCAACGCCACCTGGTTTTTCCCGGTTTTGTTCAATCAGGGTATGATGCTTAACAAGAACTTAATTTCCCTGATTTATACTTTTGCGATCGTGTTACCAGCCCCCTGCGAGCCGGTAACTGACCATAATGCTTACCACCTGACCAGCAATGCTGCGCCCGTCACCCCCTGTGCATCGATTGCATCAGGATTCCTTTCCTCGCCATAACCATAACTGCTCTGCCCAAAGCCCGGGACGGCCTTGCGCTGCCATCACAGTTAACAGTATGTCAGCACCACTGGTCCATCCCGAAAAATTTGCCATACAGCCATGCTTCCAGTGGTACATGCCTGTCAGCTCATGCAGAGCAGATGATGCGTGGCAGATGGTGCAGGAGTAAACAGCAGAACATGCAGGCTGTTACGGGAAAGAGGTGGTACAGACCAAATCTGATTGAAAAGTTGCAGGCCTGCTGACGCAGGCGAGCAAGCCCCTGCACTATGCAGTGCATGCTGCGGCCAAACCCGCACAGCCTGCTGCAACGCATATGCAGCACGGCTGCGGCGCAGATGCGGCATGGATGCGGCGCAGATGCAGTATGCCTGCAGCGCTGCCGGCCCGTCAGCACTGGGCTCCAGTTTCAGGTTGTGAGCTGGTGGCCTGCAGCATTATGTGCGTGTGTTTTGTAAAGCCTTATTGCCCAGGGCTTGTCCCCGGGATCCATGGCAGAAGCTGCCTTGCCTGTGCAGGGCGGATATACGGACTTTTTATATAGGTTGCTCTATGTCTGACAGTAAGAAAGTTGATCTGGTACCAAAAGAAATTTCGTGGTTATCCTTCAATGGCCGTGTTCTTCAGGAGGCAGCTGACCAGTCCGTACCCCTGATTGAGAAGATTCGTTTCCTTGGTATTTACTCCAACAACCAGGACGAATTCTTCAAGGTACGTGTGGCCAACCTCAAGCGTCAGATCATCATCAACAAGGAAGAAGGCGGTGATGAGTCAGTAAGCGTACGTCTGCTCAAGGAAGTACAGCTGCTGGTAAGCCGCTATCAGGGTGAACTTAACCGCATCTACCGCTCCCTTGTCCAGGAGCTGGCTGAACACCGCATCTACCTGCGCGATGAAACCGAGGTAACCGACAATCAGAAGGCATGGGTACGCACCTACTTCAAGCGCCATGTACTCAAGCACATCAATCCTATTATCTTTAACAAGAACATCGATCTGGTGCAGTTCCTGCGTGACCAGTACACCTACCTGCTCATCAGAATGACAGGCAAGGAGATCAACTATGCCCTGCTGGAAATCCCTTCAGATGTAGTACCACGCTTCATCTCCATGCCTACCGAGGAGGGTCAGACCACTCTGATGTTCCTCGATAATGTCATCCGCATCTGCCTTGATGACATTTTCAAGAGCTTCTTTGACTACGACACCATCGAAGCCTACTCCATTAAGATGAACCGCGATGCCGAGTACGATCTGCTGGGTAATGTGGACATGTCCGTACTTGAGAACATGTCAAACTCCCTCAAGCAGCGTCTGAACGCCATGCCGGTACGTTTTGCCTATGACCGCGCCATGCCTAAGGACATGGTTGCATTCATGACCGATGAGCTGCATCTTTCAGACATAGATTCATGCATGCCTGGCGGCCGCTACCACAACTTCAAGGACTTCCTGTCATTCCCAAGCATTGGTGTTGACGGTCTTGAAAACCCTTCTCTGCCTCCGGTCCGCTCCACTGCCTTTGACAGCAACATCAACGTCTTTGACGCCATATCCAAGGGCGATGTTCTGCTGTACTACCCATACCACAACTTCGACTACTTCACCGAATTCCTGCGTCAGGCCTCCTATGATCCAAAGGTTACAGCCATCAAGATCAATATCTACCGTGTGGCCCGCAACAGCCGTGTAATCGACTCTCTTATCGATGCAGCCAACAATGGCAAGCGCGTCACCGTAGTAGTGGAGCTCAAGGCCCGCTTTGATGAGGCCAACAACATACGCTGGGCCTCTCACCTTACCGATGCCGGCGTAAAGGTTCTCTTCGGCCTGCCAACTCTGAAGATTCACTCCAAGCTGTGTATTGTTTCCCGTAAGGAAGACGGTCAGACAGTACGCTATGCCCACATTGGTACCGGCAACTTCAACGAGAAGACGGCCAAGATCTACACCGACTTTGCTCTGTTTACCCGTGATGATGCGCTGACCAGCGAAGTACACAATGTCTTTGAGTTCATTGAGTACCCGTACACCCGCCCACGCTTTGACAAGCTGCTGGTATCCCCAATCAATGCCCGTCAGCGCATTTATGCCATGATTGACCGCGAGATTGAGAATGCCTCCATGGGCCTGCCATCCTACATCAACCTCAAGGTGAACAACCTGGTAGATGAGGGCCTCATTGAGCATCTGTACAAGGCCTCTCAGGCCGGCGTAAAGATCCGCGCCATTATCCGTGGCATGTGTTCCCTGCGTCCTGGTATTGAGGGTCTGTCAGAGAATATCTACATCACTTCAATCGTGGATCGCTATCTTGAGCACCCACGTGTGATGATTTTCTGCAATAACAACAATGAGGAGCTCTACATCTCGTCTGCTGACTGGATGACCCGTAACCTCGATTACCGTATTGAGGTTGGCTGCCCTATTCTTGATCCTTCTCTGCGTGAGCGTATCCGTACTATCTTCAAGATTCAGGAGAGCGACAATCAGAAGGCCCGTATCATCGATGCCAACCAGAGCAACGAGTACGTTCCTTACCGTCCGGACTCTCCAAAAATCAGATCTCAGATCGAAATTCAGAAATATCTTGAGGGAATTGAGCAAAAGCTATCAAGTGAGATGCGTGACAAATCATCCGAGTTGGTAGA
This sequence comes from Anaerobiospirillum sp. NML120449, assembly GCF_023051105.1. Classification (GTDB taxonomy): domain Bacteria; phylum Pseudomonadota; class Gammaproteobacteria; order Enterobacterales; family Succinivibrionaceae; genus Anaerobiospirillum. The sequence continues at coordinate 59,660 of NZ_JALKIL010000024.1, read as the reverse complement.
TAATGAACCTGTAGCCGGGAAGAAGCCTGAAACGCGTACAGGCGCAGCAGCTAAACAGCTCAGTCACTCCCTGCCAAAAAAATCAGATAATCCGGACTTAAACGGTCCTCACGAAGAGGAACTTGATCCGGTAAGCGGTCCAGAGACCCGCAGCACTCAAAAGTCTGCAAAAGGCGCCAAAAGCGCCAGATCAACCGCATCTCGCAGCTCTGCAGCTAAGAGCAGAAAGCCTGCGACAGCCCGTACCAGAACCACGAAAAGCGACAGCTAGTCGCAACCGCTGCAGGTTCTGACCCATAAGGGGCAAGATTTCACAGCCCCATGCGACATGCGCAAGGCCATCTGCCAACCGGTGCCGCTGGTGCTGATAACCAATACTGTTATCTTAGTAAATCCCTGCATGGTATGCGGGGATATTTTCTACCTGTTTGTTGTATCTAGCAAATTGCGGATTTTACTCATATTTAAGCCATTTTCACACAAAACAACATACTCATACGAGCCATACCATCACAGCTGTACCTGGCACAAAAACCTGTCTCTAATCACCACAGTTAACAGCGCCCGCTCCGCATAAAAGTCCGTGCAATGACCTTCCAACTAAGCCCCTCAATCCCCAGCGCAGCACCAGTACACCACCATTACTCCAAACAGGCTGCACAGGATCTGATAAAAGCTCATAGACAGCCGTGAGCGCCTCATACAGCCACTTCAACCGCATCAGGGTACATGACCATACCCAAGCATAATATCGCCGTCTGAGAGCACGTCAGAGGTCGTATAAAGCATACCAGCCACAGCTCTGTTAAAAGGCAATACAGCATCTGCAGCACCGGCGCTGCACCAGCTCTGCTCCGGACCTGCACCGGCCGCTGCACCAGGGGACGACTGTTTTCATCCGCAGAGGAAATCTCGTCCTTAAACCATGGACTCACTTAAGCTAAAATTTCTGCAGATTTTTGCAGTGAAAGTACTCCAATTTGGTGCACAATGCACCGAAACATATGCATAACTGATTTAATACCCCGATCAGGCCCATTCCCTGATGATAATATTTATCAACAACCACAAAGCCCTTTCAGATGCTTTTCACCGGCCGCCAGCAAAGAGATAAGCCCACATCCCATCAGCATTACAAATAACAGTGCTGCAATAACAGCCCCGGCTCCAAAAGCGTATACTCACAGCTGCCAATCAGCCCCAGATACCCAACTCTGTCGCATGGTGCCTTATGCAGACTGCTGCTGCCGCTGCCCAGTACTGACGTCAGCTGTAACCGCCTCCTGGCCAGTTTACTGACGTCAGCTGTAACCGCCTTAAGGCCAGTTTACTGACGTCAGCTGCAAACTCCTCCAGGCCAGCTTGCGGGGCTGCGGCAAAAACCAGCGTCCCCAGACGACGGCATGCGCCAGCCAAGGCGCCTGTGCTGCAGGACGGCCTGACCTGGCAGCAGCCTGATTCTTTCTTCCTTTTCTTATTTGTTCAGGGTTAACCCATGATGCCTCACGAGATCAGCAACATACTCATAACTGTTTTAACAGCCGTTGTTTCTGCCCTGGCTGTTGCCGCTTTCTTGCGCCGCAACCAGGCTGACAAAGGTGACAGCGCTCAGCAGGGATCTGCCGGTAATGGCAGCGGTTCAGTTGCAGGTGCTGCAGGCAGTACAGCTGATACAGCTCTTATTGAGCAGGCTGCCATTGCAGCCAGCCTCCAGGAGCAGCTGGATAATTTAAGACGCGAGTACGACGAGCTCAACGCTCAGCTCGACACTGTCCGTGAGGCTGCCCACAACGAAAAGATCACTCTGGTTAAGGATCTGTCCAATTGCCAGACTGAGACAGGTAATCTCAAGCAGCAGATTGCCAATCATGAAAATGAGCTTAAGAAAGTACAGCTTGACCATCAGATGGCCATCAAGAAAGAGCAGGAGCAGGCTGCACGACTGATTGAGGAAAGCAGCAACCGCTATGAAGCTTCCATCAGTGAAATCAAATCAGCCAATGAACGCCTGCTCATCAACCTCAAGACTGCCAACCAGGAAGCTCTGAACAAGCTTGAGCAGGAAAACACCTCCCTTAAGGAGGCCCTCAAAAAGGCCCAGGAGGAAATCATGGAGCGCAGTGAGGCTCTAGCTCAGACCCGCAGTGAGAAGGAGGCCGTGGAGCAGCTGCGTGTTGAGGACAGCAAGCGTTTTGCCCAGTCACAAAGCGAGCTTGAGCACCGCCTGAACACCATGGGTGAAAAGCTGCTCAAGGATCGCTCCGAATCCCTGCAGAAACTCAACAGTGAGCACATGGTGCAGATTATCAACCCTCTGCAAAATGAGCTTAATACTTTCCGCACTCTCATTGCAGCCACTCAGAAAACCAATTCTGAACAGGCCGGCCAGCTGCAAAATGAGCTCAAGCATCTGCATGAGGCTCAGATCAGCCTTGGTGAGAAAGCCGAAAACCTCTCCCGCGCTCTGCTGCAGGGCAGCAAGAGCCAGGGCATCTGGGGCGAGCAGCAGCTGGCTCTGGTGCTTGATGCCTCAGGTCTTAATGGTGAGGAAAGCTATGTTCGTGAGGCCTATGCTGTTAATGACCATGGTGACAAGGGCAGAGCAGATGTACTGATTCGCCTGCCTCAGGGCCGTGGTCTGATTATCGACTCCAAGTGCTCATTAACAGCCTACACCGAGCTGTGCAATGCTGAAAAAGAAAACGACAGGAAGGCCTGTGAAGCTGCCCTGTCACGTCACATTGACTCTATTCGCAAGCACATTGATGAGCTGAGCAAGAAGGATTATCCGGGCTACGACAGTTACGGCAGCCCTGGCTTTGTCTTCATGTTTGTTCCTGTAGATCATGCCCTTGGTACTGCCCTGCGCCATGACGATCGCCTTTATGGTTATGCCCAGAGCAAGAATGTCTACCTGGTATCTCCATCATCCCTGCTCCCTGCCCTGCGCATTGTGGGCAATCTGTGGGTGCTGGCCAATCAGGGTGACAAGTTCCGCATGCTTGCCCGCAGCGCTGAGCGTATTTACCAGAAGTGCTCCAAGGTCTGTAACGACTTTGAGGCCATTCTCAAGATTCGCGACAGCCTCAACAAAAATATCGATGCCATGGCTGTGTCCTTATGCACGGGCCAGGGCAATCTCAAAAACATTCTGCAGAAGTTTGCAGCTGACGCCCCTGCTCTTACCATGGAAGCCGTCGAAAGCTTTGAGCGCGCCCTGAACGCCGACAGCGCCCCTGCCACAGCCGCATCAGCCACTGCAGCCGCCACTGCAGCAGCCTCAGGATCAGCCACCGGCGCTCTGCTCATCGAGCGCACTCCAGCCACTGCAGCAGCCACTGCAACACAGCCGGTCTCAGCAGCGCTGCCAGCGGCCCAGGACAGCTGGAGCAGCGCCGACGACCAGGCACAGCTCAGCCCGGCAGAGGCAGACAGTCAATCAGACAGCAGCGACGCCACCAGCAGCTCTGCTGCCGCAGCAACACCAGCTGTCCCTGCTGCCGAGTCTGATGGTGACAGCTCAGAGTCTGCTGACGATGTTAATGAGGCTGCCGCCATAGCATCTGAAATTGTCAGTGATGCTGCCCAGGACAGCGACGAGCCTGCTCCTGCACGCTCCCGCAGCCGCAGCACCGCCAGAACTGGCCGTACCCGAACCACCAAACCAAGAACTGCACGCAAGAGCACCTTTACTCAAAGTGAGCTGCTCGACAGTGAGGCCGAGTCCGACATTCTTGAATAGCTGGACAATCTGCAGCGCACACAGCTGTCAAAGATGACCTGAGCAGCTGGCAATAAAAATGCCCTGAGATTTATTTCTCAGGGCATTTTTATTTGGGACCCGGCCTCTCAGGCAGAGCCATATCCTCAGCGACGGCATATAGCCATATCCTGAGCAAAGCTCACCTGGTCACTGCGCCTGCAGTGCATGAGACCTGGCCAATGCGCCTGCAGCGCAGCCCAGGGACCAGTGGCGCAGGCCGGGGCCAGTGGCGCATGCCTGGAGCCAGTGACGGCTTTAGATCTTGTTTACCGGGACGGACTGAATGCAGACATCCATACGCTTGCGGACAGGGCTTGGAATCACCTTCTTGAGATCGAAGAGCTCAAGCAGAGCCGGAGCTGAGTGCTTGCTGCGGTACTCAAGCTCAGCTGGGAAAAGGAAGACCAGCTCAAAGAAGCGCACCACAGAGCCGTCGGTCAGGGTCAGCTCCTGACATTCCTTGTCGTAGGCACCAAGGGCAGTGAGCATGCCACCGGTAAAGTCGGTGGTGGAGTGGACAGGCTTGCCCTTGGAGAAGGCATAGCCAAAGCCAATGAACTCATCTGTGGTCAGCACATAGTTGATAAGGTCACACAGGGTGTTTACCGGCCACAGATTGTAAGACTCACTGTTGGAAAATTCCCACTCCTTTGGCAGGCATACAGCCAGCTCAATACGGCTGTTGGTCAGAGGATCAACACCGCCTGGTACGTTGAGCCTGCGGCCTGAGACACCACGGGTCATGATGAGATTGAAAGGACGATCCTCTGATGGAGGCACATTGACCAGCTCATAACGGTCGGTCTTAAAGATAATCTGATACTTTCCAAAATGATGACGGATGTGTTCATCAAGACGCTGCTCATCTTCCTTTGACAGGCTCAATGAGGTGTTATCAGGATCGTAGGACTGACACAGAGCCAGCATACGGTTGATAGTTGGCAGCAGCTTGTCTTCGGAGCCGAATTTTATGAACTTCAGAGCGCGCTGCAGACGGATCTGAGCGTCGTTGGTAAGACCGAGCTTGAACAGAGCATAGCCCTTGTAGAACAGATAGGTGGCATGATCCTTACCCTGCATGCCGTACTTGTCGAGCAGAGCATTGGCGTTGAGATAGAGCTGCTCACTGGTGGCCAGCACCTGAGGATTGGAATCCTGAACATTGGCAGCATTGATATAGGCACGGGCCAGCTCCAGGGCAAGGTCATAGTCGAGGTCAGCCAGATGAGGCTCAAGCAGCTCGATAATGCCACCAAATGAATCAGCCTCATAAAGCTCGGCAACCTGCTTTACAAGATTTGCCTTATCAACATTTTCCATCACAAAAATCTCCATCTAAAAGTGCATGAAGCAATGCCATCTCACCGGCATATGATAAGTATCCATATTATCTGCAGCTCACAAGCCCCATAACCAGGCACCACAATGGTAAGGCAACAGGGCAGCTGCGGCGCCAGCAATGCCCTGGCGCCGACCTGGTGTGGCCGGGTGCCCGGCCATGCATGACCAGGCCACCTTTCATCATGGCTGTGCTCACGATGCGGGCACCGGCTGGGCGTAGCGTGCATGCATAATTAAGGCAGCCTCAGCCCTGAGAGCAACTTTGTGCTCTTATCTGCTGCCATAAGCGCCTGCTTATGGCAGTTCAGATAATATCAGGACCGGCGGCTGCCCTTAAGAAAAGGCTGACCTCAATCAAGCCTTGCGTGGCCAGACACGCGGGAAGAAGCGAGGCACACGGCTCTTATAGTCGGCCCACTCCTCAGGAAATTCCTTTTCAAGACGTGGCTCATCGAGGAATACGGCAGCAAACCAGGCAAAGCACAGAATGGCAACCGGTACCACGAGGCTGGCAAGGGAGTTGAGCGAACAGGCAAAGCCCATATAGTACAGGAAAACGCCTACGTGCATAGGATTGCGACACACGGCATAAGGACCTGTTGTTACCAGATGGGTGGTCTCCTTCATCATTTTGACCTTGCCCAGGTTACCTGCACCGCCCTCGCCTTTCTTTACCAGGGCCACATTGGACCAGATGGCAAAGAACAGACCTACGGCAGAGCTGAGACTGCCAAGATAGACATTGGTGGAGCTTTGAGCAAGGAAGGTGGCCGGAACTGCAATGCTGATGAGATACATCACTGTCGGACCGACAAAGATAAAGGCGAAAAAGCCAACAGCATAAATAGCTTTCTCTCTAAAACTGAACATTTGTAACTCCTTTTCTCAGAATGCTCTGACAGCATCACAACCTGCATGGACTGAAACCATGGCCATGGTCTCAGTCACTGACTGCATCATACTGCCACAGGGCGCAGGCCAGCGACTGTACGGCACCGTTCAAGGTTTTCTGAGTTATGTAACTTTCAGTAAATATAACTGAAGAGCAGCCTGCAGACAGTGAAACACGGCACAGTGCGACAGCTCTTTATTCAGTATCTGGCTCGAGACAGGAGCAAAGGTCCAGTTCGGGAGCATCCTCAGTACAGTCTATCAGCAATAAGACAATACCTGGCAAAAATGATAAAGCCCCGCATCACTGACCCGTAAGGGCACTGATGCGGGGCAAATCAGCTCATCCAGGCACATGCAGCCTGGCCTGCAATACGATCCACACGATCGTATGCCGCGCAGACCAGGTCATCAGCGCTGCAGTATATGAACTACCTGTCAGGGCCAGCTTAGCCGGCGGCAGACCTGTTGGCTTAGCCGGCGGCAGACCTGTTGGCTGCGGCTGCGGCTGCAGCAGAGGCCTGCTCAAGGAGCATGGTCAGAACGTGTACCGGATGGTTGGCGCGCTTATGCTCCATACGCTCAACCTGAGAGCGGCAGGAGAAGCCGGTGATCAGGCACTGAGTGAATGGACGGCTGGCCAGATGCTCCTTCCAGTTCTGCTCATAGACAGTACGGGTCTCTTCCTGATTGCTCTTCATATGACCAAACAGACCGGCCATACCGCAGCATGCAACCGGCAATGGCAGAGCACGCAGACCAAAGTGGGCCAGCACATCCTGCCACATTCTTACTGACAGAGGTACCAGAGCCTGCTCGGTGCAGTGACAGAAGAGATAGAAGTCATCAGCAAATGAGCATGGGCCAATGGCGCTGTCATGTAAAGAATCTGCATCGGTACTGCCTGCGCCTGCAGCGCCCTGAGCGGCAGCGGCTGCTGATCCGGCAGCGCCACGGGAGGCTGCGATGACATTTTTGATCTCAGCGCCCAGACGCTGCTCAACAGCGCGGTACTGAGAAGATACCAGAGCATCCTTAAGCCACTCTTCAGGCAGCAGCACCTTAAACTCAGGACAGTCAGGAATAAGAGCCGGATATTCATCGCGATAGCAGATAGTAAGTGCCGGATCAAAGCCTACCATGGTAAGTCCACGGCTGTGCAGACGGGCAAGGCGCTGGGCCTGCATGCGGCCATACTTGATAAATTTGGCGCGGGCACCACGAATAATGAAGAGCTTGCCATTGATATATGGCTTTAATATGGCAACCCTGAAGCCCATTACCCTGACAAGACGTGCCAGCTCTACCAGTGAGTCAGCCTCATGGCTGGCAGTAAAGGCATTGGAAATAACAATGACATCAAACTCAGAAGCACGGTTTTCAGCTTCCTCAGCACTGAGTACCGGAATTGAGAACTCAGCGCTCTGCTGCCACATGGTGCGCTCATTGAACACTGGCAGATCAACAAAGTTGAAGAAGTGCTCCATGATTGCCTTGTTTAAATCCGACTGAATCAGGGCATTGGCCAGCTTAGGCATCTTTGCCAGCACCGGATTGGAACGTTCGGCATTCATGCACAGCAAGTCCATGGATGGACGCAGATAACGGCTGTAGTAGAAGTTGAGGAAGCGGGAGTTCATCTCAGCTGAGTTTACGTGAGCCGGACACTGGGTCTTGCAGGACTTGCAGGACAGACAGGTAGCCACATGGCCCAGATACTCGTGATTGAAATCCTCACGGTCAAAAATGGTATTGCGGGTGCGGGTGCACAGATTGCCAAGCCAGGAAAGCCATGATTTGGCCTGAGCCACAAAGTCACCAAGAGGATTGTTTGCCTCGGCCAGCAGCTGCTGCTCTACGGCATTAACATCAACCTGACGCTCACTCATAAGGCGCAGCCACTCACGCATCAGACCTGAGTAGCCCTTTGGTGACTTCACATGGTCTTTGGAGAAACGGTAGCTTGGGCACATAAGTGAGGCACGTGAGTAGCTGAAGCACTGACCATTACCATTACAGTTAAGGGCAGGCTCAAAGTTCTCACGAACCCTGATATCGATGGTGCGATCCAGATCGCCGCGCATAGGGTCATCAAGAGCTACCAGACTGTCAGTCTCATTGCCCCATGGCACACAGATTTTGCCCGGATTGAGTCTGTTGTCAGGGTCGAAAATGGCCTTGATCTTACGGGCCAGAGGATAGAGCTTGCCAAAGAAGACTTCGCCATAGCAGGAGCGGTAGCCGCGACCATGCTCACCCCACATCTGACCGCCATACTTCTTAACCAGCTCGACCACGCCATTGGAGATGTCGACCAGCTTCTGACGATCCTCATCGGTAGTCAGATCAAGAGCCGGGCGTACGTGCATCAGACCGCAGTCGACGTGACCGAACATGCCATAGGTTACATACATGCTGTCAAGCAGAGCACGGAACTCCAGAATATAGTCAGCAAGATTCTCCGGAGGCACTACTGTATCTTCAGTAAAAGCCACCAGCTTCTTGGCACCGGCAGCAGATCCGAGCAGACCTACGGCCTTCTTGCGCATGCCATAGACAGCAGCGATACCCTCTTTGGTATCAACAACCTGAGCGCCCAGAATACCTCTGCGGCGCTCAGAGGCATCCTTTTGAGTCTGCTCATAAAGAGACATCATGAAGGCGCGGTCTTTTTCTTCGTCATGACCGTTGAACTCAACAATGTTTACGCCGCTGATTTCAGCGCCGGGAACATCAGTAATGTAATTCTTTACGCTCAGCCAGACAGGATCCTTTCTGGCCAGATCAAGCACTCTGGAATCAACGGTTTCAACAGAGAAGGCGCCAGCCTTGATCAGGACATTGGCATGACGCAGGGCTGAGTCAAAGTTCTCATACTTGATGACGCACAGAGCACGGAAGGATGGCTTTAAGGTCAGATCAATACGGGCACCGACCAGAGTAGCAAGCGTACCCTCAGCACCGCAGATCAGGCGGGCCAGATTGAGAGTATCAGTATCTGCATCATAGGCATGCATCAGGTCATAACCGGTAAGGAAACGGTTAAGTTTTGGAAAGTGTTCTTTGACCTCTGCGCTGTGCCATTTGAGCAGCTCATAACATCTGCGGTAAATCTCACCCTCAAGGCCTGGGCGGTCAAGACAATTTTTGAGCTCCTCACCCTTTACCGGTCTGAAAGTACATAAGGTACCGTCACGCAGCACTACCTCAGCCTCGAGTACATGCTCAGAGGTGCGGCCGTAAACAAGCGATCCCTGGCCGGCTGCATCATTGGCAATCATGCCGCCAATAGTGGCACGCGATGAGGTTGACAGCTCAGGAGAGAAAAACAGCTGCTCGCTGGCAACATGCTCGTTGAGCTCATCTTTGATTACACCTGGCTCGACCACGATGCTGCGCTCGTCCGGTCTGAAGTCACTGAAACTCTTCATGTGACGGGACATGTCGACAATCACACCATGATTGAGTGACTGACCATTGGTACCGGTACCGCCGCCACGTGGGGTAATACGGATTTTTTTAAACTCAGGAGCTGAGGCTGTTTTAAAGAGGGTAACCACATCTTGCTTGCTCTTTGGGAAAACCACAGCCTGAGGCATTTTCTGATAGACAGAATTATCTGTAGCCACCAGCAGACGGGCCGCATAACGATCTTCAATTTCACCGGCAAAACCGTTTCTTGCCAGCGCCTCAAGAAACCTGGCATGATCATTATCCACTTTGGATACATTAACAATCTGAGGAATAATCAAAGTCATACGACACCCGCAATATGCAAAAATCCCTGAGCAGCCCGCCCAAAAAGGCGGTACTCCCCCACGTGCACTTCTCAACAGCCACTTCCCACCCTTTCACCTCATCTCATGAAGCCCGGCTTTATGATGACAGGCTATTCTTACGTCAGGCCACACTCATAGCATGCCACTCTTATGGCTGCCCATCATTGTGACTGAGCAAACTCATGGCTGGCCATCCTTACATCAGGCCATCCTTATGGCTGGCTATCCGTCAGTCCTCAGTCATTGCCGGCCATACTCATGACTTGCCATAAGGGACCTGTATAACAGCGATGAAACGGCATGGGAAAGCCGATAAGATACGCCCATATCTGTACAAGATCAAGAATGCCACGGCCCTGCATCAAGAGCCTTTTATCCGGCTCAATACCTCATCATATGAGCCAATAATTCCACAGCAGATCAGCAATATACGCCGCATATTATCCCTGGTTAGCTTCAGGCGGGCAAAGCTCACTACGGCTGACAACAATTGCATGCAAAGCCCTCTGAAAGAAGCGCAGCAGCGCTCATTCACGGCCGGTTTAAGCGGCCACAGCCATGGCAAAGCTTCCAGGAGAACACGCCTGCAAAAGCACCTGGCAATGCTATATTTTTGCAGCCCTGCCCTTACAGGGCGCCTTCTTTCACCATAGTGGGCCTGCCTGTGCACCAAAAAAGTCCCATCTTACAGCCATGCCTCCCGATTCCAGGAAAGACCACCTGCAGCTGCCAGACGCTCTGTAAAACATGAATAAGGCGCAGTCAATGATCATGCATTGAATATGGCATTTTCCACACAGCAACAGTATGGACGCCCTCAGTATCGGACTACCTGAAAGCCTGCTCTGTGGTGCACCCACTATCTGATAATACCAGGCATGGGCATCAAAGCTCCAGAGCAGCTGCCTGCCAGTGACAGGGGCTGCTCTGGGCCAGATCACGCTCTGCCGGCGGAGATCGACAGTCTGATGCATACCGCAGATAAGAGCCTGAAAAGCAAAAAAGCCCTTTCACATGGTGAAAGAGCTTTGCAATACAACTGTACAAGGAAAAATTCTGCTAATTACCTGGCTGCTGGTGCAGGAGCAGCACCTGGCTGACCTGGGGCACCAAAACCGGCTGCGCCGCCCTGTGCTGCTGGAGCTCCCTTCTCGAGGGAAACAATGCGCTTAACATCGATGGTGGTGCTGAAGAAATCCTTATCTACAGTACCGGACAGCTCAATAAGCTCGCCCTTGGAAATATGAGACCAGTTCTGCTCGTCATCAAGCTCAACCTCAATGGAGTTGGTGCCGTCAGTGAACTCGTAACGCTCATGGCCCAGGTAGTCTACAAGGCGGCCGCGCAGGGTAACCCACTGATCATCATAAGCATTTTGCTTTACGGCCTGAACTGAGCCTGTATCCGGGGTATTGAAGCCCTGTGGACCGGCGCCGTAGCCACCGTCAGCATAAGCAGCTGCACTTACAGATAAAGCGGTTGTAACCAGTAATGCATTTAAAAACTTCATATGATCTCTCCTGGCCGACAGCTTATCTGATGAAGCATGGTGGCCTTTGCTAGCCCTTAGGGCCATGTAAATGCCCTGCGGCATGTCTGCAGGATCGAAGTGCATTACCTGCATGACATTAAAAACTGTTATTTACCAGGTGGCCTGTATACCACCCTTGATTAATCTGTAACTCAGACAGCTGAAAATATAATTGGCCGGCCTGATTATTTGACAACCTGAGCGTCGGTTACATCAATCTCGATGGCGCGTGGGGTTACATCAGTCTCGCCGTAGATGGTAATGGTCTGATCCTTACCAATGTGAGACCAGTTACGGTCATCATCAAGCTCAACTACGATGCGGCCAGTGCTGTCAGCAAATTCGTACTTGTCATTGCCAAGGTAGTTGGTGAGCTTGCCGGTGAGCACTACGCGCTGCTCATCAAGACCGCTCTGGGTAACAGCCTGAACAGTGTTCAGAGCAGTTGCCGGACCAAAGCCTGCTGGACCGCCGGCCTGGCCTGAAGCGGCCTGACCGCCGCCAAAACCTGCAGGACCGGCAGCAAAGGCAACAGAGGAAACAGCTGCCAGGGCAGCAGCACTTACAAGAGCAGAAATCTTACGCATGTGACTCTCCAGATTCGGGACTTGGTTCACTTCAACCAGGCTCTTCTCAGAGAAATCAGCGCACAATACGCTGTTCTTTTTGGAACTGAGGGCTCCCGGCAGTTTTGGTTCGTTTGTGTGTGTTAGCTCATTTAAACCCATTGCACTTAGCTGATACTTAGCTGATTTTGTCACTTTCCTAATACAGTCCAGTATCACCCCAAAAAGCCCGAAAATATAGGCTCCATGAGCACAGTGAAATACAAGTGTCAGATAATAATAATTAAAAAAATATGATCTTCGTCACTACTGAGAAATGCGTTTCACTCAATCATAGATTCAATGTATGCATTGCATACTGCCAGTACATCTAATCCCAATCTTCCTGTAACCAGGATGCAGCCGCCTGTATTGCCAGCTGAGCAGACATGCGCCCCCTGCACCTCAGGCCTGCTGAGCAGACATGCGCCCCCTGCACCTCAGGCCTGCTGAGCAGAAATGCGCCCCTGCAACTCAGGCCTGCTGAACAGGCATGCACCTCTGCCTGCCCTGCGTTGACAGCTGTAAAGTCTAATGATTCAAAGTTACAGCATGTTCGCCTTAATCTTTTTCCTGCCAGAAACGAAAAAGCCCTTTCATGCCGGGCACGAAAGAGCTTGCAAATACAACTGTACAAGAAAAAATTGTTAATTCTGTCTTACGGCAGGGGATGCAGCCTGAGTCTGGACCTGCTGCACAGGAGCCTGCAACTGACCTGCAGGGTAGGTCTGTGAATTAACAGGCTGTGCTGCAGGCTGGGCATAACCCTGCTGGGCCTGTCCAGGCTGTCCGTAGCCACCGAAACCGGCATTTTGATGAGCAGCCGGTTTATCCAGAGAAACGATGCGCTTGACATCAATGGTGGTGAAGAAGAAGTCTTTGTCTACCTCACCTGTAAGCTCAATGAGTTCACCTTTGGAAATGAAAGACCAGTTCTGATCATCATCAAGCTCAACTTCGATAGAGCTGGTGCCATCGGAAAACTCATACCTGTCTTCGCCCAGATAATTCACCAGACGGCCACGCAGAGTAACCCACTGGTCATCATAGGCATGGCTCTTAACCCCGGCTACTGACCCCACATCAGGGGTGTTAAAGCCCTGCGGGCCAACGCCATAATAGCCGTCAGCATAAGCAGCGGAACCAACAGTCAGGGCAGCACCCAGAATTATAGAGTTAACAAGCTTCATATTTTTCTCCTCCCAGCCCCTGGCAGCTTTCGCTCCCGCCTGCCTGTACGTTTATCTGCCCGTATGACAGTCCGTTTATACAGCAAGTCTGAATGTGCTGTGGCCTGTCCATATGACAGCACCTCTGAGTATCCCTCAGTCTGGCAGGCTCATCAGGGGGCCTGGGATATATCTGTTCAACAACCACGCCTTTGTCAGGACTTAAACTATCGGTCCTGCAGCACACAAAGGCAATTTTCGGTCTATACCCGATTATGTGCATGCATTCAAATCACAGCCAGTTCCTTCTCAGGAAGGAGACCAGGCTTTAAATCAAAATGCATGCTTATATTCAGATCACCAGAAGCACTATTCAGTCAATAATCGCAGCTGGTAATTGTTTGCACGGGAACATTAAAGCGCAGGCAACTTAGCTGTTACTTAGTGTTTTTACCACCTTAAATGTGCCTGAGAAAAAGTTAAAGGCATTTGCCTGAAATAAGGCATTTTTTCGGAAAAATATTTTTTATTCCCCGAAAATTTTGGTGCATGATTAAAAGCATTTATGTCATTATTCCTGTCCGGAATAAATGCAAAAAAGCCCTTATACCGGGGGATATAAGGACTTTGCAATACAACTGTACAAGGAAAAAAATCTTTGTCTGGCAGGGCTATCTGGCCGGAGCCGGAGCACCGGCAGGCACAGGTGCCTGAGCTGGAGCTGCAGGAGCTGCTGATGCAGGTGCAGCAGCCGGTACCGGCTGAGCGTATCCAGGCTGCCACTGACCGCCAAAGCCTGCAGCACCCTGCTGAGCACCAGGTCCCTCAAGAGGAATAATATGGCTTACTTCAATGGTAGTTGAAAGGAAGTCCCTGTCTACCTTGCCGTGCAGCTCGATAAGATCGTTCTTTCTGACATGTGACCAGTTCTGATCATCGTCAAGCTCAACCTCAATTGTGGCGCTGCCGTCAGTGAACTCATAACGCTCATGTCCCAGGTAGTTTACGAGACGTCCGCGAATGGTAACCCACTGATCGTCATAGGCATTTTTCTTCACTGCGGCAACCGAACCCATATCTGGAGTATTGAAGCCCTGAGGGCTGCCGTAGTTATAATGTCCGCCGGCATAAGCCAGAGCGGCTGCTGACAGACCAGCAGAAACCAGCAAAATCTTTACAAGATTCATAATATTTCCTCCCGACCCTGCGCCATTCTGGCGCTGGTTTCGGAACCATAACTCAACAACACCGCCCTTTATCAGGAGTACATCCTGTCACTTGAGCACATAAGGCGGTAATGACGGCCTTAATACAGCACAGGCCGTTCATATTCAGGGGACATCTGCTGTCCTTACCTGCCAGATTAATCAGCTTAATCTTGAGATTAACGGGCATCCTTAACGTCGATCTCGATGCCTCTGCGACTGCGATCGATCTCACCGTAAATGGTGATGGTCTGATCCTTGGAGATGTGTGACCAGTCACGGTCATCATCAAGATCAACTACGATACGGCCGGTCTTATCGGTGAATTCGTACTTGTCGTTGCCAAGGTAGTTGGTCAGCTTACCGGTCAGAACAACACGCTGATCGTCCCAGCCATTCTGAATTACGGCCTGAACAGTGTCAGGAGCAGCAGCCTGCTGGAAGCCGGCTGGACCACCTGGGGCAGCAGCTGGAGCACCAAAACCTGCAGGACCACCTGGGGCGGCAAAAGCGGCGGTTGAAGCGGCTGCGATGGCGGCAGCACCTAAGAGAGCAGAAAACTTGTTCATGATATTTCTCCAGAAATGGGTATTTAACTGTTGAAGGTCTGCCACGCGACATACTCTCCTGATCTGTCAGATAAGGCCCAGGGACAGGAGCAACCGGAATCAGAACCGGTCAGTTGCATTTGCGTGGAAGCCTGCGCTGAATACATTAAACGCTTTTGTACTTAGCTCTTACTTAGCATTTTTTGCCAATTTCCTAAGGAAAAATAACAAGAAATACTCCCATGCCGTAGACAGCCCGTATCTATCGCATTTATGCCCCCGGAAAAATTTCATGCTTTTTTTTACATTTTATTTACCTGGTTCGAATACTCACAAAAACAGGGCATTTTCCAGGCTGCTTTCCAGGCTGTTTTCCTCCCGCAACAAACTGCCATGCCACATGCTAAAACCTGCCCAGGCAGCGCCCCTGCGAAAACTCCTCACAACTGTTAATTGCTCCTGCGCAAAAGCCCGATCCAGGCTGAATCTGTCCATCTACTGAGCTGTCTGGTCTAAGCTGAATCTGACCATCTACTGAGCTGTCCGGTCTAAGCTGAATCTGACCATCCATTGAAATTGCAAATCTTAGCTCCATCTGAACGCTCATACTTTCTTACATCTGAATTCAGGCCAGGGCATACCTGCGTTCAGACTACCGCTCACAAGACTGACCTCTGCCATTTATGTACATTTATACATTCAAAATTGAACCGGCCAGCAGCTCAGCTATACAGAAATCTGAGAATCACCTGTGTAGTGTACTGAGTTCATCTTGATGCCATAAATTCCTGTCAATTTATGACGCGCAAAGCAGACATGGCTCACAAAACAGGCCTGTTTTACCTGAATTTGACCATATTACTGGTACCTGGGTACGGAACTTAGCACTGTCAGGACCTGTCAAATATACAATTTGATGGGCCGCTCCCTCTTAACTGTTACCTTTTTAATGCGTGCCTGATTTTATGTCCGGCAACAGCCTGTGCTCACTCATGACGGACAAAGTAAAGCCAAAATAGTACCTCACCCATACGGCCTCCCCGCACCTTGCGGGGAGCGCTAAACCCCTTACCTTGCTGGAACAGCTAAACCCATTACCTTGCAGGAACAGCTAACCCCCTTACCCTGCTGGGACCGTCAGGCCCTTAACTTGCGTGGTGCGCTACCCCCATTACATTTAGGGTGCGCTAAGCACATTACCTTGTGGGAGAACTGAGCCCCCATATCCGGATATTTTCCTCTGTCCAGTTTGACTGAAAGGATCAAAAATCCTGTAATTATTACAGTCTGTGCAGTCTGTTGATCCGAAGGCATGAGTAAAGTCAACCGCAACATGGAATCAATCACATGCTCAGATTAATTTTTGTGACAGGAGCTCTGTTTTCTGAATCTCATTAAGAAAATGTTGCCTGATAACGGTTACAATGGCGGGCCGCAGGTATACCTCCGGGAGAGGGCTCTCTTGCAGCATCACGCCGTGACTGAACTATAAAGATTTTGCGGCTTGCTAAATAATGAGCCCAAATATTGGTATATTAATAACTGCGTATAACTGGCAGATAAGAAAAGTACAGGAAATCTGACTTTCATACTTTCTGCAGCACTACTCTAAAACATTGGAATTATGACGGTTTTAGCCGCAGAGAGTATTCCCAGGAATATGCCTCACCAATAAGCTTTCTGATGTGCGAGTCTAACTAGCCGAGGCGAAGAATATGGATTTTAAAAGTAACAAGCCTTTAATTATCATTACTGGTGCCCTCACTCTGGCAATTATCGTTATTGCCATCCAGCTGGTTTTCCTTTCCATCACCGTAAAGAGCCAGAAGGACACCATGCAGTCTTTCTCCTCAGCAACCGATGTTCACAGCATCCAGAACCGTATGGCCAATATGGAGAGCAATATTGTAGAGTTCTCCCGTGAGCTTGAGACTGTCCGTGCTGAATTTGCCCGTCTCAATGCCGAAGTTAGCGCCATGCAGAGCGTAGTTGGCAAGACCGGTAATGACTACCAGTTCCTGCAGCAGGAGCTCACCAATTTCGACAACCGCATTTCCAATCTTGAGCGTCATGCCGCCAACTCCGAGTACGTAATTCAGAGCCTCGAGCGTTCAGTACGCACCCGCTAAAGAATTTTTGAGCACTTGCCAAAAAAGCCTGACATTTGTCAGGCTTTTTTGTTTGCAGCATATCTGCACAGCAACAGGCTTTCTGCCCCCATTTGCAACTCACACGCTGAAAAACTGCCCCGGGAACGGACACCCCCGGTCAGCAAGCATGCCGGCCGTCCCGGCCACCGGTCAGCCCGGCACACCAGAATCACCAGTCCAGGCCGGCCTTTAATGTTCACGAAGTGCTCATTAGCTCAGCGACCCCGACTGGAGAAGTGGTGAAGAAGTGCTGGATTATTGCAGACAGGTTCAGGTCTGAATCATGGTGAAAATTCTTATGACTGGAGCAGTGAATGCAGGCTTTCAGTGCAGCGCAGCGCTGCACAGCGCAGTTCAGGACACTTAGCCTGGCATGATGACGGGATTTGGACAGATCTTGTGACGAGATTAAGTGTGCTGCATGCTGCCAGAGGATGATCAGGTGGCAGTACGGATTTGCAGATTGGATTGATTAATATTGATATGAACTTAAGGCGGGATTTTTGGGAGGCCCAAAAACAAAAAAACACCAAGAAGTATGTCTTCTGGTGTCGATGAGATGGTAGCTATGACTGGAATTGAACCAGTGACCTCAGCATTATGAGTGCCGCGCTCTAACCAACTGAGCTACATAGCCACTGAGTGGCAGGGGTACAAGGACTCGAACCTTGGAAATGACGGAATCAGAATCCGTTGCCTTACCAACTTGGCGATACCCCTACATGAGAAGCTCATGAATGAGCAGATTGAGTGTCTTAACCGCAAAAGACTGGTAGCTATGACTGGAATTGAACCAGTGACCTCAGCATTATGAGTGCCGCGCTCTAACCAACTGAGCTACATAGCCACTAAATGGCAGGGGTACAAGGACTCGAACCTTGGAAATGACGGAATCAGAATCCGTTGCCTTACCAACTTGGCGATACCCCTGTGGCGGTTTCTTAAAGACTGATGGCAGGGGTACCTGGGCTCGAACCAGGGCGTGACGGGATCAAAACCCGTTGCCTTACCACTTGGCTATACCCCTAATACCTTGCCGTCTTTAAGAGTCTGTGTCGTTATGACAACGGCGCTCATTATAGCGAATATAAAACCCCAGTCAACAGTTTTTTTTAAAATTTCACACTTTTTTAATATGAGGAGCTCCAAAGGCCTGTTTATCAGCTGTGCAGTAACATCGCCCCGCTAGAATCCCATGGCCCCCTGACATCCCTGACATCGCTGACATCCAAGACATCGCTGACACCCCTGACTTCCCGGCAACCATTAAGCACTCAACTGCAGTAACGCTCCTCCCCCGCAAGCGGCAGGCGCGCAGCTCCTGCCGTACATAAGGCATGTGCATGGTCATTGGGGCCAGATGGCGGCCTGCTGACTTACGTTATGTCGGCTGATGAGCGTGCAGACCATGAGTACGTTAGTGCACTTTGCTGTCCATAAATGGGAAATACTGTCGTGGTGTGATACCAGACTGCTACAGTGAATTGCGCAGTTTTAGAAAAGTCGATTTATCTGCAGCTAAGGAGTACTATAGCTAAACTGTCTTTCCTGGCTCATAATTACATGAGACTGACGCCCCCGGTTTATGTGCCTGCCAGGGTATTGCTTAAGCGGTCGTACTGAAAGGACCGCCGCCGGTTATTGTGGCGTTATGGAACTGTTACTCATATCAGCAAGCTGTCTAAAGGAGCAGATCATGCTGCGCACTGGCTTTGTTAATGCGTCTACTTCCCGTTTCTCTGTTGTTTCTGCCCTGGCAGCTGCAGCCTTCCTCAGTGCCTGCAGTTCAGGTTCACAGGACAATCGTGAGTCCATGTCCACCCTGCTCAAAGAGCTCAATGACAAAGAGGCGCGAACAGCTTCGCAGAACCGCGCCATTGAGCGTATTCATAAAAACACCCGTGAGGAAATCGACTCCCTGTACGGTGAGACTTCATGGACTCCTGATAATGAGAACGCCTACCGTATTGCTTTAAAGAACACTGATCTCGTTTACGACGAAAGCAGCCGCACCTTTATCCGTCTGGCCCGTGAGCAAAAAGAGGCCATGGAGCAGGCCCGCCTTGAGGCCCTTGCAAAGGAAGCTGCCGACCAGAAGGCAGCTGATGCGGCAGCATCCGCTGAGTCAGAACCTGATGAGTCAGCACCTGATGATACAGGATCTCAGACAGTTGCAGCCCCCGGAACAGCTCCTGCTGATGCAACCGCCGAGGCAGTTGATGGGGCTGCTGACAGCAAAGATACTCATGAAGCTCCCAGTATATAATTCATCTGAATCTGATCTGAGCGCCATGTTCCAGGCTGCTGCCGGAACTGGTGGCTCCGTCAGCCCCTCAGCTCACAGCGGCTATGCACAGCCGTCAGCTTCGGCTGGTGGTGCACAGGTCAGCAATGCCACCTCAGCACAGATAAAACCGGCACCGGGAGGATCAGGGCTGCGTCCGGCAAAGCCTCTGCAGTTTCAGAAAATGTCCGATACCCTGCAGCAGGATGGAGCTGTTTACAATGCCCCTGTTCCTGTAAGGGAACCAGTGCGCAGCTCATCAATACGTAATACTCTCAACTACTATCAGACAGGTCGTGAGCCCTGCCATAACTGCGCAGACTCATACGACACTGATCCTGTGTATTACGAGCCGTGGTATCAGCGTTTTAACACCACAGACAATCCTTCGCCCAATGTGCGTAAGGCTACCCAGGGTTATCAGCCCAAAGTATTCAAATAGCACTGAGCGGCAGTCCTGATCTGATATCGCCCAATGCGCAAATGGAAAAGCCAGGCAAATGCCTGGCTTTTCCATTTCTGTGGCTGAATAAGGTCCTCAAAGCCCCCTCAGGATATTACTGAGGATCATACTGATGAGCTTACTGACAGGCCTGATGTGCCCTGACAGTCTGCCGTATCTAAGGCAGTGACGGTGTTGGGAAACCACCTGGTGGCGGCTCCAGAGGCACATTAGGAGATGTTGGAGCCCATGCCGGAGGCGGTGGCGGAGTAATCACTGTGCCTGGTGGCGGAGGCGGATCCGGCAGCATAGGCATGTCAGGCGGTACCGGGGTGCCTGGTGGTGGAGGTGGCGGACGGTGACCTGGATAATTGCCGCCCGGATACTGGCCTCCTGGATAGTTGCCATTGCCACCATAATAGTAATAGGCATCAAGGCCAACTCCAAAACTGTTACTGGTGCCCGACTGCACAGTTACGGTATTGCCGTTTTCATCTACATAGGTGTAGGTGCCTGGACGGCTCTGGGCCTCCTGTTTGGCAAGCTCCTGTCGATAGGCAGCCACCTCTTCAGGAGTGCCTATCATGGTAGGTGTCTTGTTGCCATAGACCTTGATTTTAGGCTGATTATCCTGAGCGCCCTCATTGCCCGCCGCCCATGCCGAAGTCATAAAGGCACAGGAACCGAGCATCAGGGACAGCACCAGCGCTGCAGGTGTTGTTCTCATAAACCACCTCCTGAGAGTGTTAGCTTGTGGCTGATCGTTATGGCCTCATCATACAGCTGCCATGGAACACATAGCCCGCATACCATAGCACACGGACTGTCCTTACGGGGCGTATGACCCAGGGGCCGTGACGGCCTTGCAGGCGTGCAGGCATGCGTGCATGCATGCAGGCAGGCAGTCATGATGTGCAGGCAGACAGGCTTGCCATACATTGCAAGAACTGTGATGAGGAAAATAAAGACCCTTTTAAAGGCTTAACGGCAGCTGATCTTACAGCTGTATAGTCACACAAAGGGCCCTGACAATAAATGCCAGAGCCCTGTAAATAGCGCGTTAAATCGTTATGCCTGTCGACCGCCTGCTTATGAAGGACGCAGCTGCTTTAAGTCATTAAAGTCTGCTGGAGCCTTCCTGTGAGCTGGCAGCAGGAATATTGACTCCGGCATCATTGCTTACCGAGGTGACAGAAGGTGCACTGACAGTGTCTTTGACCTTGGTGGCAATGGCAGAAGAGGCGGATCTGATAGCTGCTGCCGCATCGCCTGCCATCCGTTCGGCTCCGGCGCTTATGGCGCGTCCGGCTTCAGCAGCTTCTTTGCCAAGGGCACGGCCAGCTTCAGATGCTTCCCTGCCAGCCTCGCGGCCTGCCTCGGCAGCTTCCTTACCAATCTGGCGTCCGGCCTCGACAGCTTCCTTACCAATCTGGCGGCTGATTTCAGCAGCCTCTTTTCCAGCCTCACTGGCTGACTGGGCAACTTCACTGCCTACTGACTTTACTGCACTCTTTACAGAGTCAAAAGTATCACTTGCAGATGCAGTTAAATCCTCGCTGGCAGATACCAGATAAACTGATGCTGAATCACGGATAGCCGCAGCGCCATCATTAATCTCACGGGCCGATTTCTCTATATCCTTGTGGCTGTCCTTAATGCTCTTTACAGCCTCTGCAGCAGCATTGCTGATCTGATCTGCGCCCTGTGGGGCAACGGCCGGGCCGCTCCTGTCGCTGTTTTCTGCCTTGTCAGAGTTTTCACCCTGCTCATCAGCACTCTTTTGCTGTGGGTCTTTGGCAGGAGCATCTGCACTGAGCGCAGCAGGCGGCTGTGTCTGGTCTCCTGTGACCTGATTAGTCTTTGCCTGGCCTGTCTGAATATTTTTGTAGGTGCCGTCCTGTACGGCATGAACAGTAGCTGCAGCTGTACCGGCTACAGCTGAGGCGGTAACGGCTGGCACGACGGCGGCCGGAACCACAGCAGCGGCAACTTCAGTGACCGGCTGGATGCCCTGACCTGTCATTGACGGGACGGGAACTGGAGTGATTATGATGCCTGATTCACCTGAGGCAGCACTCTGAGTGGCTGCAGTTGCAGCGGTAGTTTCGATAATGCGGTAGCTCTTGGCTTCGATCTTGAGCTTGAACATGTTGCGCTCAACCTCGCCAATAATTTCAATGAGCTGATCCTTGTGGACATATGACCAGTCCACATCATCATCGAGCTCCACCTCAATGGAGCTGCCCTGTTCATCGGTAAATTCGTAATTGTTCTTGTGCAGAAAGCCGGTCAGACGGCCACGCAGCCTGACGACTTCATCATCACGGCCATGGGTCTGAATTACGGCTACAGAGTTGAGTTGATCAGAAAATCCCTGAGGAGCATTGTGATACTTGTATCCGGCCCAGACGCAGGCAGGAGCAAGGAGCAGGCTTGTGCTCAGTACCACAGCAGCTGAGCCTTTCATGGCTCTGCTTAAGGCAAAGTGCATAGTTCCTGGGAATATATTTTTTACATTCAACATACCTTACTTCCTGTCATAAGGCCTGACAACCTGATTCACATCAGCATGACAGACCCGCAGCAGCGGGCAAAGGCAGCCTGCCGCCAGATAAGCACGTGGCCGTACTGTTCAAAACCACAGCTGGCCATGGCATAACTGTTATGCCTGAAACTGCCTTATTCCCTGCATTCAGTAAATTCAGGGCAGCACTGACATCAGCCTGAGCCGGCTGACTGCTGTCCATACCATGGGGCTGTTTACCATTACCCAGGTGTTATCAGGGCAGCGGTTTGTAAATACAGCTGGTCAGACAGAACAAAAGGCAGGAGGTGACGCACAGTCAGAAGCATCTGTGCATAATAACCGGCAGGCCAGGATCTGCAGTCCCCACAGGCGGGGTAAAAATTCACTGGTGTCAGACACGGCCCTGTCAGCAGACAGGGACTTATGTCTCTCAGATCTCTGTTCCATCAGTGATGACGGGCATTTATAAAAGCTTACGGCCTGCATTTTTGACAAGACTATCTTAATCACTGCAAATTAGCCCTTACTTAGGCAAGTTTGAAAAGACAATTACGTACCTCTCTGTCACCGTGCAATACCTGCATGTATGTATACATACAGCCACGTCCAAAAGCCCGATGTTAAGCCATTAACACCAGATTTATCTCTGTATTACCCTCATACTTCCCTGCTGATTACGAGTGAGTGCTCTCCCGGCTCCATTACACTCCACTGGACATGAAAGCTGCAGATTTCCCATGCACATATCCCGGCAAGCCCCTGCATGTTTCTGCTCAAATGGCAGAAATTTCAGATTTTTACGCGCTTTAAGTCCAGATTTAGTGTTCTATGAGCCCAATATCATCTCAATAGCGCTCTGTAAAACCCCATCTGAGCGCATCATGACATCCATCTTATGAGCTGCAGCCGCCCCTCTGCCTGTGCTGCTGCCCATCTGGCGCAACGCGCCGCAGTCCATGCGGCGGGCGCGGCGGGAGCAGCAGGTGCGGCGGGAGCTCCTGTGTGGCCGGTGCGCCTGAGTGACGGGAGCTTCGGTGACGATGACTCTTCGAAAGCATATAGCGCCGCTGTTGCACTGCTTATGGCCGGAGGGCATTTTTATGCCTGGGGCTCAGTGCCGCGTTATATGGATGGGCTGTTATGATTATGTTGTTCAGATGATGGGATTTGAGCGCAGGGGACGGGTAAAAAATTGTATAATAGCCCGCATTTTTTTCACGGTCTGATGACTTTTCTGAAGACTTTCCGCGCGTTTTTATTAGGTGAGATATGACTGAGATTACCGGTATTAGACTCAACAGCAATGTCAAGCTGCAGATGGGCACTTTCCATGTGGCTGTCTGGGGCTGTCAGATGAATGTCTATGATGCTGACCGTATCCGCGATCTTATGACTGCTTCAGGCTATGTTGAGCTCAAGGAGCCAAATGGCGCTGATGTCATCATTCTGGTCACCTGTGCCGTACGCGCCAAGGCTGAGGACAAGGTCTTCAATCAGATTGGCTCATGGAGACACAAGGGCATTATCAGCGATGACACAGTTATTGCCTTTGGTGGCTGCGTAGGCTCTGAGCTTGCCCATCAGATTATTGAAATTGACCCTGATATTGCCATTGTCTTTGGCCCTCGTACCGCTCACCGTCTGCCAGCCATGGTGGCTCAGTTCCGTGCTACCCGTGAGCCTGTAGTTGACGTAACAGCCGAAGCTCTGGAAAAGTTTGACTCTCTGCCTGAGCAGGGTCAGCGTGGTCCAAGCGCTTTCGTAACCATTATGGAAGGCTGCTCCAACAACTGCACCTACTGCATTGTGCCTCACACCCGTGGTGGTGAGGATTCCCGTCCTGTGCAGGATGTGATTGACGAGGTTATCACCCATGTGGCCAATGGCGTCAAGGAAATCCATCTGCTTGGTCAGAATGTAAACTCCTACCGTGGCATGGGTCCTGACGGCTCCATAGTGCGCCTGTCCACCCTGCTTTACGAAATTGCTGCCATTGATGGTGTGGAGCGTCTGCGCTTTACCACCTCTAACCCTATGGAGTTTACCGACGATATCATTCAGGCCATTGCTGATCTGCCTGTGATTGCCGATTCCATCCATATTCCTGTTCAGTCAGGATCTGACCGTATTCTGCAGCTGATGCGCCGTGACTATACTGCTGACTCCTACCGTGAGCTGGTAGCCAAACTGCGTAAGGCCCGTCCAAATATCTTCATCTCCACTGACATTATTGTGGGCTTCCCAGGCGAGACTGATGAGGACTTTGCCCAGACCATGAAACTGGTAGATGATGTTAAATTCGACGCCAGCTTCAGCTTTATTTACTCGGTGCGCCCAGGCACTCCTGCAGCCGATCTTGAGGACAATGTCCCTCTGGAGCACAAGCGCCAGAACCTTTATGCTCTGCAGGCAAAGCTTGAGGACTACGCTACCATGTACTCTCAGAGCCTTATGGGCACCCGTCAGCGTGTACTGGTAGAGGGTATTTCCCGCAAGAGCGATCAGGAGCTCAAGGCCCGTACCTCCAACAACCGCATTGTGGTATTCGAGGGCAGCCGCGATCTTGTAGGTCAGATGGTTGATGTGGACATCATCAAGGTTATGAGCCACACCATGAAGGGCCAGCTTATCAACAGCGCTCTTAACTTAAGCAATTAAGCACACTGCAGGTCGTCTTAACAAGCGCGCTTTAAGGGCCGCAGACTGACCAGCAGCACTGCACCGGGGCCGGAGGCTGACATACAGCCTGCCGGCCCCGGTTCATTATGGCCCCTGAACAGTCCCGGCTGCGCCAGGCTCCATGCTGTGCACGTGCAGGCGCGCCCCTGACGCAGCATGGCGGCGCGCCCCTGACTGTGGCAGTGGCGATGCGCGCCACGGGACCGGGCTGCAGAGTCTTTTTAATACTCAGGGGCCTGCAAATGATGCGCACTTAATATTTTTCATCTATCATTACCGACAGATTTTTTTCTCCATGCTCCTGTTGTGCAGAGCAAATGCTGCAGCGCTGCCTGCAGCCCTACGGCCTGCATCATGACAGTCTGCATAAGGCTGTTGCAGCATGCCACACCTTGCCCTGTCTGTCAGGCTAAAGTCCAGACCGTCAGGCCTGGAGGCCTTTCTGTCTGATTACCGTTTGAGCATGGGTATATAAGGCCATCAAAGGCCTGTACTTTGGAGAGTAAATGACCAGAGAGCATTCTGATAAAGACGTTGATATGCGTCGCTTCATCCTGGAGCCGGCTGACCGCAGCCGTCTTGGCAATCTTGTTGGGCCTGAGGATGAGAACATCAGGCAGATTTCCGATCGTCTGGGTGTGGAAATCCTGCACAGCGGAGCTTCCTTTGCCATCAAGGGCAAGGGCAGGAAAGCCATTGCTGCCGAGCGCATTATTAAACAGCTTTATCTGGAGACTGCACCTGTAGGCAAACAGAAGAAGGCTCAGTACATTACCCCGGACAAGGTCAATCTGGCTATTATCGAAAATACCCATCTTGAGGCCGACAAGGCTGACAGCCCGGATCCTCTTGACTATATCGATGAGCAAAGCCGTCTTGAGCAGGCTGAAAACGCCCGTGCCACCCTCAAAAAGCAGGTACGTGAGGGCGAGGGCGATCGTGGCAGCGTCGGTGAGCTTTATCACAAGGCTTCAACCCTCAAAACTCAGCGTGGTGTTATCAAGGCCCGTACTCCAAATCAGGCCGGCTATATAAGCCAGATCATCAGCCACGATGTGTCCTTTGGTATTGGCCCGGCTGGTACCGGTAAGACCTTCCTTGCTGTGGCTGCGGCTGTTGATGCCCTGACCCGCAATGAGGTGCGCCGCATTATTCTGACCCGTCCTGCCGTTGAGGCCGGTGAAAAACTGGGCTTCCTGCCAGGCGATCTTACTCAGAAAGTAGATCCTTATCTGCGCCCTCTGTACGATGCCCTTTTTGAAATGCTCGGTTTTGAAAAGGTGGAAAAGCTCATTGAGCGTCAGGTCATTGAAATTGCCCCTCTGGCCTATATGCGTGGCCGTACCCTCAATGACAGCTTCATCATTCTTGACGAGGCTCAGAACACCACCATCGAGCAGATGAAGATGTTCCTGACCCGTATCGGCTTTAACTCCAAGGCCGTTATTACAGGCGATCCTTCTCAGGTGGATCTGCCACGCAACGTTCGCTCCGGTCTGCGTCATGCCATGGAAGTACTTGAGCGTGTTGAGGCTATTTCATTTACCTACTTCCTCTCTGAGGACGTGGTACGTCACCCTGTAGTAGCTGCCATTGTTAATGCCTACGATGCCTGGGACAAAAAGGAAAAGGAAGAAGAGGAACGCAACGGATCTGAGCGCCGTGGCCGCGACCGCTGGCGTGATGACCGCAGCTATGGCCCTCGCCGCTATGGCAGATTTGACCGTGGCTCTGAACCACGTCAGGATCACGAAGAGTCTGACGAAGAGAATCAGGACAGCCAGGCTGCAGGCAGCAGAGAAGTGGCCGAAATGATTCCAGCAGCTACACAGGACAGTCGTAGCTCAAGGGAGCACAATGACTCGCAGGCAGATCATGGCGCAGTAGAACTCTTTCCATCATCCCACTACTCACGTTCAGACTCAGACAGCTCTGATCAGTACCGCCGCTCCCTTGATGAGGATGTAGAGCGCCTTAAGGATCAGCAGCTCAAGGTGGAGCAGGCTTTTACCACAGCCGATGACTTTGATGCCCTGATGGATGATCTGATGGGATCAGATCAATCTGCCGCACAGAGCCGCGCCGATGGGGCTGATAAGACCACCGCCCAGGCTGACGATGCTGCCCAGGCTGATGAGAGCAGGAACAGCTGAGCTCCTGGCAGCCGACAAGGCCACCGCCCAGGCTGACGATGCTGCACAGGCAGATGAGAGCAGGAACAGCTGCGCTCCTGGCAGCTGACAAGACCACCGCCCAGGCTGACGATGCTGCCCGGGCAGATGCGCGAGCAAACAGCTGAGCTCCTGACAGCCAATAAGGCTGCGCAGCGATACCATAACAGCGCCCGCACCTGCGGGCCCTAGACAAAAGGAGGCTGCCCGAGGGCAGCCTCTTTTTCAGAACGGAACCAATGCTCCGTCCGGGACGAACCATGCAGAAGATCTTTATTGATTTACAGACAGCCGTTGAAGATACGGCGGATATTCCCTCTCTGGACAAGCTGCTTGTCTGGGCTCGAGCCGCCTTTGAAGGTGCCGGTTACCAGGAGGACTGCTCACTGAGCGCCCGCTTTGTCACCAATGAGGAAATCCATGAGCTCAATGCCACCTACCGCAATGTAGACAGGCCTACCAATATCCTCTCTTTCCCTTACGATGAACCAGATGAGCTCAGCTCCCTTGACCCTCAGCTGCGTGCCCAGCTTGAAGCCGGAGCAGAGGCTGGTGATGACGAGGATTCAGCTAAGGCAGATGCTGCAGCCACCTGCTGTGATGAGTATGAAGACGAGACTGAGGGCACCTACCTTGGAGACCTGGTCATTTCCATGGAAGTACTCAAAAAGGAAGCTGCCGAGCAGGAAAAAAGCCTTGATGAGCATGCCGCTCATCTCATCATCCACGGCTGCCTGCATCTTCTTGGATTTGACCACATTGAAGATGATGAGGCCGAGGAAATGGAGAGCCTGGAGATCAAAATCCTGGCAGGCCTTGGCTATGCCAATCCATATCTGGAAGCTCATGAGCGCATGTCCTGACCGGACCTGACCGGTCCCTGACCCGGCGCCGCCCTGCCATGCTGCAGCCTTAGCCACGGCATGGCCGGCCATGGACATGGCTCTGACCCGGGCCCTTACCTGTACATTCAAAAGCAAAAGGCGCAGCAATCCTGAAAAATCAGGAGGCTGCGCCTTTATTTTGCTCTTCAGTGCCAGATAGCATCTGATGTACTGTGTAAGATTGCTGCGTTCAGACAGGCTCTGTTGCAGGTCCTGTTACAGCTCCTGTTACAGCTCCTGTTGCAGGTCGTGTTAAGGCACCATTACTGATTAACGATGCGGGTGACAGCATATCTGGCCTGATCGCTTGCCTTGTTCGCCTCTGCATAATTGATGGTGTTGACCTGATCTGCAAGAGAGCTGTTTTCATCCTTGAGCACCAGCTTTACCTTGCACATGGCATAGAGAACCTGTACCAGGGCAACGGTATTGCTGATAATGCGCTGTCCCTCACTGCCAAGATCACTCCACTCTGCCTTGCCATGAGCATCAGTATTGCTCATCACGACATCGCGCATCATATTGAGCTGACTGTTGTAGACACCGCGTACAGATGTCAGAGTGTCATTGTAGTTACGGGCCGTGTTGCGCAGCTCAGTAAGGTAGTCGCAGATTTTTTCAATCTTGCTTTCTGCCTTATACATCTGCTCCTTTGCCTCTTCAGCCTGGTCGCTGATCCTGCTGCCGGCCATGGAGAAAATCATACCTCCCACCAGCAGGCCCACGCCCAGAGTAGCGCCGCCCAGAACCATGGAACCAAGCGCCATGCCGACGCCACCTGCGGCCAGGGAGCCGCCACCAGGTGCAGCAAGAGCGGCACTGGTTGCAGCTGCACCGCCAAGTCCACTGATGACAGCACCTGTTGAGGCTGTGCCTGCAGCCATAACCGCAACTGTAGTAGCGCCTGAGGCCGCCATGGCACCTGCAGTCCCCAGTGCCGCACCACCAATACCGGCTGCCAGAACCGAGGCTCCCACTGACACATCCTTTAGCTCCTCAAACCTGAAGTCAGGAATGACATTGCCCATGATGTCCAGATTTTTAAATTCAGGACGGTTCCTGATGCACTCAAAGAGATCAGCAAATTCCCTGAATGAAGACAGGGTCTCAAGCTCATTGCTGCCCAGCTTGTCCATCATGGAGCAGGCCTGCTCATTACAGTCCCGGAGCTTGCCCATATTGCGTTCATGGCGGCGCTTTGCCCACTCAATATCCTCTTTGGCCTCCTTCATTTTTACTGCGCCGCGAACACCCATACCAACACCCGCTGCACCTGCAACAGCAGCAATGGCACCAACAATCAATGGAAGGGGCATAAGAAAAACTCCATGAAAAAACACGCAAAGCTTACCTGAGCTGAGCTGAGCTGAGCGTAATGCCAGGCAATTTCCATATGCGTACTGGCTGGCCACAGTCAGGGACATTCGTCCCTGGCCCTGTCAGAGCAAGGGCCAGTCGGCCCACGGTCGCGCACTGACTGAGTCAGGCTTTCAGCTGCGTCTGGGCCTCAGTCAGGCCCACAGTCGCGCCTGGCCTTGGTCAGGCTAACATCTGCGTGTGGGCTTCAGTCAGGCCCCAGGGCCACGCCTTGCCTTAGTCAGGCCCGGATGCCTTTGGCCTGCAGAGTTGACTGCAGGCCGGGAGTGACTTTCGCCGGGGCCTGTCAGGGTCAGAACAGGATATGCCAGAAAGCATAGATGAACTCAACAAAGGCTGACCATACTGTCGGCACTGCAAAATACACAAGTCCGGTAAGAGAGCAGATACTGTCAACAGGATGGAACAGACAGCCCAGAATGCCGCCTACAAAGATATTGCCCAAAGCCAGCCAGAAGTCGCAGAAATATCCAAGGAGGCTGACTAAAAAGTCTATGACAACCATGATGAAAATCATGAATGAGCTTGAGGTCTCCAGCTCCAGATTTTTGGCCAGAGTATCGAAGTCAAAGATAATTGTAGCCAGATGACGGGCAATCTTCTGAGGAATGTTGATTATCCAGCTCAGAGAGTACATTACCACTGTAGGACCATCGGTAGCTGTGGCCATAAATTCAGCCTTGCCTCTGCTGTCAAACAGATACAGAGAATAGTTTCTCTGGAATTTGGCCATACGGTAAGCAAGATTGAGGTTCTCAAGTGAGCTCCTGTTGCCAAGGGTAGCAATTCTTGAAAGCCAGTTATTGTGGCCTTCATAAAAATTGATACCGCTCCAGTGCGCGCCAGTGACAAAAGAGGTTATGTCATTGTTTGAGCCCATGGAGCAGAAGCGGCGGGTACCGGTTTTACGGCTCCAGGTGTACGGATCATCGCAGTTGACCACTTTCATCGGTCTTACTGTATTACCATCAGAGGCCAGTGAGGTGGCCGGAGTCATGGCCCAGTTGTACCACTGGCTGGTCTTGAGGACAAAGCTGCTGCCGTTGAAAAGGACAAATAAGGAATAAAAAGCAATAATAACTGCAAGGCCAATAAGTGACTTTACAACCTCTCCTGGCTGCTGCACATTGCCAGAGCGCTTATTAGCCATGGAGCCTGGTGCCAGCTCCCCTCTTAAAGATGCAGCCGTAGTTGTGGCAGTAATTGCTGCAGCTGCCTGTGTGCTCTGACTTTGCTGCTCAAGCTTTGCCACAAAGGAAGAGGCTTTTGACATGGAGCTGTTAACTTCATCTGTGTTTATCCTGTTGATAGCCTCCTGCTCTGACTCATCGTCTTTTTTCTCTGATTTGAGAACCAGCTGAACCTTGCACATGGAGTAAAGCACCTGAACCAGGCCCACGGTGTTCTGTACGATCAGCCTCTCCTCATCACTGAACTTTTCCCAGTCAGGTCTGCGGAACCAGCCGCTATGAGCATCAATAACAGCCCTAAATACATTTAGCTGTCTGCAGTAGACCTCATACACTCTCAAAAGCGAGCTGTTGTATTTGTCAGCAGTACTGGCAAGCCTGTTGAGATACTTGCGGATTTTTTCAATTTTCTCCTCAGCATCCCACATCTGGCGCTTTGCCTCATCAGCCTGATCGCTGATCTTACTGCCGGCCATTGAGAAAATGGCACCACCTACCAGCAGGCCCACACCCAGAGTAGCACCGCCAAGCACCATGGAGCCCAGGGCCATACCGCCGCCGCCAGCAGCAAGGGAGCCGCCACCAAGAGCTGCCAGAGTGGCATTGGTAGCTGCAGCGCCGCTCAGGCCACTGATCAGGGTGCCTGTTGAGGCAGTGCCAAAAGCTGCTACAGCTGCAGTGGTAGCTCCTGATGCGGCATAGGCACCGGCAGTTCCAAGTGCAGCGCCACTGAGGGCTCCTGAAAGCACGGCAGCATTAAGCGACACATCCTTAATCTCGGAGCTCTTAAACTCAGGAATTTTGACTCCACCTACCTCAATATCCTTGAAGACAGGGCGCTTTTTGATAGTGGCAAAGAGATCAGCAAACTCTTTGAATGAGGCAAGGATATCCATTTCATTGCTGCCCAGACGGTCCATGGCAGCGCAGGTCTCTTTATTGCTCTTTTCAAGGCGCTCCAGGTTCTCTTTGTGCTTCTCACGGGCCCACTCAATGTCTTCTTTGGCCTCTTTCATTTTCGCAGCGCCGCGTACACCCATACCAATACCGGCTGCACCTGCAATAGCCGCAGCGGCACCAAGAATCAATGGAACAGGCATAAGAAAAACTCCATTCAATAAAACTGAAACCTGACCTGCAGGCCAGGATACGCTCCGGCCAGAAGGCCGGACGCCCAAATAATCACAAAGTGCAACAGCCCTTACGACCGCTGCTTACTGCAGCAGCCTGCCGGTATGGCAGGCTGCCAGGGACCACTTGACTGCCCATGGCAGTCCAGTGGCCAGGACAGCCACGACTATTCAAATACCAGCACGGCGTCATCGTCCTTCATAAACTCATCAAAGGTCTCGTGCCTGTAAGGCTTGTTAAGACCAAGATCTTTTTGCATACGTGTCAGTACCTGATGGAGCTCACGCTGGCTGCCGGCCTTTTCAAGATCCAGAACATATCCGTTAAAGGCTGCGGTCTCCTGCTCAAAGCGCTCCAGATCAATCTGCATGAGCTGAGCACTGTACAGACTGAGCAGACGGCTCTGCTCACGGAACCATTCGATAAGTTCTCCAACTGGAGAGATGCTGTTGAGCAGACGTACCAGGCCATTGATAATGGCGTTGCGATCGAGGAAATACAGCAGCGAACAGCACATGATGCCGGTAACCAGAGTGCTGCAGAAGGTGGAGACAATCTCGCCCACAACAGGGATGGAGCCAATGCCTGTGGCACTGATCATTTCGCCTGCCATGGTGCCAACCACAACAGAGGCGCCGGCAGCGATAACCTTGGCAGCAGCACGCATACGCTCGCCAAAAGGCAGACAGTCAGGATTGAAAAATACAATGCGGGCAGCCTCAACCAGAGAGGCCCAGGTCTGGCGGATAATGCGGATAAAGTTTTTGGCCGTAGTAAAGAAAATGTTGCACAAAGTGGTAGTAACAGAAGAGAGCACACCTGAAATGGCGCCGTCGACAAATGTCCTCATAACCTCACGGTAACGGCGCTGAGCGTTGGCATAGCCATCTTTCAAGCCCTCACCAATGGCACGAAAGAGCGATTCTGAGCGGCTGGAGCGGGCTCTGATTCTGTCTCTTACTGCAAACCACATCTCTGAGAACACAAGGCCCAGCGCCTGACGCAGTCCCATCAGCGCACCTGTTTTACAGGCTGCGGCGGCACTGTCGCGGAAAAAGGCCGGGCTGGTGTAATAAGCTGAAGCCAGCGTGGCTTCATACTGCTCACGAGCCTGCCTGTCCTTACGGCGCATATTGTCCTTCTGCTCCTGGGTGTACTCATCGCCATACTTCTCAAGAAAGGTATCCATGGAATCAGCTTTCTTGGTTCTGTTGGTACGGGGACTGGTAGCAGTAAGATTGTCAGGGCTGTTGGCCAGATCGGCGCCATTGAGGCCCGAGAGCACGCGGCCGGGATCATCATGAATTTCCTTGGCTGCGATGATGTGGTCCAGATCGCTTTTATCAAGCGGGCCAATACGCTCACCTGTATAGCCGTCTACCAGAGTGCCGGCCTTTTTGCTGCGTGAGACCTCTCTGTTGGTCTCGATATAGGATCTGTGGGAGTGGTATTCACGGCTGTCATACTTGCCATGGGCATTCCAGGCAGCGGCATTGTCCTGATTTTTATAGGTCATGTCCCTGTCTTTGCCGATCTGACGGACATTGTGAATAGTGTCGACATCGCCGCCATGCTGGTCACGAACAATAAAATCAAGGCCAAATGAGGTAATCAGGCTCTGTACCACTACCTTTTCGTACTGAACAAACAGACTGTCGTAGACATTGCCATCAGGATCAAAATCATCGTCAATACGGCTTAAAAAACTCTGTGACATGGTCACTCATACCTCAAAGCATGTAAAAGAAAAAACAGCGGAGGCAGCTGCCCATGGCGCTGCTGCCAGTCAGACAGGAAAATTCCATGCTTCCCCGGGACAGCGTGATCAGGGACAGCACTGAAAGCACATACAGGGCCGGCGCTCCAGCCGGAAGCGCCCGCCCCACATCCGCTCATTCGGGCGTGATGAATGGGCGGCCGGCCACAGGCTGTGCTCTGCAGGCGTGAGCAGAACAGCGCCCATGGCCTTAGTACGGCTTCAGCCGGAAGCCGTACGCCTCAGCCTGAGACTTGCCAGGCTGCAGGTGCTGCCGGAAATGGCGTGTAACCGGCAGCACGTAAAGATTAAAAGCTGAGCACGGTGCCCAGACCGCGCGACCGCAGCGCGCGGCGCGGCCCGGCCGCAGAGCAAGGGCGGCGGCGGCCAGGGCGGCCAGGGCGGTCTTGAGCGCCAGCAGTAGCGCCAGCAGCAGCGCCAGCTGTGGCAACGGTGGCCATTGCGCCGTTGGAAGTGGTGTCCATTGCGCCGGCTGCAGCGGCGGCCTTGACCTGAGACAGAGAGGATGCGGCAGAGGTATGGAGTTCTGAGGATAAAGGCTGGCTGCACAGGCTGCAGTCGACGGAATTCATGCTTTGAGGAGCATAAAGTGACAGGCTGTCATTGTATTCCTGCATAACATGCTCGCAGGCCATGCCAGCACTCAGAGAGTTACGTACTCTGTCAAGACAAAAGGTGGTGATCTGGGCAGGTTTGTCGAGCAGACGGCTGATTCTCTTCATATTGCACAGTTATCTTTACCGGCGGCACGCCCCGCCAGGTCAGAATTAATTCCTTTAAGAAAGGTTCGACCCTGCAAAGCCCCCTCAGGTACACGCCTGAACCTGAGTGCACAGAGGCTGATCAAGGTCATCAGACAGGATGGGCAGGGCAGAACTGTCCATCAGCCCGGGCGCCTTTGCTGTTGTGTTGACATGGAACATGGGGCGCCGCTGTAAACGCTTACACATACAGAAATACTGATATGTAAGACAGAATTTGATGAACACAAGATACAGCATTGACCTCCATTAAATTGTGATAAAGATCACACTTTTTCAAAGTTCCCAGGTTTTCCCCAGGTATGTAAATAAAGTGTAAAAATATCTTAAATATCACGCCCAATAACAGTGCCCCTGCCTGTATCTCCCAGCATTTTACGCATCAAAATGACCAATAAAAGATCAGCACCTCAACTGCACTTTCCACATATCAACTACAACCAATGCAAGTATTGCAATCATCCCCTGACCGTGCCCGGCAACCCGACCACTCCCTGCCCGACCACTCCCTGCCCGTCCACTCCCCTGCCCGACCTGGCCGGTGCACATCATGAATTTTCCTGGCTGCTAATGCCAGGCCGCCCCACCCTGTGGCTCATCCTCATTACCAGGCCTGGTTGTTCCGGCCTTACCTGGCTCAACATGTAACTCATCCCCGCTGTGCTTTGCTGTAGCTGCCCACCCTTGCTTTACCACTGGCTCATCATCGCTGTGCCCGGCCATCTCTGTCCAGCCGCCACTGCCCGGGGATCAGACTCACGTCGCTGTTACTGTCCCGGCCCGACCTTGCTCGATCAGTGAATCATCCCCACTGTGCCTGGCAGCGGTGCCCATGCTGAGCATCCCCAGGTCTTTGCTCAGTAAGGGCCGGGTACTGCCTGACAGGCCGCTCACCTGTACTTCATTCCCACAGTGCATGGCTGTAACCAGGTTCTCCTGCGCATACAGCAGGCGGAACGGCCGGCTGCTGCTTATGGCGGCATGCTGTGCGTCATTAATGGGGCTGTGTGGCGGCGGTGTTCTTCTATGGCTTCAGGAGTGCAGCATGGGGCCCGTAAACGCAAAAAGACCGCTGTTGCGGATGATATCCGCAGCATACGGTCTTTTAATCAATGGTTGCTCCCCTGTACACCAGGTGTGGAACGAACGCAGGCTCAGGCCGACGCCGGGCATGGCGGAGGCCAGGCATGGCGAACGCCGGGCATGGCGGAGGCCGGGCATGGCGAACGCCAGGCATGGAGGAGGCCGGGCAAGGCGAACGCCGGGCAAGGCCGGCGCCCGGGACGGCCCCGCACTGCCCTGCCCCGGGCCCTGACATGTCAGATAGCCTCCATGCGGGGATCAGATATGGCCGGGGACGGTACTGAAGGAGCGCAGCAGGTGTTCATAGGCCCTCTCCTCCAGATACAGCTGTTTGTAGTTGATGGTCTTGACCGGCAGGCCTGCATCATCGTCATCCAGATCAACAAGCAGTGGCAGGCGGCACAGGGTGTAGCAAAAACCGGCCAGCAGCACGGCGTAGCGCACTGTGCGGCGCTGACTGTCGTTAAGGCAGTCCCAGATATTGCCATCAAAGTCATCATACAGTATGCCTATGGCCTCATATATGGCATCAGATAACTTTGATTCCACATTGCTCACTTTATTTTTGTGGCGACGGGCAACAGCTGCTATCTCCTTGCAGTGACTGATCATGGCATCATAAGTACTCCTGTTGTCACGGTTCTGGAGAAAATACCATTTGCCATCGGCATCAACAGTACGTTCAAGGAGCATCTGGCAGCCTGATCCCGGTATATTTCCAGCAGTATCAGGAGCAATATCATCTACCTGTGCAGATACCAGGCGATCATGGGAGGCAAGGACATTGCCCGCTGTGCCTGATGCGCATACATCAGCCTTCCATCCAATGAAGCCGTACTTGACACTGTTAAACGCAACCAGCTCAGAACAGTTACCGCCCTCACCATCATCGACACTCTGACGCCTCTGATAAAGCTCTTTACCAAGATCATCCATATGATCCTTAAGGCTGCGAGCTCTCTGTGAGAGCTCTTCGAGATCGACACCGCCCAGAATATGAACCGGTCCCCTGCCAAAATCAAAGAGATCAATATCCTCAGGATGGCCAAGAGTTTCCAGAACCTCTGCCAGGCCTTCAAGACGGTACAGAGTATAGAGCTGAGTTTCAGCCGTCTCTGAAAGTCTGTCCAGTGCGCGACGCAGTGCATCTTCAAGCTCACTTTTGTAAAGGCCCAGATCCTCAGATGCCCTGATATAACGATCGCGCTTTTTCTCATAGCTGCGGTCCATTTTGAACACTTTCTTGAGATTGATCCTGTTGAGGAGACTGTCAACCTTTTTCTTCCTCCTCAGCGACTTGTCAATCTGCATGGTGTTCAGCTTTATGCGCTCATCATCATCAACCACAGCCACATCAACTGTGTACAGATACCAGGACAGGCCCATGAGCAGCATGGCGGCAATGATAATGGTCTTCTGATGATCGCTGAAGTCATCCCAGTGCGGTTTCTGATCACCCGCAGCATGCCTGTCAGTGCGCTTGCCGATAGCGCGGCCCATATGTACCAGCACATCAGCCATGATTAAGGAGGTCTCATCCATGGCGCTGGCATAATTGGTAAAACCCGCAGTCAGATTGTTCATGTGGGTGATGATTTTGTTGCCTTTCTTAATGAGCTCAGCAGTTTGATTACTTGCCCTGACAGCTGCCTCAAGGCTGTCACGTGCCTTTAAATTCTCAACCACACCAAAAACCAGCATACCTGCTCCGGCAGCGGTACATACCGATGCGACCGTACTCAGTCCGGCAATGGCTGCACCGGCTCCGGAAACACCTGCAGCGGCAGCTCCGGCCAGGGTCGACTGTGCATAAGTATTTCTGTTTATCTTACTGGCAGCATCGCGATTAAAGAGCTTTCTGAGCATTGCTTCGAGCTCCTTGTCGGCAGTAAATTCACTGGGAAAGAACTCCTCATACTCAGGAGGATTGTGAATCATAACGAAGAGCTCATCAAAAGTGCTCTTGTTACGCTCAACGGCGCGGCGGCTGGCCATAAGTTTTTCATAGGCAATGCTGCAGTTACGCCCCGAAGTTTTCAGAGCACTCTGCAGCTCATCCTCCTTCTGTTTGATAACTTCACATATTTCGCGGGCTTTCTGTTTCTTTTCTTCGGCATCTTTGATGGCTGCAGCTGTTCCGGCAAGAGCTGTCAGCAGGCCAACGCCCAGAAGTATTGGTACAGGCATAAACAGATCTCCTTCTAAATATAATCATCTCTGTAAGCAGCAATTCTGGCATGGTATTTTCCATAACTGCTGTTAAGGTGCTCGGGTTCACCATAACTCCAGTCAACCGCCATGTTGTGATACAAAGAACGATAGTTGAACACAACACCCTCAGACGATCCGAAGTCCTCAACAATGGCTGCAGCGCAGACATTGTCAACTCTGGCAGCATCCATCACAATGGATCTGAATCTGCTTGAAAGGTTATCACTGTCAGTCTCCTCAATGGCTCCATCAGATGAGCTCAATTCAGTACGGAGTTTCTCAAGCTCTTCAGTAAAGGAGCTCAGCTCCTGTTCGTACTCTTCAAGAGCAGTCATAAGGGACTCATGGTGCATTGCCGCAATGTTTCTGACTTCTGCAAAAAGATCACAGATAAAACGGGTTTCATTAAATAGAACCTGGGCCGGATCTTCTCCTCTAAGGGCAAATTCCTCAGGCAGAAGAGCAGCTCTCATGGCTGTTTTCCAGTGATCTCCGGCCAGATCCTGGATGGTAAGACCAGAGCCTGCAACCATCTGCCAGGCGGCGCGCTCAGAGCTGTCGCCACGTTTAAAGGAAGAGAGCCAGGAGCTGCTGCGGCTGGTAAAGTCCTTATAGCCCACCCCTGAAGCACCGCAGGCGGCCAGTCTGCCCTCATAACCATTGCTGTAAAAGTCGATCACATCACTGATCATTCTGCCAAATTCGCCCTTGTCCTTAATGTCAGATCCCTGGAACCTGTGTATCACATTAAGACCAACAGTGCCTACGCAAATGGCCTTATCAAGATTCATGGACTTATATATGTCATTAATTGTCTCTGAGCGTCTGGCTTTTGCCCTGAGACCTGTATCCCTGAGAAAATCTGTAACCAGCGGATATAACCGGGCAGTTTTTATCATTGCATCCAGTTCAGCACGACCAAGGGCACAAAGGGCGGCTGCAGTTTCATCAAAGGCTGACTTAATGCGCATACCTGCGGTAATCAGCTGATCACGGGAGGTGCGCAGGGATACAGTGCCTGCTGACGAAGATGCAGCGGCAGCGGCAGCAAGGCGCTCATCAAGGCCTGATGAGGCAAGACAGGAGCGGGCTCCCTCATAATCAGCACGGAACTGGAACAGGCCTGTATTATTGACCTCGTTGATCCTGCGGGTCTCATTAATGGAGCTGTCACTTAAGATAAGCTGCAGAGTCATCATGTCATAAATGCAGCCGGCCAGTACCACGGCTGTCTTGAAGTCGGCGCGGGTCTGCTCAGGAAGTTCACTCCAGTCAGCATAACCCTTAAAGCCCATGACTGAAGCCACCTGAGATTCGAGCATGCTGACCAGCACTTTAAAAGAGGCGTTGATGTTGCTGAACATCTGATGGACCTCATCACAGGCTGAAGCTGTGCCCATGGCAGTAACCCTGGCCCGCTCAAGAATATTTTTGTACAGCTCAAGATCCTCACTTACCTTGCGGCCCCATGAAGATACCTTAAGACACAGCAGAACTGTCACGGCACCGCCGCACAGATGCTCAATTCCCGGGGCACCGCACATGCCAATGTCACGAACAAAGAGCAGCTGCTCAATATGCCTGCCTGTCCTGGCCTTGCCACAGGCCTGAGCAATATTGGCAAGACCGGCAGCTGCTGCTGCATCATTGCCAAGAGCAGTAGCCACCAGCGCAGTCTGACGCACTGAGTTGCGCAGATCATCAAGGGTAAAGGTCCTGACATTCAGGCTGTCCTCATAATCAGCCCCATCCCCGGCAGCACCGCCTGCTGCGCCCTGGCCGCCATCAGCGGAGCTGGCTGCGGCGCCGGCAGCACTGGCATCAGCGCCGTCACCGGCCTGCAGCTGAGCAGCTGCTGGCGCATCTGTCTGAGCGTTCCCAGCCTCACTGACAGGTACGTCACTGCTGTGAGCCGGTGCCCCATCATGTGCGGACTGGGCAGCATCAGCTGCCGGGGCAGCTGCTGGTGCCGGGGCAGCTGCTGGTGCAGCATCGGCTGGTACGGCACTGCTGTGAGCCGGTGCCCCATCATGCGCAGACTGGGCAGCATCAGCTGCCGGGGCAGCTGCCGGTGCCGGGGCAGCTGCCGGTGCAGCATCGGCTGGTACGGCACTGCTGTGAGCCGGTGCCCCGTCATGCGCGGACTGGGCAGCATCAGCTGCCGGGGCAGCTGCCGGTGCCGGGGCAGCTGCTGGTGCAGCATCGGCAGGTACGGCACTGCTGTGAGCCGGTGCCCCATCATGCGCGGACTGGGCAGCATCGGCTGCCGGGGCAGCTGCTGGTGCAGCATCGACAGGTACGGCACTGCTGTGAGCCGGTGCCCCATCATGCGCGGACTGGGCAGCATCAGCTGCTGGTGCAGCATCGACAGGTACGGCACTGTCAGTTCCAGCTGCAGCGCTTTCTGGGGCGGCACCGGTATTGTCAGCTGCGCCATCAGCTGTACTGGCGACCTCACCTGGGGCAACCTGGGAGGCGGCTACATGGGCGGGCCTGGCAGAGTCGGCAGAGGCTGCCTGGTGTGCGTCTGCCTGCTGGGCGGCTGCGGCAGCATGCTGTGCTGCTGCGGCAGCTGCTGCCTTGCGGGCCTCATATGAAGCCTCGCTCAAAAGGTCAGGCATATTGTGCACAGCCTTGCAGACATCAAAGAAATCATTAAGGGCCCACAGGGACATCATCTGTTCATTACCCATGCGGTCAAGGGCCCTGTAGGAATTGCTGATATCTGCCTTAAGCTCAGCAAGACCGGCATCAATCTCAGCCTGAGCGGCACGGGCCTGCTCAGAGTCCCCGGTAATACGTTCCGTAACGACACGGGAAACATCAGTAACGGCATCCTGAGCCTTCTGGGCAGCGGCACTGGCAGCCTCCCTTACTTTTTCCCTGGCCCTTTCCACAAAGCTCAGGGCAGATTCCCTGGCCTTATCGGCATTGACTGCAGCGCTGTCCCTTGCCCTGTCAGCAGCGCCTGAGGCTGTTTCTCTGGCTTTTTCGGCTGCAGCAGTGGCTGTTTCTCGGGCTTTTTCGGCTGCTGCAGTGGCTGTTTCTCGGGCTTTTTCGGCCGCTTCCTTTGCCATTTCAGCAGCTTCTTTAGCCTTGTCCGCAGCAGCGGCCACAGCCGAGGTGGCAGCTGTCTTTGCCTTATTCAAAGCATTAACAAAACGATTGAAAGCCATAGGGCATTCTCCTCACAAAACTCTGTTCTCAGGGCTCAAACTGCAGGTACTGATATGCTCAGGCACCAGGCAGTGACGTACTCAGACACCTGCAGGTACAACCTTATGTTCAGGCACCAAAGGGCAGCACTGACTGTATGCTCCATGATCACAACACTGCTGGAGCGCAGGTCAGATGGTCCTTACGGCAAAGAGCTGTGCCTGCTGCGCCTGATGCGCCCGCTGTTGCTGACGTGCCTGATATTGCTGGTGTGGCTGCGCTTATTTGCGTTTGCGTCCTGGAGCTTTTCTGAACTTGAGCACAGCTTTGGCATCGCGCATGAACTCATCAGGATCGGTGTATTTGCCAAAAGGAAGGGCAAGCTTCAGCGTGTTGTAGACGCCAAAGAGTCTGGATACCAGGTCTTTGCTGTCTTTGGCATTTCTGAGTTTCATAACCTCAGTGCTGACCAGACGGGACTCGCGGGCAAACTCCTCAGTCTGCATATTGTCGAGCTTGCTTAACAGCTCATCCATCAGACCAAGACGTTTCATGTAAATTTCTTCAATCTCATGAACAGGATTGCCGTCCAGAATAAGCTTTCGCATGTCATCGATCAGGTTGACATTTTCAATGGCATAGATAAGGGTGCAGGTGATAATGCCTGCTGCCAGAGTGCTGCAGAAGGTGGTAAGAATTTCGCCCACCACTGGAACAGTGCCCAGGGCAGTGGCGTTTAAAGCCTCGTTAATAAGACCGCCCAGCACCACGCCAAGACCGGTGGCCATTACTATGGCCGCTGCCTTGTACTTTCTTTCAGGGCTGAGGTTATCAGGGTTGGTTACCAGGATCTTCAGTGCCTGGCAGATATGGGTGAAGGTCTGCCTGAGGATATTGACCACTCTTTTGGCAGTAGTAGCAAAGATATTGATTAAAGTAGTGACAAGAGAGGACAGAGCACCGGCTACAGCACCATCGACAAAACGGCTGAAGATCACCGCATATTTGTCTCGGGCGCGCTCAAGGCCATTTCTTAAGCCATCGGAAGCACGGCTGAGCAGAGAGCGGGCATCCCCCTGCCGTGAGACCTGCTCGGAAACACTGAACCAGATTTCGGCAACAATAAAGCCCACAGCCTGACGGGCACCCATGAGAACGCCGGTTTTAGCCGAGGCATAGGCCGTATCAATCATGAACTGGGGTTTGGTGTAATAGGCAAGATTGATATTTCTGTCTATGGCCTTACGGGCTTTGCGGTCAGCCTCGCGCATGCGCTCCTGCTGTTCCGGGGTATACTCATCGCCCTTTTTATCCAGAAACTCGTCCATGCTCTTATCTTTCTTGGAGCGGTTGGTGCGAGCATTGGTATGGACAAGATTTTCATCACTGTTGGCCAGATCCTCGCCTTTAAGGTCTGTCAAGTACACGGCCTGGTCATCGTGAATTTCCTTTGCTGATTTGACATGGTCCAGATCAACCCTGTCGTTAGCGCCCAGAGTCTGTCCTGTATAACCGTCTTCAATTCCGCCGTTTTTACGGGCCTCAGATCCCTCTTTGTTACGGCGGCGGTAATTTTCGTGCTGATGGTATTTGCTGCTGTCGTACTCACCACGATTTTCATATTTGCGGGCATAATCCTGGTTTTTCCAGGTCATCTCAGGATCGTCGCCAATCTTGCGGACATTGTGTACGGTATCTACATCACCGCCATGCTGATCCCTGATAAACATATCAAGGCCAAAGGAGGTTACCAGGCTTTCAAATACCTGCCTCTTGTACATGGTAATAAGAGAGTCTGAAGTACTGCGGTCGTCGAAAATTTCATCAACACTCCCGGCAGTGAGCGTTTTATTCATGCTGAACTCCTCCAGCAATAAAGCACGTAAAAAAAAAGTTAAGTTCTGACCATCACAGCAGGCCGCGCCTGTGACGCACCTGTGCTGCCATGTGCCGCACCCGACCATGGCTGTATATGACACGGCCATGGCTGTGCCCCTGATCGCTGAGCCGGACGCTCCAGCTGCAGCTGCCGCCAGGGGGGGACACAGGGCAGCAGACATATGCCAGGCACAGACAAAGCTGTGCTGAGGCAGCGCAGCTCCGCCAGCGCGCAAAAGCTCAGGCGGGCAGCTGATCTGACGATGGCATCCCTGGAGAAAAACTGGTATTCAGGCAGAGAAGACCAGTGGCATGCGTGCTGATTATCCTCTCCAGGGATATGAGCAATGCACGGCAGAAGCGCACTGCTCAAGCTGATCTGACGATGGCATCCCTGGAGAAAAACTGGTATTCAGGCAGAGAAGACCAGTGGCATGCGTGCTGCTTATCCTGTCCAGGGATATGAGCAATGCACGGCAGAAGCGCACTGCTCAAGCTGACCAGACGAAAAAGAGAAAGAGAAAAACTGGTATTCAGGCAGAGAAGACCAGTGGCATGCGTGCTGATTATCCTGTCCAGGGATATGAGCAATGCACGGCAGAAGCGCACGGCTCAAGCTGACCAGACGAAAAAGAGAAAGAGAAAAACGGGGTTACGTCCCCTGCAGCCATCGCTGCAGTTCAAGCTGCACTGTCACTGCATTCTTAGTGCACTGTCAGTGCACTGCGGGCTCACAGTTAAAGGGTTCATCAAGGCTGAGCATAGATATTCTCAGGGTAGCAGCAATGTAACACTTTTATACCTGTATGTGCATTCAAACTGCAGGGCATAGATATTCTCAGGGTACCTGCAATGTAACACTTTTATACCAGTATGTGCATTCAAACTGCCGGTTAAATCTCTGCAGGGCATTGCACTGCGCTTAAGACTGATACATAAAGCCAGGCATGACAGAGACCTGAATTATGAAG
This sequence comes from Anaerobiospirillum sp. NML120449, assembly GCF_023051105.1. GTDB lineage: Bacteria > Pseudomonadota > Gammaproteobacteria > Enterobacterales > Succinivibrionaceae > Anaerobiospirillum. The sequence continues at coordinate 16,156 of NZ_JALKIL010000024.1, read as the reverse complement.
GCAGCACCATGGGGCTTAGGAGACAGGGGCCGTGGCCTGGTCTGCTCCAGTGATCAGGCACAGGCCATGGAACCGTATTAGCAAGACTCTGAAGGTACGAAAGGTTCCATGGTACGAATGAATCTGATCCTGATACTGTTCCTGATACTGAGCCGGCATTTGAGGCCAGTCATGAGCTTAGCTTCCTGCCAGGGGCAGCCCCTTTCAAGTATCAGCCCTGCCTGCCCGGGGCTTTAAACGTCCTGGCCCTGGCCACTGTCCTTATCAGTGTCAGAGCTTTTTGCCTTGAGCTCTGCCTGCACCTTGAGCATGTTGCAGGCCTCATGGTTCATGGCATAGTACTGCTCAAGAGTCATGGAGCCCTTGAAGTACTTTTCATAGCACAGGTCCACACGGCATATATCGGGACGATTTTCGTAAATGGAGCACAGACGGGTGTCATCATCGTAATATCGGCAGACGCCGTCACCACGATCAAGATGAGCATAGATTTCGGAATTGCGTATATTCTGGCAGCACAGGCCACAGCAGTCGCAGTCAAACATGTCATCACTTCCCGGGAAACTACAAGATAACCTCAAGTTTACATCCACCGGCCCGGACTGCTGCATCTGCCCTGAAGATTTGACACTGAGCTGGCCCCAGGCCGGCACCTGCCATGGTCTCCAGACCTTCACCTGCCCGGGAGCTTATCGGGCGCCATGCGACCTGATTAACAGGTATGGCACAAAAGCACATGCCCACCACAGTATTATTGCAACTGAGGCGGGCATGCCTGATCAAAGCTTGTACGGCCCGGTGTCGTACTCTGGTCCTTCATGAAAAAGAGCTGCTGGCAGCTCAGTTCCAGAAGAGCAGAACTACATTTTTTTGATATCTTCAACGGTGTAGCCGCGCTCTTTAAGAATACTTAAGGCTGCACCCTTTTCCCACACTGAACCGCTTTTTGCTTTACGGGCAAGACTGCTGTCGGATTCACAACTCATGCTGGCCTTGAGCTCCTGAACCTCCTTGCCTTTCTCAGCTACTGCCTTTCCAGCTACTAACAGCCCCTTGCCTAAAGAATTTAGAAAACCCATATACCCTCCAGATAAACTGTGGACATGAACTCACAATGAGTGCAGATTGCCCCATGAAAAACCCGCTCAGATGTCGACATTTTTATGGGCAACTGTCTGCAAAATACTGCATTTCTCTGGCACCATTCCGTGAAATTCCTCACAATTTTAAAAATATGTAAATATTTAAAATATTTGACAGAATAACAGGTAAATAGCGATATATATGGGATTTTTGCAACTGACAATTACGCACAAGCCGGACAAACAATGATGGCAAACCAGATATTTATCATCGAGTCTGCGACCTGGCAGTGCGGTACAAAAAAACGGCTCCCCGACTGCAACCTGCCCTTCTCAATCACAAAATACTTGACAGTCGGTCATAACAAATTGTGACTGAACAATCAGGCATGCCATTATGTGCAGACCGCCACAGTCCATATACTGATGTGCAGGCCGCCGCAGGCTATATCCTGATGTGCAGCCTGCCGCAGTCCATATGCTGATGTGCTGGCCTCCGCAGGCCATATGCTGATGTGCAGGCCGCCACAGTCCATATCCTGATGTGCAGCGCTCAGTGCCAGGCATTGCGTGTTACAGAGATAATGCACATGGTGAGGCAAAACCTTTCATCAGCGCAAATTCCAGCGGCTGCTGACGGGCAATGAAATGCCCCTGGCTCTCTGCCATGCACATGCCTCCTGCCATGCACAAAACTCTTGCTATGGCCCTTGCCCTTGGGCTGCCCTCTGCCAAAGGCACTGCAAATGGCACTGCACCTGCCTTTGCCATGTGAGGGCTGGCGGTTGTGTCCGTATGGTGTGTCCGTTGGATATGTACGTGGGTTATGTCTGTGGGGTATGTCTGTGGGATATGTCTTTTGGCTGTATATGGCCATATCCCTGCTCTGTCCCGGACAAGGGCCACAGGTATTGCCCTGTCTCTGATACTGGATGAGTCTGCACGGGAGAACTCAGAGGTTGACGGCGCTGATATCAGGTATGGGCAGGCTGACGTAAAGACAGGTGATGGTGCGTGCTTATGAGGGAGGGCTTTGTGGTACCTGGGCTGCTTATGACCGGGGATTTTCTTGAGGATGCTCACGCTAAATAAGGGCAGGTTAATGACGGGGGCATGATACACGCTATAATGAGCTGTGTTTTTTTCATGGAGTTTATAATTCTCACTATGGGATCTGATTTACCGTCGCATCCGTCTTTCATAAGCCGTACCCGCGAGCGCCTGGCACGCCTTATCCTCAAGCGTGCACTTCCATCCAACCAGCAGGAGCTTGCCGAAGTAATCGAGCAGGCCGGTGCCGATGAGATTATCAATGAAGACACTGAGGATATGATTCGTGGTGTATTTGATATCTCACAGCGCCGTATTGCCGATATCATGATCCCGCGCAGCCGCATTGTGGCCATTGACGCTGAGAGTACTGTGGCTCAGGCTATTGATACAATCAAGCAGTATGGACACTCACGCTACCCTGTCACCAGCGAAGGCAAGGATCATGTTCAGGGCATTTTGCTGGCCAAGGATCTGCTGCCTCTTGCCAATGAGGGCGACCGTCGTATCTGCGATATTGAAAACCTGCTGCGCAAGCCGGTATTCGTCCCAGAGACCAAGCGCGTCAATGTCATGCTCCGCGACTTCCAGAAAGATCGCATGCATCTGGCCATGGCCATTGATGAGTATGGCGGTGTCTGCGGTCTGGTAACTATCGAAGACATTATTGAGCTTATCGTAGGTGAGATTACTGACGAGTACGATCCGGCAGAAATCGAAAACTACATCACCCGCACAGATGAGAACACATACACTCTGCTGGGCATCACTCCTCTTGAAGAGTTTGAAGAGTTCTTCAAGACCAGCCTGCCTGAGATTGATGTAGACACCGTTGCCGGTCTGGTAATCCATCTGTTAGGTCACATCCCTCACAAGGATGAAACCGTAACCCTCAACGAGTTCAATTTCAAGATTCTCAGCTCCAATCACCACAAGGTGCAGACTATCCAGGTAACTGTTACTCCTCAGCCTGAGGAGTAAGCCTGAAGCCCAGGTTGCTCCAGCAGGACCGCTGCCTGCGTGCCCTGCCTGATTATCTCTGCGGCACGGCTGATATCGTGCCCCTGGTGGCTGGTATTGACCGTAAACAAAAGGCCTTATCCCTGCAAAGGATAAGGCCTTTTGTTTTATCATCTGCATGAGTGTGCAGCTTCAGGCTGAAGAAGATTAAATGCCTGACGGGGCGACAAGGTCAGGCCGTTGCAGCCCGGAGCCAGGTCATGAGGGCAGGTGCTGCGTCCCGGTGCCAGGCATGAGGGCAGGTGCTGCAGCTGCATTGCAGATGCGATGGCCGGCTGCGTATTATCCTTGCTACAGGTGTACTCCTATGCCCACGCCTATGCTCACTGGTGATCCTGATAATGCCCCTGACTCAGGATATGCTGTTGTCTCAATTATCTGACCGTATTCTGATGTTTTCACAGGGCCTGGATTAACTGATCCATGAGGTGCTGGTCTTTGATCTGAATCTGAGGCCAGAACCTCAGTATTTTCATCAGATGGTACGGGAGCAGCTTTTAAAGAGCCGTCAGCTGCAGGAGGGGTGGCACTGCTGTCGCGTACAGGGGGAATATGCCCCTCAGGACGGTACGGACCGTCAGCAATACCAGGGCTCTTTTCAAGAGGTATGGCAGCCGGACGCATTGGGCCTGTAATCCCCTTACCCTCAGGGCAGAAGTAAGCACGTCCTGAGAGAAGGTAGGTGTCAGGGTCAGCATAAGGACCGCCCCAGTGACGGGAGTAAAACACTGTTCCGGCACTTACACCAAGATGAGTCTCCACCAGGTGATTGCCCCCGAGCTGAGCCGTTTTCAGACGCAGATGGTTACGGGCAGCCTGTATGGAGTATGAGCCGTAATCAGTGTCGACATTACCAAGGAAGGTACATCCCTCCACCTCCGATGGCAGGGCAGTAACCACACTGTCTATCATCGACTGAGTCTGAGGATCTGTGGAGTTACAGGCGCTGACCAGCGTCATGGCTGCAGCACACAGTCCGGCACGTACAGACAGCTTCAGCATAACAATGCTCCTTGCTCACCTGAAGGTGATGCTTTGCCAGTAACAGCAGGCACTGCTGTTACCGCTGTTGTGAAAATACCATAATATCCAGTCCTGACTCCTGACATGTCAAAGTACGCAAGGGGGTGCAGCCGCCAAAGGCAAGGCCTCGAGGGGCAGCCGCGCGCCGCCTCAGGCGGTGCGGCGGCTGCCTGCTCTCAGCGGCCCCGTCCGCTGACCAGCTCTTCGAGCATGGTATTTACCACACTGCTGTTAAGCTGGGTCAGGGCCTTTCCTATAGCTTCTCTGTCGGCGCCTGGTGTGAGGTTAAAGCGAACGTTGGAGACCTTGCCCGAACCCTTGTACCACACCATGAGCATAATGTTCTGTCCTGATGGAGTAGTTACTGAGAACTGACGCTGGTAACTCTTCTCCTGACAGTCGCGTATCTTAAAGCCCAGAGGCTTGAGGATATTTTCGACCCTGTCATTGAGAGTTACTACCTTGCCCATGCCGGCACGGGCAGCACTGTGGATGTCGATTTTGTCGCCATGCACTACCTGAGAGGCCACTTCTGCTGACACGAGGGCAATGTTTTTATTGCGGGCCGCCATGCCCTTATTGCGCACGCCCTGAGCTACAAAATCAGGCTCCTGCTCACTGAGCTTCATGTCATCAATGGAGCTGCCCCTGAGAGCCTCAAGATGCTTCAGGCAGAGCTTGACCTCAGTACTGGTACAGGCGCACTGGATATATTTGATCTTACGTTGCTTACTGTAGAAAACACTTAGCTTGAAGCGCTCATCCTCTCTTGAGAGCATGGAACACAGTACCTGAAAAGGTCTGTTATCAACATCAAGCACAGTAATGCCATATGGAGCCACCAGGTCCTCCATACTTTCACGAAAATCATAAAGATCAACCTCGTCATCTCCCGACTTGCCAGACACTTCGGGCTCATAAGTGCTGTATGGCGCAGCCGGAGCAGAAGCATGAGCAGGAGCATGAGCAGAGCTGCCAAAAGCAAAAGCCCTTGATTCATTAGACTTATGAGCCTGCATCGCTGACTGTGATGAACCGGCAACACCGCCCCATCCTGCAGGCTGTGCAGCCGCTCTGGTGCTGCTTTTACGCGCCGACCTGCCTCTTTGCTGACTACACAGCTCTGGCTCTACTTTATTGCGGTAATCATCAAGCACCTTACTGATGTACTCAAAACTAAAGCCGCTGTCATCTTCCTCATCCTGCCCCCCAGCCCACTTCATGGCATGACTTGCACCAGCTCCCTCAGCGCCGGCAGCGACCTCAGCTGCAGCGCCGTTACCTGCGGCACTGTCGGCAGCCATACTGGCCGCGCTACCGGCCATACTGGAGGTTTTACCAGCCATGCCGGCATCCTTACCGGCCATGCCGGCATCTTTACCAGCCTTACTGGCAGCTTTACCTGCCATGCCGGCATATTTACCAGCCTTACTGGCAGCTTTACCTCCGGTCATGGTCTCAGAGGCAGTACCGGGAGCAGCTGAACTCATGCCAGAAGTACTGCCGGTTTGTAAGCCCTGTCTGGCAGCTGAGTTGCCCGCCTGGTTTAGACGGGTATCATCAGGACCGATATACCATGGTGGAAGGTCATCATTAACTGCTGCCTGAGTCTTAACCTGAGATGCGGCTCTGGCTGCTGATACACCGCTCTGTCCGTAAGGGGACACTGCAGGAACGCTCTGAGCTCTGGTGCTGTTAAAGGCACTGCTGGCAATGGCGCTTTCCATAACATCAAATATATTGCTCATGTCGCCTGCATAAGGATTAACCGGCTCTGGTGCTCCCATATGCATATGCTCAGGCATATGACCGCCCTTATGTGATGGGGCCGGTTCAGGCATGGACTCAGGCATATAAGCATAATCAGCCTGATGCTGGTCGTGATACTGATCTGCAAACTCTGGTGGAACATCAAATTCAGGGGCACTGGAGTGGCTGTGGCTGCCGGCGCGGGTGTCTGCAGCTGCGCGGGCGCTGCCCATATTCCCCTCATGAGCACGGCCTGCGGCATAAGCTGCAGCCGCTGCATGACCTGAGCCGCTGCCAGCATTGCCATCATTGCTGGTACGGCTGCCAGCACCTGCCTTGCTGCTGGTGCGGGCGCCTGCCGCTTTCTGTGCAGGTGGTGCAGAATATGGGCTGGAGTTTACAGGCTGTCCCTGAAAGACATTTTGCCTGTCATTACTGCTATTGCTGACTGAAGCAGGACGCTCAGCAAACTCAAAACGCACCTTTGGACCGGAAGCGGCCGGTTGAGCAGCTGCTGCCTTGCTCTGGACGTTACTCTGAGCACTTGCAGCTGCCTGAGCCTGGTGAGCCATGATGGCCTCAGGATCAAAATCATCCCAGATATCAGCCCCGGCCTGGCCATCATCAGAACTGTCTGACCACTGGGTATACTCAACTATCTCATCCTCTGCAAGATGACCGGTATCTGGCATAGCATCATATGCAGGCAATGACTGCCCTGTCAGTGCCGGTGCTGTAGTGTGAGCTGATGGCTGAGCCTGATACTGTGGCTGAGCCTGTGGTTGAGCCTGCACGTGTGACTGTGCCTGCCCCTGAGGCTGAGCGTATGTCTGCCCCTGGTGCTGCGGCTGTGCAATTGAAGGCCCAGGAGCATATGCAGGTGCTGGTGCATATGCAGGTGTCTGTGCGAATGCGGGTGCGGGCGCCGCTGGCGTCGGTGCCATACGTGAGACTGCCCTCTGACGTTCGGCCAGTTCTTTACGGGCAATCAGCTCTCGTTTCTGTGCTTCGATTTCATAATGACGCTCAATATCATCAGTTCTGAAGCTCGAGCGCAGGCAGGTTTCACCTGGCTTGTTGCGCCATGAGCCATCCTTTAACTCTTCTATTGAAAAAGTTCTGTAGGAAGGAAGTTTTTTGAGCAGTTCTTCATTGGCCATTGAAAGTTCACCCTGCGGAGTAAAGCACAAATATGAGGTCATTTTAGCAAGTTGCAGTGCAATTGCAGCAATTGCGCCACCTGGAGCTGACACAGCTCTCATCCATACTGTATGCAGCGGCTTAAAGGAAAACGCGAACTGCTTTGCACTTCCCCGGCTGCAGCGCACGTTCCAAAAGATGCAACGCTTTACAAAACATTATGGCAAGGAATATCATCAGCAAGGCAGACTGAGACCATGTGTGGCCAGAGATTACTCTGAGTATGCGGTTACAGTATCTGGACACAGTGAGGCCGGTAAGAGCGTGTTAATGGACCTGTTGACTATATTCTGAGTGCAATGAGCACAGTATTCCTGCTGGCCACAGGAAAGCACTGAAAGTACCGGGTGAGGCTGGGGTCGTTATTGCAGGAAAGACGGGGCGGATGAGCCTGTTAGAGGTTCCGTATTATGTATGGCAGAGGCGGGCAGTCGGGACAGGATTTTAATGGCTGGCCAGTTGCCGCAACAGAAAAAAAGGGGCCCTGCTGGCCCCATTTTTTTCATGCATGTTTCACTGCTGTGAAATCAGCAGGCTACGACGGCACTGGAGCTGTCGATAAGCCAGTTGAGATAGCGCACAGTCAGCTCGTCTGCGGTACGGATGCTTTCGTGGCTGACAAAGATGTGGCCTCTTGCAGTATCAGCGCCTGAGAACATGGGGCCATACATCTTACCCGGCTCCAGTCTGTTGACTATCTCTACAATGCACTGGCGCTCACGCTCGTTATACAGACTGCCTGGAATCTGACCTTTAGCAGCAGATGAGCTGCCAGTTAACTCAGCACTGTAATCGTCAGTATGCTGGTGATAGCAGAAGCTGCGGATGAAGTTGAAGAAACGAAGCACAGCTGTTTTCTGACTGGTGTTAACAGCTACATCCTTACTCCCCCTGATCACAGCCTGATTGAAGATTTTCAGCGGATTATTGCCATTAAAACGCAGCAGGCGCAGAAGATTGTTGCCACCAAGACGTGGGGATATATCCACAATGTATGGTCTGTTATTGCCATCAATAATTACATCAGCATTGATAAAGCAGTTGCTGAGCTTGAGCAGAGTGCAGATCCTGTTCATGTAATTGATGATGATAGCGCTTTGTTTGCTGAACTCGTCACTGAAATAGCATGACTCCTGACGGTACGGAGCAGCTGTAATTTCCTTGCGGAACAGGCCCATCATATGACAGCGGCTGCTCTCATCAACAAACACATTGGTTGAAAACTCAATGCCACCAATCATTTTCTCAAGCAGCAGACGGCAGCCGGCAAAACGCTCAGGCAACTCGTAAGCAAGCAAATCATTTCTGTTTTTGATGACACGTACACCCTGAGAGCCTGATCCCCATACTGGCTTGGCAATGAAAGGATAATCAAGGGCTGCCTCAATTTCCTCAACGCGTGAGACAGTTTCCTCTCTGGTACCTGACTCAATAACAATATGGCCCGCGTCATTAAGCCCGTTGGCCAGCTGAAAATTATGAAAGCTCAGCTTGTCAGTCATGATGTCAATGGCAGCAAAGGACGGACCTGCAAAACCAAAGCGGTCATTTATTCTACCCATAGCGGTAAGAGAACGGCCAACAGGCAGAGCCAGAGTATGAGTTATACCCTCCTCGACAACGGTACGCTCAGCCTGACCGATATCACCAAAGTCACGGGCCAGACATTTGAGCTGACCTTTATGGCGGGCGGTAAACTCTTCAGGGAGCGTCGGGTTGCGATCCATGCATACGACTGACAGTCCCTCATCCATGAGCAGAGAAAGAAAAGGAACAGCCTCGGCACTTGCGCCCAGGGTCAGAATTACAGGCTCAGATACAGGTGAGCCGCCTGTGATACTGATAGAAGACATATTTTTACCTTTGATATCAGCCAGAGCCAGAGCACCTGGTTTCTGACTGCGTTATATAACAGCCTGATGTAATGGGCTGTCATACTCCGGAAATGCTCATGGATATGCTGCAAATCATGTCTGCAGACTCCTTATGCTTTTTGTCCATGACTGTTAATACACAGCTGCGCAACAGGGCTTACAGTCATATGCAGACTGAGCTCTGGCTCATGCAGGCATAGTTATCGGAAAATGCTAACCAGTTCAGATAAGATCCTGCATGGAAATAAGTTCATCACAGGTGCAGTTGATTTCATGCAACACTGCGGTGATCTCTTCCATAAAACGTGGAGACAGCACTCCAAGTATCAGAACTGGAATATGTCTGTCTTTTAAGGCCGAAACGGCCCAGTGCACTTCCTTGACTGACCCGTCAGGAAGCATGAATAAAGATCCCTCGTCGTCTTTAAGAGAGTTAACCAGTAACAGCTCCATGCTGGCACTGGTCTTATCAAGGCAGCTCAGGATATTGAAAGTCTGCAGACCGGTACCGTAGATGACCAGGGTATGCCCCAGCTCAGCGTGAGTACGCAGCTTTTCATTAAGCATGGCTGCTGCGGAGGCAGAAACAGTGGATGACTGAGCGAGCTGCTCAATGCACTGCTTTTGAATATGACGCGAAAAAACTTTTCCTTCGTATCCCCCGGAGTTTTCACTCCTCTGGGGCTTAATTAAATCCGCTGCATCATGAACTTCAGCATCATAGAGCACATCTGCAATCTTGGTCAGGACATAGATCTCGTAAGTTACCTGAGAGGTTACCCTGTGCTCTGTAAGCTCAAAGCCACAACGGGAGACAATCCAGTCAATGGCATTGGCATTAAAGTGCCAGATTTGCATGGCATGCATACTGTTAAATGGCGGAGTGGTCAGCACCAGGGTGCCTCCCATCCTGAGCACAGCGTTAAGTCCCTTTACAAAGTGCATGATGTCAGGCACAACACTGAGGACTTCCTTACAGGCGACTACATCGTAAAGTCCAACCGTATCCAGGCTAAGCCCTTCAGCCATGGTATGACTGTTGCCAGGCTCGCAGCTGTGGCCATGTATATCGCCATTTTCAAGGACTGACGGGCATTTGGATTCACAACAGTATGAGCGACCTCTTTCCACGCGCATGCGATATACAGGCTCATCTTCAGGGAAGAATCCTTTTACGGTTGTTACCCTGTTGCGGCACTGGTCGATTCCGTCAGTAACCACAGCCGGGTCAATCAGAGTCAGACTGGTGTAACCCTCATTACTCAGGGTGCGCAGCAGATAGCCGTCATATCCACCTACCTCAAGCACACGTGCACTTTTGCTATCAAGGCGCTTTCTTACCTCATCTATGTAGGGCTGATAGTTAGCTCCGCCCATGGATGAGGCCTTGTAGAACCTGTAACGTCCCCAGATCCATGATCTGGTTTCATCGCTGATTCCTGTTTCGTTAAAAGAAAGCTGGCAGTTGTTGCACAAAGCCGGTGTAAAACTGACCACAGCCTGAGTATCGAGCTCCTCAGGCTTTACAGGCACTGACTGCAATATTTCCCTGCGCTCAGCTCCAACTACATAATCGCGTGAGCCGCATAAGGGACAGGAATGGTTATTTACAAAAGTGATGTACTGACTGGACTGGGCCATGTAAATGAACCTGACTTCATGTCAGCTGGTCCGTGCATATGAAAATACTCAACAACGCAGCGTAATATGAGCATACATAAATGCGCAGTCATCACAGGACGTGGATCTGACATTTCTTTCTGATTATAAGAACAAATGAATCCTGCACTTCCCCAACAGGCTCTGATCCTGGCCCAAAGCACAAAAAGCCATAACAAGGCCCTGCAAAGCCAGAAAAATCTGGACAGGCTGGACAAGTCTTATGGCATCGATGGTTTTATCAGACGCAAAGTCAGGCTTTCTAAGGAGAATGCAGGCAGGAGTATCCCCTTAATATTTAGCGTATTATTACATACTGCGCTTGTATATGATCGGACAGCTGATGCATTAGTTTGGATAAGATCTCTTATTTATCAGCTTTTTCACTCACATATGTAAATGCTATAGCGTAAAAAGAGAACATTACACCAACACAATTGCACCTCAGTAATATCCATACCGACCATAGACACATTTCAATAACAACTGACACTATCCTGATAAACACGGAGTTACGAGGTATATAACCTCCACATAATCCATGAACAGTCCGCCAAATGCCGGACAATCCCTCCACACACAAAAAACAGCGCCCCCAAAAGGCTGCCGCCTGTGCCCAGGCCACAGACCTGCCAGCCTCACACCTGCCCCCCTATTCTCATACCCGGCCCTGCACAGCATGCCATGAAACAGCTAATCCCTGCAGATCACCTCATCCACCCTGCCTCAGAAAAGCACCATACCGTGGAACGGTAGCGCCAGAGATCCATGAACTTTGAGAGCATAAAAAAATGAGGCGTCAGAACAGCCAATGCCGGTAAAATCTCCACCTGCGGCCACGCTGCGCGCAGATTTCATCATTACTGCTGCGCCGCACAGGGGCATAAGTGACATATTTTTCGGAATACAGGCGGATTTGCAGGTCTTTTGTTAGAATGTCACTTTCGTTTTTTCCCGGTTTTACTGCCACATGCCTGAGAGCCTTCAAATAAGTGCAAGGATGCAGGGGATGCGGCAGCGACCTCTTTTTGTGTGTCATCTGGCTCAATTCGGTGGTGATCATGTCGTCCCTGCTTGTCAAGCTTCAAATCTTCAGCGATCGTTCATTCTGGCAGAAGGTACTGCACTCAAAATCAGGTCTGGTCATAACCTCAGTGTGCCTTGGTCTTATCTCCACCCTTGGTTATGCCCCATGGAACATGTGGCCGGTTAGCCTGGTAGCCCTGGCCTTTGAGTTTTGCTTTGTAGCCAGCCTTAAGACCAGAAAGCAGGTCTTCTGGTCACTGCTCATGTACTTTGGTGCCCTCAATACCATCACTCTTGAGTGGCTTAACTTCGTCATGACTGACTTTGGCGGACTGCCATATCTGCTCTCCTTTGGCGTAGAAAGTCTATTTGGTGCCTATCTGGCACTTTTTCATGCTCTGATGGGCATGTTTGCTTTCCGTCTGGCATTTCAGAAATATCAGCCAAAGGCTGAGGAGCCCGAGGAAGAACCTGAAGATGACGAGGACGCTGTTGAAATGCCAGAGCCTGCCATGGGTGGCAGCATGATCCCTCAGGGCTTTACGCAGAACTACCTTTTCCCTGTACTGACCATGAAAGATGGTCAGCAATACCGCTTTTTCAAAAATGCCTTCCTGCTGTGCTTCCTGCCTGTAGCGCTTATCATTGCTGACTTTATTGCAGGCTGGCTCTTTACCGGCTTCCCATGGATGTATTTTGGCTACACCGTGCTTGAGGGCCCATTTACAGCTTATGTCCCGCTCATTGGTGTACGCGGTCTGACCCTTATTCTCTTTATCTGCGCCGGCTCTCTGGCCCTGGCCATTGAAAGACGCTACATCTACCTGCCTGTAGCCGGTGTACTCTTCTTCTTTGGTATTTTCCTGCATGGTGTTAAGTACACCACCGATGAACAGCCAGTTAAAGTGGCCGCCATTCAGGGCAATATCCCTCAGGCTGTTAAATGGGATCCGTCCCAGACCATGCCAAGCATCGACAAGTACATCTCTCTGTCAGTAGATCACTTTGGCAAAAACGACATTATTGTCTGGCCTGAATCAGCCATGCCTGTCTACTTCCAGCAGGTACGTCCGCTGCTGCGCGACATGAACCGCTATGCTAATGAAAGTGAAACCTCAATGATTATCGGCATGCAGCGCGTTACTGAAGATCAGCACAGCTTTAACTCCATGTTCCTGCTTGGTCAGAGCAATGACATCGATCAGGTCCAGTACTACGACAAGCGTCAGCTGGTGCCTTTTGGCGAGGTTGTTCCTTTTGAAAAGTACACAAGGCAGCTCGGCTCAATCTTCAACTTCCCAATGTCGAGTTTTACCCGTGGAGAGTACAACCAGAAGCAGATTTACATCGAGCGTAACAATCTTCATCTGATTCCAGCCCTGTGCTACGAATCCATTTTCCCTGAGCTCATGAGCTCACTGCATGATGAGAACACCAATGGCATCATCATGATTTCCAATGACTCATGGTATGGCGATACCCGTGGTCCTCAGGAGCACCTGGCCATTGCCCAGATGCGATCCATGGAAATGCAAAAGCCAATGATTCGTGTCACCAACTCAGGCATTACAGCGCTGATTGAGTCTGACGGAAGTATTGGAGAGCGTCTTGAGACCAATATCGAGGGCTCCCTGATTATGTCCTTTACTCCGGCATCGGGAATGACCCCATTCGTGCGTTTTGGCAATATACCTCTGGCAGTACTGCTCGTTGTCCTGTGCGCCATAGGCTGGCGCCTGCGCTCTGAAGACCAGGACGAACGCCTTGCTCAAATCCAGGAGCTCATTCGTCCTTAATCCAGCTGAAAGTATCACCAGGAACAAAACTGCAAACTGTACCAGCACAAAGCAGTAAGCCGCCACCTCAGCCCAGCCCAGCCCTGCAGCACTGCCGCCCGGCCGACCGCTAATGCATGACGCCCTGCTAATGCACGTCCAGCTGATGCGTGACCAGCAAATGCATGCTCCGGACACTCAAATGGTCATGCAAACGCGCATGTATATGCACTTTGCTACAGCCGCTGCAGCATATTAGTTCAGACGCTGACAATACAAAAAGCTGTGACTGACCGTGCTGTCTGTCTGGGGCAAAGCCGCCTGTTTGAGGCAACTTTACTTAGCTCTTTGTATTGCAGATTTACGTCATTTTCAAACAGACAACATTCAGGCAAACCACCAAAATCAGTATCCAACTTTCAGCCATAAACATGAATAATCGTGACACTGAGGCCGTTTAAAGGCCGGTTCCATGGGGCTTATAAACAACCTGGCAACACCTGGCGCGTTACTTGCTGTATGCATATCAACCCTCCAGGGAAGACTGCATTGTCATCTTGTCAGAGCAAAGCCAGTCACTCCCATGGCACGGGACATAACTACGGGTCTTTTGTTTTGTGTATTAGCGGAAATGACCGTCGCAGTGGGCATTCTTTTGGGGTATTAACAACGTCATGCTGTATCTTAGTTGCAATATGACCAATATCACCAGCTGACATGTTTTTGCTTGTTTTCCCTGAAAAATCACCATAATATATGCACTATCTGAAGATCCCCCTACCGAAGAGTATGGTATCGTGCCATGCACTTATGAGGCGGACAGTACCATTTATCCGGGCGTATTTTAGGAAGGTTTTATGCGCGAGATTTTCTTCAGCAGCTCACAGGTCTTAACCTACATCATAAAGAGATGCTATCTTAAGAACTACCCTATCAATCAGGCCAAGGCTCAGCGCCTGCTTTTCTGCAGTTATGGCAGCGTCATGGCCCTCTTTGACATGCGCCTTACCGACGAGCGTCCTATTACCTGGGAAGCTGGTCCAATCTTCCCTCGCGCTCTTTTCGATCACATGCATCATCAGCTGAACTTTACTGATACCCAGAGCCCTCTGGAGCAGAGAATTACTCAGCCTGCCATCATTTACGTGATTGATCAGACTGTAGATAATTTCTCCGGATTTACTCAGGAAGCTTTCACTCAGTTCCTGACTGCCCCAGGCTCACCATGGGCTGATGCCTCAGGCAACGGCGAGAACCTTGGCGTTATCATGGAAGATGAGCTTATCCGTAACTATTTCATCAACCACGTAGTCAATCCAGATGCCTACAGTGGTCCAGCCATGGAAATCCCGCTGCCAGCATTCTCTGACAGCCGCTGGGCCTAACAGCAAGGGCCTCCTGGTCCCTGCCTTACGCCCTGCCACATGGCAATAAATCCTTCCCAGGCCTCCGGCCTGCTGCAAAACAACAGCAGCAGCCGGAGGCTGTTATTTTTCCCGCCTGCCATCCCCCCATACTCTCAATATCGACCGATAACAGCTGATAACCCCAACATCAGCAGACAATCCCACAATCAGCAGTCGCTCTATATAACAACACTTACATACAAGCATTTTCTCCAGACAAAGATGATAAATAACGAATATTAAAGGAAAACTTGCTACAGCACCGAAACATCGACATGTATGCATCTAGCAAGCTCTACAAAACATTGTAGTTACGCCTTTATTATTCACGAGAAGCTGAGTACTGATGCTCATAAAAACCCAGACCTGAGGGACGTTAAGAAATTAATGAGAGAAAAAGGGCGCAAGACTGGCATTGCCACCTGCCCCTGGAACTTAACGTCATGCGATCTATGGGGTATTTACTATGGCAGTTTACGTCAACACAAACATCAGCTCACTTAATGGTCGCCGCTACCTGAACAATGTTCAGAACCAATTGGCTACAACCTATCAAAGACTCTCTTCTGGCTTAAGAATCAACTCCGCAAAGGACGACGCAGCCGGCCTTCAGATCAGTTCCCGTTTAACCACCCAGATAAATGGCCTTAACCAGGGCAACCGTAATGCAGCTGACGGAATAGCTTTTGCTCAGACAGCTGAAGGCGCTATGGATGAAATCACCAACATGCTGCAGAAGGTCCGTACTCTGGCTGTTCAGTCCAACAACGGTACTAACACAGCTGATGATCGCAAAGCACTGAGCGCCGAAGCAAACTCCCTGCTCAACGAAGTCCAGCGCATCGTTACCAAGACCACCTTTGGCGGCAAAACCATTCTTAATGGCCAGCAGGATAATGCTATGTGGGGTAAGCAGAATGCCGCCGGTGACGACGCTAAAATTACTTTCCAGGTAGGCGCAAACAGTGGTGATACCATTGACCTTACCATGAAGAATTTTGCTCTTTCCAAGCTTGGTAATGGTAATGTTGATGCTTTAAATATCGCAGCTACTGGTGTTGTCACGGTTAAGTTTTCAACTGCAGGCGAGTCGGAAAAGATTATAACTGCAATGGACAAGCTCATCGGTCTGTACGATGGTGAGCGCGCTTCACTAGGTGCGATGCAGAACAGGTAGTGTTAACATAATTATATCGCTAAGGAAATCCACGAAATTTAGCTTAAATATCGGAAATCTTCCTAAAATAATCTTGACATTTTGACACAAACTACTATTGTAGCCCCTCTTCATC